>JBDHKN010000090.1:0-18142 GCA_039586365.1 Gemmatimonadota bacterium | reverse complement strand
GCACGCGGGCTCCCGTCACGGTGCGCTCGCACCGTGCCAATGACACGCCACACGGGGATCAACAGCACTTCACGCCACAAGCGGAGCCGCGCGGACACAGTGCCCTTCGATCGCAGCCAAGCAGCGTATGCCTCCAGCAGATCACCTTCGACTTCGCTGCGCCGCGCCCTCGAGGTGAGCCAGCGGATCAGCGCCCTGGCCAACCGCAGGGGAGCTTTCATCCCGTGGCCTCCTGCTTCACATCACTCAGGCCGGCTTTCCGCCACATCCGCTCGCGTGTCCGCCGCACCTCGGTGAGTAGCTCCAGGCCTGCCGGAGTAATCCTGTAGTGCCGTTTACGGCGGCCCCCTCGCACGGGAGTGGGCTCACCCAACCACGACTCCACCAATCCCTTCCGGGCCAGGCGGTCCAGCGCCGTGTAGATGGCGCCGAGCGACACGGCCCTTCCGGCCTGTTGGTCGAGCACCTGCTGGATCGTCACTCCACAGGCGTCATCCCCCTCCATCCGCACACTCAGCAGGACCAGCTCCTCAAACTCCCGTAGGCGCAGCTCGGTCATCGGCTCTCCACGTCGATCACGGATGATTACTGCTAATATGATTTTTACTACGTTAGTATTAATAATAGGTTTCAGGAGGCTGATGTCCCCCACCTGTCGTTTTACATGGCCTCCCAGGCACACTCCACTCGCGGCACGAGGGAGAAGAGACTCAATCCAACGTGGACATAGGTGGAGAGCAGTTTGCTCACGGGTCCCTCCGAAAGAAGCCTTTCCCGCCTCCGACTACTGTGCCCAGCAGGTTCCGAACGAGCTGAGGTCTCCAGTTCCTTCTCCCTTGCGAACACAATGTGACAATGTCATATTGCGGTGTGCGAGCTTCCTCGAATCCACGTGAGCGGGACGAGATGAAAGACAAACGCATCCACTTGGGCGACCTCCAGCAGTTGACGATGCTGGCCGTGGCGCGTCTCGGCGATCAGGCATTCGGCAACGCGATCCAGGACGAGCTTCTCAACGTCTCGGGGCGGGAGGTGTCGGTGAGCACCGTGCACGTGACCCTGGTGAGACTGGAGAATCAGAATCTCGTCGTGTCGAGGAAGGCCGACCACGATCCTGCCAGGGGTGGAAAGGGAAAGCGGTTCTTCGAGCTGACTCCTGAGGGTTGGGAGGCCCTAAAGGCATCCCGCATGGCCCACCTCCGCATGTGGGAGGGGGTGGAACCGGTATGAGCGGATCACGCCCACCTCTCACAGCTGACTGGCTCCTCCGCGCCATCCTCCCGAATCCCCGTGCCGAAGACATCCTCGACGACTTCGCCCACGCCTACCAGAAGCGGCTCCGGGAGGGATGGAGTGAGCTCCGGGCGCGGGTCTGGTACTGGGGTCAGGTCCTTGCCCCCGACACGTTCCGGCTGGGGTATCTGCTCCGGGCACGGAACAGGACGGTCCGGAAAGCTCTGGAAAAAGGGCTGTCCGGAAGAGGGATGAGGTCCCAGAAGACGCTGATGGATCCACTGGCCCAAGACGTTCGCTACGCCTTCCGGGCCATCCGTCACAGTCCAGGCTTCGCCTTGGTCGTGCTTCTCACGCTTACGCTGGGTATCGGCGCGAACACGGCGATCTTCAGCGTCGTGAATGGGATCGTCCTGAGACCGCTCCCGTTTCCGGACGCCGAGCACCTGATGAGAGTTCGTGAGGTGGACCGGAATAGCAATAATCGCAACATGGGATTGTCCCCGCCCAACTTCCTGGACCTCAGGGAAGAGACGTCGGCTCTGGTTGATGTCGCCGCCTACCGACCGACGTCGGCTACGCTGACCGGGGGCAGCGCCCCGGAGCGGGTGTTTGCCATACGCGTGTCTTCGGGTTTCTTCGAGCTTCTCGGCGCTCAGCCGGCGATCGGCCGGTCGTTCATTTCCGAGGAGGACGTCGCCGGTTCGGACCCTGTGGCGATCGTCAGCCATGGTGCATGGCAGCGTCGGTTCGGGGAGGACCCGGCGATCCTCGGGAAGGTGATGGTACTCGACGGTGTCTCACGTACCATCGTGGGAGTGTTGCCTTCTGGATTCCGGTTCGCCCCGGGCAATCCTGAGGTCTGGCTGCCCCAAGAGTTCTCTGAGCGGGACCTTACGCTCAGAGGTCGGCATTTCTTGACGGGCCTGGCCCGCATCAGGCCGGACGTGGAACTGGAGAGGGCTCAAGAGGAAATGCGTGCGATCTGGGCAAGGATGGAAGACGCGTATCCAGATACGAACGCCGGTTGGGGCATCTCTGCGGTTCCCCTCCTGGACTCCGTCATCGGAAGCGCCCGCACCGCACTTCTGGCCCTCCTGGGCTCTGTGGTTCTGGTCCTGCTCATCGCCTGTGCGAACGTCATCAATCTCACTCTCGCCCGGGCGGATAGAAGTGAGAGGGAGACCGCCATTCGGTCGGCTCTGGGAGCCAGCCGGTATCGCCTCTTGAGACAGAACCTCATCGAGCACCTACTCCTCGGCCTCAGCGGTGGGGCCCTGGGGCTGGCCGGGGCGTACCTGGCGCTCGACCATCTGCTGGCACTCTTCAGGAACCAACTGCCCCGGACCGATGACGTCGCCATGGACGGAAGGGTCTTCCTTTTCACCCTAGTCATTTCGGCGGGAATCGGCGTCCTGACAACCTTGGCCGTCGCCGTGCACCAATCTCGGAGAAACGGCACACCGCGGCTGAGCGGAGCCGGCACGAAAGAGGGAACGAGAGTGGCCAGGGGTCCGATCCGGGGGACGTTCGTCGTTGCCGAAGTGGCTCTCTCCTTGATGCTTGTGGTGGGTACGGGCCTACTTCTCAACAGTTTCCTTCGCCTCTTGCAGGTTGACCTCGGATTCCGGTCGGAGAACCTCCTGACGGGGGAGATATCCCTCCCGGAGGCGCGGTATCAGACCGATGAAGAGAGGGCCTTTTTCTTCGAAACCCTCACCGATGCCCTGGAGCGCCACAGAGGCGTTCGGTCCGCCGGTGCAGTGGGTATGCTCCCGCTGACAGGTAGTTATACCCACGTCTTCACGGTACCTGGAGCGGAACAGGACCAGGCCTGGCCCGCGGAGGACCGGCTGGTCACCCACGGATATTTCCGCACCATGGAGATCCCCATTCTCACCGGTCGGGCACTGGAGCCTACTGACGACGCGACCGCCCCGCCGGTGGTCATCCTGAACGAGGTGCTCGCCCAGCAGTTGTTCCCGAACGAGAGCGCAGTGGGTAACCGAGTGAAGTTCTTCGGTGCCTCCGACGATGAGAGCTGGGACGTCGTTGGCGTGGCGGGGAACACACGCCAGTTCGGTATCCGAGCGGAGGCTCCCCCGACGCTGTACCGGCCGCACTCCCAGATCAGGCCCCCTTCCTCCATGGCAGTGGTTGTGAGAGCTTCCGGGCCTCCCCTCGATCTGGTGGAATCGGTGCGCCAGGCCGTGACCAGGCTGGACTCCGAGCTTCCCATCTACAGCATAACGACCATGGAGGACCTCGTATCGGAATCCCTCACCTCCGACCGAGTCCTGCTCCTTCTGCTCGGGCTGTTCGGACTCATCGCACTGATGCTGGGGGCTGTGGGCATCTTCGGTGTCATGTCCTACACCGTGAGCCAACGGACGAGGGAAATTGGCGTGCGCATCGCCGTTGGAGGAGCCCCCGCGGACGTACTCATGATGGTCATCAGACAGGGAATGAAATTGGTGGGACTTGGAATCGGGTTGGGACTCATCGGCTCGGTTGCCGTGGGTCGGGTGTTCGAGGGCCTACTCTTCGAGGTGAGCGCTACCGATCCGACCACTCTCTCCGCCGTTGTGGGATTGATCTGTTTGGTGGCCTTGGCCGCGTGCTTCCTCCCGGCCCGGCGAGCCGCGGCCGTGGATCCATTGTCGTCGTTGCGGGAGGAGTAGAGGGGGGCCAGCCACCGAGTTGGTCATGGTGGTGAACTGGCTCGGGGAGTTGCGGCAACGAATGAGCGACAAATAAGCTATTTGGGGGCATAGCTGTTCGTGGTGTAGCGGAGTCCAGAGAGCCTTTTAGGCCAGGCCCTTTAGTGGCTCGGCATTCCAACGCCGCGTACCACTGCTTGACACTCGCTGGGTTGTTCGGTCGGCCCCACATGCAGTGCGACGAACCCGCATGTAGGGCAGCGCCATGCCTCACAAGGTTCTTCGCCACCACTCTCATCCACAATCAGCAACGAAGCACGGATTCCACCGCCGCGCCAGCTCTCTCGGTTCTGTGCGACGCGCCTCTGTTGGGCACGCGGCATCAGCAATAGCTCGGGCCCGGTGTTGCTCGAGCGTCCGGTCAATCCATATGGTGATGACGTACTGCGGTTGCCCGCAGGAACGAACGCGCGTGGCACCAGTGACTGTAAGCCGCCAGGAGCGGAACGATCAGCGCAACCCAGAGTGGAAGCAGGAAGATCGGTACCAACAGCCAGCCCGACCAGGCCTTCACCCACTTGAGCACAGTCATGACCCGGCTCCAGCGCCTGAGCTTGCGGTATGCGGATGGCCAAGCGATCACTAGCCCGAATACAGCCAAGACGACCGCGACAACCAGCCCGATAGGCACATGTCTGTCAACGTCGAAGCGCATTAGTCGCAGCAGTCCCGTCACACCGTCCAAGACGTCTCGCAGCGAGATCTCCACCAGCCAGCCAACACCAATGACGGCTGCTACGGCAGTCACTATCCAGACCGGAGAGAGTCGTCCGATCCACCTGGAACAAACAAACTCCGAAAGAGGACATTTCTATTTCAACCAAACCGGACATTTCTATTTCAATACTACACAGTGAGGTTCTACCAGCCTAGCCAACCCATGTACCTCGCTTCATACTAGTACCTGCCCTCAAGGCCACCCTGCTATGGAGACAGTACGCCGGTGGCCTTTTGTGCCCCGCCGCCTGAGTAGACGCCGTAGCTGGACGCCGTTGTAGACGCCCTGTAAGACGCCCGCCCGACGACGAGGCTGCCGGACCATCCGGTTCATTTCGTGACGCTCCAACAGGAGGACAAAATGCGTGCATGTACTAGGACCATTGCGTCAGCTGGGGTCACTCTGTTGATACCGATCTTGCTCGCAGCTCAGCGTCGGCCTGTCGAACTGGGGGTTGACGGGGGGCTCGGGCTCAACTTCAACGGCCGCACCTTGACAACGTTCTCGGTACCAATCCAAAGTCTCCGGGTCGGGTTCATGGTATCTAACAACGTGTCGATCGAACCCAGTACAGCCATAAACATCCTCAAGTTAGAGGGCTCTGAGGCAATCGCCACAATCTCCTTGTCGCTATCCGGGTTGTTCCACTTCACCCCGGATCGCAGCACAGCACAGGCATATTTCCGGCCCCAGGCCGGCCTGAACTTCATCACAGGTGGGGGAGAGAGTGCGTCACAATTCGGCGCGGGAGGTGGCTTTGGCGTGAAGATGCCAGTTGCAGACCAGATAGCCATCCGCCTCGATGGAAGCTTTGTGCACTCATTTGAGAACGACGACTTCGCCGCGAGTAACGGGATCGCTGCTACGGTCGGGTTCTCCGTGTTCACTCACTGATCAGTGGAGACATCCCACACTGGGTGGCAAATGCATCGGTCACCCGAATGAGCCCCCCCCGGGCGTCTCGTGATGGCGCTCGGGGCTTCGTGTTGCGGGGCCGGGCACGAGTCCGGCCCCGTTTGCTTGGGTGTCCTACCAGTAGTACTGCTCAATTTGCTTAACCTGGGCATTAATGGGCTTTCCGACATCGACCCTACTCCTACCCCGTCTTCGCTCTCAAGCGCGTTATCGTGGCCGTTTGCGTCCGCTGTCTTTGTAGGCTTGGCTTGACCTTGCGGACCCGTGTACCTGGCTGCAAGCTATGGTGTTGCCCTCAAGGCCACCGTTCTATGGAGACAGTACGCCGGTGGCCTTTTGTGTGCCCCGCCGTCTGAGTAGACGCCGTAGTAGGACGCCGTATTAGACGCCACAGTAGGACGGCCGCCCGACGACGAGACTGCTGGACACGGCATGACCAGGTAGTGCGGGCCGACTAGCCCGGGAGGTCCTCGATGGCTCGATACCGTTTCCAGCGATACCTCATCGTTCGCGTCATTGTCGGCATGTCGATCTTGCTGCTCCCGCTCATCGTGGCCGTGTGTAGCGGCCGGCGTGACGCGACAGTGAGTTGGGACGGCACCATGCGCGACAGCGCCGGTGTCGTGCTCGTGGAGAATCACGGTACGCCGATGTGGGGCGAGGGTGACGGGTGGACGTTCACTAAACGGCTGCGGATCGGCGTCGCCGATGGGGACTCGACGTACATGTTCGGAAGTCTCACGGGCCTCGTCATCCTGTCCGACGGCCGCGTGGTGGTGGGCGATGAACAGTACCACAACGCGCGTTTCTTCTCCCCCGCGGGGGTGCACCTGTCTACGCTCGGCAGGGAGGGCGCAGGTCCTGGGGAGTTTGGCGGCTTCATCGATCTGCTGCTCGGACCGGGGGATACGATTCTCGCTGTGGATACCCGCAACCAACAGGCCAGCCGCATTGCGCCAGACGGAACATGGCTCGGCGGCTTCTCGACGGTGCCGAGCAATGGCTACTGGATCCACAGCTGGGACGACGATGCGACCACGGGCCAGATTGTCTCGCTCCTTCGGCCACTCCCGGCCGATGCAGCGCCGGCGGACACCCGGTTTGACCTCCTCGTTCGGCGAGACTTCTACGGTGCGTTCCTCGACACCTTGGCCCGCATTCCCACCATAGCCTTCGTCACCGGGGAAGGCGACACCCGGCGGCACCACTACTATCGCGGGGCGCCGGCATACGAACTATGTGATGGGATGATCGTGATGGGCCACAGTGACGAATTCCGTCTCCTGTGGCAGCGTGCGGATGGGGCCGTCGAGCGGATCGCGACACTGGACCGGGAGCCTCTGGCACTCACCGGAGAGGATGAGGCGGCCTTATTCAGGCGAGTCGATGCGCTGGCGCAGGAGGATCAAGCGGCACAGTTCGCGGCATGGTTCAAGTCGGCGGTCCGGTTCGAGTCCACCTACCCCGCCTACCTTCGGTTCGTCTGCGGGCCGGCCGGGACGCTCTTGGTCCAACGGATCCGCCCGCTCCGGGAGTTGAGCGAGCGCGAGTTCGCGAACTTTTACTTCGACCAGCATCCCCCGGGTGCGGACGAGTGGGACGTGTTCGACCGTGAGGGGCGATACCTCGGTGTTGCGCCACTGCCAGTTCCCCCCAATCGCCATGCGTTCACTCAGGACACATCGGGTGCATGGTTCATGACTGGGCTCACGCGCGGAGAGTTTGACGTGCCGTTCGTGGAGGTGTGGCAGATCGAGGGGATAACACAGTAGGGCGGACTCCTCTCACGGAGCCCCGAGTGTCTCGCGGCGCTCGGGGCCTTCCAGCACTGCGACGCACCACGTTGCAGTAGCTAGTACCGATGTACATCTTTGCGCTGTCGACCTCCGAGCGTTCGCGCCCAGTTGTCATGATTCACCGCATGAACTCATGTCGAAGGGAGGCTGTGGAACCATGATGCACAGCCGTCAATTGCTGTACGGATTCTCATTGCTTGTGTTGACGTGCGTCGTTGGGGCTTGCTCACAGTCGGAGCAGGAGCAGGTGGCGGAGGTGCAGACCGGCACCATTGCAGCGGGGGCTTTCGACCTTGCCTATCGCATTGAGGGTAATGGCACGCCGGCCATAGTCATCGGCAGCTCCCTATACTATCCGCGCGCGTTCTCCGAAAACTTGCGTTCGCACCTGCGCATGGTGTTCATGGATCATCGAGGCTTCGCCCCATCACCTGGACCAGTGGACAATTCCGCCTTCGCGCTCGACACATTGCTGGACGATGTGGAGCGGCTGAGGCAGGAGCTGGGATTGGGTCGCGTAGCAGTGATTGGCCACTCCGGCCACGCTTTTATGGCGCTCGAGTATGGTAAGAAATACCGAACGAGCGTCTCGCACGTCATCATGATCGGCATTGCGCCGGACCTCGGGCCGGAGAACACGCAGGCGATGCAGCAATACTGGGAGGATTTTGCGTCCGCGGAACGCAAAGCCGTCTGGGATGAACGTGTGGCCGCTCTGCCTGATGAAGAATTGGCACA
Organism: Gemmatimonadota bacterium; assembly: GCA_039586365.1. Lineage (GTDB taxonomy): Bacteria > Gemmatimonadota > Gemmatimonadetes > Gemmatimonadales > GWC2-71-9. The sequence continues at coordinate 10,022 of JBDHKN010000090.1, read as the reverse complement.
GCTGCCTCCCGGTGAGGCATTCATCAAGGGCTATATCCGTGACGCCCCGAAGATCTGGTATGATCCGGACTTCGACTCCACCCCGCTATGGGAAGGCGTTTCAGTGAACATGGACATGATCGGCCACGTGTGGGGAAGGATCTTCGCCGAGATCGATATCACCGAGGGCCTGGACACATTCGACCGCCCGGTGTTCTTGGCACTCGGACGCTACGACTTCTTGATTGCACCGCCATCCAGTTGGGAACCGGTTCGGCCAATGTTCCGGGACCTCACCGTGCAGGTGTTCGAAGAGAGCGGTCATACTCCGCAATACGAAGAGGCCGAACTCTTCGACTCCGAGCTGCTAGCGTGGATGGGCCAATAAGGGCTCAGTTCGGCCCCGTGAGGCTACCGCTTAACACCCAGCCTGTCACGCCACCGGCCAACGCATCTCTGGAGAGCCACCAGGCGGGCGTGAAGTTTGTCTGCCGGTGCACGCAGGATGTCACCTATCTCGCTCTCGATGTTGGACAGCCATATGTGCACTTCACGGCGGGTGACCTTCGGTGGTGGGTCCAGCGGGTAGCGTGTACGCATGGTGTAGCGTATGCAAAAGAACATCGCAAATCAATTCCCGGAAGACGTAGTCGACTACCGGAGAACCCCTAGCCACAGTCAAAACTAGGCGGCAGCTTTACGTCCCACGTGGGGCAGCGGGATATGCTGCAAGGAAGGCTCATATCGGGATAGGCAGGTCTGTCCATCAATAGCTATGTGGAAGCCCTCGAGGCCGTCTCGTATCCGTCGTGCCTCTTGAACGCCGGGACACGTCTGGCTCCTGATCTCGGATTGCGAGAGTAAGACCTGCGTGTGACCTTCGAACCGGATCGTGGATCGCGCTTCTGGGTAGGCTGGCCATCCAGGCAGACTCGACCAACCTGCTGATACAGGGAAAGCCCCGTCCCCGACCGTCACAACAGTGCTGAGCAACCCAAGACGTGGAGGCCACCGTGAGATCGTCAGCAACTCTCTGGCAAGTAGCGCTCGTTACTACGGTAGTCGCAGTTCCTCCGTGTGATGCCTCGGCCCAGGAGTTGGCGTACGACGTTAGTGAGAACGTCTTGGTTGCCCGTCAGCCGGACGGACAGGTCATGCTCGAGCCACACCTCGCAACGCACCCATCCGATCCGAACAACTTGTTGGCCGTCGGCTGGGTCCACCTCGCCTCGGATCCGGCCTCGGCCGAGGAACATTGCGCTACGTTCCGATCATCCGATGGTGGACGCAATTGGGCGCGCAGCGACCTCGTCAGTGTGGGGTGCGGCGACCCTTGGGTCTCCCTAACGAATCAGGGAACCGCTGTGTTGACGGCGCTCGGCACCCACCCTAGTCTGCCGGACTCGACCAACAACCTCCTAGCATTCTTCTCTCGGGACGCCGGGCACACCTGGCACGACGTTCCGCAAGGGCTCGGCGGGCTGCATGACGGTCCGCGGTCCCTCGCCGCCCCAGACGGCACGATCTACGTGCTGTCAAGCCAAGTATGGCGTCCTGGAGCGGGGAGGATGCGGTTCTCCTTGTTTGTGGGGCGCGTACGACCAGGACAGGTTTACGTGGACATCCTGCCTCGCGTGTTGCCGAGCAACCTAAACCTGAACTCAGACGGGCTGGCCGTACTCTCTGACGGTACCCTCCTGATCACTTACTACGACTTCCAACGCCCCGTGCCCGAGGGGGGATTCAGGTCTCGTGCCGGCGCGCTCCAGGGCCGCCGCACCTGGGCCATGGTCTCCTCGGATCAAGGCGTGTCCTTCTCAATTCCGTTGCTCGTCACGGAGGAGTGCTGGTATCGCCCGACTTTCTTAGCGGCGGATACGTCGAGCGGCCCCTTCCAGGACCGGCTCTACCATGTCTGTGAAGCGGATGAGCAACGGGCGGTTCTGCTGATGTATTCGACCGATCATGGTGAGGTGTGGTCCGCCGCAACGCCGATAGAGCCACCAGCGTCAGAGGCCGGTTCGCGGTCCGAGCCCCAGGTTGCCGTGAACGGCCAGGGAGTTCTTGGCGTCGCTTGGATGGACCGGCGGGACGATCCGTCCGGACGATGTTACGCCCCCTATTTTGCTGCATCGCTTGATGGTGGGCTGACCTTCGGTCCCGCCGTTCGGGTTGCGACGGACCTCTCCTGCCCTGACGCCTCTCGCGCGGGTGAGTTCCCGGTCCGACGATGGCCAACCGGGGGTGACTATTTTGGCTTCGCCGCTGGCGCAGATGGGCGCTTCCACGTACTGTGGCCGGATGCACGTGACGGAGCCTTCGAGATCTGGACGGCGGCTGTGTCGATCCGTGCGAGAACGCCCCCGTGATGCCGGTGGAACTGACAGCGGTACCGTCGAAGGCGGCACCGCGCTTCCACATAACACCTACAAGGCCTTCTCTGCCAAGCGAGAGCAACAGATTCCTGCCTCATCGGCCCGAATGAGACAGAAATCAGCGTTTCCTGACTTATCTTGACGCCCTTCTGCGGTGTGTGCGACACCGCTAGCTGGACCGCGGGTCCGCTTCCTAGTTGTTCACCGTCACCGTTGCCGTGCCGCTCTTGCCTTCGCTGGTGGCGGTAACGCTGGCCGTCCCCGGAGCCACCGCGGCTACGCTCGCGTGACTCGGCGATGTGAAGATGAGTTGCACGACCGCGGTGTCGCTCACCGCCCACCCCACGGCGCGCGGCCCGAGTACGTTCCCCTGCTCGTCCTTGAGCGTGACCGCTATCATCAGGCTGTCGTATACGTTGAGCGTCACAGCCGCCGGCGTGAGCTCCACCGTATGCACGGGCGGCGCATTGGGATCCACCACCGTAACCGACGTCGAATCGAACAGGTCAAAGCTGGACGCGAGGATCGAGACCACCCCGGCCATGAGACCCTTGACCAGGGCGAATTCCCCCGTCGGTATGCCGCCGCCCTGATCGTGGATGTCGGCCACGTCCCGCGGCCCATACAGCCAAGAGATCGGCTGTCCCGTGAGGGTATCACCGTTCGCGTCGAGCACCACCGCGCGCAACGCGATCTCATGCCCGACCTCGACCTGACTCGGGCCCACGATCTCCACCGAGGCGGCCTCGGCGCTGGCGAGCACCAAGGGAACGCTGGCGTCCCTGCCGACGGTGACCGCGACACCGGTCACCGTGGCCGCGCCCAGTGGCACGGCACGCGGCGGCGTAGCGCGCACGATGTAGCTGCCGGGTAGTAGGAAGTCGATCTTGAAATCACCGTTCGCGTCCGTGGCACCGGTCGCCACCGTCCACCACGTGAGCGGTCCGGCCAGTACGTCGCCCCGCAGCACGCTCACGGTGGCGTTCTCGATGGGTTCCGGCGTGCCGTCTCCGTCGGCGTCTCCCAGCAACCGTCCGACGATGCCGCCGGTCGCCGCCTCGTTTACCGCCCGGATCCACGGAACGAAGAAGAAGTCCGGCCCCCAGCCGGGCGGCCCGATCGAGTCGGCCTGCCACTCGTTCACCCAGAAGCTCCTGCCGACGTCGAAGTCGATGACGATCTCGCTGCCACTCTCTGGAACCGCAACGGGCTCCTCCACCAGCGCGTGAAGTGCCAGTTCCCCGGCCACCGGCCAATGAACCTCGGCGAGACCGCCGCCTCGGTACGAGACCGACGACGAGTCGGTGTCGATCACCACCCGCACCGCTTGGTAATGCCCGGCCGGGAGGTCGCCCTCGCCCACGATTGCCGTCGTGCCCCGCTGCAGGTCGAGCAGGTTGAAACGCTGGCGCGGCGTGACGATGTTGGTCCACGGTCCCCCTCCGCCCGTCGTATCCGCAGTTTCCGCCGCGTCCACGCTCACGATGTACACATCCACGCGGGAGACCTCATCGAACGGGAACGGCGCATCCGTGAGCAATACGCGCGTACCCGCGAACTCCGGCCCCTCGGGTCCGGAGTCACACCCCGCCGCCAGCGCCAAGGCTACCAGCGCCGCGAGGTTCCATCCCGCCAAGGTCTTGACTCGCATATGTCCCTCCGTCTCGGCCCACCAGTGCATGAGTTGCTTCTCACATACCACGCGCCAACGATCCGGTGTCTGACGTGATCTAGCCCGCGCGGTTCGCTCGCAACAATACCGTCCAGGTCGACAGGGCCCCGCTTGGCTCCAACCTGGCTGCCACGCGGCCCGCAACCTCGACGGTGATCTCGCGGAGCGTCGCGGGCACCAAGACGTGGTAATCAGCAGTCGACTGGCCGGCATTGACGATCCGCAGTCCGTCCGGCAGCACCACGATATCCTCGGTCTCGCCACCGCCCCGCACCTCCGCCGTCACTTCGGATACCGCGGCCGTTTCCACCGTGACCGTTCCGGCCAGCTGATACCCTGTAACGCGGATGAGGAACTGCTGACCGGAGGGCGTGAACGACACCGCGGCAGCCGTGGCCGTGGGGGCGGCCGGCCCCTCGTCCACGGCGGGGGCAGCCTCGGCGCCACCGGTCACGAGCGTCCACAGCTCGACGGATCGCTCGACGATCCAGGCTCGGGCCGGCCGGACCGCCACCACGCCGGTCGCGAACGCCAGCACGACGGCCGCGGCCGCGCCTGCCCGTTGGGGCACAAACCGCCGTGGGGCGCGCAGCGCCGTGGTCGGCACCGGGACGTCGGTTGCGGCCAGCAGTTCGCCGAGCCGCTCAAACCGCCGGCCCAGTGTGGCGAGCCGCTCGGCGCACGCGCCGCAGGATGCGAGGTGCAGCGGGACGATCGCGATCTCGTCGTCCTCGAGTGCTCCGTCGAGCTGCCGCACGAGCGTAGCGTCTTGCAGGTGAGCCGTCATACGTCCTCCGCGTCCAGCGCGAGCTCTCGGGCGAGCCTGTCCAGCGCCCGCGCGATCATTGTCCCCACCGACTTCGTGGTCGTTCCGACCGCCTCCGCGATCTCCCGGTGCGAGAACCCCGATTCTCGCAACAGCAGCACCGTCCGGTCCCGCTGCGGCAATCCGGCGAGCGCCGCCCGCACCTTCGCGCGCAGGTCGGCCCGCACGGCGCTACTCGCCGGGTCGTCCGGCGGGTCGCCCAGCGGTTGGCGCTGGGGCCGCGCCCCGAGCAGTCGCAAGCGCCGCCGAGAGCGCCGACCCTCATCCCTGACCAAGCGCGTCGCGACCGTGAACAGCCACGGCCGCAGATCGACCAGGCGCTGGGGCGACCGAGTGACCAGCCGGGCGAACGTCTCTTGCACGACCTCTTCCGCCACGTCCGCGTCGCCGGTGAGCCTCGCCACGTAGCGAAACAGGGGCGCGCGGTGCTCGTGCAACGCGGCGAGCACGAGTTCGCGGTCAGAAGGCGACGGTCACCCCTGCGAGCGGTAACAACGGCAAACCTCTGTCGAACAGATCGCAGATCCCGTCGGGGCGCTTGATCGCCACGAGACCGGAGGGCGGTTGCTCGCAACCTCCCAGCGAGCCTGCATAGGTGACCGCGTTGCGGCGGTTCAGCACGTTGCGCATCTGGAGGTACACTCTTAACTCCCAGCCGCGAAATGCCTGGTGCCAGTCGGCCAAAAGGCTCGCGGTTGCGTAGGTCGGAACCCGTTCCGCATTGGGCTGCTCGATGGTCAGGGCGCCCGCGGGCGGTGGACACGGACCGGCGATCGTGTCGCACGGGAGCGTTTGGATGACGAAGCGAGTGAAGGGCTGGCCGCTCGCCACCGAGAGCGCACCCCCCACCCGCAACGATTGGCTGACGCCGTGCAAGACCGTCCCGTCGAGGACTCCTCGCCGATCGGCGGGTGACGAATAGACCAGTCCTTCGGCCTCGATCGTGGAGAACCCGTAGGTGTAGCCAACCGATGCCGTCCATCGGCCCACCAGCTTGCGGGCCGACAACTCCACACCCCACGCTGTGTTCCGGCCAGACACGAAGACGGGCCGCATGTTCGTGTACAGGCCGGGCGTGGGATCCGGTACCGTCATCCCCACCGCAGACCGCTGGTACAGGTTGATGCTTCCCAACCACGCACCCGAGAGCCATCCCTCGATCCCGAGCGTGAAGACATCGGATCGCAGGGCGGGCACCGCGCCTCCAGCCAGCAGCCACACGTCGGTCAGGTGCAGGTCCGGACCGATGTCCGGTCCGGCGGGCGCGACCGCCTGGGCGTACTGGTAGGACCGTCCGTACCCGACCGAGGCCGTGGCCCGCCCGGCGGCGATCACATAGCGGGCAGCCAGGCGAGGCGAGAGTGTGACGGCCGCGGCGTTGGGAGCCGAGTCACCCAGCTGGGCTCGCAGCCCGATGTCGACGGTGAATGCGTTCCCGATCGACCAGCGCGTGTCACCCCACAGCGCGATTGAAGAGCGCCGCGCCGTGACCTGGAGCGAATCGTACACGATGTCCGACGGATAGGGCCGCGGGTACGGGCCATCGTAGAACTGCACCTGGTTCTCCAGCTGGATTCCCGCCGACCATCCGCTCCGGTCGCCCGCCGAGGAGCCCTCTATCACCGTCTCGACCCTGGTGTAGTCGAGCTGGTTGTTCGTCCGCGCGTGAACCGGTGCGCTGTCCGCCAGCGGCAGTTGCGCGGCCGACGGACGGTCGACGTGGCCGCGGAACCAGGTAGCCCCGATAGTGGTCCGCGTGAGCAGATCGCCCAAAGGGGCCACGACGCTGACGCGTCCCGTGGTGTTGCCCCACGAACCGTCCGACCCCCGTATCAGGTTCCGCACGTCGCCCCCCAAGTGGTCCCACGCCATCATGCCGCTCGCCTCGACGAGGGCCACACGTCCGATGGGAAGCGATACGCGGGCGGCGCCGTCCAAGAACGCATACGGAATCCGTAGCGCCGAATCCCCGGTGACGCCGGCGAGAGCTTCCATCAAGAGGTCGACGTACGAGCGCCGGGCGGCGAGCATGATCCCCCCGCGTCCGCCGTCGAAGCGCCGGTCGAGGGTCGCCCTCGTGCTCACCGCCGACAGTTCCACCGCGCCGGACCACCGCTCGGCGGCCGCGGGGCGCGAGTGGAGATCGATCACGGCCGCCGCGCCTTCTCCGACCGCCGGCGACCGGACACCCGGGAGGAAGATCACCGCGCCCAACGCGTCGGGATTCACTGCTGAGAAGATGCCGGACGTGTGGACCGGATTGTACAGCGGCATCCCGTCGAAGTAGACGCGCGTTTGGGTCCACGGGGCGCCACGCGTCCACAGCTCGGCCGTGAAGTCGTCGCGCGTCGCAACACCGGGGAGCCGCTGGAGGGCGCGGAACAAGTCGGACTCGCCCAGCGTCACCGCCTCGATCACCTCTCCCCGTGTGATGACGCGACTATCGTTGGTCAGGAAGCGACGGTGCTTGAAGTCGGCCGCCGCCAACCGGGCCGTCGGCTGCTCGCGGGCCGCCAGGTCGATCCCAAACGGGGCCGCCAGTACCCTGACCTCCTCGGGCTCCAACGCGATCGGCCGGACCCGGAGGCCCACCGACACCTGGAACGGCTCGAAGCGAGCCAGATTGACCGTCACCTGCGCGGGCCGATACCCGAGTCGGCGAACGCGCAGGATGTACCGGCCGAGTGGCAAGCGATCGAAGCGGTACCGCCCCTGCATGTCCGTCGTGGTCGCCGCACCGGCGGACCAGAGGACGTCGGGGGCGCGGGCGACGATGACACCGTCGGCAGCGAGGGCGAGAGCGACCGTGGCTCCGCGCAGCGGCACGCCCGTCTCCGCGTCCAGCACGGTCCCGGTTATCACTCCAGAGCGCGCGGTATCGGCCGGCGCGTCCTGCCCACCCAGCCCCTGGGGCACCAGGCAGCACAGGGCTGCAACCGTTGGTACGAGGGGAAGTCGCATCATCGATAATGCACCCACACTTATACCACGCCCGGCCGGCGGGAGTTCTGACGGGGCCGCTTCGGGCGACGCTGCACCGTGAGGGACGATGTCCGGGATCTACCAGACGGGGAGCACCCTTACCAAAGTCGAATCCGAACGCCGCCTACGAATCCCATGTCCACGGACAGCGTGCGGTCAGCTGCGACGTTGCCCTCGATGCTTTCGTAGAGACCGCCGCCGAAGCGGACGGCCGTGGCGTCGACCTCACCGAACAACTTGACCCGACCGAGCGACCGCTCAGCCCCCACGCCCAACCGATATACGGGTTCGGTCTCGCTGAACGAGAAGGCGGGAAGCGTCACGTCCGCTTCCGGTTGATTCCAGCCGAGCTGGTTGCGCTGGAGCCCGAACCCGGCGAACACGACGGGTTCTACCGGGAAGGGCGTCGCCGGACGGTACAAAACGTCGATCACCGTCGTCCAGCGGCTCAGTTCACCTTCCAGCGGGAGAAGAACGTCGGGACAGCCGACGAATGGGACGCACTTCCACTCTCCGACAACGGTCGCGTCCAACGAGCGATCTACCGCAGCACGCAGGGCCAACCGGGAACCGAGCTCGACTCCGGCTCCAAGGCCGAGAACGGCGCTCTGGTCCGCTCGCTCAAAGACACCGAATCCTGCGCTGGCGACGATGTCGGTCCGTCCGAGGTCTCGGGTCGGGACGAGCCAACCGACCCGGGGCTCCACCCACACCCGCCCGGTTTGGCCGGCCAAAGGTGCAACAGCGATAGCGACCGCGAGAACCGCGGCACACGAGACAACCGCTACGAGACGCCTCAACATGGCACACCTCACGAGAAAAGTGGAACAGCGCCTCAGTCACGGGAGGGACGGGTTGGTTGCCTGCGGCCACTCACAGTTCCTGGGCAATGATGATACCCTGGGGTGCCGCGAGCGCGTCACACGGGCTCTGCGGAGGGGGCGGCTCCCCGCTCATGGCAGACGTCCGGGCCTCCATGCCGCTGCTCGGCACGAGGGCTCCATAACTGTCGCGCGCCCCGCGACCGCGACTTCACCCCCTTCGGGGGGATCCGCATCGTCGATCCGCTGCAGCAGAAAACTGCCGGGGGGGGAGCTGCGGTAGCCGGCGTGACAAGACGGTAAGAGGCAGGGGAAGACGGCACGGGTTCGCGCTGCTTGTCACAGGTTTCGTGTAGCTTAGTACCATCGGAGCCAGGACTACCACAGTGCCACAGCAACTCTCCAAGAGCCACTTCGTTGCCGGATGCCAGTGCCACGGTCTGTTGTGGTGGACGGTACACGAGCCGGACGCACCGGAACTGGTGCCCGACATGTCGCTGGAGGACAAGTTCGAGCAGGGCCACCAGGTCGGGGAGTTGGCGCGCAGCTACGTGCCGGGCGGGGTGCTGATCGATCTGCCGCGCGACCAGGTGGAGCAGCGGCTCGCGGCCACTCGCGAGGCGCTGGCAGCCGGCGCGCCGGCAGGCGCCGTAGTCCCCTCAGCCGACTTCGCGTGGCGGGCCGCTATGCCGGTTCTTCCTGCTGGCGCTCAACAGGCGTATCGGGCTCAGGCCCATCCTCTGCCTCGGCTGGCTCAGTGCGATTCACGCAGTGGCTACGGCCGCAGCCGCCGGGAGGCACCTCGTCCATCAGATGGCAGATGCAGTGGGTGGACTCACCCAGCGCGGGATCAGCGATGTGCCTGTGGTGGGGTGGGAAACGGATCACTGCAGGGCCTCCTTGGGATCTATCGCAGCGAAGCTGCTGAGCTTCCCATTCCGTGTCACGCTCGGGACTGCTTCGTCGCCCGATCATCCGATAGGGGTGTGACACTGGCCCCACCACCATCAGGCCTGCCCCAACACCATCGGCAAACGAAATCGCTCGCCCCAGGGGTACCGCCGTGCCGGGTCCATCGCGACTGAACGGTGCGGTTAGGAGCTGGAGGTCATGACAGCAAGGTAGACTCCGATAATTCCCCGTCAGAAGGCTACAAACAGACAGCTGTCCCGGTCTAGGTGGTCCAAAGAATGGGGGGCAGAGGACATAAATGGGCGGGACTGTCCCAAAAACGTATGTTGCTGTCCCAATACCGCTCTAACGTTGCACGGTACCACACACTATGCTATGGTGTCCACCTCCAACCACGGCTGCAGTTCCGACTGCGGTGGCAACGGTGGCGAGCCGAGACGCTCGGCTGACGCCGC
>JBDHKN010000089.1:0-38126 GCA_039586365.1 Gemmatimonadota bacterium | reverse complement strand
CGCATCTGCCGACCGCGGCTTCTCTCTCAGGCCCAGCGATGCGCGCTGTGCCCGGCGATGCTCGCTCTCGGTGATGAGCTCCCTATTAAGCATCAGTTCGAGCACCAGGTCGCGTCGGTTCTTCGCAGCTTCGGGATTACGGAAGGGAGAGTAGAGACTCGGACCGCGTATGATACCCGCGAGCAGAGCTGCTTCACTGATATCAAGTTGGCTCACGTCCTTTCCGAAATAGAACTGCGCTGCACGTCCCACACCATGAATTGCCAGCGCACCGTCCTGTCCCAGGTATATCTCGTTCAGGTATGCTTCAAGAATCTCCTCCTTGCTGTAGCGAGACTCGAGAACCAACGCCATCGCGGCTTCCCGAAGCTTGCGGATCGGCGAACGTCTTGCTGAGAGGTACAGGTTCTTGGCAAGCTGCTGTGTAATAGTGCTCGCCCCCTGCACGACACGACGAGCGCGCACGTTCGCTACGGCTGCTCCAGCAATTCGTTTGAGATGGAGGCCCCAGTGATCGAAGAAACGCTGGTCTTCAATTGACAGAACCGCAGCCACCAAGTGATCGGGCACTTGCTCTAACGAAACCGGTACGCGGTCCTCTTGGAATGGGCCGAAGGCACTGCGAATGAGCTCTGGTTCCAGCGAGACCATGCGGAGACGATTGCCGTCCTCATCCCGGACACTGGAGATTCGACCCCGATAGCCGAGCCCGATCGTAACCACGCCTCCCGGGTCGAGTCTGTTCCCCAGCCGGAAGGCCCGGCGCCCCACAACCCAGGTTCCCGACCCGAGGTAGTATTCACCGATTGTGACACGGCTTCGCCTGGCTCTCCGGTATCCAAGCCGCTCTAGCTGTGTCTCAACCCGGTCTCGATCGGCCTCGCCGCCGGACTTGAGCACGATGGGACTGGCATAGATCCTGGTGGGTGTCTGAAACGTCGAATCTCCCAACCGGGCTCTCACGACTGCCTCGAGCGTCATTAGACCCGACACACCCAGGACAGATACAAGGGCCAGCCGCATGACAAGTTGCTTCTTGGTTCGGTGACGCATCCATGCGCCAAAGCGCACGATCTGCTGGGTTGCGCCAGCGGGCAGGCGCGCCTCCAGAGCTCGTGGGATCAAATGGTAGATAGAAATGGCTCAGCCCTCCACTTCATTCGATGCTCCAGACCGGCTCGAAGTTGCATCCACTACCCACCTCAGCACTACGTCGGTTGTAGCTGTGACGTTTCGTCCAGCCCCTCCGGTGAGAAGATCGGTGAGGCGGCGGCACCGAGCCTGGTCCGACATCCATCACTTGCCTAACAGCGCCCATCTTTAGCAGTTTGAGATGCGGCTGGCTGGTCCAGGAATCGCTGCCCGGATACGGAGTAGACAAGCCAAAGGGACCTGCAATGGGAGAATTCGGATCCTACAGAGCAACCAGACGGGAGTTCGTCGGTTCCCTCACTCCGCTGTTGGCGGCAGGCCTCGCGTTTCCCAGCCTGTCCGAGAGTTTCCAGGAGCAGGATAAGCCCGGGTTCTGGAGCACCTTCACGCCACAAGAACAGCGGACAATCGCTGCTTCCACGATGGCGAGAGACGTACAGAATTACGCCGGCCACGGTTTTGGCTGCGCTGAATGCTGTTACGTGGTGGCGCTGAGGTATCTCGGCGAACCGGAAGCGAGGCTCGACGCGGCCACGGTCTTCAATGGTGGGTTGGGACAGGGAGATCTCTGCGGGATGCTCACAGGTAGCATGTTGGCCATCGGTGTCGCAGCTGGCAAACTGCACCAAGACCGGACCCAACTCAGACGCCGCGCCCGACAGATGTCCAACGAGTATTGGGACTGGTGGCTATCTCGGGGGTCGGTTCACTGCAGCGAGTTGCGGCGTATGTACCAAGGTGGCGAGGAGTTCCTTCGCATGGCGCAGCGGGCCGTGTCAAAAGTGGAGGAACTGATAGAGGCCGCGCGCAATAGTACTTGAAGGCCTTTCGACACCGTACAAGACATCGAACTGCGCCTGATACCACCGCACCGGGTTTGCCAGCCCGCTGATACCGTGCCGTTGACCCCCGAACTCCACGTAGGTGACTGGTTTGTGCAGCTCTGCCGCTGCAGCATTGAACTGGCGGCTCTCCGTAACACCAACACGATTGTCGTTGGATTCATGGGTAAGCAACAGCGGCGAATTCAACAGGTCCACATGGTTCAAAGGTGAACGATCGGGCAGCTTCTCACGTTCGGTCTTGGGATCGCCGGCTTCAAGGATGATTTGGTCGGGAGAATTCGTGGCGTCGTAAGAGCTCACGATACTCGAGAAACCAGCAGTTGGCCCGTAAACCACCTCCTGATCTCACCACCAGCCGACCACTGCGTACATTACACCGGGATACGTTTCGAATAGAACCCTCCCGGTTGATCCATGTCAGCCGAAGCACGACCATACCCGGAGATGAGCCATGAGCGACGTTCCCGATCCAATCACATTGCCACCCGATCTACTCGAACTCACGGAGCGCCTCACGAGAGTCAGGGCGCTGATGGCGGAGTCCGATCTGGACTACTACGTCGCGTTCGACCCCATCAACGTCTACTATCTGACCAACTTTGCGAACTACGTGCACGAACGCCCGTTTCTGCTCATTGTTCCCCGGACGGGAATCCCAATGATGTTGGTGCCCAAGTTGGAACTGTCGCACGTATTAGAGCGAGCGCGCTGCGAGCTGGAATGTGTCACCTACTTTGAGTTCCCCGTTCCCCGCTCCAGAAGGCAACAATTGGCATGATGTCTACAGATCTCTATTCAGCAAGAGTGCCCGCATAGGCATTGAGCAGGCGATGCCAGTCGGTATAGCCAACCGCACACCGGGAACCGTCATCGTCACCGATGTTGTCGATGAAGCCCGCATAGTAAAGACCGAATACGAGATTGGGCGGACAGTGCATGCATGTAGCGTTGTTGACATGGGGCATGAGACAGCATTGGACCTTTGCAAGCCAGGGGTGCTTGAGGGAGAAATATTCAGCGCGGTAAACACGGTGATGACACAGAAGATCTTCACGGACATCCCGGATGCAAACTTCATAGTGACGAAGACTCTGGGAGCAGTCTGGCCACCGACGATCTCACACGATCCGCACCGAATCCCGAAACTCTGGCAGCCAATGGAACGTGGTGGCCCCCATGTGAGCATCGTATCGGCACAGGTCGACGGTTATGGCGTGGAGTTGGAACGGACTTTCTTCCTCGGCGAAGTACCCGAGTACGCTCGAGAAGCTTTCGACGTCATGTTCGCCGCTCGAGCCACCGCATTGGACCTACTGAAGCCCGGTCAACATCTGGGTGAGATCGATGAGGCAGCACGGAGAGTCATCGCTACCGCGGGCTACGAGCACGGCATCATCCATCGGACCGGACATGGTTTAGGCATCACCGGACACGAAGCGCCCTTCTTGGCGATTGGTGAAACACGCGTCCTCGCGCCGCAGATGCTGATCAGCGTCGAGCCAGGAATATATGACGAAGCGAAAGGTGGCTACCGCCATTCCGATACCATTCTGATTACCGAGGATGGCTACGTCAATCTCACCCATGCTCCGGAGTCGCTAGACGATCTCGTACTACCCGTGTAGTCCGGTATCATTGTGAGATGCCTTGCAGGTCCAGCACACCAGAACACCAGTGCAAACCGGCGTCCCTGGCGGTATGATTTCAAGTGGGAACCCAGAGCCTGGAGGAAGCTATGGCATTCCATATCCGCGGCGTACAGTACTTCTATGCGACAGTGACTGACCAGCCAGGGGAAGCATATAGGTTGCTATCGCAATTTGCTGAACTGGGCGTCAACATGCTCGCTTTTACCGGTGTGCCTGTCGGCCCCATGCGCACGCAATTGACGATCTTCCCTGAGGATCCCCCCAAGTTGGACTCCGCGGCGAAACAGTCCGGATTGACGCTGGACGGACCACACCACGCTCTCCTAGTTCAGGGGGACGATGCGCTGGGTGCCCTTACCGGTATTCACGAGAGGCTCTACGAAGCCAACGTGAACGTCTACGCTTCAACCGGAGTGACAGACGGAAGAGGAGGTTACGGCTACATTCTCTACGTCAGGCCAGACAAGTACGCGGAAGCGATGGCTGCGTTGGACATGTGAGATGTAGGACACTCACTGTATCCAGCGTGCGAGTACCCTCGCCACGGACGGATGGTTGAAATAACCATACGACTTGTGTGGATTCGATCCGCGGGCGCCAACCCAGAACGAGTATATGCGCCGATGATCCTTGATTCGTCTCAGTAGCTTGCGGCGGATCATCTCCTGGAAATCGTCTGCAACCGTGCGATCGCGTGCAACGAGGTCGTCCTGCGCGGCAATGTTGACCCAATCAACCAAATTCGCTGGGAAGAGGCCGTCATTAGGTTCGTTTGCATCGTACAGCATGGCTTTTATCGTCGGCTCACCTAGCGGATTCCCCAAGGTCAACCACAGAGACACCTTGCGATCGTGAACACTGCGGTACTCACTCATGCGTGAGAGCTTCCAGAGCACGTCATACGACACAATACAACCCATGCTGTGTGACACCAGGGCTACGTCCTCCCCACGCGCAAGCGCACGTCGGAGCGGGCCCTGCAGCCGAGTGCGGAGCTCCGATCCCCATGCCCGGCTGTTGAGATAGGCTGCGAGATCGGGAAACAATCGCCTGATCGCATACGGCCCTAGCCCCATCACCGACGCCACTGGACTCACGACCCGCGCCACATGATCCAACAAGCGACGGTTCGGCGTCTTTCGAATCAACTCCTTGTAGTGTCCTTGGCTGTGTTTCCTGGTGGGCCATGCGATGAGCCGCTCGAGATTCATCTCGTCGCTGTTGTGCGGTTGGTACCATCTGCCGCCCCGCTGAATCATCGATTTCTTGAGCTCAGGCTCCGCACGAACCATCAACTCGTTGGTGATGTCCCCATAGTAGACAAGTGTGAATCTGATGCCAGACGCCTCGAGCTTCCCCGCCGCACCGGAATCAACTCTACGAAGGCCCTCCGTTATCGCTCTTTTGACCAGGCGCTCTAGCACACGGCGCTGTGGCTTGGTGCTACTTCCGTGAATCACGAACAGATGTTTGGTCGACACTCGTTGCCTCCCTTCTGGTAAGTAAGATGGAGCTTGAAATAACGTGTGCAATGGGTTGACCATCCCCGATGTGTTGTGTCGGATCGGACCCGAGGCTACCCTTTGTTTCGTCCCTATCGATCGGCCCCAGCAGAGAAACGGAGCGTGACGTCATGTCCGTCGGCAGACGCGAATTCCTGCGCACTTCCCTAGCAGCTAGTGGTGCACTCGGCTTGGGCGTCAGCTCAACTGGATTGAGATCTCCTCTCAGTGTCGCATCGCCAAGCCGTGAACCTGGAGTTGAGCCAGCACCCCGTCAGCTGAAGATCCTGATACTCGGTGGTACTAGCTTCATCGGGCCGCATCAAGTTCGGTATGCGCTTGAACGAGGACACACGGTGACGATCTTCACCAGGGGACAGACTCAGCCAACACTGTTTCGGGAAGTTTTTGCTGACGTTGAACACCTGATTGGAGACCGTAACCAGAACCTGCAAGCCTTGCAGGGTCGGACCTGGGACGTTGTGATCGACAACTCGGGCCAGCGGGTGGAGTGGGCGCGTAATTCGACCCAGCTCCTCGAGGATTCGGCACAGCATTACCTCTTCGTGTCCTCCACGGGCGTCTACCTCCCCTACCTCACCACTGACATTCGCGAAGACACGAAGCTGGTCCTAGCAGACGACCCGCCGCAGGAGAATCCATCCTACGGTGTGATGAAGGCATTGTCAGAGATCGAGGTGCAGAAAGCGTTTGGAGATCGTGCTATCGTCGTCAGACCCCAGTACATCTTCGGCCCAGGCGACCGGACGGGTCGTTCAGCCTACTGGCCAGTGCGACTGCAACGCGGGGGCGAGGTGTTGGCTCCGGGAAGAAAGGGCGACCCGGTCATGCTGATTGACGTACGCGATTTGACGGAGTGGATGATCAGATTGGTCGAGAACGGCAATACCGGCGTGTACAATGCTGCCGGACCGGCGTCACCTCTCACAATGGAGGAGTTCCTCCACGGAGTAAGGGCTGCCACTTCTTCACAAATGTCATGGACGTGGATCGAAGACTACAGCTTTCTCGAGGAACAGCGGCTCCGGTACGCCATTCCTTGGGTCATGGTCGAAGGAGACTACATCGGCAATGCGAGCATCAACATCGAAAAGGCTCTCTCTCACGGTCTGACTCACCGCCCCATCGCCGTCACACTTATGAACATCTACGAATGGTGGTACTCCGATGCGGTCACCGAGCAACGGCGCGAGGAGCCGCGTTTCCCCCTTACCGCTGAACGGGAAGCCGAGATCCTGTCAGCCTGGAGGGCCAGAAGACTCTAGGCCGCCTCCGGTGGCCTTGGCAGCGCGGATCGAGAGACTCCACAACTTCCGCAGCTGGATCCAGTTGGCCGAGATCTGTCCCGGGTCGAACCTCGGATGCTACACCTGCTCAAGCTGGTCAGCCCGCGCCCGCTGGAGTCGCCTCCAGCTTGGCGAGCTCATCTTGCCGACGGCCAAGACTCAATGCGATGCCAACCCAAACGGCCGCTAGCGGTGCCGCCACAAGGGCGATTGCACCGACCGAAAGCCCGATCCACGCTAGGCCGGCATAGATCCATCCGCTCACTAAGTCTCCACCCCGGTACACCGCCGCATCGAGAAATGCCTTCGACTTGTACTTTTCCTCACGACTAACCACGGTGAACAACACCTCGCGCGCGGGCTTTGCGATTCCGTATCGGCCCGACCGGTACAGCACCTGCAACACCACCAACACTGCGAGCAGTGGGTATAGCCCTAGACCCAAGAAACCCAGGAAGAGGCAGGCCGGCACCACGGTAAGGCTGAGTCCCACCCCAATGAGTCGGATTATCCGCGCGGTGATCAAGGTCTGCAGCAGAATGGTGAGGATGTTCACCGCGAGATCGATCTTGGCGTAGAACGCTGTCCGCGCAGCCCGATTCGTCCACAAACGCCTGACCGATGAGGTCCGCTTGCTGAAAGTACAGAACCGTGGACGCGAACGTCATCAGTGCGAGGTACGCAGCGATACCCAGCAGGTATGGGGACTGGAACACCACGCGTATGCCGCTCATCGCTGATCCGCGGACCGGTTCGTTGGCAGGCGTCCTAACGCCGTCTCTCCCCCCAAACTTGCGGTGCAACACCCCCACGCACCAAGACGCGATCTCTAGGGGAATGCACGCGATCAGCAGAAGACTGAAAGGTGCAACGACCTCAGCTAGTATGGCCGTCAGGGACGACCCGGCGATCGCCCCTAATGAAGACCCAACTGTGATGAACGCAAACAGCCGCTTCCCTTGTTCGTTGCGGAAGAGATCCGCCATGCAGCCCCAGAACACTGTGACCACGAAGAGCGCAAAAACGCTCGCCCAGACGTAGAAGCCACGATCGATCCACGGCCTGGCATTTTCTGGCAGCAGATGCAGGGCGGCGAAAAAGATCAGTAGATTGACGATGAAGAACCGATTTGCCAGGGGAACGAAGACGCCTCGCGGATACCGCGATACAACCCAGGAATAGGCTGGGACAACCACTAGCATCGCCAGGAATACTGCAGTCCAGATGATCTGCAGGTTTCCACGGTCCGCGGAGCTGATCTCATCCCGAACCGGGCGCAGGATGTAGTACGCAAGGAAGATGCAGAAGCCATAGGCTGTCGCCCACAGCAACGCCGCCACCTCAGTATCCTGAACTAGCACGAGCTTTCTCAAAGTTGCCCTCAACATTGTAATGGCATCTCTCCTGACGTCTGTACGTCGGGCACCGCTAATTGGGCCCTAGCAATCCTCGTCGCATCCGCGAGGTGGTCCCCTTCACAGGGGCATCTGTCTCCATGCTTCCAGCAGTTCCGCTTCGCGTGCGGGCGTGATTCCGGCTCGGAGATCTTGCTGCCGTTCCAATGGTCGCGATAGGTGGAACTCGAGTGTGTCCTTTGCGGTGACCGCGAGCGGGCGATACTTGAGCCCCATCGCCAACGGCTTGGTGAGATCCCAGCGGTTGAATCCCGCCCTGTCACCGCGTGCAGGCATCCACAACGGCATATGGGAATAAGGCCGCACTTCATGGTCCAACAGGAAGTCCGTGGCCACCCAGGTGAATGATACCGGCGTTGAAGTGACAGCACGGATACCATAAAGCAGTTCCGCAAAGGACAGAGGAGCCTCCGGTCCCAACGCGTTGAGCGCCCCGCGAGCACCTCGTTCGAGGAGATGGACATACCATTCGGCCAGGTCGCGCACGTCAATGAACATGACGGGATTGTCGGGCTCACCTGGCGCCAGCACTTCGCCACCGCGATGGATCCGGGCCGGCCAGTATGTGAACCTGTCCGTTTGATCTCCCGGTCCTACTATGAGACCCGGTCGTACGATCAGGTATCTACCGGGGAATGCCCTCTTGGTCTCATACTCGCACAGCACCTTGGCCTGTCCGTAGGGAAGTCTCACATCCGGATCGTCGGTCACCGCCGGATCCACGTCGAACTGCGGACCGGTCTCCTCGGTCATCCCAATCTGGCTGAAATCCGAGTATGTCGATCTTGTTGACGTGAAGAGATAAACGTCGGCGGAGTCCTTCAGTAGTTGAGCCGAGTCGCGTACCCATCTTGGATTGCTAGCAGAGTTGTCGATCACGGCATCCCAAGTACGTCCTCTCAGAGACTCCAAGTCGTTTTCGCGATCACCGACCAGCTTCTCTACCTCGGGGAATAGGTGAGTGTTGGTACGTCCGCGATTGAACAGTGTGAGAACATGCCCCCGGCTCAGTGCATGTCGCACCAAGTGCGGGCCAATGAAACCCGTGCCGCCGAGTACCAAGATGCGGAGGGGGGCTGGTGACGCGATAACAGGACCCAGCCCAGCTCGAGAACGGGGACCAAGTGCCAATCCTACTGCGCCAGCGGCAGCTGTCATCTGAACGAAGTCCCTCCGAGACGTATTCATACAATCACTCCTGGTTTGTCGCCATCATTCAGGCGCTGGTGTTCCAGTTGGCGTACCGCCAGCTAGGTGGGAAGGTCGGCCGCGTGGGATCGCAATATCGCCCTGTGGAGGCTGCAACTCAAGGAAACTGAGGTGGCTCACTTGCCGTGTGCCGATCAACAGGGATCTTTGTCGTTGTGCTTGCCGCCGTACTGCGTTTGGGAATCGCAGCCCAGCTAGTGGCCGCCGACATCTCGATCGAGATTGCTACTGACTCGACGGCAGTTGTGGCAGCCAGCTACCAAATCCAGGGACAGCAAGACTCCCTCTACCTGTCGCTTGCTAAGTTGCGGGACCAACGACTCGAGTTCTTCCACCCATCTGTTGTCTCTCAGAGACCATACATCGCGGTGTCTCCCGGATTGTACCGGATCAGGCTGGCCGCGAGCGACGCGCAGACTGTGGGTATCCGTTACAGCGTGCATGGAGATCTATCTCGCATCCCGTTTGCCGTGCCCGACGCTCCCACCGTATCGGGAAGCACCCAGATTCATATTCGTGTCGTGGGTGTAGGTCCTAACGCCCTGCTCCGAGACGGTTTTCCTCGCCTCGTTCGTGAGGCTGACGGCTCCGCGGTAGCTCGGCTCGAGAACCTTCCCAACTTCCTGAGAACACCACCCCAGATGGGACAATGGTCCGTCAACCGGATCTCGGAAACTGGAGTTGTGTTGCTTGCGTTGTTCGCTACCGCGTGCTGGCTCCTGTGGCGTCGTGCATTGTCACGTCGCACGACGGTGTGACGGAGACGGTCAATGGGAACCACATTGCTGGCAGTACTGGTTGTCTATTTCGGCTTGATCCTCGGCATTTCGGTATGGGGTGCTTTCCGTACCCGGACGGAGGTGGATTTCATTGCGGCGGGGCGCTCCATCGGCCCCATTGTCGGGGGAGCTGTGCTCGCCGCCTCCCAAATCAGCGCCGGTACAGTAGTCGGCACGCTGGGCCGTCACTATCTCACAGGTGTCTCCTGGTGGTGGATCTGGTTTGGCGTGTGGGCTGGATGGCTGACGTCAGCCTTTCTGGTGGCACCGAGACTACGTCGCTTCGGTGCCCTCACCGTTCCCGACTACATCGCGGTGCGTTTTGGCAGTGAAAAGGCGCGCGCCCTAGCGGCCACTCTCATTGTCGTGTCGTATACCATATACCTCGTTGCACAGTTTCAGGCGAGTGGAGAGATCGCTCTGGCCGTATTTGGGATTGAGCCGCTCACGGCGATGTTGATCCTAGTGGCCAGCACTGCGTTCTACACCCTGCTAGGTGGAGTGCGCAGCAGTTCGTATATCGAGTTCCTGCAGACACTGATAATGGTGACGGGTCTGGCTCTGGCAGTGCCGGTGCTCCTGAGTCATGCTGGAGGGGTGGCCCAATCCGTCACATTTCTGAGATCACTGGATTCGCGCCTATTGGGCTGGTACTACGGTCCCAAGGAGCTCCTGGCTTTTGGAGTGAGCTTCGGTTTCTCCATTGCCGCCGCCCCTTACGAGATGACTCGGTTCTACTCGATGCGTGACGAGCGCACCGTGAAGCAGGCGATAGGGATATCGATTGGCTTTCAGCTCATAATCGGACTCTCGGTCATGTTGCTGGGCCTGCTGACTCGAGTGTTGTTCCCAAACCTCGCCTCTGCTGATCAAGCGAGTTCGATCATGGCATTCGAGGTGCTGCCACCTCTTGTGGGAGCCCTCCTCATAGTGGCCATGCTCAGCGCCATCATGTCGACGGTGAACTCGATCCTTCTCGTGACTGGCGCGTCGGTAGCACATGATCTGTACGGTAGGTTCATCAGACCCAAAGCGAGCCAAGCGCACTTGGTGATGGTAAACAGGCTGAGTATCCTCGTGCTCGCCTTCGTCCCAATCTACTTCGCGCTCCAGAAGTACGGTGACGTCCAAGCCATTGTGGTAGAACAAACGAAGTTCATTGCGAGCTTCTTCTTCGTCCCCGTAGTGATCGGGCTCAACTGGCGCCGCGGTACGGCCGCCGGTGCCTTCGCAGCGATGCTTGGGGGGTTCTTGGCGTGCCTTGTATGGGAGTTCACCGGACAGGCCGGGTTCGCTGTGCACGGCATCGATGCGGTAGAAGTGGGCGTTGTCAGCAGCCTGATACTGTTCGTCGTGATTTCACTTCTTACGCGTCCCGTACCTGAAGAGAATCTGAAGGTCTTCTTCGGAGACAAACTGATCCGGTGATCCTCTCCTACAGGAGTCTACGGCGCTCAACACATGCATTGAGTAGGAGCCTAATATGAGTCTGACCAAGCGCGGTACTGATTACGAATCGTTTTCGTACCTGGAGAAGGGAATCGACTACCGGGAGTTTGAACTCGCCGAGCAACTCGATCGTGTCGAGCCCCATTTAGTACCCCTCGCACCCACTGACAAAGAACGCGTCGAGCGACTCATCAGCAACAACATATTCGTGTCACTTCATGAGCACCTTGGCATCTTCCCCGCTCGAATCCGACAATCGCCGGAGTACACACGCGACGGCCGCATGGCCACCGCATTCACCGGTCTCGCTGCCGCCCACTGGGATGCGGTATTCGACAATCTCATGGACGGCATTCTCAACATCGAGTCCAAGAGCGGCTGGAAGTGGACCGAGGTGCTGCATGACCTGGGGATGCGAATGTGCGACTTGGCACATCAGGATTTCGTGTTCCACTGCACGACCGTCGACGAGATCGTGGAAGCCCACGACCAAGGACGAGTGGCATGGATAGCGTCTCTTGAAGGTGCCGCCATGATCGAGAATGAGTTGGACCGGATCGATATCCTCTACGGATTCGGTGTGCGAGCCTTGGGAGTCACCTACAGTGAAGGGAATTCCCTCGGATCAGGCCTAAAGGAACCGCGCGACGGTGGTTTGACGGTATTGGGGAAGCGAGCGGTAGCGAGGATGAACAAATTGGGTATGCTGATTGACTGTTCCCACTGCGGCGACCAAACGACATTGGATGTGATCGAGGCGAGCGACAGGCCGATCATTCTGAGCCACATCGGTGCGCGTGCACTGTGGGAGTCGAACAGGTTGGCTCCCGACATTGTGATCGAGGCCTGCGCTAGGAAAGGTGGCTTGATCGGTGTCGAGGCTGCTCCACACACTACGCTTACGCGCAATCACACCAGCCATTCTCTCGAATCGGTGATGGAACACTTCGAGTATATCAAGGATCTCGTTGGCATCGACCACGTCGGCTTTGGTCCCGACACCGTGTATGGTGATCACGTTGGCCTGCATGACGTCTACGCTACCGCTCTTTCCATCAAAGAGGCTCATGCGCCACGCCAACCGGCAGTAGGATCAGAAAACCCACCGTTCGAGAAGGTGCAGTACGTGAAGGGGCTGGAGAATCCCACTGAGGGCTCTCACAACATCGTGCGCTGGCTCGTACAACACGGCTATAGCGATGAAGACATTGCCAAAGTCATGGGTGGAAACGCGATCAGGTTGTTGCGGGACGTGTGGATCTGAGTGTGGCGCGCAACAGCCGCTTGGACTGCCACCGCTCAATAGTCAGCCATCATGAGTGGGCATACGACGCCAGGTAACGCTAAGAGACACCACTCGGTCCATTATATGCCCAGCTGCCTTTGGTCCAGCGTACGGTTGGGATCTCGTTCCCTAGTCAACACCGCCGTTTCTAACAAGCATCGCCAACACTCGGTCCCGCTCGTACTCAGATGAGATGCTCCCAGCTACATCGATGAATATCTGGCGCAGACGCTCATTCAATGTGTGGCTCTCGACCACCTTGAGGAGAACCGTCGACAGTTCATAGTCGGAGTCCATGGAACTCGCTGCATCCAGGACCAGCTCTACAGTCCTGTCGGTCAGCGACCTCTCGTTCAGCACCGTCTGCAACACCCGTGATCGCTCGAAGTCGGAGTCGAGCGCGCTCACCGCACGGAAGAGCGCCTCGTATGTCGAGCCGTCAAACTCGTATGCCTCAAGCACATTCACCAGGAGTCCAGCCAACTCGTAGTCCGAGTCTATAAGAATCGCGGCATCGAGCAACTGCTCCAACGACTCTACGCTCAGCCGATCGCGCTCAACGAGCACGCTGAACACTCTCCTGCGCTCGTGGTCAGATCCAATCGAGCGCGCGGCCCCAAGGTAAGAGTCCGGTATGGTCTGACCCGTTGGATAGAGCTCACCGACCTGGATCAACAGCTCGGCCAACTCGTAGTCCGAATCCAGACGGGATGCCGACTCCAGCGCGAGATCCAACACCCGGCGGCTGGGAGCACCTCTCTGCAGGGCTGCCTGGAGCACTCTACTGTGCTCGTAATCAGAGTCAAGCGTCCCGAGCGCGGCGAAGAACTCAGGTGTGAGCGCCTCCTCAACCGGGTGTCTGTCGAGCATTCCGATCAACAACTCGGCCAGCTCATAGTCGGAATCGATCTCCATCGCCAACTGCAGCATGCCGCGCGCTACTGCTGCGCTCAACCCCGGCCGATCCAGAATCACGTTGAGCACTCGGCGGGTCTCGTAGTCCGAGTCGATGGTCTGAGCCGCTTCGATGTAAGCGACCTGCACAGCCTCATCCACGGGATGCGAATGCGCCATGCCGATCAACAACTCGGCTAGTTCGTAGTCCGAATCGATCTCCTTCCCAGCCTGCCTCACAACCTCACGAATTTGCTGCTCGCTCAGATCAGCTTGTGTGAGCAATACCTCGAAGTACTTGCGAGCGGTGTAATCGCTGGGGATCAGGGAGATCTCCTGCAACAGTCCGTCCACACCGTCCCGCTTGAGTAGGCGTGCGGCGCGCTCCTCAGCCTGAAATCCAGCGCGGCGGAACACCAGGGGGAGCAAACCCGAAAACCACTCCTGAGCTTCGCGATCGTAGGATCTCTCCTCGCCGTCAACAAACCACCGGCGCTCGAGAGCCGCTCCCTCCGTCGGCGCGATCCGAAGACGTGACCACGTACGTCCCTCCCGCTCCTCGATCTCGAACATTCCATCCGGAGCGATGTAGGTGATGTCCGTCTCCGCTTCGTCAAACTCGATCTCACCGACGGCCACGATACTGAGCTGGCAGTCGTCCATCCTGATGCTGATCTGGAGCAGGTCGTCGTTCACGTTCATCGATGTAGCCGTATTAGCTCCCCGCCGGTACCAGTCGCATTGTTGGACAACTTGGACATCAGTCAGGTGGTCATCCTGCCGCGCACCCGCAGCGGCGCGGCGCGGTGTAGCCCCGGTGAGACGCATCAAATTCTCCGTGCGGCCGGCAGGCTCCGCCGCCTCAGTAACCCTGGAGGCTGTTCCTCTAATAGAGACCCCATCGTTCTCGGCATGTGTTTCTGGTGCGCTCGCTGCTCCCGCAACCGGTATGACCACAGCAGCCGCAACGGTCCATGCGACCACCGCTACCTTCGGTGACACGATCGAGCGGCGCCGCTCGCCGTCCAGCAAGTCCAGTAATCTGTTGCTGAGTTGGTAGCGCCTCGCCATTGCTACGCTAGTCGCCGATGCGAGAACGCTCACCTTCATTGAGCGCGCGATGTGCAATAGATGCTCCGCATAGTCCGACGCTTTGGAACCTGCGTTCAGCACCCGGTCGTCGCATGCACGCTCGCGCTCAATGCGCATCCGTCGCGAGGCGTACCACACCAACGGGTTGAACCAGTAGAGCGCCCCGGCCACGTGTGCCAGCATCTGTGTCAGGTAGTCGCGCCGCTTGATGTGAGCCAACTCGTGTAGCAGAACCGTTCGCAGCCGCACGTCACTCCAATCATCAGCGTCAACCGGCAACAGCACTTTGGGTCGGAGGCCCCATGTCCTGGGCATCGTATGCAGATCTGTCTGCAACAGAGTCACGGTCCGGCGAAGATCGAGTTCCTCTGCAAGTTCATCTACAAGAGCATGCACGGGACCACTAACAACAACGCGGGAGGACCGTTCCAGCCACCAAGTGACGCAGTAGCCCACGCCGATCCAGGCAAAGATCAAGAGAGCTCCGCCGAGCCATCCCAAGAAGAGCCAAGACTGCCAGGTGGCACCGCCGAGCGCGCCCAAGATTCCGACTGCGGCCGCCGACCGAACGGAGGCACCTAGTAGGGCGTTCTCGCTCGAAGCACCCAGCTCGGTTACAGGCGTGCGTGTGATGGCAACCCGAGCTGGCTCGCTTGCTGGCACAAGAGCCAGGCTTGGCACCCCAGCAGACGAGATATCCTGCGCGGCTGCGGCGCCAAGTGCGGGGGCCGCATGAGATGCAGCTCGGGGTGCTTCTGCTCTGTCCAGATCCGGCCACACAACGGTACCGATCGCTGGCGTGATCCATTCGGGAACCACCAGCACCAACATCGGCAACGCCAGCAGACCTACGAGCGTGGTGCTCCAGACGAGGTGGCGAACCGCAGCGGAAGAGTTCCGCAGCGTAACGACCGCCGCACTCGCGAGCAGCAGGATGATTACACTCTTGGCACCGAGACTCAGCACGAACTCGGCACCCAGGTCTACTCTCATCACCAGTAAAGGCGTGGCAGAAATCACCGTATGCATCGCTACCTCCCCTCCTTCCGCACCTGCTCAATCAGCGCAGCGAGACGATCAAGCTCTACCTCGGAGAGATCGGAACTGGACATATCAAGCAGAGCCGCAACGGCACGCTCCGCCGAGCCATCAAAGAAGGTGCGCAGCATCTGTTTCATAGCGGATTCGCTGGCTTGGGCACGCGGCACGGTCGGAACGTAGACGTAACGAGGGCCGTCGTGTCGATGTTCGACATGTCCCTTTTCTTCCAGCACCCTGAGCATCGCCCTCACTGCCGAATAACTCGGCGGATCGGGGACACCGTCCATGACGTCGCGGACGGTGGCAGAACCGCTGGCGTAGATCACGTCCATGATCTGGCGCTCACGGCGACTGAGATCGATGTGCGTGGATGCAGACATGGTCTTCCTCTCTACGACACTTGCTAGACTCAGGCTTCATCTTGCTAAAAAACTAGCACAATGCTAAAATTTTAGCAACAGCTCTGGAGCAGGGACCGTGCTGAGACTTTAAACTATTACACCATAACGGTTTACTAAGGCACGATCGGGTAGCGCACGGGCAGAAACCAGCTTGTTGCGCGAGGCTCAGCTGGCAACAACGTGGATGCCTCTCCCCTCCACCGCTGGATAGCCAAGGCCGTGACAAGGGGCACAGCAACATCCCAATGGGTTCAGCCGCCCTACGACTTTACTCCCGTCACATACTCTTCGACGGCCTGCACTGCCCTGCCCACTCCATCCTCAGCGCGGATCCGCCGGCCCAGGTCACCGACGCCTGCTCGAATCCGGGGGTTGGAGACGGCCACGCGAATGGCCTCCGCCAACTTATCAGCGGAAAGCCACCTCAGCGGGATCGGACCAGGTCCGGCACCAAGAGCGTGCACGCGCCGCGCCCAGAAGTACTGGTCTCCAAAGAACGGAACGGATACAGTCGGAACGCCGGCTCGGAGACCGGCAGCAGTAGTCCCGGCCCCAGCATGGTGCACCACCGCGGCAGTCTGTGGGAAGAGCCAATCGTGCGGCACCGACTCAACCGCCCAGGCGTAGTCCGGCAGGTCGGCGGGACAGATGCCACCCCAGCCCGACGCGATAATTCCTCTCTGACCAGCGCGAGCCAACGCATCCAAGACGACTTCTGTGACCTTGCCTGCTTCTCGGGTGCGCATGCTTCCGAACCCCACGTATACCGGTGGCGGGCCCGACTGGAGGAAGTCGATGAGACCACTGGGGGCTTCCCAGTGTGAAGGCCGGTCGAGGAACCAGTACCCTGTCACGTGTATCCAAGTCGGCCAATCGGGCGGCCTGGGTACCACTGCCGGACTGTAGCCGTAAAGGAGAGGGATTCGTTGCCGCCTGGTTCGAGCGAAGGGTGCCCTGATCCCCAGCGGTGGTAGGTCCAGCACCTCCTGCCGCGCTTGGTTCAACGAGCGTCGAAAGAGCATCCAATAGACCTGTTCGCCCACCAGGTAGGTGAGGCGATTGTATGACCGACCGAGGCGCAACCGCGAGGGGGACACAGGAGCTGGGAATTCACCGGTCGGAGTCATTGGTTGCAGGTAGGCCGCGATGCCCGGGATCTGGATCTTCTCGACGATGTGATGAGCTGCGAGCCAGCCAAGTGTTGAGTAGATGACGACGTCAGCGGGTTGGCAAGCCTTCCAGTAATCACTCAGCGCTCGACTCATCGTCGGACGCATCACTTCGGCCATGTGGTGTGCAAAGGCCAGGGAGTTCTCACCAGTATCGAGCCAGGCCTGCCCGCGCTCACTCTCCACCGCTTCACGGGGATCGCCTTCGACCGGGGAGAAATCGAGTCCGCGGTCCTTGATCAATGGCGCGAAGTGGGAATGCGTGGCCAGGCACACGTAATGACCGGCCCGCTTCAGACCGATTCCCAGAGCCACATATGGCCAGATATCGCCGGTGGAACCGACGGTGACGAGAGTTATGTGCATCCCGGTTGCGGCCGCGCCCCCTCAAATGGCGACTGACGTGGGTTAGACATAGTATACTGACCGACCTCGGGGAGATAGCCGTCACGTCGATCACGTCAATCAGACCCGCACACAACGGTTCACGCATGTCTACAGTCGCGGCCGCCGCCGGGCTCTCCTCTGCTGCGGTCTCCCGAAGCGGTCCTAGCCGAGGACGTCGCGCGCTTTCCCGACTTCAATTGGCGCGAGGATTTTGAGTTTGCAGTCGACTCGGCGGCTCACGGTACCACAGTTTGGGTTCCGGGTATCACCCCGAGGAGTGTCAAGTGCAACGGAGATCAGGGATGCACCATACTATCGAAAGGCGAGGGCTCCGTCTCTTTCGAGCCGGTTGAAGTACGGTCAGTGCTGCCCGACGCAGCGGATCAAGCATGGCCGCAGGCAACCCTTATGGGGATCCACCGTGGTCCTACGTGACATCCGGCTTGTGCAAAAAGTGACCTAGCAGGCGTCGCACGTATTTCTCCTGCCAGTCGGCGTCACTTGGCGCGACGTCGCAGAATCGTTCGAATAGCCGCGGCATCAGGGATAGCAGTAACAGGGACGACCACATCTGAATGACCGACAGCTTGAGGTCCGCTTCGCTACCGTTTGGCAGCACCGATCGAATCCGGGCTAGAAACTGCTCGAAGAACGCGTTGGCTTCTCTGACCGTTGTACCATCGTAGTCTTGACGCATGAGGGCATCGTGCAGGTGCGCCTCGGTGACGCGGGGCCAGCGCAGCATGTTGCTGAAAAACTCGGTGAGGAAATTCGTGAGACCGGTTCGAAGATCGCCCTGCGCCGCTTCGACGGCTTCATCCAACTCCGCAAGCGACCCTATGAACTCCTGCCTCAAAACGTGCTGCAGAGTTGTCTCGATCAGGTTCTGCTTGGTCCCGAAGTAGTAGTTGATTGCGGCACTGTTGACTCCTGCCTCCTTCGCAATACCCCTCACGGTGACTGCATCCATCCCCTGTCGCTCGATGCACGTCACCGTAGCGAGCATGATCCGGTCACGAACTGACTGCTCTGCAACACTCATGGACCCTCCAGTCAACACCTAAAACACCTGTCTAAGACGTGCGTAAGGTGTCGGTCGGCCTGACCAGGGTCAAGCGGTCTTGGATGATGCATAGCCGGGCCCGACCGGGACGCTTGACAACGGATGGCCCCGCAATATGATTCTAACGTATGTTTCAAACAATCGATTTAGTCGCACGCTTTGGTCCGACGTTCCGGGTGTCGCCCGGGCCGGAGGCGCTCCGGACCCTACGACATTCGAGGAAACCGAGATGAGATATCACAGCCAGGTTGTGACACGAGTCGCCTGCTGGCTCTCCACCCTCCTTCTCCTGCCAACACAAGCACAGCCATCGACTTCATCGGTGGTGGGACAGAGCCAGCCGACTGGAACCGTGAAGGGACAGGTCCACAGCAGAAAGCCCCGGACCGCTCTCCCGGGAGTGGCAGTGAGTCTGGACGGGACAGAACTAGTGTCCAACACCGGAGGTGACGGCTGGTTCACTCTCGAGGGCGTGCCCCTCGGCAGCTACACGGTCCAATTCAGGATGATCGGGTACCGGCCGCTGGCGCGACCCGACGTCATCGTCCGGCCGAACCGGATCACATTTGTTGACGTCGAACTCGAGCGGCTGCCTGTGCAACTAGACGGCATAGTCGTTGTAAGTGGTTACTTCCCCGACGAAGAAAAACAGCCGACCAGCATCACTGGTTATTCGGGTGAGGAGATCCGTCGCGCCCCCGGATCAGCTGGTGACGTGAGCCGGATTATGGCAACGCTTCCAAGCGTCGCCAAGATCAATGATCAAAGCAACAGTCTCATCGTCCGCGGCGGCAGTCCGATCGAAAACGCATTCTTTGTCGACAATGTGGAGATACCAAACGTCAATCACTTCCCTACTCAGGGAACCTCGGGGGGCGCAATCGGCCTTCTGAATGTGGACTTCATCCAGGACGTGAGCTTCCGCACCGGTGGGTTTTCCGCCAGCTACGGGGACCGCCTCTCTTCCGTCATGGACATCAAGCTTCGCGAGGGCAATCGCAACGAGTTCGACGGTCAACTGGATCTCAACTTCGCCGGTTTCGGTGGGGTGGCAGAAGGTCCCCTCGGCAGTGGCAGGGGAGCTTGGCTCCTCTCAGCTCGCAGAAGCTACCTGGACCTGATCATCAAGTTGGCAGATGTCGGCTCTACAGTCGCACCGCGCTACGGTGACTACCAGGGAAAGCTCGTGTATGACTTCAGCCCCAACCACAAGCTCATGCTGTTAGGTGTAATGGGATACGACCAAATGCACTCCGACAGTGCTGTGGCTGTTGAGAACGCGTGCTCTCTGGGGTGGTGGCGTCTCAAATACGTCTTTGTCGTACACTTCGAGCGAATACGATGAGTACTTCAACGAGACGTCATCCGGGCAACACTTGATAACGAACCGCTCCTCAGAATGGACCGCTACGCTACGCAATGTGAATACGTTTGAAATCAATAGCACCAACTCGATCGAGTTTGGCGTCGAGGCGAAGCACGTTCAGGCCGCGTATGACAACTTCTACGCCGAGTACACAGACGCTCTCGGTGGCGCCACACCCGAGATGATCCTGGAAACGACAACGAACGAGAGCAAAGTCAGCGCTTTTGCCAGCTACACTGTGCGACCTGCGAACCGTCTGACCGCCACAATCGGCGTGAGGGCCGACTACCACTCCTATAGTCACAACAGGCACCTGTCACCCAGACTCTCTTTCTCATATCGACTTGATGACAGAACCACGGTGATTGGAGCTACAGGTCTCTACTATCAGAGCCTCCCATCGATACTGCTTTCCCAGAACGAGGCGAACCGGGAACTCCCTGATCCCCGGGCCATTCACTGCGTGCTGGGACTAACACATCTGCTCACCGACCAAACGAAACTCACCCTGGAGATGTATCGCAAAGAATACGCGCAGTTCCCGATCGATCCACAGCAGCCAGCGTTGTTCACCATCGATGAGCTGTTCTACCGCTACGGGTTCTTCCTCAACCACGAGCGGCTATCCGCTGTCGGTAAAGCCCGGACCACCGGGATTGAAGCGACCGTCCAAAAGCGCCTCGTACATCAGCTGTATGGACTAGCGAGCGTATCCTACTTCAGATCGCACTACATGGGTAGCGACGTGATTTGGAGAGACAGGGTGTTCGACAACCGTCTGGTTCTGAGCCTGGAGGGTGGATACAAACCGAGCAGCACCTGGGAGTTCAGTGCGCGTTGGATCTACGCTGGAGGATCTCCTTATACGCCCTTTGATCTCGATCAATCGACCGCCCTGAATCACGCAGTTCTGGACGAGAGCCAGATCAACGAGGCCCGATATCCCGACTACCACTCCCTCAACATTCGGGCCGACAGGCGTTTTCACTTCCGCGGATCAAACTTGATTGTGTACGCTAGCGTGTGGAACGCGTACAATCGAAAGAACGTGGCCTCGTACTACTGGAATGAACTCGAGAATGGGCCGGACATCGTCTATCAATGGAGCACGCTACCGATAATCGGTCTCGAATACGAGTTCTAGCGGTGGTTCACCATCAGCGACAAAGTCATCCGCAACTTGAGCCGAACTGTGACCGTCCTCCGTCCGCGTGGCTAGCACCGTTCGCTGCGCGGCATGAGCCCGAGGCCAGGTAGCCGACAGGCTCTGACCGCGCTAGTTTTGGCTGCTAACCGCGGATGGTTCGCTTCGGTGGCCAACCTACCGGCCCGTTTGTTCCCCGTTCGATGACGAGAGACCATGACCAGAACCAATAACCCACGGAAGAAGGCTGCGATTTCACGAGCCCCCGAGGAAGCTGGACCAGGGGAAACGCCGGAGAGCCTCGACAAGGTCAGAGACATCCTCTTCGGAGGACAGATGCGGGCCGTCGATGCTCGACTCGCGAGCCTCGAGGAACGTCTTCAGCGAGAGCTGACCGCGTTCCGCGTCGACACCCAGAGACAGCTGAGCGACACCGAGTCATACATCAAGAAGGAGATCGATGCGCTGGGTGAAAGACTGGCAGGTGAACGAGCCAAGCGAGCAGAGGATGGCAAGGCCCTGGCAGCAGAGTTGAAAGAGACTGTGAGCACCTTCGAGAAGCGGGTGGCCAATTTGGATGACTCGACGAGCAAAGCAGACGCCGAGCTGCGGACAGCGATCTTGGAGTACTCCAAATCCACAGCGAGCCAGATCAACCAGCTTTCCAGTGATCTGTCCAGTGAGCTGCAGCGGGCGGTGCTGGAACTGAGGGGCGAGAAGTTGGATACTGCTACGCTCATCCAGCTGTTTTCGGACGTCGCGCTGCACCTGTCCGAAGACCTCCAAGCGTCACAGGAGAGCAACTGACAGTGCCCGAAGACGGCGGCAAGGTCGATCCATTGCCGGAAGAATCCGACACTGCTCCCGACGTCAAGCAAGGTCCGAGCGGACTCACCGAGCTGCGCCGGCTCTTGGTCGGTCAGGAACGGAGACGGTTGGAGGAACTGGAGCGACGGCTCGACGAACTGAGCTTGACCCCCGCAGAGCTAGCCGACAAGCTCCCCGATGCTGTTGCCCTGCGAACCGCCAGGGACAAACAGCTAGCCCGTTCTCTGGCCCCCACTTTGCAGGACGCTTTCAGCGAATCCGTAAGACGCAACCCTCAGAATATTGCGCACGCCATATTCCCGATTCTGGGACCGGCGATTCGCAAGGCGATCGGCGAGACCATGGCCGGGATCGTCAACACGATCAATCGCGCCATCGAGCATAGCCTCTCCTTGAAGGGCCTCAAGTGGCGCATCGAAGCGTGGCGCACCGGGGTCCCATTCGCACAGATCGTGGTCAAATATGCGCTGGTCTATCGTGTCGAGCAGGTCTTGCTGATACATGCGGAAACAGGCCTGCTGCTGGCCGAGGTGACCGCTGAAGGCATACCTGCGCAGGACGCCGACCTCATCTCCAGCATGATGACTGCAATCCGCGATTTCGTGCAGGATTCTTTCGACGCGGGCTCGGAGGAGGAAGGAGACCTCCGCACCTTCGAAGTTGGGGAAAGAACCGTGTTGGTGGAGCAAGGACCGCAAGCTCACATCGCTGCCGTGGTGAGCGGGCAACCTCCAGGGAGCGTCCTCGAGCAACTACAAGCTACACTGGAGACAATCCACCTGCACTTCACCAACCCCCTAGTGGATTTCGATGGCGACGCTGCACCGTTCGAATCCACGCGGTCGCTCCTACAAGAGTGTCTCCAGACGGTAGTCGCCACCGACCGTCCGACCAGCCTTGGCCTAGCCCCGCGGATTGCCTGGGTGGTGACAATCCTGGTCATAGTCGTTCTCACCACTCTCGCCCTCCGCTCAGCCCAACGGTGGCGCGCAGCATTGACTGTGCTCGAGAACGAACCAGGGATAGTGTTGATCGAGCCTGAGCGGGGCTGGCGGACGTGGCGCTTGTCTGGCTTGCTCGACCCGGCTGCAGCTGAACCGATGCGCTTGCTCGCTCGAATGGGATTGGACACGACGCGGATCGAGGCCAGATGGAGACCCTATGTTTCGTTCGAACCGAGTCTGGTCCTAGCGCGAGCAAACCGGATGCTCGATCCACCCGCGAGTGTTGCTCTGGGACTGCGTGGAGATACGCTTTACGCTGGCGGATCTGCTACGCCAGAGTGGATCGCAGGATTGGTCCGGAGCGGACCCCTGCCTCCTGGTGTAACAACCGTCGACGTCTCCGGTGTCACTGAGATCTTGCCACCTGAATTAGCGGAGCTCAAAGATGAAGTGGAGCAGCACCGGATCCAGTTCGCCATTGGATCAGTGACGCTGGACGCAACCGCCAGAGGGGTCTTGGATGAGGTTGCCACTGCATTCCAACGCCTCCGGGGCATTGCAGAAGAGCGCAACTACGCAGCGGCACTCAACATTGTCGGCCGCACCGATACTACCGGATCGAACGAGACCAACCGACTCCTTAGCCAGCAACGGGCAGACGGCGTGAGTAGTATCTTGGCAGGACGGGGGATCCCAGGAGCAGCTATGAACGCAGTCGGCATCGGAACATCCGATCCTCTTTCCTCGACAGCAGCGACGGACCAGGCCCGCATCAACCGTAGTGTTTCCTTCTTGGTTAGGGTAACCTTTGGCACAGACAGGGGAGGCACACAAGAGTGATCCAGAAGAAGATCTGCATGGTGGGTATGTTCGCCACTGGCAAGACGAGTCTGGTCCAGAAATTCGTGTATTCCAAGTTCTCGGAGAAATACCACTCTACGGTCGGCGTGAAGATCGATCGGAAGCAAGTCGAGGTGGAAGGGACTACCGTCAATCTCCTGCTGTGGGACCTTGCTGGGAAGGATGAATTCCAGGACGTGCCAGCCAGCTACCTGAGGGGGTCAGGCGGCCTCTTCTACGTAGTAGATGGCACGCGACGCGAAACGCTAGAACAGTTGTATGCACTCCACGAGATGGCTCACGAGACAGTGGGTGACGTTCCCACGACAGTCGCCCTCAACAAGAAGGATCTGACGGACCAATGGCTGCTCAGGACCGACGATTATGACACACTATCTGATCATGGCCTCCATGCCTTAGGCACCAGTGCGAAAACAGGAGAAGGCGTGGAAGAAGCATTTCTTTGGTTGGCAGCAGCAACAATCAAGTCCTGAGACATCGGTAGCAAGATGACCGACGACAGCGACCGTTTCAAGCTCAAGGGTTCGATCGACGCCTACGGGATGAGCCATGTAGGTAAAGTACGGGAGGTGAATGAAGATCATTTCTTCCTCGCTGCGGCAACCAAGGCCCTGACAGTACAACAGACCAACCTAGACAACGTGCACGCGTTCGATCACCTGAAGCAATCTGAGGCCCATTTGTTCGTCGTCGCTGATGGTGTGGGAAGCATCGGTGGCGGACGTCTCGCTAGTGGTACGGCAGTGCAAGCGTTGGGCACATACATAGGACGCACAATGGGGTGCTACTACAGCTTCGACGTAGAAGGTGAAAACGAGTTCCTAGAGAATCTGGAAAACGCTGTTCAGCATGCACACAAGACGGTCCAGAGAGAATACTCCAGCCACGGCAAGGGACCGGCAACTACGCTTACGATGGTCGCTCTGATCTGGCCCCGCGCTTACATCATCCATGTGGGCGACAGCCGGGCCTACTACCTCCGCAAGGGACGGCTCAGGCAGCTCACCCGTGACCAGACAATGGGCGAGTTGATGATCGACGAAGGCATAATGAAGGAAGAGCAGGTAGAACGAAGCAGTCTGGGCAGCACGCTCTCCAGCGCAATAGGTGCCGAGATCCTACCGTCAGTAGGCCTGATTGATCTGGAATGGAATGACGTTATGCTGCTGTGTACAGACGGCCTGACCAGGCATGTGGGAGACGATGGCATTGCCGAGATCTTGCAGCGCACTCCCAACGCCAAGACTGCTTGTGAGCAGCTGGTGGACGCTGCCCTGGAGGGAGGGGGCAGGGACAATGTCACGGTCGTGGTGGGTAAGATGAACTCGGCTGAGAACGGGTAAGCCAGGCAGAGTGTACAGGCCTGTGCCCCGGGCTCGCGGTCCAGACGAACTCAGTTGCGATCCAGTCGTCGCAGCTCCTGTTCAACCAGCTCCGCTAGCATTTCGTACGGCAAGGCCCCTCCCAACACCGCAATCCCATTCACGAAGCTTCCAGGCGTCCCCTCCACGCCAAAGTTCTGTCCTTCGGCCATGTCGCGGCGGACCTTCTCTTCGTAGCGTCCCGACTCAAGGCACTCGTCGAAAGCGTCCTGATCCAGGCCTAGTCGTCTCGCCTTCTCTTTGAGATCCCCCACTGCCAGATTGCGTTGCTCGGCAAAGAGCAGATCGTGCATTTCCCAAAAACGGTTCTGCTCTAGGGCACACATCGACGCTTCGGAGGCCTTGAAGGCATCACGATGGATCTCCAATGGGAAGTGTCTGAACACGATTCGGACCTTGTCGCCGTAGTTGTCTCTCAGCTGGTACAAGGATTCCATGAAGACGCTGCAGTACGGGCATTGAAATTCAGAGAACTCGGTGACGGTAACGGGCGCATCGTCCGGTCCCAGTGTCGGCGCCCCACTGTTATCGAGGTTGGCTCGTGCCGGCTCGAGTAGATACACTACATTTTCTCGATCCTCCAGCTCCGCCAAGAACGAATCCATCACCCTGGTCAGTTCCTGCTCCTCTAAGAACCGGCGGATTTGGACTGACAGTTCACTCAACCCCCTGCCTTCTAGCCGTGAGCGGTTGCGTCTATACCACGTAGCCACGTCCTCTTCGGTTACATTGATCTTGCCGTCGGTTTGGGCCGCAAGCAGCTCTC
This sequence comes from Gemmatimonadota bacterium, assembly GCA_039586365.1. Lineage (GTDB taxonomy): Bacteria > Gemmatimonadota > Gemmatimonadetes > Gemmatimonadales > GWC2-71-9. The sequence goes on along the minus strand of JBDHKN010000089.1, from coordinate 12,196 downwards.
CAGGTGAAATGTCACGAGCGGCAGCTTCTCTCTCGAGCAGCCGTTCTCTGACCACGTTGCGTAGGGCAGCCTCGAGGGCCTGATACCTGCGCGTCCTATACCCGAATTCGATGGCAGCGAGTCGGCTTCCCACCTCATCGGGGAGGTCCTCCATGGTGATGGAGTCACCACCCAATACGGCGAGCACCTCGGAATCAAATGCGACACCGTATGCCTTGCCATCAGAGTAGCTCCCAGTCTGCTCACACCCCGTTAGCACCGTCGGGACGAACAACGCAGTCACCGCCAGGCATGTTACCCAATGATTAGAGCAAATCTTCTGTACCACCATCGAGTCACCATCGAATAGGTTGAAATACCGGTACTAAGTAGAACCATGCTGCGTGATTGTCGACTACCGAGTGCTAGCCTTCCCCCTCAGCTTCACTGTCGGAGCCACTCCAACACCACCGCTACCTACTCAACGAGGGAGAGCGCAACAGCCCGGAAGCGCAACGGATGGGCTACGACGAAGATCACCCATTCACGCTCGGCTCACCGGTAAGATGGCAGGTCTAATAAGCTAGCCCCATATCAGGAAAGGGACAACGGATGCCGTGACCGGTCTGCTCTCCGATCATTGGTCAGCTTTACCACGACGACTCTCGAAAAAACTCCTCAGCAGCGCTCTGCATTCATCTTCCATCACACCGCCGCGCACTTCCGGCCTGTGATTCAAACTCGGATGCCGCAAGATGTCCTCCACGCTCCCCGCCATTCCAGCCTTGGGATCGTAGGCGCCAAACAAGACTCGACCCACCCGCGAGAGTAGGATCGTCCCCGCACACTGGGCACACGGCTCGAGTGTCACATAGAGCGTTGCACGCTCGAGTCGATCACTGGGCATCGCGGCAAGCGCCTGTTGTATGGCCATCAGTTCAGCGTGCTGCGTCAGGTCGTTGAGGCTCACAGTCGAGTTATGCGCACTGGATACAACAGCGTGTCCAACGACTATCGCAGCGCCAACAGGCACTTCACCGATCCGCGCGGCGATCCTGGCTTCCTCCAGCGCCGCCTCCATGCCCAATCGGTCGATGTCGTTCAGCGAGGGCTGTCTAGGAAGCGGTGGCACCATGAGCCGACTCCCGCTGCCTGGCTAAAGCGCTGGTGAACTCCAGTCGCTTATCGTCGGCTGAACGGACAACGCGTACTACGTCGCCGTCTGCGAATCCACCCTCGAGCATCTCAAGGGCCAACGGATTTTGAATCAGTCGCTGAATAGCTCTCTTCAGCGGCCTCGCTCCGTAGACCGCATCGTAGCCTTCTGCAACCAGGAACTCCTTGGCTTCTGGCGTCATTTCAAGACCAAGGCCCCGGGCGGCCAACAGTTGCCGCAGTCTGTCCAGCTGCAACTCGACAATCGCAGCCAGATCCTCGCGGGACAGTTGGTGAAATACTATTACGTCGTCCACACGGTTGAGAAACTCCGGCTTGAAAGTCTGCCGCAGAGCTTCAAGCACCCGTCGCTCGGCCTCATCCTGCTGACCCTGCAACTCGAGAATCCATTGACTTCCAATATTCGAGGTCATGATGACAACGGCGTTCCGGAAATCCACGTGGTGGCCCTGGCTGTCGGTGAGCCGCCCATCATCGAGTATCTGCAACAGCATGTTGAACACATCCGGGTGAGCCTTCTCAATTTCATCGAACAGTATCACTGAGTATGGCCTCCTCCGGACGGCTTCGGTGAGTTGTCCTCCCTCTTCGTAACCCACGTATCCAGGAGGTGCTCCAATCATGCGTGCGACAGCGTGCTTCTCCATGTATTCCGACATGTCCAGCCGCACCAATGCCCGCTCGTCGTCGAACAGAAACTCAGCCAGCGCCCGAGCGGTCTCGGTCTTGCCCACTCCTGTCGGTCCCAGGAAGATGAAGCTGCCGATCGGTCGGTTGGGATCTTGCAGCCCTGCACGCGCGCGACGGACGGCGTTCGATACTGCCGCTAGAGCTTCTTGTTGCCCGATGACTCGACGGGCCAATTCTACCTCGAGCGCGGTGAGACGTTCCCGCTCCGACTCCATCATCTTGCTTACCGGGATACCTGTCCACCGCGACACGATTTCTGCAATGTCGTGTGCCTCTACCTCCTCCTTGAGGTACTTCGCCTTGCCCTGGATCTCGTCAAGCCGCCTCTTCTCAACTTCGATCTCCCGTTCCAACTCGGGAACGCTCCCGTACCGGATCTCCGCTGCCTTCTGCAGATCACCATCCCTGGTGACCTGCTCAGCTGTGAGGCGCAGTTCCTCCAGTTCCGCCTTCTTCTCCCGCAATCGCCTAATGGAGTCCTTCTCAGCTTGCCACTGAGCCTTCATGCTCTGTGCTTGCTCATTCAGCTCGGCGAGCTCCTTCTTCACAGAATCGAGACGCTCCTCACTTGCCGGATCTCTTTCGCGGGAGAGGGCCTGTTCCTCGATACGCAGCTGGATCATGCGCCGTTCCACTTCATCGATCTCCTGCGGCAAGCTGTCGATCTCGATCCTCAGTCGGCTCGCTGCTTCGTCGATCAAGTCGATCGCTTTGTCAGGCAGCTTACGCTCACCCAGATAGCGATCTGACAGTGTGGCGGCTGAGATGATCGCGCTGTCAGTGATGCGTACACCGTGGTGTACTTCGTATCGCTCTTTGAGCCCACGCAGTATCGCGACAGTGTCCTCTACGGACGGTTCACCTACGTACACGGGCTGGAACCGCCGCTCGAGGGCCTTGTCCTTCTCAAGGTGCCTGCGGTACTCGTCCAGTGTCGTCGCTCCGACCATATGTAGCTCACCGCGTGCCAACGCTGGCTTCAGCATGTTGGACGCGTCAACTGCGCCCTCAGCAGCACCAGCACCCACAATCGTATGCAGCTCATCCAAGAAGACAATGAAACGCCCTTCCTCGCTGGTCACTTCCTTCAGCACGGCCTTGAGGCGCTCCTCGAATTCTCCTCGGTACTTTGCACCGGCCAGCAACTGTCCGATGTCCAACAAGATGATCCGCTTGCCTCGCAACGGTTCAGGCACATCTCCGTTGACGATCCGTTGGGCAAGTCCCTCCACAACCGCGGTCTTGCCGACACCCGGGTCGCCGATGAGAACAGGGTTGTTCTTGGTGCGGCGTGACAGAACCTGGATCACGCGGCGGATCTCCTCATCCCGTCCGATCACCGGATCCAGCCTTCCTTTTCGTGCAAGATCGGTGAGGTCCTTAGTGTATCGTTCCAACGCACGGTATTTGCCTTCCGGCTCAACATCACTGACACGATGGCTGCCCCGGACCTGCTCCAGCGCCTGGAGCAGTTGTGCCCTGTCGATCCCGCGAGCAGTGAGGAGTTGCTGCGCCGTAGTACCCCGGGTGGCGACCAACCCGACCAGCAGGTGCTCGGTTGACACATAGCTGTCGCCCAACTCACTGGCCAAAACGTCCGCCGCAGCCAGCGTGTCGACCAACTCCCTGGCCATGGTGGGCTGGGCACTGCCTCCGCTCTGTGACGGGAGACGGTCGATTTCTCTTTCCGTTTCGCTTCGGAGCTCGGTTACGTTCAGCCCGGACTTCTGAAGCACCGGCACGACGATTCCCTCCTCCTGGCTCAGCAAAGCCTGGAACAAATGGAGGTCGTTGATAACCGGGTTACCCCTGTCCACGGCTAACGACTGGGCATCCCGTAGCACCTCTCCAGCTTTGATCGTTAGACGCTCGGGCCTTATCATGTGTCTCCGTCCGTCAATTCAATCCCCTGCAACACGACAGTACGCACTGCTGCAGCAATTCCAAGGTCCGATCCCAGAAGCCCGGATCAGCAGGACTCTCACCTCAATTGGAATCCGTCGCGACCATGGAACACAACTGACAGGCCCGCAACACACATGCCGACCAATTACTGCAAATCTGGCGCATTTCAGCCAAAAAGACAGGCGCGCTGGCCAATCTGCCAACGCGCCACTGATCAATTAGGCATACTGTCTTTTGGGCTAACCGTCCTCAGGACCTTTCGCATGTGGCGGCGCCACATCGAACTCGGTTTTCTGGGCGGCTACTTTATGATCGTCATACGCTCGGTGTGCGACTGTCCGTCAACCAACAGCTGGTAAACGTACACCCCTGACGGGGCCTCTCGGGACGTGTCGCGGATCTTGCCGTCCCAATACGCCGAGAATTGCCCCGTGCCATTCCATTCGAGCTTGACGTTATCCAGCGGCTCACCCGAACCCTGCAGGATCGGGATGGCAACCAGCTGCGCCAGCACGTTATAGATCCTGAGACTCACGGTGGGCTGTCGTCCGCTCTCGAAGAGGGACTGATCCAGCTCGAAGGGAATCGTGGTCTCCGGATTAAACGGATTCGGGTAATTCCTGCCTAGCCGCACCGCTTCGGTCGGCTTTACCTGCTGAGCCTCCATTACGGAGGGCGCGACCAACAGGAGCCCGAGCGACAGAGACGCCCAGGCCAGGTGCTTCATTTTTTCAACCCCTCTCACAACAAAGGTGTCTATGGCTACTCCTTCAGTGTCTAAAGCGCGTAATCCTCCATCACTGCGAAAATTACGCTGTGATATCAACTACTGTCAACCTGGTTGAGAAACTGGACGGCAGCCGGTCCAAGGCCTCTGGTGTCACCGTCTCGCTGCGTAAGTGAATGAACGTCCATCCACTCCAACAGCGGTATCAGGTATTTGCGAGTAAGTCCGGTCTTCGCTCGTAGCTGCCCCGGCGACGCTCGGTCCAGTCGATCAATCTCCTGCAGAATCCGTAGCATTATTTGGTCCAGAGCTGTCTTGTCATAGTATCGGTCCTTACCCACCCTGACGATAGCTCCCTGCCGCACATAGAACTCCAGCAGGTCCCGGTCTGCGATCGCCGGTAGTGTGCCCCCCAATTCAGCCACCGATCTGCCAAGCGCACCAGCAGTCCTGAGCTCTGCCAGCGCCCTCCGGCCAGCTTCAGCTTGCTCATCGGTCAGGGTGGGTCGATGACCGGCCGATCGGACGGTCTGGCCCTCAATAGTGACTTGCCCTGCTTCGTTCAGAGATTGTTGCACGTATTCGGCAAGACTTTCGTCCCGCACGACTTGGCGCAGCAACTCGCGGGGCATCCCCGGATCTAGGGGTTTCTTCCGGTGATAATCCGCTAAGGCCCCAAATGTTGCGTCGCGCGCCGCATCAATCACCCGCCGAGCCAAGAGACGCGGACTCGTTGGGATGACGTCGGCGGCCGATTTGATAACTCTCGCCACTTCACCGGGGACAACTCCGAGCCTGACGGGCAGCTCGTCCGGAGACACCCCAACTTCAGCGGCTACATCGACGAACGCCTTCAGGCGGACTGTGGGGTCCAGTGCTGCCTTCTCGTCCAGGCGCACGGGTCTGCGTGGCCGACTCGGCGGCCAAGGATCAACCACCACGCATCCGCCGATAGTGGTCACAGGAGAATAAGATCTAATCACTGCGCGATCACCCCAGCGACACACCAAGGGTGTCTCCAACCTCAATCGCGCCTTCCCTACGGACCCCGGTTCGATCTCCGAGTGGACCGGTGTCACCCGTGCGAGAGCTTCTGCTGTCCCGACGTGAAATCGTACTCTCGACCGTTGGGTGATCGGCCGTGATGCGGGGAGCAAAGTGATGATCACGTCGACTGAGTGACTCTCGCGCCAGTGGTCGCCGGCAACAACCACGTGACCACGCGCAATGTCGCGGCGTCCGATCCCGGCGAGTGCCAGAGCGGTGCGACGACCGGGCACAGCGGCATCGTAGGCGTGGCCGTGCACCTCAATCCCTCGGACGCGCGCCCGATGATCGCCAGGCAGCACCCGGACTTCGTCTCCCACCCGAGCGGTACCACTCCATGTGGTCCCGGTCACCACAGTTCCGGCCCCGGCCACACTGAATATGCGGTCCACAGGCAGCCGAAACAGGTCCTCTCGGGATCGGACAGCGATCGATCCGGCAACAGATGACAGAGTGTCTCGCAACTCATCGATACCGCGGCCATCGATCACGGAGCACACAACAACACTCTGCCAAGCCACAGCAGATCCGGTGAGCCGTTCAACCAGGTCTTCCTTCACCAATTCCAGCCATTCACTATCAGCCAGATCACATTTAGTGATGGCAACAACACCGGCCTTCACCCCTAGAAACTCCAGGATGGCGAGGTGTTCTGAGGTCTGTGGCATCACACCCTCGTCCGCCGCAACTACCAGCAAAGCTAGGTCTATCCCCGTCGCGCCCGCCACCATGTTGCGGACAAAGTCCTCGTGCCCCGGTACGTCGACAATGCTGGCCGTCAACCCAGATCCCAACTCCAGAACCGCGAAGCCAAGATCGATAGTGATGCCGCGCCGCTTTTCTTCTTCCCAGCGATCCGTATCTGTACCCGTGAGAGCCTTCACCAACGAGGTCTTGCCGTGATCGACATGCCCAGCGGTCCCAACTACGACGTGACGTTCCACGGCAATGTCTCCCAAAACGTCAGTGCATTGAGCTGTTGGTCCTCGCTGGCATGTCGCTGAACGAACCGAGCGAGCAGTCGCCGGTGTGCCGCAGCATGTCGGGGCGGAATGGGTGGTAGTGACTCCGTGTCACCCTGGACTAGCCTCTCAAGTGCCGCCCGATCCTCTGAGTGCAGTGTGGGTCCGTGTGAATCCGCGGCACACGAGGCACAGAGAAAGCCACCGTCCACAATAGAAAACGTCGCTGCCCCAGAGGGAACGTGACGTCCGTCCCTTGCGCAGTCGTGGATCGCCGGGGCAAAACCGAGGACGCTAACTGCGCGCCACATGGCAGCGATTCCAACAGCGTCGACCCGATCATCGGCCGCACTTGCCAGATGATCCAATTCACTGACGAGACAATCGTAGATCTGAGCGTTCGGTTCGGCCGGTGCGACTCTCAGTACGAGCTCCCCCAAAGCAGCAGCCGCGGCGTAACGGGCAATGTCCTTCGTCAATCCCGGACGCTGCTTCGTGACGTCGAACTCGGCGAGCGTCTGTAAGTCGCGGTTCGATCGCATGTGGAGTTGGGCCACCCCTTCGCTCAGCAGTTGGAGCCTAGCCCCGAACTTGCTCTTGACCTTGGACGCTCCCTTGGCGATCGCGCTCTGCACGCCCAGATCCCTCGTCGCAAGGCGAACAATCTTGGAAGACTCGCTGTACTTGAAAGAGTGCAGTACTACTGCCGGCGTAGCAACGATAGTCATGTGCGAAAGATAGGTACAGAGTGACCGCGCGACAGCTCCGGGTTACGCAGGATATGGCGGTACGTGGGATTGATGACGTTGTCGCGCTCCGCTACCGGTCAGCTCCCGTTGCTGCGCGCTCAGGTTCCGAACCGCACTCCGACCGTGACCGTCCGGCCGCGAGTGGGGAAGCCAACCGCTTCTTGATAAGCGATATTCAGTACGTTCTCCAGCCGAGCGGACAAGGTCACGCTCGGTCTCGCTCCACTGCTCCTTGTCACAGTGAACTCACCTGCAGCATCGATCTTGAGATAGTCAGACAACTCGATCCTTCGTGCTGGGATTCCAGAGAAGTCACGGTCGTCCCTGCTCCCGACATAGTCGATATGCAGCGCCAGCGATCCACGCTCCTCATACCCGAGAAGCGCATCCAGACCCAGCTGGTGCGTGGGTCGGCGGAGCAGGCGTTCGCCCTGCACGAATCCCGCGTCCGGTCCGGTATCCAGGCCTGCATCTGTGACCTCAGTACGCACCAGGCTGTACCTACCACCCAGCGTGACTCGAGGCAGCAAGAAAGTGCGAGCCTCCAGTTCGAGACCCGAAGCCTTGGCTGCGGCCACGTTCACGTAGTTCGGCTCACCGGCATTGGCTGGCAGGACGTTGTACTGTATCAGGTCTTCGAACCGCTGATTGAAGTAGGTGGCAGCCAACCTTACACGGCCAGGTATCAGGACCTGCTCGATACCCAGTTCCCAAGATCTCGACCTCTCGGGCTCCAGGTCGGGATTGCCTACGGCGAAGGGACTCGTCGCGAAGTTCTCATATATCGTCGGCTCCTTGAACGCCTTGCCTACCGACCCACGAAGCCGGCTGCCCGAGGCAAACGCTGCCGCCACCCCCACCCTGTACGTCACAAACGCCCCAAAGGTATCGCTATCGTCTAGTCGCATTCCTGCATTGACCGTCACACCTTCGATAGCTTCCGTTTGGACCTGTGCGTAGTACCCCCAGCTCGAGCGCCCTACATTGATGGAATCGGCGAAGACGCCGTACTGTCCGACGGACTCACTCGTGCTCCGTTCGCTCTGGTTCTCTATCTGCACACCAGCCGTGAGAATCATGTTGAGTAAGTGAACATTTGATCTCACATCGACTGACTTTCGCTCCACTGCTGCCTCGCTGCCGAAGGCAAAAAAGCCGAGTGTGTCCGACGCGTCATCTTGCTCATCGTCCATCCCGGCGTCCACATGATTCAATGCGAGCAGGACCCTCCCTTCGAGCCAATCACCGAACGACCTGCCAATGTCGAGTGAGGCCACGACTCGTTGCTGCAACTGAAACGAGTTACGATCCACGACGTTACCGGACTCATCCGTTGGGAAATGGAACTCGCTGTCACTGAACCGAGCAGACAGTACGGCATCGGTGCTCCTATCTGGTTGCGCCGATACGGATCCGCTCAGCACCAAGTTCTCATACTCACTATTGAACTCATGCACACCATTCGTGGTGGACCGCGAAAAACCGAAGCCGTATTGCATGGCACGAGTTGCACCCGAGAGACTGGCATCTAACATGAGCGACGCGTAGGTCCCTCCACGTAGGCCCACTGCGAGCTTGGGTGATCCTTTCCCCCTGCGAGTGAAGATCTGGACCACGCCCGCTACAGCGTCGGACCCGTAGAGGACACTTGTGGCTCCGCGGACTACTTCAATTCGCTCAACGTTGTCGATCGTCAAGTTTGCAAAGTCAATGCTCCCCCCAGGACTGTTCAGCGGCACGCCATCGACCAAGACCTTGACATGGTCGCTTTCCCCACCCCGGACGAATACCGATGTCGCACTACCGTACGAGCCGGTCTCGACAACGCTGAGGCCCGGTATGGTCCTGAGCGCCTGCGCGACCGTGCGAACTCCACGCGCGTCCAGTTCGGCTCCGTCGAGGACTGAGACCGTAGCCGGGATCGAAGAGAGGGGCAGCGCCAGCCGGGTCGCCGTCACGACAACCGGCTCGAGTACCGTCGTGTCAGGTTGTACTTGGCCTTCAAGAATCGGGTTAGCAAAACTCAGCGCTACCAGCAGCGCTGCTGAGGGAAGCGCCACATGCATCCCAATCAGACTTTTCTTGCCGCCTTCCATGTCAGGTGTCTCCACACCCACCGCGAGAGGGGACCTGTGGTTGCTACCAAAGCGTGTGTGGTCCTCACGCGACAGTCGAGTCGGGTTCGCACAACATATCACCGTTCAAACTCGTCTTTTCTCAGGGGAATGAACTGCGGCCATCCACGCCATTCAGTCATGGTGACTGGCCAATGAAAGACTCTTTCCAGCACGTCTCTAGTCAGCACTTCGTTCGGTCGGCCAATTGCGCAGGCGGTTCCCTGATCCATCACGACCAGTCGGTCGGCAAACCGCGCTGCGAGATTGACCTGATGGGTGACAAGGACTCCTGCAAACCGACCTTCGTTGACCAACTGAGAGGTTAGTTCGAACAACTCCATCTCATGACGGATGTCGAGATTCGCTGTAGCCTCATCCAGCGCGAGTGCTCGAGGCTCCTGGGCCAGCGCGCGAGCGATTCGCACCCGTTGCCATTCCCCACCCGACAGCGTCTCTACCCACCTGTCGGCGAGGTGGCGTACGTCACATCGGTCAAGTGCTCGCTCAACAGCGGCATTATCGGCCTCACCCGGTGAGCCCAGAGGCCCAAGGTGGGCATATCGGCCGAAGAGTACGGCTTGTCTCACTCTGAGCGGAAAAGCCGGCTCTTCTCGCTGCGAAACAACACCGATCATTCGGGCCAGCTCACGCCGCTTCCAGCCAGAGGCTGGCCGTCCGAACGCAGTTACCTCGCCTTTGCAGGGAACGAGCACACCCAATAGCAGGCGCAACAGCGTCGTCTTGCCACTTCCATTGGGCCCCACGATTCCAGTCAACTCGCCTGCCTCAATCGACAAACTGACGTCGTTGACGGCGGAGACACCCTCGGTACCAGGATACCGGAACGAGATTCGGTCCGCTGCGAAGATCACTTCGCCCATCTTCTCACCAGCACCACGAACAAAGGGACCCCAATCAGCGCTGTTACAACACCGACAGGAAGTGTGAGCGGAGCGAAGGCCGTCCGGGCTAGCGCATCTGCTGCGGTGAGCAGGGCTCCGCCGAGCAGGAAGGCTGCGGGTAGCAGAGCCCGGTGCAGGTGGCCCCACAGGATCCGTATGGCGTGAGGAACTACCAGCCCAACGAATCCGATAATACCCGAGACGGCAACAGCAACCGCCGTGAGTAACGAGGCCGCCAGGAACAACACTCGCTTCAGACGTTCTACATCTGCTCCGAGAAAGCCAGCCGGCTCCTCACCCAACGACATGAGGTCAAGTGGTCGGCTCTGGCGGTAAATCACAACCAGCGGGATAGCAGCGTATGCTGCGAAAACTCCCAATGCGCGCCACGACGCGGCGTCGAAGCCGCCCAGCAACCAAAGCAGCGCGTTGCGAACTTCGGGGGCCGTGGAGATAGCCATGATCGCCCCCATTATGGATGCGGCGAAGGCACCTACTACCACACCGGAGAGGAGAAGAACACGGGTGTCTAGAACGCTACCGCTCACCACCGCGAGTTGGTATACAAGAGCGATCGACAACAAAGCGCCAACGAGAGCTGCAAGTGGTACAGTCCACGCCCCACCCAACCGCAACGAGATGGCGACAACAGCCCCCAGACCAGCCCCACCGGAGAGCCCGAGTAGATATGGATCGGCAAGCGGATTGCGCACCAGAGCTTGAAGCACAGCGCCGGTGACTGCGAGACTGCCCCCAACCAGGAACGCAAGCACGACACGGGGTAACCTGAGATCTCTGACGATTGTGATGGCGGTTGCGTCGCCTCTTCCCAACAATCCGCCCCAAGCGGTCGACGGCGAGAGATCTGCAGGACCCACCGCGACTCCTATCGCAAGAGCAACTAGCGCTAACGCAATCAAACCGAGCCAGCGCATCACAACTGTGACTCAGAGAGCGCGGTGCGCAATCTGCGCACGGCCGCTGGCGCCCGATAGGAGGGTCTGCTGAATTCACTGCCCTGCACCACAACAAACCTGCGGTGGCGTACCGCCGGTATCGACTGCCACTCAGGACGTTGTACCCAACCTGGTAACCCCGAATCCGAGGTGACGAGCACGACATCGGGATTCCGCTCAGCGACGGCCTCGATGCTAATGGTCAGCGAAGGACGGCCTACGTCGCCGAACAAGTTCTTCGCCCCCGCGAGTTCGACGATCTCGCTCAGGAAGCTGCCACCCCCGACTACGATCGGCGGGTTGTCCCAAGCAAGGATGAGCACCGAGCGTCTGACACCCTGATGCCGAGAATCCCGAAGCATCGATATCTCTGTCTCCAGCCATAACACCAGGGAATCAGCCTGTGCCTCATGGCCACTCAGTCGACCCACGAGCCGAGTCGCCCGCATCAAGTCAGCGAGGTCGTCAGTCTTCAGGCTCGCCGTGGCGATGCCAGCCCTTTCAAGTTGTGCGATGGCGACATCGTTGGAAGGAGAAGCATAGAAGAGCACCAAGTCGGGACGGCAGGAGACGATCATCTCGACGTTGGGACTGAGCCCGTCACCCACACTGCGTATCCCCGCCACCTCTGCTGGGAAGTCAGCCCAGTCCGTTCGTCCCACTACCTGCGCCGCAGCACCGAGGGCAAACAGCAGCTCAGTGAGCGATGGTGCGAGCGAGACGATCCTTTCCGCTGGAGTGTGCAGGCCCACCGGACGACCCGCATCGTCCAATAGTTGCTCACCATCTTGGGCTTCCGGCCTCCCGCAAGACGCGATGACGGCGGCCAGGACCGCCGTGGTCGTGAAGCTACGAAACAACGACGCTCACTCCTCCACGGTGGGAAGGATGTGAGCGGACATCTCGCTGGCAAGTGAGTTCGCGCTCCACCATCCCCCCCCCACGAGGGACTTTGTTGGTGGCGCGAGCAGGCACGTCTCCTGGCT
>JBDHKN010000128.1:0-7290 GCA_039586365.1 Gemmatimonadota bacterium | reverse complement strand
TAGATAAGAGCCGGCAACAAAATAAAGCCTCCCCCCACGCCCATAAAGCCTGAGAGGAAGCCGGTGAACAGGAATATGGTAAACACCACCCAGAAGGAAATCCGCTCAATTCCCGATGTGGGCAGTGAGACGTGCGGCGGCAGGCTGATTTTCTGGAGCTTGACCGCGGCGGGGCTGGCATATTCCTGCGGCGACTCCGAGGGTGCCGTAGCTCCCTCCTGCCGCATGCGCCGCATGGCGGTGATGTAATCGTAAATCATGTACGCGCCCAGTCCGAACAGGAAGACCATGTACACCCAGCGGACGACCTGGCCGACATTGCCCGCCCGCTCCAGCGCCAGAACCGCCCTCTTGCCGACTTCGACCCCGACGACCGACGCGGCAACCGAACACAGCCCCAGCCGCCAGTCAACATTGCCCATGCCGGCGTGCTTCTTCGTGGCAATGATGGACTTACCGAAGATGTGCGCCAGGTCGGTCCCGATAGCAAAAGCCATTCGGAAGCCGAAAATGTTCAACGCCGGTGTCACGATCCAGGCACCGCCGACCCCAAAGAACCCTCCCAGCGTACCAACGCAGAAACCGATTGCGACCAACAGCAGAAAGTTGAATTCCATTTCGGCAATCGGCAGATAGATCGTGAAAAGCTCCATCGTACCCCTTCAGAAGTCTCCTAGTCAGACGTGCTGGATCTCTTCGCCCCCAGTAGCTTGAGCACGAGTTCGGTGACCTGTGCCACCACCATTCCCAGAACCGCCATGGTCAAGGTGACCACCACAGCGTAGAGGAAGCGCTGCTGGTTGTAGAGCTGGGCGAGACTCAGGCTAATCCCGGATTTGCCCTTTTCCGTCACAACGTGCTCTAACTGGCTGGTCTCGCCGTGCCCCCCGGCCAGAACCGGGGTCACTAACAAGGCAGCAAGGGCCACAAGAGCAATTAAAAAGGCCCACCGCGAAAGGCAGCCACGCGGTCCGACGCCCCTCCTGATGCGAAAGATGACCATACGTCTACCCTAATCCCTGGTGGTTGACTACGCCCTGGCGCTGCGGCCGACCCGCTTGGCGTAGGTCAGCGCCAGAGTCCGGTAGATCATGTGAGCAAACTTAGAGTAGGGCATATACCAAAGCAAGACAAAAACAAACACCAGATGGACGAAGTAGTTGACGTATGCCAGCATAGGCACACCGGCCAAGCGCGTCAGCCAGGAGGACATGCCGGTCAGCCCGGTAAAGAACATAACGTACAGGAAGAAATAGTCGCTGTAGCCGTTGGCGCCGACGTTGTCCCGGTCGGTCCAGCGCCGGATAATCAGCAAGCCGCCGCCGATCACCAGCGCCAGGCCGCTCAATCCGCCGAGGATCTTCACCGGGTGCGGCAGGTTGATTGGCACCTCGAAGAAGGAGTCGAGGCTCTCTATACCGAGCAGGTGCAAATAGTGCGGCACAAAGACAAAAACCAAAATGCAGCCGGTAGTGACCATGGCACCAAGGAAACCGAAAAACAGGATCATATGCCCCAGCCTGCGGGGCCGATTGGCTTCACACTTCCGGAACAATGTGTGTGCCAAAAACTCCTTTATAGTGGCGAATAATCCCTGAACGAAGGACATCCCGTACTCCGTGCTGCTCCCCTGGAGCGCTTTCCAGAATCGCATAAAACCTATTGCGGCGAATATGAATATCAGAATATTACCGAACACAAACAAAGCATCGACGGAGCTGTGCGGCAGGAAGATATTGAAATCGATAGCCTGACCTGCCTGCATGAATAGAAAACCGCCATCCGCCGCGCGCGGAGCGAACAGCAGAACACAACCCAGCAGGATCATAATCGGAACCAGAAACAGCGCCGGCAGGGCGGCCGGTCTGGACAGTGCCGCGCCCATGAAGGAGGGAAAGGAGTAGAACTTATACAGGTACGAACGAATGGCCGCCAGCACGTCGCCGGGCCGAGCTTCGCGCGGGCAGTAGGTGCTGCAGTCATTGCATTGGTGGCACAGCCAGACATCCGGATCCGCCGCCAGACGTTCCCTCTGACCCCACTGCGCCCAGATCATCTCCTTGCGGGGGAACGGCTTATCAGCGGGAGAGAGGTTGCAGACCACCGAACAGGTGGCGCACTGGAAACACTTTTTGACGGTGTCACCCCCTGCTTTCCTGACCTCTCGTATAAGATTGACGTCGGGGTCGGCAAGTGGCACGCCGGCCATATCGAGGCTCCTCCAAGATAAGGCTACACGCAGGCGATTGGGCCAGAAGGGTGCGGCCGGTCATTTATTTTGGCCATAGATAGAGCCGAGCGCCGGCACTGTCAAGATTTTTGTTACTTTTTTCACAATGTGCCAGCAAAGCCCCGTTGAGGTCCGGTAATGCCTCATCATCCTTTGTACACCAGTTGTCTTCAATGTAATGCCAATCTCATGACGGCGCACCGGCCACTCAGGGGGCGACTGCAACCTACATTGACCGCTATTATCCACTTACTGCCGCGGCGGCGTTGGCACTGGGCTATTTGCCCAATCTTTTGCCTTCCCGCCACTTATCAAGCCAGTTGCGGAGGCAGAGAGACGCCGCTGATCACACGCCGAATTATCACATCCGTATACGGTTAGACGGCATCGTTCCACCAGCGCCGGATCGTTTCTATCCACCGCCGAGGCTGTCTGATCGCTACCGAAGGAGCAAGATAATTCAGCGGCTTGTGAAAAAAGTTACATTCTCGACGGTTCTGGAGGAACCGGACACAGATAGGGTGGGTTTTCTTTAGCGCTGAGCTTGTGAAAAAAGTCACATTCTCGCGCACAAAACAGACGTAGGACAAGAAAGTTACGTAGGAGTCAATATCGAAAAACGGGATGGAACAATGAGCAAATCAAAGCTGATTTCACCACATGGCAACGAAACTCTGAAGATTCTTCTTCTGGCCGGCAAACAGAAAGATGAAGAACTCAAGAAAGCCGAGAAGCTCCCCAAGGTGGCGCTGTCCTCCCGGGAGGTCGGCGACCTCATCATGATGGGTATCGGCGGTTTCACGCCTCTGGAAGGGTTTATGGGCCACGACGACTGGAAAGGTGTCTGTGAAGGCATGAAGATGACCGATGGCATCTTCTGGCCCATCCCGATCACCATGTCGCATGACGAGAAGATCAATCCCGGTACGGAGATTTGTCTGATCTCCGAAGAGACCAAAGAAATCATGGGCACGATGAAAGTCACCGAGTCGTACAAGATCGACAAGGCGTTCGAATCCAAGCACGTCTTCACGACCGACGATGCGGCGCACCCGGGCGTCAAGATGGTGATGCAGCAGAAGGAGTGGAACATCGCCGGTCCGGTCAAGGTGGTCTCGGAAAGCTACTTCCCGACCGAGTTTGCCGGCATTTACCAGCGACCGGTGGAAAGCCGCAAGATTTTCGAGGAGCGCAGCTGGAAGACGATTGCGGCGCTGCAGCTTCGCAACCCCATGCACCGCTCCCACGAGTACCTGGCCAAGATCGCCGTCGAGGTCTCCGACGGCCTGTATATTCACCAGCTGGTCGGCAAGCTCAAACCGGGTGATATCCCGGCCGATGTGCGCGTCATGTGCATCAACACGCTGGTGGATTACTACTTTGTCAAGGACCGCGTCGTCACCGGCGGCTACCCACTTGACATGCGCTACGGCGGCCCGCGCGAGGGCCTGTTGCACGGGGTCTTCCGCCAGAATTACGGCTGCACCCACATGATCATCGGCCGCGACCACGCCGGTGTCGGTGATTACTACGGCCCGTTTGATGCCCAGGAAGCCTACCACCAGCTGTGGGACGGTGCCCTGCTGTGCAAGATGCTGCCGATTGACTGGACCTTCTTCTGCTACAAGTGTCAGGGTATGGTTTCGATGAAAACCTGCCCACACGGCAAGGAAGACCGTCTTCTGCTCAGCGGCACGGCCCTGCGAAAGGCCCTGTCCGAGGCTGGCGATGTTCCGGCCGAGTTCAGCCGTCCGGAGGTGCTGGCGATCCTGCGCGATTACTATGCCGGGCTTGAGGAGAAAGTGGAAATCAAGCTGCATGGTCACGCCACGGGAGACGCCAAGAAGTAAACAAGAATTGTCACATAAATACAACGCCCAAGTAGGAGGAAACGATGCCTAGTTTCGTCATCCCCGAGAAATGCGACGGGTGCAAAGCGCTGGACAAAACCGCCTGCCAGTACATCTGCCCCAACGACCTGATGGTCCTGGACAAAGAGCAGATGAAGGCTTACAACCAGGAGCCGGAGATGTGCTGGGAGTGCTACAGCTGTGTCAAGATGTGTCCGGTCCAGGCAGTCGAGGTGCGCGGCTATGCGGACTTCGTCCCGATGAACGCCTCGGTCACACCGTTGCGCAGCACGGACAGCATCATGTGGACAATCAAGTTCCGCAATGGCATGCTGAAGCGCTTCAAGTTCCCAACCAGAACCACGGAAGAGGGCAAGGCCCAGCCCGGCGGCGGGTATGGCACTGCCCATGACGATCTAAACAGCGAAACTCTGGCTCAGGAGCCGGAAGCGCTGCGAATCAACGAAGTGTACACCATCAAGTAGGCGATTAGGAGGTGATTGAAAGATGCCAGAATTTCAAAATGTGGAAGTCACCACTGATCTACTGATTCTTGGTGGTGGCATGGCCGCGTGCGGCGCAGCCGTGGAAGCTTCATACTGGGCCAAGAAGAACGGTCTGAAGGTGACGCTGGTCGACAAGGCCGCTATGGACCGTTCCGGCGCCGTTGCCATGGGACTGTCAGCCCTAAACCAGTATGTCGGCCTGCATGAGGGCAAGAATACGGTGAAAGATTACGTAGACTATGTCCGCATGGACCTGATGGGCATTACCCGTGAGGACCTGGTAGCCAATATCGCACGCCACGTCGACTCGACGGTCCATCTGTTCGAGAAGTGGGGCCTGCCGATCTGGAAGGACGAGCAGGGCAACTACGTCCACGAGGGCCGCTGGCAGCTCATGATCAACGGCGAGTCCTACAAGGTCGTCATCGCCGAAGCTGCCAAGAACGCCCTGACCGAAGCCGGCGGTGAGTACTTCGAGCGCGTGTTTGTCGTCGAGCCGCTGCTGGACGGCGACCGGATGGCCGGCGCCGTCGGTTTCAGCACGCGTGAGAACAAGTTCTACATCTTCCGGGCCAAGGCCGTGATCGTCGCCATGGGTGGCGCGGTACACGTCTTCAAGCCGCGCAGCACCGGTGAAGGTCTCGGTCGCGCCTGGTACCCGCCGTGGAACTCCGGATCGAGTGCCTACTTCACCATTCGCGCCGGCGCGGAGATGACCAGCCAGGAGGTGCGCTTCATTCCGGTGCGCTTCAAGGATGCCTACGGCCCGGTCGGCGCCTGGTTCCTGCTGTTCAAGTCGCGCGCGACCAACGCCATGGGCGGCAACTACATGATCGAGCGCAAAGACGAGCTGGAGAAGTGGAAACCCTATGGCCTGGTCAAACCCATTCCGGCCAACCTGCGTAACTGGCTCGGAATGCTCGATATCATGGAAGGCAAGGGACCCATCTACATGAGAACCGAGGAAGCTATCCAGAAGATTGCCTCCGAGGTTTCCGATGAGAAGGAGCGTAAGAAGAAGCTCAAAGAGCTTGAATCCGAGGCTTGGGAAGACTTCCTTGATATGACCATCTCGCAGGCTCTCCTCTGGGCGGCGACCAACGTCGAGCCGGAGAAGCGCTCGTCTGAGATCGCGGCGGCCGAACCATACTTCATCGGTTCGCACTCCGGTGCCTCAGGCGCCTGGGTGAGCGGTCCGGAAGACCTGCAGTCCGGCGAGACCAAGAACGAGTACTTCTGGGGCTACAGCCACATGGCCACCGTCAAGGGCATGTTCTGTGCCGGTGACGCCTCCGGTGCCTCGTCGCACAAGTTCTCCTCCGGTTCGCACGCCGAGGGCCGCATTGTCGGTAAGGCAGCCGTCAAGTACGTCATTGAAAACAACACGCTGCCTAATGTCGACATGGCTAAGGTCGAGCAGGTAAAGACACGTGTTCTCAAGCCGCTCGATACCTACGAGCAGTTCAAAAGCCAGTCGACCGATCCCGATGTGAACCCGAACTACATGAAGCCGAAGATGTTCATGTTCCGGCTCCAGAAGATCATGGATGAGTACGTCGGCGGGGTGTCGTCACAGTTCACGACCAACAAGGCCGGTCTGGACCGGGCTCTCGAACTGCTGGGGTATTTGCAGGAAGACTCGGACAAGCTGGCCGCGAAAGATCTCCACGAGCTGCTGCGGTGCTGGGAGAATATCCAGCGCCTGTGGCAGGCCGAGGCGCACACCAGGACGATCCTCTTCAGGGAGGAAACGCGCTGGCCGGGTTATTACCGCCGGGCCGACTTCCCGACCTTGGACGAGGACAACTGGCACGTGTTTGCCAACTGCCGCTGGGATCCCAGCAGAAGTGAGTGGGAGATGATCAAGCGGCCGATGCTGCACGTGTATCCGCAGCCCCAGGAGCACGAGCTGCTCGGCGGCTGATTGCTTCGACAACTACCTGCGTGGCAAGATGCCTCGCGGCAACAAGTTGCCTCCAGACGTCGCTGCGAGCGGCGTCTGGAGGTTTTTTTTGCGCTCTGGCCTGAGGCCCAAGCAGGCGCTCGGAACAATCGACGGCGCAGAAAAGCATGAAGAAAATCATTGGCCAAGGGCTGATCGCACGCATCTTGTGGCGGGACGATTTGCTCGAACCTCTGGTCAAACCCGTAGCGGCGGACGCGACCTGCGCGGGCCGAAAGTGTTAAGGCAAGACAATGACTGAAGAACAACCGACCTGTCCCCACTGCGAACAACCCCTGACAAAGTGGCGCACACCCGAGCAGACTTCCTGGAACGTTGACTACCAGTTTGTCTGTTTCAATGATGAGTGTCAGTATTATGTCCGGGGCTGGGATTGGATGCGCCGCCAGTACAACCAGAACGTCTCCTACCGCCACCGGTACGATCCCAAGACGGGCGCCTCCGGTCCGCTGGCGGTATGGTCACCCCAGGCGCTGCGAAACGGCATTATCGAGGATGACGAGGAACAGAATGAGAGAGATTGAAAAGCTCAAAGAACACATCCTGAAGGAATATCCCCGCCTGACCGAGGGCAGCTCGTTCAGTTTCAATTGCCACAGAGACATAGTGTGCTTCAACGAGTGCTGCGGTGATGTCAATATCTTCCTGACACCGTACGATATTATTCGCCTCAAGAACAACCTCGGTATCACGTCAACAGAGTTTCTCAAGAGGTACACCATCACCCCGTTCGATAAGAAT
>JBDHKN010000127.1:0-4606 GCA_039586365.1 Gemmatimonadota bacterium | reverse complement strand
ACGCCTCGGAGCTCTGCCGGACCGAGTTGACACGGGAGCGATGGCTCAAAGACATGGTGAGAGCCTATGAGAAGGTGGTTTAGGCTCGTCGCACCCCTCCCGGCACCCGTCGTTGTGGTGCTAATCAAGCTACCCTTCGTGCTGACCAGGTCAGGGCTTTATGGTCTCGATCCCTACTATCACCTGTACTTCGCTAAGATGTGGACGGTCCACCAGATCTGGCCCATGCCGGATGACCAGCTCTCCTTTATAAGGCATGACTACAACGCCTGGCCCGGGGCCCATATCATTGCATCCTCGGTATCGTCCCTGGGGTTCGACCCGATCGAGGTCATGGCCTGGCTGCCACTGCTATTCCTGTTCCTCCTCGACCTGGCCATGGTGCTCATCCTTTTAAATAGGACGAATCTGCTGCTCGCGACCCTCGGGGGGATCCTCTTCGGCCTGATGGATTACATATTCCTCCAGACCCAGTGGTTCATCCCGGAGCTCTTTGGCCTCGTTTTCATTGCTGTCTTGATCATGAACGAGCTCAAGATGCGGCAGCACCTCCTCTCCTATCTGATCCTAACAGTACTCCTGGTCACTCATCACCTGAGCTTCCTCATCGGCCTGATGTACTGGTTGATTGTGATACGAAGCAGGCCCGACAAGGCCCAGCTCATCATCATGGTCCTAATAGCCATCCAGACCCTGCTCTTCTGGGACTTCGCCCAGAGGTCCACGGGCTTTCTCCCGGACATCCAGAACCAGATCGGTGGGATCCACCCGGCCATCGTTGTGGTCGTGGCCATGGCTGTCCTCATCGTACTGAAACTGATCCTGGCGGTCCTCTATGAGAGATTCATCAGTGGTCATGAGGAGGAATCGATACTAGGAATCCTCAAGGCATGGTTCGGGAGACCGGGATATATGGCCACCGTGTTCGGCCTCGTGACCGTCATTGTTATCACCATCGTCGTCTACCTCTCGTCGGTGGCCCAGTTCGACGGTATCGGTATCCAACCCTCGAAGCTCGTCCTGCTTGCAGGGGGCATCCTGTTCATGGCGTTCACCCCTATGGAAAGGGACATCCTCAAGGTCCTCTTGGCTTTCGGGCTGGTCCTTCTCCTCTTCATCCTCAACCCAGTGCTCTTTGAATTCCTTCCATTGAACGTCAGGTTCCTTGAATTCCTTTACCTGCCGGGTTTCATAATTATCGCCTCAGGGGGCTATTCTTTCTACAAGGAGCGTCCCGAGCGGGCGAGAACGTTCCTCATGGCCGTGATCCTCCTTTCTCCCGTACTCTGCGCGGATGACACCCTCCGGTATATGGATTATAACTCCCAGAGGTTCATCTTCTCCGAGGAAGACCTCGAGTTCGCAGAGATGATAAGAAACCACACAGAGGAGGATGCCATGATAGTACCCCCCGCTATGCTCGCGGGTGTGATAATGGGCATCTCCGAGAGGAATACAGAGGTAAACCCGGTCAGACAAGCCGTGTATTGGGATACCTATTTCGTCGCCGTCCCGTACCTCCAAGAGCTCGCGAAATGGTCCCCAGTGTACGTCGTCCATTCCATGGACCCATTACGCTACATCGAAGTGGCGGGAGAGGAGGTGACCAAGGAGGACCTTGAGCATCTGGATGCCACCTTCGTCCTCGTCTCCCACCGGTTCGAGCTCATCTTCGAGCATGGCGACCATGCGCTCTACAGGTTCAGATAGGTCGAGCGGGCATTAGACCCTCGGCCGCCTCGGCTGGTTGAGAGTAGCATCATACCGATGGCTCAGAAATGCATGAGGATGCGAGAAGGTGGGATCCTGAAGGCGAAGGCCGTAACACGGAGTGCCATCCCCCATAACCTCTTTGGTGGGGGCAGGGGCTCCCAGCCCCACGCCTTCGTGAGGTACTGGAGACTGTCAACCAGCTTCCTCTGCAGGAAGTGGAGGTATGCGACGTCGTACCAATGGACGGCCATTATGCGCCTTGACCGCTCCTTTCCATATGACGCGATCTCCTCAGAGAACTTGTCGAGGAACAGTTGCTTGGTCCTCACGTAATCGTCCGCCTCGGGCAGCGAGAAGCCATTCTTGACCACGAGGAGCTCCTCCACCGCAGCCAGCTTGTACTTCGAGAAGAATCTTACCATGAGCTCCCAGTCCTGGTGCCGGTGGAAGGCCTCGTCGAATCCTCCCAGTTGGGCAAGGCAATCCCGCCTGAGCATGAGGGTGGAGCTGCCACCGAGCTCGAAGGACATGGAGAGGAGGTCGTACCTAAGGTCGCCCTCACTGGTGGCACGGTTCTCCTTGATGGCCTCTCCGCCCATGTTGATGATGGACCCGCAGTAGACGCCACCCCACTCGGGACCTCTCTTCTCCTCCATTTTCCTCAACTGCAGCTCGAGCTTCTGAGGCAACCAGATGTCATCCGAGTCGAGGAACGCGACATAGCTTCCTCGGGCCGCCTCGATTCCGGAGTTCCTCGCGGCCGCACCGCCCCTCCTCGCTTTGTGGACGAGCACGCGTATCCTTTTATCATCGTACCCATGCACCCTCTCGAGGGTCGCATCCTCGGGGGCGTCGGCGACGATGATAAGCTCCAGATCCTGATGGGTCTGGTCCAGGACACTTTGCATGGCGGCCCCGACAGTCTCCTCACTATCGTGAGCTGGAAGTACAACGGAGACTAGGGGTTCCCCAGCGGACCTTGGTTCCGTGCACATGGACACATGTTCATTATCTATGAGACTAATAAACCTACCAGGTGGGAGCCTGCTCATAACTGGGCATGTGGGATCGAGGCTCTAATTCATGGAGGTGCAGGTACGGGAGAGGATGGCCAACCATCAGCATACGGGCTATTCTCCCATAGGATTGCTCTAGTAGGGGCGACCAACATAATCGGGACCGTGGGCGGTATCATCCTCCTACCGTTGCTCACTAGGTCAATGTCCGCCGATCACTATGGTATCTGGGTCCAGTTTGTCGTCACCGTCACCCTTTTTCCTTTCTTTGTCGATTTTGGGCTTCCCGTGGCGTTAGTCCGATTCCTGGCTGCTGAAAAGCGGATTGAGAGAATCCGGGAAGGCTTCTATTCGGTGCTCGCTGTTGTTTTGGTTGCCGCTGGTATCGCCTCACTCGTCTTTGCCCTCCTCGCCCCCCAGATCGCATCTGTCCTTTTCGGAGGTCGAGAGGACGTTGTCCGGATTGTGGCCATGGCCGCCTTCTTTGAGTGTGTCAATATTGTACTTTTCAATTATTTACGGGCCTTCCAACGAATCAAGCTCTACTCGGGGTTCCAGATTCTCCAGACCGTCCTTTTATTGGGACTCCTCGCTCCCGTTTTGCTGTCGGGCTTGGGACTTATCGGTGCTGTATCGTGTTTCCTTATTACCCGCATCGCCATCATGCTGACGTTAATGGGCTTGGTGGTTCGATGGTTGGGATTAATACGGCCCCGATTCTCGAGGATGCGGGAGTTCCTCGACTTTGGTCTGCCATTGGTGCCCATGAACCTGTCGAACTGGGCCTTGACTTCTATCGATAGGTACCTCATCGGCTTATTCCTGGGGGTATTGTGGGTGGGGTACTACAACCCGGGATACTCCCTGGGCACAATCCTGTTAATGATAGTTACCCCTTTGCGGTTCCTCCTCCCTGCTGCACTGTCAGAACTTTATGATAAGGAAATGGTCAGACGGGTGAGGACCTACCTGAGTTATTCACTCAAGTACTTCCTGGTACTGGCAATCCCCGGGAGCGTGGGCTTGGGCATCCTATCTAAAGAGCTGCTCTTGATCCTAACGACTGAGGAAATCGCTGGTGAAGGCTACCTCGTTACACCAATCATCGCAGGCGCCATGTTGCTCTACGGGGCTCAAATCATTATGAGCCAGGTTCTGATTCTCAAGAAAAGGACGCGAATCATAGGGTCGGTCATGGTGGCTGCGGCCATCGTCAATATCGGAGGAAATGTCATCGCAATCCCATTATTAGGAATGATTGGTGCCGCCTATAGTACCTTCGTGGCCTTTGCTTTCGCTTTGGTTGTAACAACATACTTCGCCATGGTACATCTGAGGTTTGATATCGATACAACAGCTATCGCCAAGACGGTCTTGGGAACACTGCTCATGTTGATAATCATATATCTGATGGGGCTTTTCGATCCATTCACAGGGCACCTTGGGACCATCCTGAGAATCCTTACCGGCATCGGTGTGTACGGGTGCTCTACTTTTCTCCTCGGGACTCTTTCAAAAGACGAATACAAATTCTTCAAGGGACTTATACGCAAACCGCGAAAATCGTGATGGAAACGGTTATTGTTAGTATCAAAGTAATCTCTAATTCTTCCCAACAATACGCTCGATTACCTCATTGAATCTCCTTTCTATCTCGTTGAATGAGGTTTAGAAAAAATGAAACAATTCTCGTGATGCGCATGGGTTTGTAGAACCCTCTCCACTAGTACGAGGCCCCTTTAGACGCGTCGCATGATGATGAAGAGATGGTCACCGAAGCGTCGGAGGGTGAGGGGATCGACCCTGGACGCCCATTGGATGTAACCTGGCAATGCCCGGAACAACCGCTCCATATATGGTGGCGGCAGCAACGGATA
>JBDHKN010000088.1:0-19374 GCA_039586365.1 Gemmatimonadota bacterium | reverse complement strand
CTCCCCTCGAGTTTCGCCGCGCCGCGTGAGCCCGCGCCTGCAGGGGGCGCCGGCAGGAGGCCCTCAAGCATCTCGATGAACACCGTAATGCTGGCCGCGACCTCGGCACTCATCGGCTCGCCGAAGCCGATTCGCCCCGGCTGCACCGCCACGAGGAACACGTCGGCGGCCGTATCGCGACGCAAGCACTCCATCAGCAGGCCGAGCGGCACACGGTGAGTGGACGGGCAGTAGCCGGCCATCTGCTGTGCCTCGACCACTGCCAGGGAGCCCGGGGCCGCGCCCAGGTCAACCGCGTCGACAAACAACACCGTGTCAGGACGGGCCGCCGCGATGCGGACAAGATGGCTCTCAGGGATCTCCTCGGCGTTAACCACCAGCGCGGTGCTGCGGCCCTGGAGTCGCCGCGCCACCTCGCAGCCAGCGGCATCGTCGCCGCGCAGCGGGTTGCCGATCCCGATCACGACGACCGAGCCTCTCAAGCGGTCGGCCAGCTCCTTTGCCAGGCTCATTCGACCATCTCCTTGATCTGGCTGTAGCTGAAGACCGGTCCGTCGCGACAAACGTAGCGGTGGCCGATGGCGCAGTGGTTACACTTCCCCACCCCGCACTGCATCATGCGCTCGAGCGTCGAGATGATCGCCTCCTCGGAGAAGCCGCGCATGAGCAGGTCCTGAATCACGAAGCTGATCATCACCGGGGGGCCGCACACGTATGCCAAGGACGTGCTTGGCCGCAGCTCGGTGCGGTCGAACAGAACGGGCACCATGCCGACGATACCGTCCCAACCCGGCGCCGCGCGGTCGACGGTGACCAGGAACTCCACATCGGAGCGCTCCGCCCAATCCTTCAGCTCGTCCTTGTAGACCAGATCAGCCGGGGTGCGCGCTCCGTAGAGGATCGTGGCGTGCCCGAAGTGCTCGCGTCGGTCGAGGACGTTCCAGATGAGCCCACGCAGCGGCGGCAGGCCGATACCGCCGCCGATGAACAGCAGGTCCTTCCCTTCAGCTGCCGCCAGGTCGAAGAAGTTGCCGCATGGCCCGCGCAGGCCGATCTCGTCGCCAGGGCCGAGTCGGTGCAGGGCGTCGGTGAGCTGGCCGGCGCGCCGCACCGTGAACTCCAGGCACTCGGGCCGAGTCGGCGACGAGGCGATGCAGAAGGGCGCCTCGCCGTAGCCGAAGACCGAGAGTTCGACGAACTGACCGGGCCGGAACTCGAACCCGTCCTGAGCCGCCCGGTCCCGGAAGACGACCCGGAACGTCTTGGTGTCGTATGTCTCATCCCGCACGTCGAGGATGCGCGCCACTCGCGGGAGAAACAGGCTATCCATGCCATTCCCCCTTGCGGATCGCCGCGACCACGGCCGGCATGTCAGTAGTGCCGAGGCAAACCTCGATGCACCTGCCGCACCCCACGCAGCCGACCACGCCGTCGCGCTGGAAGTACTGCGCGCTAACCTTATGGAAGAAGCGCCGCTTGATCCTATCCTTGCGCTCCTCCCGGGGGTTGTGACCCGAGGCCTCCCGGGTGAACGCCGGGTACTGGCAGGAGTCCCAGGTGCGACAGCGCAACCACCCATCGCCATCACGCCGGTCCTTCACCGAGAAGCAGTAGCAGGTCGGACAAACGAAATTGCAGGCGCCACACTCGAGGCACCAATCCGTCATGCTCGCCCACAACTCGTCAGCGACCCGACCGGTCGAGACACGTCGCATGGCCGAGGCGAAGTGGCACGTCTCCTCACCGAAGAGCCGCTTCGCCTGCTCCTCCAGGTCGTGTCGCCGTGCTAGCTCCTCCGACGTCGCGGGGCGGAAAAGATCGCCCGCGGCGCTGAGCAGCTCTTCCCCACGCTCGCTGCCGGGCTCGGCCAGCAGGCGGTCTCCCATGTCGCTGAGCTGCACATCGTAGCCCTCTCTGGCAAAGGGCCCCGCAGCGCTGCAAACGCAGAACCCCAGCGGACACGGCTGGGAGCATGCAAGGCAGACGACGGTCACGGCGGCCGCGCGCCGCAGGTAAGAGTCGTCGGGCAAGTCGGCTGCGTGCACGCGCCGCAAGAACGCGAGGCCGGTCACGTCGCAGCTCCGGATGTTCAACAGGATGCGGCGGCGCTCATCCACAATGGGTTCGAGCGCATACCCGTTGCCGGCGCGCCGAATCGCCACAACGGGATCGGTCTGCGGCAGGAGGAACTGCTTGGGTGGGTGCACGGGGTTGGCGAACTCCCAAAGGACCTCGTCGGGAGACTGGATCGCTGCGAACACCTCGTCCCCGCCGTGCGCCAGGACCGGCGCTATGACCTCGGCCTCGGCCATCAGCCGCTCTATCCACGCGCCGACTCTGGCCCTGGCGATGACCTGCGCTGTGACCGATTCCATAGTCGGCTCTCCGTTCACCCTTCTGGGCGCGTCACCTGCACGGGCACTATGTCGTGCCCGCCCAGCACATCGCCGACCTGGTCGCGGAACGCGAACGGCACGAGCAACAACCCCCGCTCCACCTCCCGACGCACCACGACGGGGAGCGTCACTTCCCCGTGCAGGGACTTGATCCGCACCGGCCAGCCGGGCCGCACCCCGAGCGCCTTGGCGTCCTCGCCGCTCATCTCGACCAGCCCGCCGGAAAAGAGCTTGCGCCTCGAGATAAAGTCCCGGCTCAAGGTGGGCGCGAAGGCCACCAGCGGATCGCTCCCCCAGTCGAACACCCCATCCAGCGCGAGCAGGTGCGACGCGTCGCCGGAGGCTCGGGGCGGGTCCCCGAATCGCGCGGGGCATTCGATCGGGCGTCCGTCGCTCTGCGGGGCGACTACGTCTCCCCAGACCTCGTCAAGCGCTCGCTCGTCCAGTCTCTCGTACGCGGGTACCACACGACGGATCTCGTCCAACACGCCCCCTGGGGACGCGAAATCAAACGCTCGGCCCAGTCCAGCCGAGAGTCCGGCCAGCACCTGCCAGCCGGGCCGCGCAGAGCCGGGGGGCGGCGCACACGGTCGCACCCGCTGGACGCGCCCGTCCGCACTCGTGCAGGTGCCTTCGTTCTCTGCGTGGCTGGCAATCGGCAGCACGACGTGAGCGGCGCGAACGGTCGGTGTCATGAAGGCATCCAGTACCACGAGGCAGTCCAGTTCCGCCAACCCTTGGACGGCCGCCCTGCCATCCCGGAGCGCGCTCGGCGGATCGTCGGCCACGACCACCAGGCCTCCGACCGTGCCGATCATCGCTGCGGCGTCGCGACCTGCCCCGGTTGCCGGCTCCCCTCCCCAGACCTCTGCCAGCCGCTCAAGCGCCGCCGCATCATCGAGTGGTCCTCCACCAGGCAGGACGTCCGGCCCCACACCCATCTCGCACGCGCCCCGCAGGTTCCAGCGCACCGGCAACGGCAGAAGCACCGACCCGGGGCGGCCCAGGTGCCCGGACATCCGGCTCAGCAAGGCGAGGGCTGCCCCGAACGCCTCACCCGAATTCCCCATCACGGCCTCCGGGGCAACCAAAAGGCTCGCACGCTCGGCCTCCGCGTACCACCGCCCAGCCTCCCTCACCTCCTCCGCGAGCGCGGCAGGCGGCTCGACGGCCCATCCTTCCGGCACGCTCTCCTCGGCACCGCCCGCCTCGGCGACCGAGGCGACGAGGCCGGAAACGACCTCGTGCTGCCCGCCCGGCGACACCGGCACATGCAACGCTGCTAGACGCGCCAATTGAGTGCGTAAGCAGGAGACCGTCAGCAGACGCGCTCCCCGCGCCACCGCCCGCATGACCGCGAAGGCCGCCCGAGGGTGGCTGCTGGCGAGGTCGCCGTCGAAGACGATGACCACCTCGCTCCCCTCGATGTCTGCCAGCCTGCCCCACGGCGCACGTCCGCCACTGCCGCGTGCGATCCCCCGCGCAAGCGGCAAGTACGTGCTCCGCAGACAGGAATCGAGATCGCCGGTTCCGAGCGCCCCGCGCGCCAGCCTGGCCACCAGGTAGTTCTCTTCATTCGTCGCCCGCGCCGAACCGAGAACCCCGACGGCCTTCCCGGCTGCCTGCACCGCGCCAAGGCTGGTGGTCGCTGCATCCAGCGCCTCCTCCCACGTCACCGGTGTGAGTCCGCCGGCGCGCCGCACTAGGGGCTCGGTTAGACGCTCACCCCACGCGGGCGCCTCGTGAGCACCCCACCCCCTGGCGCATACTCTGCTCTGGGAAATCGGGTGGTGCCTGCTCGGCCCCACCCCGGAAAGCTTACCGTCTTCAGCCTGCAGGTAGATTCCGCACCCGCAAGCGCAAAACGGACAGGTCGTACAAACGGCGTCCACTGTGGTCACGATCGACGCCTTGGCTTGGGTTGGAGCCGCCCCGTGGAGGGGCAAGATCGGGGCCATCGTGCCTGACTCCATGCGCAAGCGGTCGTGGCCTCTTGAGATCTCTACTTACGGGCAGCGATGTGCCTGAAACCAACTCGGAAGAGTTGAGGCAAAGCATCCCAAGCGGGGCATCTTTTGCGCGGAAGAATGTGGGGACCGTTCAGGAAAGAGCACCTCGGGTCAAGTTTCTAAGTAGCAACCCCGAGGCGGGTACGTACAACTACTACCCCCACCGATTATTTGAAGTGTGCCTGGGCCAGGATCTCCGCAGCTCGCTCAACGGCTCCCGCAACCGGCTGCGAGAGCCCCGGCGACACCTCCTCCGGTATGCGGGCCACCTGACACGCCAGCACCGAGACGTCTACGCCGCACAGATCTCTCAGCTCACGAAGCAGATTGGAGGTGGGAACCTGATGCATGGAAAAATCGTCGGTCTTCGTCTCGGGGAGAGAGTCGATGTCCGCATCGAAGAGATCGCCCGGTTCGCGGCCACAGTCCACCGCGTCCACTATCACAATCCTCGAAGGCTTCACATCAGCCAGCAATACGTCGAAGAGAATGTTGCGGACCGAGGTCCCCACATCCAAGACGCACACGTCCGCAGGGATCGCGCAGTTCCGCTCACAGTACTCGGCCACCGCCGGGCCAAATCCGTCATCGCCGAACAACACGTTCCCGCATCCCAGGATCAGGGTCCGCTTGTTGTACCAGTCGGCCACGGTCCTCACGTACCTCCCTGTGAGTGGGCACCATGTCTACCCACCAAGCACGTCAGTCCGTCCACATGAGACATGCGGACGGACTGACGTGTTCTCTCAAGCAATAATAACCAGAACGTCCCCTGCCGAAGCCCGTCGCTTCAGCAGATCCTCAATTGGCTATGGTGTCAATCACTTCCCCCTGCGAGTTCCGGATCTCGATCTTCACCGGTATTCTGCCGGAGAGATCGTGCGTCGCGCAGGACAGGCACGGATCATAGGCACGTATGGCCATCTCGATCTTGTTGAGAATGCCCTGATCGTAGTTCCCATCCTTTATCAGAGTCTGTGCCGCCTGTTTTACGGACATATTAATGGGCCCATTGTTGTGCGTGGTGCCAACAATGAGGTTGACGTCCGTGACCAGCCCGTTCTCATCCGTCTCGTAGTCGTGGATCAACGTGCCTCTGGGCGCCTCAACGCACCCCACACCCCGTGCCGCCCGCGGGGTCACCGGCACCCTGGTATCCGTACTCGTAATTTCAGGGTCGTTGAGAAGCTCAACCGCCTTCTCGGCATTGTAGAGCAGCTCGATCAGCCTCGCCCAATTGTACAGTAACGTCAGCTGAACCGGCCTGCCGAACTTCTCGCGGAACTCCTCGAGCTCCTTCTGGGCCAGTGGGGTGCTGATCTTGTCACAGACATTCATGCGGGCGAGCGTGTTCGTCCGATAGATCCCTGACGGATTGTCCAGATCCATCGAGAACGGGCCCCACTTCTTCGCATACGGGAACTTCAGGTAGGTCCAGGGCTCGATGTGCTCTCCGATATGCTCTGTATACTGATCGTACGTGAACTCCTCGTACGTGCCATCGGGCTTCATCAGCCGCGCCTTGCCATCGTAGAGGTCCATCGTCCCGTCATCGGTCACCGTGCCGAGAAAGCCCGTGGTAATGACCCCGGTTGTCTGCACGACATCCAGGTACTTCGGGAAGATGTTCTCCTTGGCGAACGCGATCGCGAACTTGGCGAACTCCAGGACCTCATTCGCCTTGGCAAGGACTTCTTTCCGCTCAGCCTCGGTCAACGGCTTGCTGAATCCGCCCGGTACGGCGGTCACAGGGTGAATCGACTTCCCTGAGACAATGTTTAGCATCTGTGCCCCGAGGTGTCGGTTGCGAACCACCTGCCTTCCGATCTCGGGATGAGTCTGAGCGATGCCTATGACGTTCCTCACCGAGTAGTCACTGTCCGGACCCATTACGTAGTCCGCGCCTGCGAGGAAGAAGAAATGCAGGATGTGCTCCTCGGTATAGGCAATCGCATTACACAACTCGCGGAGCTTTCTCCCTGCACTCGGTGGCGTCACGCCAAACACCGCATCATTGGCCTTCGCTGAAGCCAAGTGATGCGACCATGGGCATACGCCGCAGATACTCGTCACGATGCGCGGAAGCTCCTCTACGGGCCTGCCGATACAGAACTTCTCGAAGCCACGCAGCTCGACGACGTTGACGAACGTGTCGGCAACATTCCCGGCGTCGTCAAGGTTGATCGTCACCTTGGCGTGGCCCTCGATCCTGGTTACTGGAGCAAGCGTGATCGTTTTCATCTGTCCAGCCCCCTATCTCTTGGGCCGCTCAGGTAGCGGCCTGAGTCGGTTCTGACCGCCGATGTACCTGTTCAACAGTGCTCGTCTATCCTCTACCTGCTTGGCGTCCAGCCCGATAGATGAGATCGCGCTCATCATGTCAACCATGGGGTTGGCCCCCTTGCGGATCGGGCCGAAACATCCCCGACACGGCATATAGCCCCTGATACAACGCGGGACCGTTACTCCGTTCCCTCCTTCCTTATGGCCACAACCCGCCAGGGTGACGGGCCCCAGGCACAGGTACCCCTGCTCCATGAAGCACCTTGTATGCTCCCAAGGCGCGTCTTGTTTGAAGTCAACCGACTCGAGGGTCCTCTTGATCTCGCCGCCTGCAGCCTTCTTCTCCCGTTTCAGTGGGCACTCGTCACACACGCTTCGCTCGGGAAGCTCGAAGGACTTGCCCTCCAGAAGCGCAGTGAGTGCCTTGACAATGATGTCCGGGTTTGTGGGACAGCCCGGAATATACACGTCGACAGGCACAACCTCGTCCACCGCGTACACCCGGTCTAGCAGCGGCGGGATATTCTCCGTCGGCGTGTCAGCGGAGTCTGTAGTCTTCGACTCCCTGTACACCTTCTGGTAGAGGGCCTCGAGAGGAAACATGTTCGCGAGGGCAGGAATACCCCCGTAGCACGCACACGATCCGAGGGCAATGAGCGTGCCGCACTTCTTTCTCATCTCCTCGGTGACGTGCTTCTCCTTCTCGTTCCTGACACCTCCGGAGATGATCCCCACATCCGCCTCGGGGATCTCGAGTTCCGTCTTCTCCCCTGTCTGCCCGAAGTACTTGTGGTCCATCAACACCGGCATGTGGACGAAGTCGAGCTCGGACAGCAGGTCCAGAAGCGGCTCGCCGATGTCCAGGATCGTGACCTCACATCCTCCGCAGATGTTCAGCCACTCTTCTGCCACTTTTACTGGCATGATACCCTCCTCCCTCTTAAGGAGACTCCGTCACTTACGCAGGATCGTCATCTCTCTTCGCGAGCAGCCGCTCAATCGTCTCCAAGAGAAGCTGCGGCTCAAGAGGCTTCTCCATGAACTCGTCTATGGGGAAGAACTTCGGGTGCTTGGGCTCGCCCGGGAAATCGAACCCCGTCTGTTCACGTACCGATGTCGCTACGATGATCGGTATCTTCTGGTACCGTGGATCCTTCCTGATCCCCCGTGCGAAGGTAAAGCCTTCGGCGAATCTCCTCATCATGATGTCCAATATGATGAGGTCGGGAATCTCTTCTTCCAAACTCTGCAAGCCCTCGTCCTCGTTGTAGGCACAGCTTACCTCGTATTGCCCTGTTTCGAGGATCGCTTTTGTGGCATCCACGAAATCCGGGTCATCATCGATGATCAGTATCCGAGTTCTACTCATTGTCCTCGCGCCGGCAGCGCCCTTGTCAACGCAGTTGCTGTACCACGTCTCCTTCCACCCAGCCCCTCTTCTCAGCCTCCCTCGACTACCACCTCCTTAACGACCCGCCGTGTGTAGAGGAGCACCGTCCCGTCCTTACGCCACACACGGACCTCGAAGCCGTTGTCGCTGTACTCTTTCTCCTTTGCCCTGGCGTTCTCCTCGCTGTCGTACTCTCCCCCGTCCCAGAGGTACTTCTTACCTTCGAAATAACGTACTTGCTCAGGCATGTCTCGAATCCTGTGCCAAGTCCTCGCCAACCCGGAGCCCCAAACCGTGGGACTCGACGAACAGCCTCAGGCTTTATAGGGGCTGGGCCCCAGTTCACGAACAGCCTCGCTCATCTCCCGCACCACCTCGGCGAACTGAGGACCCTCGGACGCCGATACCCATTCCAATCTGAATCGCTCGGGCTCCACGCCGAAATCCTCCAGCATGAGCTCGATGGCCTCCTTGCGACCCTCGGTCTTCAGGTTCCCTTCGAGATAGTGACAGTCTCCGATATGGCAGCCACATATCAGAACGCCATCGGCGCCTTTCGTGAGCGCGTCGATGACCAGGTTCGGATGCACCATCCCGGAACACATCACCCGGATGATCCGCAGATTCGTCGGATACTGAAGTCGCGACACACCAGCGAGGTCCGCTCCCGCGTATGAACACCAATTACAGCAGAAGCCGATGATGATCGGTTCGAAGTCCTCGTTCGCCATGGCCGGCAGAGTCCTTTCCTTAGGCCACTTCCAATGCAGCGTCTACCATCGCGCTCAACTGCTCAAGCCTGAAGTTGCGGATATATATCCCTTTCTTGGGGCATGTCGCCTGACACACGCCGCAGCCCTTACAAAGCGCTGCATCTCGATCGACGGCCTTCTTGATACTGCCCTGATACATGTATTCGATCAGCGTGAGCGCGTTATACGGGCAGGGATCGATGCAGTACGCACACCCGTCGCAGTTCGCATCCACAACCTCAGATATGGTAGCCTCGAGCTCGATCTCGTCCTTGGAGAGGATCGTTGCAGCCCTGGCTGCGGCGGCGTCCGCCTGCGCGATACTCTCCTCGACCGACTTGGGACAGTGGGCCAGGCCGCACATGAACACGCCGTCGGTAGCGAAATCCACCGGTCTCAACTTCATGTGGGCCTCGAGAAAGTACTTGTCCTGGTTAAGCGGCACCTTGAACAACTTGCCCACCTGCTCCGTATCGCCCCTCGGTACGATGGCAGGAGCTAGCACCACCATGTCGCAGTCTATATGCAGTGTAGCATTGAGAATGGGATCCGCAGTGGACACACGAAGCACGCCATTGCTGGAGGACACCTGAGGTTTCCGATCCTCCTCGTATCGGACGAACCGCACACCCTTCTCTCGCGCCTTTCTGTAATACTCTTCGTACAGACCGTACGTCCGTATGTCACGATAGAGAACAGTCACAGCCGCCTCCGGACGTAGGTCCTTCAGGGCGATGGCGTTCTTCACCGCCTGCGAACAGCAAATCCGACTGCAGTATGGCCGTTCCTCATCTCTTGAACCCACACACTGAATCATGACGACCGACTTGAGCTCCTGAAGCTCGGCCCTGTTCTCGAAGATCCACTCCTCCAGAGTACGTTGTGTCAGGACCCGCGGATGCTCACCGTAGAGGTACTCGGTCGGCTCGTATTCGGTCGCCCCGGTAGCCACGATCGCGACACCGTGCGCCACCTGTTGTTCCGTACCGTTCTGCGATATCGTGGAGGCGAAGTTGCCTACCGATCCTTCAACCGCCGAGACCGTGCTCCCCAGATAGACGTTAATCCGGCGATGAGATTTGACCCTTTCGACGGTCTCAGTCAGTGTTCGCTGAGGGTTCCCACCGTTGAGCAAGCTGCGTATGTGATTGAAGTTCCCTCCCAGTTCCTCCTCTTTCTCCACGAGGTGCACCTGGAACCCCTGCTCGGCGAGGTTGAGAGCGGCGGTCATGCCCGCCATACCTCCCCCGATCACCAGGGCTTCGTTGCTCACCTTCAGGCTGCCCTTGTGCAAGGGCTCCAACAACCTCGCCTTGGCCACGGCCATCCGCAGCAGGTCCTTCGACTTCCGTGTCGCCTTCTGCGGCTCACTCATGTGGACCCACGTGCACTGATCGCGGATATTCGCCATCTCGAACAGGTACTCGTTGAGACCGGCCTCCCGACACGTGTTGCGGAACAGAGGCTCATGGGTCCTCGGGCTGCACGACGCCACTACCACGCGGTTGAGGTCGTGCTCCGCGATCATCTCCTTGATCTTATCCTGCGTGTCAGTTGAGCACGTGTAGAGATTGTCCTCCGCATAGACGACGTTGGCCAGCGTCCTCGCGTATTCGACCACCGAAGGCACATCGGCAACGCCGCCGATATTCCTGCCGCAGTGGCAGACAAACACGCCGATGCGCGGTTCCTGGCCCGTCACATCATTTTCAGGTGGGTACTCCTTGCCCTTGATTAGCGAGCCTCGTTCCTCCGCCAGAAGTGCCATCGCCTTCGAGGCACTGGCCGAGGCCTCCATCACCGTCTCGGGGATGTCCTTGGGCCCAGCAAACGGCCCGCAGACATAGATCCCGGGTCGCGACGTCTCGACAGGCGCCAGCGTCCCTGTAGCGGCGAAACCGTGCTGGTTGAGGTCGATCCCGAACTTCTGCACCAGATCACGCACCTCCTTAGGAGGAGCCAGACCAGTGGAGAGAACGACCATGTCGAACTCTTCTGTGACGCGCTCGCCATCCTCCCGCTGATAGGTGATCCTCAGGTTGTTCGTATCAGGAACTTCCTTGATCGACGAAGGAGAACAGCGGACGTATCTGACGCCCAGCTCTTTGGCACGATAATAGTACGCATCAAACCCCTTACCGAACGCACGCATGTCGATGTAGAAGATCGTGCAGTCGAGGTCGGGCTCGTGTTCCTTGGCGATAACGGCCTCCTTCGTCGCGTACATGCAGCAGACGGAGGAGCAGTAGTTGCGCTCCACCTCTCGCGAGCCGACGCACTGGATCCACGCGATCCTCTTCGGATGCTGGAGGTCGGATGGTCTGAGCACCTTCCCGAGATACGGCCCGCTGGCGGAAAGGATCCGCTCGAACTGGAGACTGGAGACGACGTTGGGGTATCTGCCGTAGCCGAATTCCTTCTTCAGTTCAGGATTGAACTGCTCGAATCCGGGCGCCAAGACCACCGCACCGACATCGATTCCTTCGATCTCGTCCTTTTGCGAGAAGTCAATCGCCTGCGCCTGGCAGAAGTTCTCACAGGACCTGCAAAGGCCTGTAAGCAGATGCATGCAGGTATCACGATCGATCGTTGCGACCTTAGGTATAGCCTGAGGGAACGGTATGTAGATGGAAGACCGTTGGGTCAGACCCACGTCATAATCAGCCATTATGGGTCTGGGTTTGTTGAGGGTGACCTCGGACAGATCGACTACCTCCATCGGGCAGACAACTTGACAGGCACCACACGCCATACAAATAGGCGAGTGCCTGTCGTAGGGAGACGAGATCTTCCGGGATGAACCACGGTTGACGAAGTTGATGGCGCCAACCCCCATCCGCTCCTGGCATACGCGGACGCACAGACCGCACAGGATGCAATCCTCATCCTTCTTCGGGAAGCGGGTGTCTTCGACCCCCAGACTCTTCGCTAGCTGCTTCAGCGACTCTACCTCCGGGCAGCGGGCCAGCAGCAATTCCATCATGATGCTACGAGTCTTGAGAACTCTCTCCGTGTCGGTCTTGACCACGAGGCCTTCCAGGGCTGGATAGACGCAAGAAGCCTCGATTTTTGACCCACCTGCGGCCTCCAGCTCCACAAGGCACAGGCGGCAGGCGCCGTAGGGTGCCAAGGACCTATGGTGGCAGAGAGTAGGTATCTTGACGCCCAGCTTTTCCGCCGCCTGGAGTACCGTCGAACCCTCTGGAACCTCGACTTCCACACCGTCAATGGTCAGTATTGCCATCTCACATACCCTGTGCAGGAAGGTCCCTCGCGCTCACGCAACCGGGCCATACCCTACGCATCGGTTGCCTTCAGATCCCTCGTGTCCAACCGATACACAGAGCCGTCTATCCTGTGCTCGTATTTGAGCTCCAACTCCGCTTTCCCGGCCATTATCGTGCGCACCGTCTCAGCGATGTCCCCCAACGGCTTGCGGTCTGGGTGACTGTGACGGAAACAAGCCTTGACTGTAGTCCCTTTCCCCGGCTCAGAGATGATCTCGATGGTTCCGTCGCTTTCCCTAGCCGCCTGAGCCAGCAACGGAATACCCAAGCCAACCCGGCGCGTCGTCCGCGTCGTAAAAAAAGGATCTAGAGCTCTTTCACGGGTCTCTGCATCCATGCCCTTACCGTCGTCTCTGATCTCGATAGACAGAAGGTCATTCATCGTATCTTCAATGATCAGAATCTCGATTCTCTTCGCTGAAGCAGCAATGGAGTTCTCGGCTATGTCCAAGATGTGAAGCGCAAAATCTTCCATCTAGCCGCACACTATCCTCCGACCATCCTCGTTTCTGAGTGCCTTTGCGATCTCCTCAAGCGTTGCTTCCTCGAGCAAGAAGCAGGTAGAGCTCTTGCCAATGTCGTTCAAGAAATGGGCGTCCGAAGAGCTGACTACCGGGAACCCGTTCCAGTTGGCGATCGACGCGCGGGGCGAAACCTCCAGAGCATCCAGGGGAAGTCCCTCGGGGATGAACCCCAGCTGCCCGATCAGGCCGAACCGCTCACGGTCGATGTGTGCGGCGATTGCCAGTCCTCCGGCGTCATGGATCGCGTTCACCGTCTCCTCCAGCGAGAAGGTAGTGGCTCCGATCAGGAGTTTCGTAGTCGATCCCACAACGCTGTCGAACTCGTCTACAACCATCTGAGGGCCGAAGGCTTCCGGGTCGTTCTCCCCAGGCAAGTTCTCGTAAACCAGGTCTTGAAGACGCAGCAAGGGGTCCTCATCACCGAACAGGCCCAGAATGTGCACCTCTTCACGGGAGGTGATCTCCATTCCGACTATGATGGACAGGTTCTCTCGCTGCCCTGCTCTGACCACAGCACCGACGTTCTCGGCCGAGTTGTGATCACATACGCCAATGATGTTTAAGCCTATCCGCTTTGCCCGCTTGACGATCGCGGTTGGCACCATCTCGGGCTCCGCACACGGAGAAAGGCAGGTGTGCACGTGCAAGTCTGCTCTCAGTTGCCTCATCCAGTCTTCCGGCGGCCCGCCTCGCCTTCCTCAGGCGATTCCCGGGATCCCCAGGCTGTAGAGCCTGCCGACTACCTCAAACGTCGGCAGCGGCGTCACCATTATCGGCAGACCCTCGGCTTCCGCCTTTTCGATCGTCTCCGCCTCCGGCTCGCGACCGTTTACCAGCACGATTCCGGCAAGCTCATTCATGCTGGCCACTGCAACTATGTTCTGATGGATCTGCAGTGTCACCCAGAGCGTTCCCGGCTTGGCGTGCGCGATCACATCGCTCATGAGATCGCTGGCATATCCTGCAGTGACCTCCCTACCCAGACGCCCGCCAGCGGTTCGGACCGCCAGATCGAGCTTCTCAACTATCTCGGCCAGCTTCACGCTCATCTCCCGTCAAGATGGATATCTTGAGGTGAGTACCTTTGCCTGGAGCCGAAACAATATCCATATGGTCCGCGCACTTCTGGATATTGTTCAGGCCCATCCCAGCTCCGAACCCCAGGTCTCTAACCCACTGCGGTGCAGTCGAATATCCTGGCTGAAGGGCTTTCTCGACATCGGCGATTCCCGGACCCGAGTCATCCACTTCCATGGTTACTCGGCCCGGCTCGACACGAGCCACTATTTTCCCGCCCTCCGTGAATACGATGAGATTCATCTCCGCCTCATACGTGGCTATGGCCACTCGGCGAACCGTGACGGGATCCAAGCCTAGGCGCTTCAGTGTGCGTTTCAGTCGGCTGGAGCTCTCCCCACCTCGATCGAAATCTTGGCCTATGACGTCATACTCAAACACGAGCGTCGTCCTGTCGGCCACAATGTCCTCGAATATGTGACTTGCACGGTAGCGATGTATCTCTTCCTCGTGATAGTCGATCTCCAGTTTCTTCAGTACCCCCGCGATGATGTCTCCCTTCGTAATCACACCGACCAACCTGCCGGTTTGCCGCTCGATGACCGCAAACCGACCGAAGCCCAACCTGTCGAACTTGCTGACTGCGTGAACCAGTGGCTCGTCATCGTAGAGAGTCTCCACCTCCTTTGTCATCTTCGTCTCGATGACGGAGTTCTGCTCTCTGCCATAGAGCCACTTGATGAAATCTTCGAGACTTATGATGCCAACGAGCTTGCCATCCTGCACGACCGGTGTACCCGAGATCTTCTTATCACGAAAGACCTCCCGCAACTGGCTCATCGGTGTCCGAGCGTCAACGGTGATGACACTCCTGGTCATCACCTCGTTGACCTTCATCTCGTAGACCAGTTCCTGAACCTTGGTGAACGGCATACCTGCACCACTCCTGCTATTCCCCGTATTCAGAAACGCCGACGAGACCGTGCTTGTACAACCGGCCGCAGCTCTCGAACATCGGCACCTTCGTCCACAACAGCGGCAACCCATGGCTCTTCGCCATCTTGACGGTTTCCGCATCCGGCCTCTTGCCGCGGACAAAGCAGATGGCCACGAGGTCCGCCATCTCCGCTGTGCGCACCACCTGTTGGTTCGTCAGCCCTGTCAAGAGAAGAGAACCCGGCTTGCCATAGGCCAGCACATCGCTCATCAGGTCCGCGCCGCACCCCATGGTGGCCTCTCTGGATAGCAGGTTTTCACCTGTTATCACCTCTGCATTAAGGATTTGTCTTACTTGTTCCAGTTTCATCTTCTCTGCAACATCCTCACCGCTGACAGGGTGTAGCGAACGCACGAAGATCAACGTCGCCGCCGATCATCTTGTGCCTCTCATTCCTCGGTCTCTTTGTCGCACCTGACACACCGCTTCGCTTCCATGACGGCCATCTCGGCGGTGAAGCCTAACTCCACCTCCTTGAAGTTCCCGGTCCGCTCCTCTACTGGCAGCAGCGGCATTTCAGGCCTGTGCAGCTTCTCGATCTCTTCGTCAGTGAGTTCAACGACCCCCACATCCATCGCCGGGCGGGTCACACTGTATTGCCTCTCGATCGGGATTCCCTGGATATAGTTGTGTATCATCTGGCTGGCGGTCTTCCCGTGAGCCATTGCCTGTACAACCGTGGCGGGGCCGGTGACAACGTCTCCGCCGGCAAAGATCCCTTCCCCCCCGGCATGCAGGGTCTCCAGGTCGACCTCGATAGTGCTCCATCGGGACAGCTTAAGCCCGTTGCCGTCCACCAAAGGCACAACGTCCGGCTCCTGACCGATGGCAGGGATCAGAGTGTCAATCTCGACCGCGAATTCCGATCCTTCTATCGGAACCGGCCTTCTCCTGCCGCTCTTGTCGATGTCTCCCAGCGCCATCCTGATGCATTCAATTCCTTTCAACCCTCCATTCTCATGCAGCACTCTTACCGGTGCCACCAGGAACTGAATCTCGATCCCCTCTTGATGCAGTTGCTCGATCTCCTCTCTGGCCGCTGGCATCTCTGCTCTGGTTCGCCTGTAGAATACCTTGACATCTTTGCCCAAGCGCTTTGCCACTCTAGCCGCATCTACGGCGGCGTCTCCTCCGCCGATCACCGCGACCCTTTCCCCGATACTGACCTCGCCTCCAAGATTGACTGCACGTAGCAAGTCCACTGCATCGATGACCTGCGCGGAGTCCTCGCCCTCGATGTTCAGCTTCAGCCCCTTGTGAGCACCCGCTGCCAGGAATACGGCATTATATTGCTCCCTCAGATCAGATAGCTGAACGTCCTTGCCCACGGTCGTGTTCGTCCTGATCTCCACGCCGAGGTTCTTGATAATGTCGATCTCATATCTCAGGAGATCCTTGGGCAACCTGTAGTCTGGAATTCCGGTCGCCAGCATACCGCCCGCAACCGGAAGCGACTCAAAGATCGTGACACGATATCCTTCGAGGGCGAGATAGTAGGCGCACGTGAGTCCGGCGGGTCCCGAGCCTACGATAGCGACCTGTTCGGGTCGCGCCTCTTTCGGTTTGGGCGTCAGGCTGAGGCCCTTCGCCCGTTCGTAGTCAGCCAAGAACCGCTTGAGCGCCCGGATAGAGATCGCCTCCCCACCTCCCGCACCTGAGCGGCATTTGTCCTGACAGGGAGCAGTACAGACCCTGCCGCATATGGCAGGTAGTGGATTCTCCCTCCTCACGATCCGAACGGCTTCGTCGAACCTTCCTTGTGCGATCAAGCCGATATAGCAAGGCACATCTTGGCCGATAGGACAGGTGTGCTGACACGGCGACGAGATTATGCCCTTGCAGACTGCGGCCGGACACCTCTTGTACTTGATGTGTGCCTCATATTCGTCTCTGAAATGCTGCACCGTGCTCAGTACAGGATTGGGGAGAGTCTGCCCTAGCCCACACATCGAGGCTTCTCTGACCGCTTCCCCCAGCTCCTCCAGAAGCGTCAGGTCTGTCTCCTCTCCATCTCCATCGGAGATCTTGCTAAGCAGCTTGAGGAGCACCTCTGAGCCTTCTCGGCAGGCGGTACACTTACCGCAGGACTCGTCATTCGTGAACTCCAGGAAATACTTCGCGATATCCACTATACACGTGTCTTCGTCCATGACGACCATTCCACCCGAGCCCATGATCGCGCCAACCTCCTTCAGGCGCTCATAGTCCACGGGCATCTCCAGCAAATGGGGCGGAATGAAACCGCCGGAGGGACCACCCGTCTGAACGGCCTTCAACTTCTTTCCCCAAGGGATCCCCCCGCCTATGTCATAGATTATCTCCCGGAGAGTCATGCCCATCGGCACTTCGACTAACCCAGCATTGTTGACGTTGCCTGCTAAGGAGAAGACTTTTGTGCCTTTTGAGGTCTCGGTCCCCAGCGCCGAAAACCACTTCGCCCCCCAGTTGATAATGACCGGGACGTTTGCCCAGGTCTCTACGTTGTTGATGTTCGTTGGATTGCCCCAGAGCCCCGACTGCACAGGGAACGGGGGACGCACACGAGGCTCAGGTGGCCTGCCCTCAATGGAGGCGATGAGCGACGTTTCCTCTCCACAGACGAAGGCCCCGGCCCCCTGAAAGATCTCAACATCAAAGTCGAACCCACTGCCGAAGATGTCTTCTCCCAGCAATCCAGAATCGTATGCCTGCCTGACAGCGTTCTCCAACCTCTCAATCGCCAGCGGGTATTCGATTCTCACATATACGTACCCCGTGGATGCTCCTATGGCGTAGGCACCTATAGCCATGCCCTCGAGAATGGAGTGGGGATCGGCCTCTATGATGCTTCGATCCATAAACGCGCCGGGGTCACCCTCGTCAGCATTGCATATCACGTACTTGGGCTCGCCGCGCGACTTCCTGCACAGTTCCCACTTCACGCCGGTCGGAAATCCAGCTCCCCCTCTACCTCGGAGCCCTGCGTCCTTTATCGTTGCGATCACCTCTTCCGGCGTCATTGAGGTCAGGACCTTCGCCAGAGCCTTGTAGCCATCTCTGGCTATGTACTCGTCCATCTTGTCCGGGTCGATCATGCCGCGATTCCGCAAGGCGACAAGTCTCTGGTCCTTGAAGAATGGAATCGCTCGCAGTTCCGGAATCGGAACCTCTTCACCAGGAGGGACATACATGAGGGACCTTACAGGTCTCCCCTTCAGGAGGTGTTCCTCTACCAGGTAGGGAATATCCTCCGTTCTGAGACGTTGATAGAAGATGCCATCGGGTTGGACTATGAGGATCGGACCTCGCACACAAAGCCCGCTCGCCCCCGTTGGAACGACCAGAACGTCATCCTGCAAGCCGCGCCGCTCTATCTCGGCTTCGAGCGCATCTTTTATCCGCAAAGAGCCGTTCGATATGCAGTTTGTACACGTACATATCATTGCGTTTGCTCTGTATGCCATCGCTCGAAATCTCCCTAGATGCTTCTCTCGCTCCCCGCAGCCAGAGCGTACTCGGTGACGATCTTACCACCAAGAACATGTTCGACGAGGACCGTCTTCGCCTTCTCAGCAGTCAGGTCGACGTACTTGACTGCTGGTTCACCTTGCAGTTCGACCGTAATCATCGGCTCCCGGCTGCAAAGCCCAGCGCAACTCGAAATCGTCAAGATGACATCCCCGATGTTTCTTCTATCAATCTCGTCCATCAATGCCTTCATGACCGTCCTGGCTCCGGCGGCTATGCCGCACGTGCCCATGTGGACGATGACCTTGGCTCGGCCCTCCCCCTCCCTCAACGACATCGTTCGCTTGATCTTCTCGCCGATCCTCTCCAAGTCGCGGAACCCTGGTTTCCCTCATGTACCCGAATACATCTTCGTCGAGTGTCACTACGGGCGACTGACCGCAGCAGCCAAGACAGTTGACCGTCTCCAGGCCGAACTCCCTGTCGTCGCTTACGCCGCCAACTTCGACGTTCAGATACTTCTGAGATGCCCTCAGGATTCTCTTCCCGCCTTTGACGTAGCAAGCCGTACCCATACAGACCCGCAGAACGTGCTTGCCCTTGGGAGTGAGGCTGAACGCGTTGTAGAAGGTGGCCAGCCTGAATGCCAGGCTAAGCGGGATGGTCAGTTCCCTACACAGATACCGGACCGCGCTTTCCGGCAGGTAGTTGTACAGCTCCTGTGCCTCTTGCAGGACGGGGACTATTGCCCCTCTCCGACCTCTGTATTTCTCGACTATCCTTCTGAGGCCATCCAACTCTTCCGGCAGTTCCGCGATTTCGCCTATCCCGGCCGGTTCCAGGTAAGGGCTGTTTCTGACAAGGCAGTATTGGACGCACTCCCCGCAGCCAGTGCACCTGTCTGGATCGACGAAGCGCGCCTTCTTCCTGACGCGGACTCTGAAGTTGCCCGCTGTTCCCTCGATCGATTCTATCTCGGAGTAGGTCAGCTTCTCGATATTCAGGTGGCCGCCGCAATCGACCATGCGTGGCGCGAGCGTGCACATCGCGCAGTCGTTGGTCGGGAACGTCTTGTCGAGCTGGGCCATCACCCCGCCGATAGACGGGCCTCTCTCGACCAGGTAGACCTTGTAGCCGGATTCAGCGAGATCCAGCGAGGCCTGCATGCCTCCCACACCGGCCCCAACTACCAGGACGGCTCCAACCTTTCGGTCGTTCTTCTCAGCCATCGATTCTTCCTCTCACTCGGTCCAATCACGCACTGATCCCCGA
>JBDHKN010000087.1:0-20257 GCA_039586365.1 Gemmatimonadota bacterium | reverse complement strand
AAGCTATCGCCCCGGGCAATAGCTCTGGCTAGTCGGTAAATACTATATGGAGCGCGCTCCATGGCATTTGCGTATGCTTGATCGCTGGCATACGAGAACTCCCCGTTGACTATGTTCCAGTATCGATACTCAGGGCTATACGCTCGGACTCTGTTGTATATCTCGCTCTCCATCGTGACGTACGAGCGTGGCCCAGTGAGATCCAGAATCTCGTTTTCCAGGTAGATGTCAGGACGGTCGAAGATGTCCCACTCGTGAACGAAGTGAACGCTCTCAAGCTCACGCCAGATAGCCAGACCGCCCATCGCCTCGACCATCTCCTCAGCGTCCGCGATGGCGGCAGGATCTCCACGGAGACCAGTCAATTCCTGCGCTTCTAGGTATGCCACCGAAGACAAGGGGGGCCACAGAAGCACGCCGAGCAGCCCCAGACACAGTGCCGCTCCGTTCATGCATGACTACCTCCAGCACGTTACGTACTGCGATGGATATATGACACACCCCATTCACCTGCGATGGCCGGTGTCCTGGTGGAAGACCTTCGGAATTCGAGCGCGCGGCCAGC
Source organism: Gemmatimonadota bacterium (assembly GCA_039586365.1). Lineage (GTDB taxonomy): Bacteria > Gemmatimonadota > Gemmatimonadetes > Gemmatimonadales > GWC2-71-9. Next base: position 19,692 of record JBDHKN010000087.1, on the reverse strand, counting down.
CGAGGACCTCCAGCTATGAGAGCGGCCTAACGACTTTGCGCTTCAGCTGCGCCCTGAGGAGCGCGGGGGTCCACGTGGCGAAGGCCAAAGCGCGATGTCACTAACTGCAATGAACTCACCTTATCACAGACCAAAGGCCGTTCCACGAAAGGCTGCAGCGCCAGCTGCAAGCGCTTGTTAGGCATCACGCGCGCTCTTGCCAGGTCCGCGGATCGCGCCTGTGGTGGAAGCACGCGACCACCAGAATGCTGTCGGCTTCCGGAATGAAGAGGAGAGAGTAGGGGAACCGGCGCAGCACGGCCTGCCTGACTTCCTCATAGACAACCGGATACGCTGCCGGGCTGCGTTGGATGGCCATCAGCGCAGCCTCGACTGCACGCGCAAACTCAAGGCCGAGACCCGGAACCCGGGCTTCGTACCACCCCTGAGCTTCCCGCAGCTCGGCTCGAGCCGCTGGATGGAAGACCAAGCGGAGCGTCATCCGCCAGGCTTACTTAGTTCTTCCCGAACCTGTTCCCAGGGTATGGCGGAATCTGGATCGCGACGATGTTGCTCAAGACGGCGGTCGAGTTCCGCCTTCTGCGCATCAGTCAAAGGAAGCGCCTCGGTCTCGTCGGCGATACTATCCCAGATATCCTCCACGAGTTGAAGCCGCTCCGCGATGCTGAGCTTCTCGTAGTCAATCGCACGCTTGGCCATACCCAAAATCTTGGTCATCCCGGACGGACTCGCAAGGCCGCGCGCGTGTATGCCTAACGGATCAGCGTTTCAGCTGCGCCGTGAGGAACGAGCGGCACGGCTGGAACAGAGGACATCAGCTCGTAGTCAGCTTGCCCTCTAACACCGCATCGACCACCGAACAAAGGCAATGAACGCGAAGTATGCAGCGCCACCTGCAAACGCTTGTTAGGCGGCCGCTCAACACCTCAGCCGTCCGTCCCCAGAAGGAACTGCTGCGCAAGGCTTCTCAGCCAGGCGTCCAATTCAGTCGCAGAGCTGGCGACATTCATCGCCTCCCAATCTCCAGTCATGCTAAGAATCACCTTTCGGTATCTCTCGACTTCTTGATCATAGGCCAGACAACCAACGACGAGGGACCCCATGTCCGCACCGGCGTTAACTGGTGGCGAATAGGTGCCCCGCGCGGCCCCAGCAATCAACAGATACTTCTCTCGTAGCTCGCCAGCGTCGATAACAGCAACAAGCGAGTCTCTGGCATCTGCGTAACTTTGCTCCAATTCCGCAACGGAGTAATAAAGAGTATCCTCGCTACCCTGCAGTATGTTCATTACCTCCGGCCACCAATGAAGCGCGGTGCTGAGCCGCCAGACGCGGCCGTGATTATCTATATACGAGCCAGCGCTCTGATGGCCCCAGGCAAAGTTCTCATAGGAGATGTGAAAGAGAACTAACTGTGAGATCTCTCCGGCCGACGGAGCTGTAGAGCTTCCCGCACAGCCGAAAAATGCGATCAGAGACACTCGAACCGCTCGACAAAGGTGCCTGTGGGCTGATCTCATTAGCACCTCACAGCTATTACTCGTCAGCCTGGAACTTCGCCACGGCCGCCTAACGGATCAGCGTTTCACCTGCGCGGCAACGACCGCGCCCGATTGAGGCGCTGGCCGAGCCGCAGAACTCAGCCAATCGCAATCTAAGGCCAACGCCCAGAGCGACGCGCGCGCCTTCTGCAAACGCTTGTTCACTGGCCGGAGAATGAGGGGGCGGTAAGTCAGCCACTCGTATCTTCTGCTGGAGAACGAGACCGGGTGAGGTCCACGTAGACCATCCAGACGAAGAGCTTGGGAGGAAGCCAGGACTCCCCACGCCTATAGAGGCCAGCTGTCGGATCCGCCGCTACAACCTCCTCTAGGGTCTTACCTTCGTCGATAAGGGCTGTGATCCGGTCGCGACCCGCCGCAAGCATGTGCCGATACTCGCGCAACTCCCGCCGGTTCGACACCGGACCGTGCCCCGGAACGACCTTCGTGTCGTCGTCGATGAGGTCTATCAAGGCGTCGACCGCGGCGATCAGCCCATCTATCGTCCCACCATGATAAGAATCGATGATGGGGAAGCCGTTCGAGAGGTAGAGGTCTCCGGTGTGAAGGATATTCGCGTCACGCAAGAACACCGCGACATCCGCATCCGAGTGGGCGCTCGGAAGATATCGGACTTCGATTTCGTGTCCGCCAAAATGTACAGTGAGGGAGTCAGTGATCGTTAGTATCGGAAGAGCTACCTCTGGGTACGGCGCGACGGTGGGGTAACTAATGCCTAGAGTATCTGGAACACGCCATTCGGCCAGCATGCGCCGCCTTACGTTCTCGTGCGCGACGATGACTGCCCCATCTCTAGCGAGGGCCTCGTTTGCGCCAATGTGGTCGAAGTGAAAATGCGTGTCTAGGACGATCCGGACCGGACCCGCGTCGAGTTCGGTGATCGATTTCTCCAGGTCCTCAGAACCGCTGGCCCTCCCGTTGTCGATGATCAAGACACCGTCGGGAGCAATCACGGCGATGACATTGCACGCCAGCCCAGCAAGGAGATGCACGCCGTCGGCTATCTCGATCCCTTTGGACCCGGCGTCTGTCACCTCTTGTGCAACCACGGCCGGACCAAGCCCCAGTAGGAGAGCCACAAAGACGAATCCGAACCGTCTGCTCGATAGTATCGATCTCACTGTTGCACCTCGTTCTGAGCAGCCATGAACGAGAAACCTAGCAACGCGAAAACTCACACTGCAAACATCGGCGATGCGGCTTCTACTCAAGATGACTGGCCAGCTAGCAGATATGCGCTTCAGCTAGAATTCCCCGCGAAATTCAGGCGGCGGGGCAAAGAGCGAAAGATCGGGGCGCTCACTACTTCCGGTCAGTGACACCATCTCGTAACGAACCCGGCCGCCCCCAGTCATCGCCCACCTCGGGACACGGAGATTCCCGAACCGCTGTAGCGGGCCAAAGCTATAGCTGTACTGGGTCGTCGCCCACACCACCGGCTCCTTTCTGGTGTTGAGCAGGATCCAGCCGTGGATTTCGCCGTCTGGACCGCGAAACTCAAGGGCGGTTGTGCCGGGCATACCCCTCATTGGACCGAACTGGACAGAATAAAAGCTATCGCCCCGGGCAATGGCTCTGGCTAGTCGGTAAATACTATATGGAGCCCGCTCCATGGCATTCGCGTATGCCTGATCGCTGGCATACGAGAACTCCCCGTTGACTACATTCCAGTATCCATACTCAGGGCTATACGCTCGAACTCTGTTGTATATCTCGCTCTCCATCGTGACGTACGAGCGTGGCCCAGTGAGATCCAGAATCTCGTTTTCCAGGTAGATGTCAGGACGGTCGAAGATGTCCCACTCGTGAACAAAGTGAACGCCCTCAAGCTCACGCCAGATAGCCAGACCGCCCATCGCTTCGACCATCTTCTCAGCGTCCGCGATGGCGGCAGGATCTCCACGGAGACCAGTCAATTCCTGCGCTTCTAAGTATGCCACCGAAGACAAGGGGGGCCACAGAAGCACGCCGAGCAGCCCCAGACAATACCTCATTCTCCGATTCTTCAGGAGAATGGAAAACACGGTGCCATTCCGTTCATGCATGCCTACCTCCAACACGTTAGGTACTGCGGTCGATATATGACACACGCCGTTCACCTGCGATGGCCCGTAGCCTGATGGAAGACCTTCGGAATTCGAGCGCGCAGCCAGCCGAGGACCTCCAGCTATGAGAGCGGCCTAACAGATCGGCGATCACCTGCGGGCCGCGGAGCGGACCGTCAGGTGCATCGCCTTGTTGGACCGCGTTGAGGCCAGTTCACCGTTCGGGTGGTAGCTGACGCCACGGGGGCAGAAGGCCCTCGTTCGTGCGCAACCAATCCAGCGTCTCAAGGTCGGCGTCGCCGACGCGCATTGGCACGAGCGCGATGCGGCGGCGCGCGACGGCGGCCACGTCCGACTCGGCGTCTGGCTGGCCCTGTGCCTCGATCTCGATCGACCATACCTCCTTGCCGGCTGCCTGACTGGCCGCCTCATCCAGCCAGGCCACGCCTCCCAAGAGTCCACGTGCTCGGTCCACAACTTCGATGCCAGTGATCTGCGACGGCGGTCCGACGGGGAGGCTGATGGTCAGGTAGCTCGGCGGCTGGACACGTTGCATGATTGGGCTCCTTGCAAGACGCACAACCCAGTCCACCACGGCTGCCACGGCCTCCGGATCGTCGTCGTCGATACCGGAAACCGCGATGGCGGGGATTCCCAGGAAGGCCGCGGTCCGCGCCGCAGCGATGGTGCCCGAGCCGAACCATTCGTCCGCCATGTTGGCGCCGCCGTTGATCCCCGATACGACAAGGTCCGGTAGCTCCTCAGCCATGGGTCCGGCCAGCGCGAAGACCACACAATCGGCCGGGTAGCCATCTAATGCCCACGCTCGGATGCCCTCCCCAATGTCGAGCCGCTCAACCACGAACCGGCCTGTCCGTGTGAAGGACATCAGGTTGGACGTGCCGCTCCGGTCTTCACTGGGCGCCACGAGGACAACGTCGGCGGTGTTTGCGAACGAGCGCGCGAGTGCCTGCGTGGCGACGTCTGAGATGCCGTTGTCGTTGGTGATTAGTACTCGCCGCGGCCATGTATCGCCCTGCGCCATAGCATGGTACGGAACGAGGAGCGCCAATACGACCATGACGGCAGCTATGGTGCGCTGGAAGGTGACGGTCCGCGGCGGTACCAGATTGCTTGCCGCTCTGATCTGCAGCCCGGTGTCACAGGATAGCCATTTCGCCATCAATCCACTGCTCCCTTCTGTTGAGGGTTACGCGGCCCAACGACTCTGCGCTTCAGCTGCGCCCCTGAGGAGCGCGGGGGGCCACGGAGCAGAGGCCGAAGCGCGATGTCACCAACTGCAACGAACCCACCTCACGACGGAACAAATGCCGTTGCACGACAGGTCGCAGCGCCAGCTGCAAGCGCTTGTTAGGCGGCGTCGTATCAGTCCTCACTTCCTATAACTGCAATGCAATCGATCTCGACTCTCGCTCCGAGGGCAAGCCCACTGCCAGCGACTGCACTACGGGCAGGCTTCCTATCGCCGAAGTACGTCCCGTACACCTCGTTCATTCTTGGCCACTCGCCGATGTCCGCCAGGAAGATTGTGCACTTGACTACCTGGTCGAGGCTCGAACCATGGCGCTCAAGCACCGCACGTATGTTCTCTAGGGTCTGCCTCGTTTCCTCTACGATACCACCGGGCACGAGCTCAGTGGTGCCCGGGAGGATACCGATCTGTCCGGACAAGTAAAGGGTGTTGCCAACGCGAACCGCCTCCGAGAACGGCAGACCAAGCGCTTCCATCTCGGGTGAATTCAGATGAGCGACCTCGGAACTGGCTCTTTGGCTCGACTCGGTGCAGGATATGCCAAGCGCTGTGACAGCCAATGCACCGAGGACTCCGAAGGATGACTTGTGCAAGAGTCGCTTCCTTTCCTTGAGACGCCGCCTAACGACCCTGCGCTTCTGCTGCGGGCGCAGTCGCACCAGCAGCAACGTGTGTCAATGACATCCTCACGGAACCTGCTACGCGCGCGATCACTCCGCCAGTCCACGCGCCCGCCAGCAGCAAGCGCCTGTTAGACAGCACAGCGGCAAGTGGTCAGTCTGCCAGACGACGCCGCAGGAACTCAACCGTACGACGGAAGGCATCGACCGCTGCCGACTCCGAATACGTTGACGCCCCAGGTGCATTGAAGGCGTGGCCAACGCCGGAGTAGATGTGTATTTCCACTTGGCCGCCCTGAGCGACGACTGCATCCCGCAGGGTCTCGGCAAACCTCACCGGCACGACTTCATCGGCATCACCGTGGAGGATGAGGAGCGGAGGAAACCCCCGCACCTCCTGCTCTAGGGAATCCGTCCCCCCTCCTCCCCCACCGAAGAAGTCCACGACGGCCTGGACACCTGAGGCCGAAGAGGCCACCGAGACCGCGAGGAACGCGCCGCGGGAATATCCGACCAAGCCCACCGGCCGGTTGGCGACCGTCGGCAAACCCTTGAGGTACTCGACCGCGTTCCGGACCGTGGCCTTCCACGTCGGCCACTTCCGGAGCTTCTCGTCCGAGCCGATCGCAGGGCCGCCGGTCTCCGCGTAGTAGTCGAGCGCCAACGTCACGAATCCGGAGTCGGCGAGGGCTCTGGCAACCTCTGCATACAACGGTCGCCAGCCAGCGGCACCGGGAAGGATGACTACTCCGGGGTGGGGTCCCGGCGCCTGCGGTAGCTCCAGCACACCCCACACAGGCGGCGAGACATCGGTGGCCGACAGTCGTTCGGGACCCTGTGCTGCGGCAGGCAAACCCGTCAGCAGAAGGCAGCCAAACAGCAAGAAGCCAATGAGGCGCATGCACCACCTCTACAACTTCTGGTGCTGTCTAACGGTCAGCGTTTCATCTGTGCCGTGAGGAACGAGCGGCGCAGCTGCGAACAATGGCAATCAGCTAATCGTCACCACGACCACGGAATCCACAATCACTACGGAACAAAGGCTGTCTATGCGAAGCACGCAGCGCCAGCTGCAAACGCTTGTTAGGCGGCTCGCTATCTATTGGAACATTCCTGCCTAGTATAGACGATCCGATGTCCCAGCTTCCACTCACCGTCAGCTCTGTGATAGAAGTAGTCGTGAAGTGTCCTATCCGGTCGGATCTCAAACGTCTGTTTGAACTCGACTACGCTATTGGGTCGTATACTCCTCCCAGACAGCGTCATCTTGTCTTCGACAATCGCAACAGTGCCCCTGCTAAAGAATCCTCTGCTAGTAAGCTGAAGGAATGAGATTTCCTCCTTTTCCCAGTCCCAGAAATATAGGGTCTCCATTCTGAAGTTCAGAGTTGTCACTTCCTTGGTTGACCTGATGACGGCTCCGTTCAATACGGGCTCCCAGCGAACTACGTGGATAAGTCCGGAGTCCGGCGACTCCACGAAATGCCCGACCCACGTGACACCTGTTAGTGGTTCAAGCAAAAGCAGATGCTCATCGAGTTCTTGGCTACTACCCACAGACGCGACAAGCAAACTAACCGCCAATGCTATAGCTGACGGTGCGAGGTACCTGGCTTTCATGACAGCTCCGATATAGATGATTTCTGCAGCCTCAGTCCGCCTAACGGATTAGCGTTTCACCTGCGCGGCACCGACCGCGCTCGATTGCGGAAGCGACCGGACCACTGAACACGAGTGAACGACAATCTAAGCCCAGAACCCCGTACGGTGCCCGCGTCAGGTGCAAACGCTTGTTAGGCCGCGTGGACCACGGTGACCCTATCATCCAGGCTCTAGATACTGCCATTTTGCCGTAACCCTCGCCGTAACTGTCACGTTCTGAGGAGTGAACGGCATGGAGGAAAATGGCGCTATCTCCGCCGTAGCCATTTCGAACGCATAGCCATACTCTGGCTTCATGGACAACTCCAGTAAGTGACCCAAGCGGCCGCCAGCCGCACGGGCCAACGCTTCCGCATCCTTGCGAGCTTTGTCCACAGCCTGACTGATAGCCGTTTGCCGAGCAGTTTCCGTATCTTCCGCCTCAAGTTGGATGTAAGGGATGTTGTTGGCTCCAGCTGCCAGAGCGGCATCGAGGATCTCCGGAATCCGTTCCAAGTCTGACACATCCAACCGGATCGTTGCCCTTGCTTGGTAGCAGCGTTCTCCCTCTCCATCTCGCCACTCGGGACCCACCGAGTATCCAGTCGTAGGAAGAGAATCACGTGAGAATCCCAGGGCCACGAGTGTGTCGACGAGCGCACGGAGCTTGGACGCAGTCTCGCGCGCTGCCTTCGCGGCCAGTGACTCAGTAGTTTCAACCCCGATCCAAACAACAGCCTTATCCGGGCTGATCGTTACTTCACCAGTCGCGCTCGTGACGATGACGGGCTCGGTTGTCTGAGAACTGGGGGTCTGTGCCGCCAAGCCAAACATAACAAGTGCAGGAAATACCCAGACTGTCATCGGTTTACCTCCACGCTTGTTGCACAGCGCGCGCCACGCGGCCTAACGTGCTGGCGTTCACCTGCGGCGCGCAATGCGCGCTGTCAGGTGCAACGCCCCGTTAGGAAGCGAGCCGCAGCCATAGTGGCCATGAGGTTGCCTAAGTACCGGCTGCAGCCCTACGTAACACTGCGCTGAAAACCGAAAGGACCAGGGCGGCCACGCCTGTCAGAAGGCCGAACACTATCGCCGCGTTTTCATAGCTCGAAAGGCCGAGATCACTCACTACGTTGACGGACGTGTGAAGCAGTATGGCGATAAGCAGGCTTCCCTTCGAACGAAGGTAGAACCACGTGAAAAGGATTGACACCGGAACGAGGAAGAGGATCCTGACCAGGATGGCCCCAGGGCCTGTGATACCGAATCCGGCGTACAGATCGATCGGTAGATGCCACACTCCCCCCACAACGGCAAGCACGAGCGACGCCTCGAGGGGACTCCTCTCTCTCAGCAGCGCGGGCAGCAGGAATCCGCGCCAGCCGAGCTCTTCTCCCAGTGAGCCCCCCAACAGCAGGTTGTGGGCGAAGCACACGAGCAGGATCCACGCGGATTCCAGCGGTCCCGCCTGCAAGGCCGCCATCTCGAAATGGCCGCCCTGAACACTCACGAACGCCCAAGACAGAAGGAAGAGAGCCGGGAAGAGTGTCAGGCTGAGCAGGACTACTCTGGCCGGCGGTCGTACCTGTGGTGTTCCGGTCGCGGGACCGAGCAGCCGGCTACTCAGCGGAGACAGGAACAGCACAACGAGAGCGGCGACGACCACGGTAGCGACCGCAGGCAGCAGTGGCATCAACGAGACTTGGACCGGAGAAGCGTGCGCCACGAGTATGCCGGGCACAACCAACGGACCGAGAACGAAGGGGAGCAGGCGCAGGCTATTCCAGCGCAGCGCGCGGCTCAGGGAGCCGGACACGACCAGCGCGGCGAGCGATGGGCCCATCACCCCGATCTGGGCGACGAGCCAGCGTGCATCGTATCCGCCCGTGCCCGCTCTGGGCAGCACTCCGGAGACCACCCAGACCGGCCACGAGAGCACGCACAGCAGGACGAGGAAGGTCCACACAGATCTGCGGGACACCGTCGTGCTGTTCGAAGCTAGCACCTCCATAGGAACCCCCTGGAGACAACCGCCCAATCCTCGCTCTTGCTTCCTAACGGATATGCGTTTCACCTGCGCGGCTACGACCGCTCCCGATTGAGGAAGCGGCCGGGCCACGGCACACAACCATTTACAATCTAAGGCCATCGCACCGTACGGCGCCCGCGCCAGGTGCAAACGCTTGTTAGGCATCGCCGCCGCGACGGGAGAGACGCACTCTCGGCCCGGCACCTAGGGTATCGTGGGGACTGAGTCGGTCCGCTCTGTTGACGCCCTCTTCTCTGGCGCTACCTTGCGAAACAAAGTGCTGTAAAGCTGCATGGGAACCAGCGTCGGCTAGTAGGTTCAAGTGCACAGGGAGGTGGCAATGAAGACGTGGCTGCGACGCATCCGCGGCGCAATCGCCATGGGTCTGACCTGGGCAATAGCATGGTTCGGCGCGGGCCTAATCCTCCTGCTCGTAGTCGGTTTTGGCGCCGCCGACGTCCCGTTTCCCCTTTTCTTTGCTCTGCTCGGCTTTCTTGCCGGCGTCATGTTCTCTGGGGTCCTCGGGATTGTTGAGCGCCGGCGCAGGTTTGACCAGATGTCGCTTCCGCGCTTTGCAGTGTGGGGAGGCATTGGGGGTCTTCTGCTGTCCGGGATCTTTGTCTTGGCGGCGGCCCTTGGAGGGGAGGGCCTTGGGGAGGCCCTTCTGGTCTTGGGACCTGTGTTCGCACTGGCGGGTGCGGGCTCCGCTGCTGGTTCGCTGGCCCTAGCCAGAATGGCGGAGGACCGGGAATTGCTCGACGCCAGCGCGGACGTGGGCGAGGCCGGGCTTACCGAGGATGAGGCGCGGGAACTGCTCGGAGGCGGGGGCTGATCCTCCATTTGGCTCCAGTCCGCAGTCCCAGAAGACGTGCTCGTCCAGACTGTGTGCGGGTGGCCTGAGCGATGCCTAACGGATATGCGTTTCACCTGCGCGGCAACGACCGCGCCCGTCCACGGGAGCGGCCCGACCGCCGAACGCGGCCTAATGACAATCTAAAGACTCGTCATCGATAGCGCCCGCGTCAGGTGCAAACGCTGGTTAGGCGTCACCCCTCGCCTCGCGGCCGCGCTTCGACCATTGCCACAAGCCGTTCGTGACCTCCGCCGGCAGTCGGTGGCCGAGCTGTCGAGCCACCATCACAATCTGCCCGCGGTGGTGACCCTCGTGTGCTACATGGTAGGCCAGGAAGTGTGTGACCTCCGGTGGCGAGAATCCAGCGAGGTGTCCGCCGTTCGCGAGACCGACTTCCAATAGCCCAGCGATGGCGCGAGCACTCCGACCCAGTGCTGCCAAAAGCTGGCGCCGCGACACCCCGTACCGGCCCACACCCCGCGGGACGGCTAGACCGTGTCTCTTGCCGAGCATCTTGACCCACATGCAGCGGCAGTTGTGGAGGTGCCCCCCGATCATCTGCACCGTTCGCCTCGGCGCCCCCGGAATGGTCGAGCACCATACCTCATCTGGAAGGTTTTCGATTAGAAATGCCGTCACGCGACTGCTGGTTTGCCACGTGCCTAGCACTCCACCTTGTTGGTCGATCTTCACCATGTGAGACCTTCTGCGCGGGTGACGCCTAACGGATATACGTTTCACCTGCGCGGCAACGACCGCGCCCGATTGAGGAAGCGGCTGGACAGCTGAACATGACTAATGACAATCTAGGGCCACAGCCCCACATGGCGCCCGCGACAGGTGCAAACGCTTGTTAGGCCGCTGCTGACCCGCCAGAGTGGGATCGCCAGTTTCGAGTGTTGACTCCCCTCGCGGCGATAACCAGCATCCAAACGCCTGCTATGTAGCAGAGAATCACCCCCAGCGTCCCAACGTAGATTGCGCCGGCGATTGCGCCAGCGTGCCCTAATACAATCGTGAGAACGCCGCCAAGCGCTAGAAGCGCCCGGTTACGGCGTTCGAAGAGAGGAACGACAAGGAAGACAATAACAATGCCGATGACTATCCCGGCAACGCCGGCAATGACGCCCACATCACCCATTCTTCCGCCGGGATACGCGTCGTAGACTAGTACTCCTATCCGTGCCCCGAGCACGGCATTCACCAGACCACTGATGGAGAGAAGCGCTCCGCCGACAGTCGCAATCCTCTTAGGTGTCTTAACGTTCACACTAAGTCCTCCGGCAGCAGTCGGCCTAACGACTCCGCGTTTCACCTGCGCCCCGCTGGAGCACGTGGGTCCACGGAGCAGAGACCGAAGCGCGATGTCACTAAGTGCAATGAACTCACCTGACTGAAGTTCAGAGGCCGTTCCCGGAAAGGCTGCAGCGCCAGCTGCAAGCGCTTGTTAGGCGGCAGCGAGGATGCTCAGTTGCCTCACACGAACTGGGCAGAAGATGACTAACCGCCAATTACCTGCCTTATTCGGGTTGCGGCCTCACGCCCTCTTTCGAGCGCTGCGTCGAGTGAGCGAATCCTCCCTGCCTCATCAGGTGCAGAGGTTCTCCACTCCAGTAGGTGGCCTTCGCTGCAGAAGAAGTTTGTCTTTGGACAGTCATACAAAGCTTCACTGTCCCAGACAACCGTCGTCACCGGCACCACCATCAATATCTTCCCCCGCTCAATACGCACGTGTATGCCGGTTCGGCACAGATGGCATCTTGACTCAATAGAAATATTAGACCCCGTAAGGAATGGGACGTAAAAGCAATCAATTGCACACATGCAGTATGCTCGAACACCCGTATCGAAGCTCACCAAATGGCTCGTAGGAGTTGGTGAATACGGATAAGCGTCGGCGATCCAGGACGTGCGCGGATCAAGTCGCAAGGCACCACAAGCTTCAAGCCTTCCCAAGATCTCACCAATGGAATCCTCGCTGAGATCGAGTTCGTTCTTCATCTCACGTAGAGTGGGGGCCCGCCCGAGTCTTGGAAAAGCCTCAAGGAGGTACCGATACGCCGTCAGCAGCTGGGCGTCAGAGTCCGCATCCAGCGGTCCAAAACTCGATCCTTTCATCCTACCTGTGTTCTTCAATGCGTGTGGCTGCCGCCTAACGGAATAGCGTTTCACCTGCGCGGCTACGACCGCGCCCGATTGAGGGAGCGGCCGGACCGTCAATCACGACTAACGACAAATCTAAGGCCACCTCCCCATACCGTGCCCGCGTCAGGTGCAAACGCTGGTTAGACGGCAGCCTGCTTGTTGCACGCGAGTCACTGAGACGCCGCGAGCGGTGCGTTATCGTTGAAGATCGCCCGCCAGAGCTTGAAGGAACCGTCCTCTTGCCGGCGGAAGACGAACAGGTACTTCTGATCCAAGATCACTGGGTCCCCTCCCGCCTTGGGAGCGAGCTCAGCGACACCGGCACCCCGCTGTATCACCACATCGCCGAACGCATGCGTCTCGACTGGCTCACGTGTGATACGGACGTTGAACGCTTCATACAGCGGCTCGTGGTGTGCTCGTAGGGCCTGCTTGCCGATGATCGCCGGTTCGTTCGGTGGCATGTCAACGAGATCCTCCGCGAAGAAAGACAAGAAACTGTCCAGGTCGCCAGCAGCGTCGATATCCGTCACCAACTGCTGAACGGCCGCGATGTCGGCCGCGGATGAATCGCTGTCACGCTGAGAACTACAACCGGCAATCGCCATTAGGACGATCGCCGCGACAGAGCAGCGAGTGCTCAACATGTGCTACCTCCTTCCAGGCGCCTACACCAGCTTGAGATCCGCGTATCTGCTGCCGTCTAACGGATTAGCGTTTCACCTGCGCGGCAACGACCACGCTCACAGACGGGCGCGGCCAGGTTACTTAACACGACAAGAGACAATCAAAGGCAAACACCACGAATGGTACCCGCGTCAGGTGCAAACGCTTGTTATGCGGCACCCAGTGCGGTCGTGCGTTCGCGGACGCTCAGCATCACTTAGAAGCCGTCTGGGTCTGAAGACTCAGAACGTCTGGGAATGCCCACTGCTCAGCAATCTTCCCATCGACCATTCGAAACACGGATGCCTCGAGAATCCCCACAACATTCCCAGTCGCTGGGTTACCAAGAAACTCCCCGGAATGCGTGCCTGTTGACCGATATAGGGTGACGATCCAATCCCCGTCAGCAACAATCTGCTCCACGGTCTCTGTCCAATCAGGAAATGCAGAACGAACGTTCTCGACTTCCGCTTGTATGCCGTCGCGGCCATTCAAGGTTGTTCCACCTGGAAAGTCACCAACATACCCGTCAGCGTATAGCGTTGGGATTAGTTCCACGCGGCCTTCACTCCACACCTCAGTGTGGAGCAGTGTGACCGTTTCGATGTTCGCCGCTCTTTGTGAGTCCGCTGATCCAGTGCAGGCCGCCAAGATAATGATCGGTATCCATCCAAGAAGCAGTACCCTCCGAACCGGATGCCTCTGTATATGCGTCATATCGTCCCCCTCTCGCGCGCGAGATAACAGGTCCGGATCCTATGTGTGTCGAAGTGCCGCATAACGACTCTGCGCTTCAACTGCGCCCCGCAGCAGCATGGGGGGCCACGGAGCAGCTGCCGAAGCGCGATGTCACCACCTGCAATGTACTCACCCTAGCACAGATCAGAGGCCGTTCCCCAATACCCAGCAGCGCCAGCTGCAAGCGCTTGTTAGGCATCAGGGCTCAGCTACCTGCAAGTCACGGCAGATCTTGCGAGCGAGATACTCGTTGATCTTCCGATGCCGTGGGACGGTAGCGACCTTTCGCGCCCTAGGGTTGATGTAAAGAGTGTGCGGCCTTCTCTATACAGCTTGCACCCGTGGGACTCCAAATGGCGGACGAGATCGCGGCGCTTCAATCGCTCGAGACCTCGAAGGGTTCGCGGATGAAGCCGCCCTCCTCGCCGACGGACTCGTGGGCAAGGCTACGGTTAGCCTGGAGAACAAGCTCGACGGCTTCACGCAGGTTCTCCCTGGCCTCCTCTAGCGTCTTTCCTTGGGTGTTGGCACCCGCGAGTTCTTCTACAAATCCGATGTAGCCCTCAGGGACCTTACGGAATAGGGCGGTAAGCTTCATATGACCATCCTCGTGCTAGTCCTAAGCAAATCTAGCACGATGCAGTACCTGATGCCTAACGACTTCGCGCTTCAGCTACGCCCTGAGGAACGCCGGTGTCCACGGAGCAAAAGCCGAAGGGCGACCTCACCTAACTGCAATGAACTGACCTCACCAGACATCAAAGGCCGTTCCCCACAGCGCCAGGACTATATGCATCGTATCGGCTAGCGTCCGCTCGGCGCCACGAAGATGCATCGGGGCAACAAATGGCGCCATCAAGTCGACGACGGCGATTCCGACCAACAGTCCGCCTGCAACGCGCAGCGGACGCTTTCCACTGGCCGATCCCCAGACGCCCAATCCGAATGCGATCACAAGGACAGAATACCCAAGGCCACGCAGAACGACGAGTGGTCTCGTCGGAGCACCGATAGCAAAGGTCTCACTGATGGTTTGGGCAGTGTAGCTGTAGCCTTCCCATAGTATAGCTGCGAGCATGTCAGTAGCGACATAGAGCAGGGATGCCAAGATACCGCAGACGAGAAAGAGCTTTCGTCTCATCCCGCGTTTCCTTTGACTGCGGATTATCAGCTCATCGAGGTGTTAATCGACCGGGACATTACCCAGTCCGATGATCGGCTCGCTGCAAAGTGACCCCGCTGTGTCCGTCTAACGGATATGCATTTGACCTGCGCGGCAACGACCGCGCCTGCCTGCGGGCGCGGCATTACCACTGAACACGAGAGAAGAACAATATAAGGACATCACTCCGAGCGGCGCCCGCGTCAGGTCCAAATGCTTGTTAGGCGGCGCTAACCATTTCGGACACTGGCGCCTTGCGAAGCCAGCCTACATGACCTCCGCTGCCAGCCCAAACAGATCGATCACGTTAAAGACCGCCGCACAGATGACCGCAAGGATCAAAGATTCCCCAAGCAGGACATTGACACCCACCACGATTACAGCATCCACGATGATCAACAACGCCAGGTCTTTATGAAGGCTGACCGCTTAGCGTCGCCACTCTTCCCTTTCAGGGAGAACTGTTGCGTGTACCAATCCGGCATAGCGCCGCCTAACACCCCGGTTGAGCTGCGAAGTTCCGGGGCCGCTCGGGGCTACAACCGTGCTTCGTCAGCTCCAACCGGTTGTTCGGCGGCGCTTCCGACCCCCGGGTTTCATTCGACCGCCGGCGGCCGCGGCAAGAACGCTCCGGCCAGACTCAGCAGGATCCCTAAGACGGTCAGGCTGGCCATGACGATTGCCCACGCCCGGTGCGGATGCCGATGCCATGTTGTGACAAGCAGAGAAAAGGCAAGCGTCTGAAGCAGCACCTCTGGTAGCCCGATCAGTTGAGAGCCGAGCGGGATCTTCGTGTAGATGATGCCTTCCACCGACCCCGGCGCCGCACCCGCGGTGGAGAAGATCGCTAAGCCCACCAGCAGTCCCCACAGTCTCAGCCACCCCCGACGGCCACCAAGGAACACGCTCTTGAACGGGTATAGCGCGACAGCGAACATGAGCCCACGGATGACCTGTAGCGCTGGCCCAGCCGCCACCCACCTGGAACTGATGGGTCGCATCAGACAGGCGAACGCACCCGTCTGAAACAGCGTTCCATAATCAAGCAATGTGTAAGCGAGTACGCCCGCTATGAAGTACGTCACCAGGTGGCACGACGTGACGCGGCCAGCAAAACGTCCGAAGGACTCATGATCCATGGCCCGTCGCCTCCCTTCCTACGGTCGGGCGTGCTATCACTACTGGAGCTAGCGTCCACCTCCCGTCGCCCGCCGAACGGATTTGCGTTTCACCTGCGCGGCTACGACCACGCCCGATCGGGGAAGCGGCCGGGCCGCCGAACACGACCGATGACAATCCAAGGCCACCGCCGCGAGCGGCGCCCGCGTCAGGTGCAAACGCTTGTTAGGCGGCAGCCAGATGAATCGCTAGTTCAGTCCGACCTTTATGGTCCGTTCGACAAAGTGCTCTGCGGTGTAATCCTCCGCTCGTTCCGCAATCAGCGCCGCTGTGACACGGAGATGTGTCAGAATCAGACGCCGGTCATGCCGGTACAGTTCACCTCGGATTGGTTCAATCATGAAGTGCCCCAGCGTGATCACGTAGCGCCCAGCGGAGATTTGCTTGCCTTCGGCCACTGGGACTGCAAACGAGTGAAAACTCGGCAGCCAGACTTCACTGTCGTACATGCGGTCCCAGTCAACTAATTCCTCTTGCTCGGCACGTCCCACTGTCCGTGCCGCGGCAACTTGCACGTCCGCTACGAGCAGTGCTCTCTCAAGTTCAGAGGCGGGCAATCGGACCTCGACCTCGACAACGATGGAGTCTTCGAAGTCGATAGCCGCCCACACGCCCGGTAGATCCAGGGCTGCCGGCGGTGGCTTGGTGGACCACGGGTCCGTAAACGGTCGTGCCAACAGCCGGATCTCCTCAATGGCAAAGTCCGTTTGGGCGAAGGAAGCGACCGGGGCGAGTATCGACAGGACGATGCCAATAATCAAACGATGGCCGGCCCTCATCGCTTCACCTCCAGCAGAGCAACAGCCTTCTGAGGCCACCTGTCAGTCATAGGGCCAATCCGGAGCTGCCGCCTAACGACTCTGCGCTTCAGCTGCGCCCCGCAGGAACGCGGGGGTCCACGGAGCAGAGGCCAAGGCGCGATGTCACCAACTGCGATGAACTCACCTTATCACAGATCAGAGGCCGTTCCTCGATAGACTGCAGCGCCAGCTGCAAGCGCTTGTTAGACCGCACCTAGCAATAAGCCCGCCGCCTCTATGGTTTCAAGAGCTGGTACACCTGCACCAGCGGAATATCGTACTCGCCCTGGGCTAGACCCAGGAGGCAAGACCGCCCGATGTACAGCACACGCTTGAGCCCGCCGGGGACAGACACGACCCCCAGCCAAAGACCATGGATGTCGAACACGTACCAATTGTCAGTTCTCGCCTCGGGTTCCGGATAGCCTTGAATCCATAGGTTGCCGTCTGGATCAATTCGGAGATCGGCAAACCTTGGGAGTCTCTCCGGAATCGAGACTTTCTCGATCATTTCGAGGTGTGCCTGCCGCCAGGCCTTGTCCATGCGATTCTCGCTCGCAGGCGCGTGCCTATCTAGATAAGCTTCCACATCCTCCCTCTGGACAAGACGTCCCTCCAAAGGCAACTGGATAACAAGAGCAGGCTCCCCATTGAGGTCGTAGACGATCACAGAATCAGACCCGCTGTCTCCTACAACGAAGAAATCCCAGCCAGCCGCCACATGTGTGCGGTAGTCGAAGATGTAATCGATGCCGATATGCAGATTACCACGGTCAACGTTGTAGCCCTTCCTCCCTTCAAACGGGCCAACCGTAGCGAGTTCTTCCCCACTGAAGTCCAGTACCAAGACAGAGAAAGGGCGAGCTTGAACCAAGCCCATGCCGAGGCCTGGAAAATCGGCAAATGCAACCAGTCGATGACCGCGTAAGACTCCCGCGATACTCCGTGGTGGCCCATCAATGCGCCACGTGTCGACCACACTACCGTCAGGAGTGAACAAGGTAATCCTAGATGTGGAGAGATCTCTGACTGCAATCGTGTCACCTGGCAGCAGAAAGAGATCGTTCGGGTCGCGAAGCTCACCTGGGCCACGACCACTGCGACCGATCGTCCTGATAACCCGGCCGTCTGAGCCAAAAACCACGAGTTGATCCGCAGAAGCTTCAGCGACGACAATACGACCGTCGGAAAGGGCAATGGCACCGCGAACATCGTGGAACTGAGCTTCGGGCACGGAATTCGGCGTTCCAAGAACTAGAGTTGGCTCAGCGCGCACTGTCCAAGCGGTCTGCGGAGTCCACAGAGGTCTGCCCACCACCACGTCACGGGCCGGTTGCCGCTCACTCTGACAACCCGACAGACCAACAGCGATCATAAGCACCGGCATCGCGCTAAGCGCTGCACAACACCGAATTCCGAGTCTGCTAGATCCTACAGACAGCACGTTCCCGCCTTGGTGCGGTCTAACGACTCTGCGCTTCAGCTGCGCCCTGAGGACCGCGCGGGTCCACGGAGCAGAGGCCAAACCGCAATGTAACCATCAATAGTGAACTCGCCCCGTCACGGAAAAAAGGCGGCTGCCCGAAAGGCAGCAGCGCCAGCTGCAAGCGCTTGTTAGGCGGCGCCCCGTGCGAGCTACCGAACTATCAAGACCTGGGTGGCGATGTAGCACGGTGAATCAGGCGCCTCTTCCGCCCCGTAGCCAACCGAGCCGGTGTGCCAGACTTGAATCGAATCGCCGACACTGATGGAATCCGCAGTGGCACGGGCTAGGACGCCGTCGTTGCTGACGAATACAGGCCTCGACACGCCGACAACCACCCCAGCATTCGCGGTCGTGGACGGCGGAATAGCAACCCAGACCTTGTACTGCTCGACCCAGAACCCCGAGGGAGAACCCCGAGGGAGCGAAGAAGCTCTCGTACGTAGTCTGGATAACGACCGCGACGAAGTCAGGGGCTCTCGAGAGCACCAAACTCGTGGCGGGGGCTGTCGCGCTGTCGCATGCGGCGGCGCCCGACGCGAGCAGTGCGGCAGTGAACAACATCCGCTTCAACATCAGAGCCGCCTGACCGTTGCCAGAGTTCTCACCTTTGCCAGGACTAAGCGGTTTGCCAGTCAGCCTCCATACTAGAACGTCCACACCTCCCACACCTCAGTTGTCGTGACAAGAATGAGGCAGGCCTGCGATTCCGCGGTGGTGGCTGAATCCCCTACCTGTGACCTATAGACCTCCGGACCGAGAATGAGTGCCGCCTAACGACCTTGCGCTTCAGCTGCGCCCTGAGAAGCGCGGAGGGCAACGGAGCAAAGTCAACCAGCATGTACCCACCTTCTACAAGGAGCCCTCCGCGCGGCAGGGCCAAAGTCCGTAGCTAGAAAGCCTGCAGCGCCAGCTGCAAACGCTTGTTGGGCGGCGCCGGCGCACGACCTAGAGGATGTAGCCGCCATCGACCGGCAGCTCCACGCCGGTTACGTGGCAGGCGGCGTCCGAGACGAGGAACAGCACGCTCTGCGCGATCTCCTCGGGTTCGGCGAACCGCCCGCTAGCGCCGGCCTCCAAGGCCGCAAACGCGGCGTCCTCCGAGCCATGTTGCCGGATCAGGTCCTGGAAGAACGGCATGGCCCGCCACATCGGGGTTTTGACCCCTGCCGGGCTGACCACATTGATCCGGATGGGGAGCTTGCCCTCGCGACATTCCTTGGCGGCCGCGCGTACCAACATGCTCACGGCCGCCTTGCTGGTGGAGTATGCCGTCGCGCCGGCGGCGGGCCGGATCCCGGAGGCGGAGCCGACCACGACGATCGCGCCCCCCGCGTCGCGCATAGCGCGGATGCCGTGCTTGATCGCTAGGAAGCTGCCGTCGAGGTTCGTGGCCAATACCCGGCGCCACTCGGCGAAGGTGGTGTCGGCGAGCGGAATGGCCGCGGAAATCCCCGCGGCGTGCACGAGGATGTCGAAGCGCCCCTGTTGCCTGA
>JBDHKN010000017.1:0-84734 GCA_039586365.1 Gemmatimonadota bacterium | reverse complement strand
TGCCTCGCCAGAGCTTCCTTCCCGGTCGGAAGAGCTTACACCGCAACGGGATAGCGGTTATTATTGGACCCACGCGCGACCGTGGCGGAATTGGCAGACGCGCAGGATTTAGGATCCTGTGGGGAAACTCGTGGGGGTTCGACTCCCCCCGGTCGCACTATACCAGCTAACCGATAGTCCTTCAGTCGGTTGCGACTCTTGCCGTCCCACGACCTAGGCCGCCATATCGTTGCTGAGACCCCCTACTGTGGCCAGCTCTGCCTGTGGTTCGTGCTCCGGGGATCTGTGCTGGCGGGCGAGCCGTACCGGAGGAGCCACAGAATGTCGGCAAATGCGTCCGATTTCAGTGGATTCTGCACAGGACTTCTCCACTGCCACGCTGGCAGAACTCCGGCACTCTGCCTTGCCTAGCCGAGCGACCGAGGCCGCCGCGATTGCGGAATTCGCAGAGCGCCCACTGGTGGGCCGCGCGCCTGTCAATGATCGTTCCGCTGCTGCGCATGCCGCGCCCAGAGATTTCCTTGGCGAGACAAGAGCCGATGGCAGCCATTGAAGCTCCGAAGCCAGCGTCTTGCCCTCGTTGCAGCAGCACCGCAGCCAGCCTTGGCATCGCCAGTTCTCGCGATGAGGCCGCAGCCGGCGGCGCCGAACGGACAGGACCAGCACCCTTCCAGGTGGAGACGGCTTACAACGGGAAGCACCAAGCTGGCCCGGGGAACTGACTGCAATGTCAGGCTCTCCTCACACCGCGCGGGGGGTTACATTTACTGGCCTCGTTGCGGGGGAATCCTGACGTTAGATGGATCAGATGACCGACATAGTAATCACTAAGCAAAGAGAAGAGCCCGGAGCCAAACAGCTGCAGGTGGAAGTAGCGCTCGAGAGAGTCGACACCGCCGAGCGGAAGGCCGCGGCCTACTACGCCAAGCGGGTCAAGCTGCCCGGCTTTCGTAAGGGCAAAGTGCCGCTCAACGTGGTCCGCAAGAAGTTCCGCGACGGCATCCGTGACAGCGTGATTCGCGAGCTGGTGGAGGAGAGCTGGAAGGCCGCGGTCGAGCAAGAGGGCCTCCAGCCAATAGCGGACCCTCAGGTGCGCAACCTCAAGTTCGAGGACGGAGCCCCGATAACCTTCGAACTGACGGTCGCCGTCAAGCCGGAACTAGTGTTGGATCGGCTGGGAGACTTCCAGCTGGTTCGCAAGATCCCGCGGGTGACCGACTCGATGGTCGAGATGCAGCTGGAAGACATCAGACGGCAACGCGCTCCCTGGGTACCGGTAGAGAATAGAAAGCCGGAGCGTGGTGAGATGGTCTCGGTGACCATCACGCCGCTCGAGGATGGGGAGCCGCAGGAAGGCAAGCAGTACCAGCTAGTGCTCGGTGACGGACAGGCACTGCCCGAGGTGGAAGACCGGGTGATGGAGTTACTGCCGGGTGAGACGCTGGATGCCACGGTCAAGCTGCCAGAGGTCCCCGACGAGAGCATGCAGGCGCAGCGATCGGTCCGCATTTTGCTCCATGAGATCAAGCGTCAGGAGTTGCCCGAACTGAACGACGACTTCGCCCGCGAGGTTGGTGACTTCGAGTCCGCCGCTGCACTCCGCGCTGCCGTGCGGGCCGACCTGGAGGCCGCAGCTCGCAAGGAGGCCGAAGGTGACGTCCGACGCCAAGTGATCGAGCAGATAGAAGCGGCCAATTCGGTGGAGGCCCCGCGACCGATGGTACAGCGGGTCATGAGCGCATTCGCCCAGACCTACCAGATACCGGACGATCAGTTCGAGAAATTCGCCACTGAGTTCGCGCCGATCGCGGAACGGCAGGTAAAACGCGACCTCATCATCGATCACGTCGCCGAGCAGGAGAACCTCTCAGCTAGCGAGGAGGACATCGACGCTCGGATCGAAGAGATCGCCAAGAGCCGGGACACCGAGCCGGCAAAGATGTATGCGTCGCTGCAGAAGGCCAACCGGCTGGGCGAGTTGGAGCGGAGCATTACGGAAGAAAAGGTGTTCAATTACTTGATAGAGCACTCCACGGTCAGCGAAGAAACGGAATGACAGGGGAACAATGCCAACAATCTATCCGCCGTACATCATAGAGAGATCCACTCGCGGAGAGCGCAGCTACGATATTTTCTCACGGCTGTTGATGGACCGGATCGTATTTCTGGGAACGCCTATAGACGACGACGTGGCGAACATAGTGATCGCGCAGCTGCTCTTCCTGGAAGCAGACAACCCGGAACGCGACGTCTACTTGTACATCAACTCTCCGGGCGGTGTTATCTCGAGTGCTTTGGCGATCTACGACACAATGCAGCACACGCGTGCTCCCGTGAACACGATCTGCATGGGGATGGCCGCGTCTGCCGGGTCTTTCCTGCTCTCAGCGGGCGAGAAGACCAAGCGAGCGGCGCTCCCGAATGCCCGAATCATGATGCATCAGCCGTCAGGCGGCGCTTCGGGCACGGCGGCTGACATCGCGATTGTGGCGAAGGAGATTCTCTATGCTCGCCAGAAGCTCAACGAGTTGTACGCGGTCCACACGGGGCAAACGCTTGAGACCATCGAACGCGACATGGACCGGGACACGTTCATGTCGGCCGAGGAAGCCCGGGATTATGGCATTATTGACAAGGTGATCCAGCATCGGTCGGAGCTGGAAGCCAAAAAGGAAGCTTGACGGGGAGGCCGCCCGGACGCATACTAGGCCCGACCAGTAACGCATAATATGCCTCAAGACAAGCACTTACGCTGTTCCTTCTGCGGCAAATCCAAGGATGCCGTCAGGAAGTTCATTTCCGGGCCCTCGGTCTATATCTGCAACGAGTGCATCGCCCTATGTAATGAGATCCTGGCTGAAGACGAGGAACGCGAGGTCGCGGAGGCGATTACCCAGGTCCCCACGCCGACGGAGATCAAGGAAGTCCTCGACCAGTACGTGATTGGGCAGGAGAAGGCCAAGAAGACACTCTCCGTTGCTGTCTACACCCACTACAAGCGCATCAACTCCCAGTCAATCCGTAGTAGCGAGGTCGAGTTGGAGAAATCCAACATGCTGCTGCTCGGCCCTACCGGTGTGGGCAAGACCCTGCTCGCGGAGACCCTGGCTCGCATCCTTGACGTACCGTTCACTATCGCCGATGCGACGACGCTGACCGAAGCCGGCTATGTGGGAGAGGACGTAGAGAACATTCTCGTGAGGTTGCTGCAAGCCGGTGATTTCAATGTGAGCGAGTGTGAGCACGGTATCGTATACATTGACGAACTCGACAAAATCGCGCGCAAGAGCGAGAATCCCAGCATCACGCGGGACGTGTCCGGCGAGGGTGTGCAGCAAGCTCTATTGAAGATCTTGGAGGGAACGGTCGCGTCGGTCCCACCGCAGGGCGGGCGCAAGCATCCGCAGCAGGAGTATATCCAGATCGATACCCGCAACATCCTGTTTGTGTGTGGCGGCGCATTCGACGGACTCGACAGAATCATCGAAGCGCGCACAGGTCGCCGGCAGATCGGATTCAGTAAAGAGGAGCTGGAAGCCGGCAAGGTGGCTCAGCTAAGAGAGAATCCCTATCACGATGTAGAACCCGACGATCTGCTCCGCTACGGGCTAATCCCAGAACTAGTAGGGCGACTCCCGGTAATGGTCTCGCTCGATGCGCTCGACGAAGCAGACCTCGTGAGGATCCTGCTGGAACCCAAGAATGCTCTCAGCAAGCAATACAAGAAGCTGTTCGAGTTGGAGGAGGTCGGCCTCACCTTCGAGCCCGACGCGCTCAAGGCGGTTGCCCACAAGGCCATCAAGCGTGGCACCGGGGCGCGTGGCTTGCGCGCTATCCTCGAGGAGATGATGACTGATATCATGTTCGAGCTGCCGGACCGCGAAGATGTCCGCGAAGTCGTGATCACCAAGGAAAGCGTAACCGAGGGCCGGCCGCCCCTCCAGGTCACCGCAAGGGCGCGGACGAAGAAAGAGGCCTGAGACCCGTCACGTTCGTCGGCAGCTTTCCCACTGCCGATTTCCCGACCCAGTTCTCGCTTCCCGAAGTGGCGTTCGTTGGCAGATCCAACGTCGGGAAATCGTCAATTCTGAACTGCCTGATCGGGCGACGCTCGCTAGCCCACACGAGCAAGACGCCAGGCAAGACGCGATCCTGTAACGTGTACGATGTCGCAGGTGAGTACTACTTGGTTGATCTCCCCGGATACGGCTACGCGCAGGTCGCCAAAACCGCCCGCCACGGTTTTGCCAAGCTCATCAGGAGCTATCTTTCACGCAGGGAGAGGCTCGCCGGTGTCGTCTGGTTACTGGACATACGGCGCGACCCCACGCGAGACGACTTAGACCTACAGAGTCTGCTAGTCCAACGGGGGGTACCGGCACTAGTGGTCATCACCAAGGTAGACAAGATGAGCCGCGGGCAGCGAAGGCAACGAACTGACACGATCCTCGCCGCGCTCGACGTGCCATCAGAACAGTGCGTGCTGACCAGCGCGCGCAGCAAAGAAGGCATAGTTGAACTCAGAGATTCTGTGGCAACATTGCTCCACGATCGGCATGCTGAGCCGGCTGGGGATTGATACGGCGATGAAGTCCTTGAAGCACGTGGCCGTAACTGCAGGTTTCCTTGGGCTTTTAGCAGCCGTCGCTGTGGGGTGCGCCGGCGCTCAGGATACGGGAGTAGGACTGAGGGGAGACGAACTGCCGCCGACAGGCTTCGGTACACTGAGGCAGGATGACATCTCAATCCCGCTCCGCACTGAGAGTTTCTCTATCGGCGTGATACCACTGGACGAATCCATCATAAGATTGCTGGCGCCGGACACCTATGCGTCAATGCACCGGCTCCTCGATTCCAAACAGGAAGAGATAGTGGCCGCCGGAGCCAAGTACGGGTCCCGGGATGCAGTCGCCTTCCTGGTGTCGTTCTACGGCAGAGAAGCGCGGGCCAGATTCGATCCGGAGGCCCTGACCATCACTGGCCAGAATCGCCTATTCCGGCCGGTAGGTATCCTCCCGATCTCTCCGTCGTTCGGCGATCGGCAGCTCAATCAACGCGAGACCGCGACGGCAGTCTTCGTGTACGAGAGCGGCATCCGGCTGGCCGACCCGTTCACTGTGTCATACAACGGGATCTCGTCAGACCAATGGGAGCAGAATCTGCGCAAGGTGGAGCGGGAGCGAACGGCGGTGGCGGCGAGGGCCGCGGCCGCGCGGAGGCCCGGGACGCCTCCCTGAGGCTCGCAACCTAGATTCGTCACCAGAGGAACGCCGACCGTATGATCGATTGGATTGCACCAGCATTGATTGCGTTGGTCGCCTGGTGGGTTGGCCTCCGCACGGGAAGTCGCCGGACTACCCGCCGCATGGTGACCGAAGCCGAGCTGGCCCGCTCGGAGTTGGCTCAGCGCCTCAATGAGTTGATCTCGCTGCAGGAACTGTCCACCGCGCTGGCCGAATCACTGGATGTCCAGAATGTCGTCAACAGCGTGGCCGATCACGTCTCTCGCTCGGTCGCCGCCGACGGTACCCTGGTGGCAGTGGCCAAGGGTGGGGAGTTGCCGTTGCGGGTTGTCATGGCCCGTGGCGGTCTCTCGGCCCTTGCTGGACAGGAAATCAAAGAGCGTGACGCCGGTCTCATCGGACTGGCGATGGGCTTGGAGCAGATACAGGTTGCCCTGGCGGTCGAGCAACAGAAGCCTGAGCTGGTTCGGGGATTTCAAGTCGGAGCTGCGGCCGTTGCCCCTTTCTGTGCTCACGGTGTCACCGTGGGTGCTCTCGCCACCGTTCGACACAAGGCCGAACCATTTTCTGCGGAAGACCAGAAACAGTTGGCGACAGTCGCCGCCCATGCCGCAATTGTGCTGGAGAACGCCCGGCTGTTTGAACTGATTCGGTCGGGCAAAGAGCAGTGGGAGACCACCTTCGACGCGCTAGCCGATGCGGTGGCGCTGTTGGACCATACCAATCGAGTCCGCCGGGCCAACAGGGCGCTCGGTATCTTGGCAAGAGAACCCATTCCCGCCTTGATAGGTCGCCGGTTTCCCGGCGATGTGATCGGCGAATCCGCAGCACTATGTGGCTACTTGGAATCGGTTCGTTTGAGCCAGGCTCCGTCCTCAACAACTACCCGAGCGGCGCTGCCCGGCGGGACCCGTACCTTGCGCTGCACCGGGTCCGCCCTGCCGCAACCGGACGGGGATTGGCTGGTCATACTCATCGAAGATGTGACCGAGCGCGAAGCTCTCGAGGCCCAGCTGATTCAGAACGAGAAGATGGCCGCAGTGGGGCAGCTCGTATCCGGAGTTGCCCACGAACTGAATAACCCCATATCCTCGATCGCGGGACTCGCCGATTTCCTGCGCAGCAAGGGATCCACTCCGGAAGGAGAGCTGAACCATATCGACGTCATCCATGAGCAGGCTGAGCGAGCCGCACATATCGTGCGCAGTCTGCTCTCGTTCGCGCGCAAGGGGCCGGCGGAATTAACCGATGTTGACCTCAACGAGGTGATCCGGAGCGCCACGGCTCTGATTAGCCATGAGCTCAAACTGCGGCACATCGAGCTCGAGCTGGACCTGAGTGAGCCACTCGATGCGGTACGCGGGGACCGCCACGAACTGCAGCAGGTGGTGCTCAATCTGCTGACCAACGCAGTTCAGGCTGTGGGGGACAATCCGCCGGACCGAGCAAGATGGGTGCGCGCCGAAACCACGCAGCGCGACCAGCACATAGTCATCACGATATCCGACTCGGGCCCCGGTATTCCGGCAGAGCTGGAACCCCAGATCTTCCTGCCGTTCTTCACGACTAAGCAAGCTGGCGAAGGAACCGGGCTGGGCCTATCGATCACCTATCGAATCGTCGAGGGTCACAAAGGACAGCTCTCGGTGACTAGACCGACCGACGGGGCATCTCAGTTTGTGGTGTCGCTGCCCGTCGCGGGCAAGGACCGGCCGGCTGCAGAGATGGAAGCGGAGAGCGAACAGCACGGCGCGGAGCCGGCGACCCGGGCTAATGCTGGCAATATCCGCGTTCTCGTGGTGGATGACGATCCTGCGGTCCGGCAATCTCTCGGTCTCACGCTGGCGGGCACCGCATTCCACGTCCAGTACGCAGGTGACCTCACGGAGGCTCGTGCCATGCTGAGGCAGCATTCCTACGACATCGTCATCCTGGAGCCGCGGACGTTGTC
Source organism: Gemmatimonadota bacterium (assembly GCA_039586365.1). Taxonomy (GTDB): domain Bacteria; phylum Gemmatimonadota; class Gemmatimonadetes; order Gemmatimonadales; family GWC2-71-9. The sequence goes on along the minus strand of JBDHKN010000017.1, from coordinate 77,540 downwards.
TCCCGACCTGCCATCATTGCCGGCTGACCTGTTCGAGAACTGGCCCGAGCTTCGCTCCCGCACACTGCTGATAACGGGCGACGTTAGACTCGAGACCGAACAGTGGCTGGCGAGATCACAATGTCCCTATCTCCGAAAGCCTGTAAGCGCCCAGGCGCTCCGGACCGCAGTTACCACCATCCTACAGGCGCGAGCCAGCCGTTCGTGAGTGTGCCAGGGCGACTCCGTGCTCCCCGTATTGCATTAACGTGTTCGGGAGCACCGTTCCCGTGCTCCCGTGCTGACACGGGAGCACGGCGCGGTCAGTTGCTCGTGGGTGGACTGCTAGTGGTGTCCGGTGATCCGACGACCGCTGCGACTGAGAACTGCCTGTAGCCAGGCCGACAGAGCGCGGGCCCGGAAGGGCTTGGACAGGAAGTCGTCAGCCCCCATCTCAAACACTTTCACCTCGTTGTCCTCATCACCCTGAGCTGTCAGAACGACCACGGGAATGCTGACAGTGGCCGGGCGGGAGCGCAGGTGCGCCAGGACCCCGTAACCATCCAAACCGGGGAGGTTTAGATCGAGCACTATGATATCGGGGGCGTGGCGATCGATTTGGTCGAGCGCTTCGACCCCATCACGGGCTTCCGTCACCGTGTAGCCATCGCGCTCCAGTAGATCACGCATCACCCGCCTCAGCTGATCTTCATCATCCACCAGCAGGACTTTGGCTTCCGCAACCTGTACCCCAGCACCACCCTCGGACTCCAACAACTCGAAGCTGCCATCGAGCGCGGGACTGGCACCAGGAGGCGGCGCAGCCTCATGAGACTCACCGGTGGCAGGCGGTGGCGCGACCGCCGCTTTCGCTGCGGGCTGTGATTCTGCCGGCTCGCCACTAACCGACACGGCCTTGGAGGAGTCGAATTCGTCCTCTTGCGGCACATCCACTACGCGGAGCAACTCGTCGATGGTGGAGTCACCCCGCAGCACGTGTGCCAAGCCACTATCCCACAGAGACCTCATGCCGCCGGCGCGGGCCGCATCGGCAATCTTGTCGGCGGTGGCACCTGCAGCGACCCGGCGCTCCACCTCGGGGGTCATCTTCAGGATCTCCGCAATGGAGAAACGGCCCCGGTACCCTGTCATGGCACACTCCGGACACCCCACAGCACGGTACAGCGGTGAAGCCTCCGGAATCCACTTGCGCAGCTTGGAGGAGACCGGCTCGATCCAGACTTCCTTGCAGGTCGCGCAGAGAGTCCGCATCAGACGTTGCGCCACCACACCGCGCAGTGCCGACCCGATCTTGAACGCCTCCAGCCCGATATCCACCAATCGTGTCACCGCGTTGGGAGCATCGTTGGTGTGCAGCGTCGACAGGACCATATGACCGGTTAGCGACGCCTGGGTCGCGATCTGCGCAGTTTCGCGGTCGCGAATCTCACCCACCAGCACCACGTCAGGATCCTGTCGCAGTATCGACCGCAGCGCAGATGCGAACGTCAAGCCAGCTTTCTCGTTGACTTGAACCTGCACGATGCCGGGAATCCGGTATTCGACGGGATCCTCCACCGTGACGATGTTCACGCCTACGCTCTGAACGTGACGTATAGCGGAATAGAGCGTCGTCGTCTTGCCAGAACCGGTGGGCCCTGTCACCAGAATGATCCCGTCCCGGTTGTCGAGCAGTCCTCTGATCTCATCGACCTCCGTTACGGAGAGGCCCAGTGCATCGAGCGATAGGACTGTCTGGGAAGTATCCAGCACCCGGACCACGACCTTCTCCCCTAACGATGCTGGCAACGTCGATACCCGGAGATCAACCGGTATGCCGTTCACAGCTACCCGTGCGCGGCCATCCTGTGGCCTGAGCCGGTCAGCGATGTCGAGACCCGATATGATCTTGATACGCGAGATCATGGGCAGTCCGGCGGCCCGCGGGATCTTCATGTGTTCCCGCAGCACGCCATCGATGCGGTACCGAACAGCGATGCCGCCTTCCTCGGGCTCGATATGGATGTCGCTTGCCCGCGCGAGTATGCCTTCGGAGAAGATCAGATCGACTAGCCGCACCACAGGCCGCTGCGAAGCTTCCTCTGCAGAGATCTGGAGCTCATCGGTGAGATCGGCCGCGTCGTCGATCTGCTCGAAATCCATCTCCCCCGCGCCCATCCCATCGAGTAGCTGCTCGAGCACGTTTTCCGGTCGATACAGCTCCTCAATCTTTTCCTCAATCTTTGAGGGGCTGGCGAGTACGACCCTCACCTCTCGTCCTGTGGCGAATGCTAGGGTCTTCTCACAATCCAGGTCGAACGGGTTTGAGGAGGCGATTTCCAGATAGGAATCAGTGATGCGCAGTGGGAGGATATGATACTGCCTGGCTACCTGCTCGGGCACGGTCTCCCGCGCCAAGCGATCGCTCTGCGATACATCCCCTAGCTTGAGGCGGAATCGGCGAGACAACCCACTGAGGAGATCCTCATCAGTGGCCGCTCCCGCCGCCACCGCGGTCTCCCACAGGGATTCGCTGGCTGCTTCACTGGCTCGGAGTTCCGCCAGCCTTTCGGCTCCGGTGATCTCCTCCAGTGTAGTACTGAGCCACTCATCCTTGAACTGCTTTACGGCACCACCTCCAGCGTCCGAACGCTCACTAACCAACTATGAACTAATAAGATAGGGTTCGCCTCCCTGCCACGCCAGCAGGCCGAGTGCCCCGCGACCTCATAATCCTCGCTGGCTGGGCTACCCTTACAGGATACCCCACAGGCCCCGGTTTATGTCCGCGACCACCCCGAACTGCGGATCTCGCAAGCTGACAGCAAGGTCCACTCGAAACAAGCTGTGAAACCACTCGACACCCAGACCAGCCACGGCTCTCACACCATCACTTGCCAGCCACGGGCCCCTGTCTCCCCCGATCGCACCGGCTGCTATGAATGGCGCCAGGAAGATCCGATCACCCGTCGAGACAACGGCCCCTAGCGGCACCGACACGAAAGGAACCGGCACCCGCCACTCGAGCGAACCAAACGCCCCACGACGGCCACCCCAGGCGCGGAATGGCTCACTCACCAAATCTCCCCTCCCACCCAACAGAAAGCTGCGGTTCAGCGGCAGGTCGGCTGAACCCCAACCCGCCCAGACCCGGGCGGCCAGATTGGTACTGCCCACTGGCACTCGCATCCTGCCATCACCTCTTACCCGCAGGAACTGCTGCCCCTCACCAACCCCAGCCTCTACTGAAGCACCTGCCCCGATTCCCCTGCCCGACGCGATCCCCCCACTGCGCCGCTGCAACGAGACCCTAGCTATCCCAAACGAGCCCGCACCCAGCTCTGGATTGGGATCGAACGTGCCCCGAGCAGGCACCGCTGCTGCCATTACGGAAGTCGAACGTTCCGCGCCCAACGACCAACTGAAGGTCGTGCGGGGTCCCAGCTCATACTCCACGACTACCATGGTTGCTTCCGCAAGGTGATAATCACCGTAGTCCTGGGCCAGTTCCTGGGCCAGGATCGAGTTCAGAGCGGGCGAGATCGCCGGCTCTTCGGCGATGTCCTCCAGCTGTCTGATCAGGTCAACGCCCACCGTGAATCGGCCCAACCGACGCCGCAATTCAAGTCGCCCTTTCAACTCCTTGTCGCTGGTGCCGTACGACACCCAAGCAGCGATCTCAGCTGCGCCACCCAAGGGCCTTACAATCCCACCGAACCCGAGTGCGAGTCCTTCGACCCCGTTGAACCGCATCAGATCGGAGATATTCCTCGCACCGAGTTTGGCCGTCGCCAACCCGGTAAGTACGTGATCGTCGGCCAGTCGTTTTACTTCCGAACGGATCGCGGCCAGGTCCAGCGTGAGCTGCGGGTCGCTGACGGCACGTACCTCTGCGTCGAGCGTTTCTTGCCACGGGAAGCTGTCGCGTTCGGCCCTCGGTGCTGCCACGATCTCGGGGCCGAGGAAAGTCGCGTCCGACGCGTCGAGGTTGAACTCGTAGCTGTCTATCTCCCAGCGGCCCCGGATGATCCCCCGTGCGGGCAGATCGAACCAGGATGTACGCCTCCGGATCTCTAGCTCCTGACGCCGCGGCAGCCAGTAACGCCCCTCCCAAAGGCTGTTCTCCAGCAGAATCGTGATGTCTTCCAGCGTGTCATCGACGTACGAATTGCGCGTGAAGTTGAAGCGCATCTGAACCAACTCCGCCTCGGCCACGTCGATGTAGAGCGTCCCAATGACCCCGATCGCCTCCACGTTCTTGGGCCTAACCCGTACGCTGTACACGCGAACGGCACGTTGGGGCAAGCGTATCGTCAGGGAGTCTGCCAACGCAAAATCGTACAGCTGTGCTCCCTGCGGCGAGAGCGGGTGCGGCACATTGCGAACCTCTTCTTCGTGGCCCAAGCCAATCCGGTCACTGAAGTTGTTCGTCACGATCCCCAAATGGTCTCGATGATAGCGGATGTCGGTGGGTAGGTCCGCTCGGTCACGCCAACCGATGATCCGCTGCTTGCTACTCCCCGGCGCCTTCCAGTAAACTTCCAGTTCTAGTTGGTCCGACTTGATCAAGCGTGGTGGTTCTGAGAGTTCACCTAGTTGACCCAAGAAGAAGACAAAACCATGGGCCCGAGCGCGGTAATCTCTAAGCCCGCTGTCAGACCGCGCCGCGGCGCGCCTCTCGATGGATCGGTTCACGAGCGCCAGGACGGCCGGACTGTTCCAGTCTTGAGCGGTGATTCGTGCAGGGACGGTAAGGAGCCCCAGAACGGCCGCTGCGATGACAACTCGCTGTGCGATCATCGTCGCGCAATATCTCGGCGTGTGGCGCTGGCGGCAAGCACCGTACTGCTGTTGTTCGCTACAGCGTGTTCCGACCTGACGCAGCCGCAAGACGAACTGCTGACGACCGCAGAATTGCTGATCCTACCACAGCAGGCAGCCGCTCCACCGGTTGACCTAGTTAGCTTCTGGGTATACAACTCCCGGCTGACTGCGCGGCAGCTGGTGCACGCGGGCGGATTCAACATCCCCTACCTCGAGCTGAGCTTCCCGGCACAGGCACTTGTCAGTCTCAACGGACAACCTCTATCCGACAACGACTCGGTTCGGGTGACGGTCCAACCGCGGGCGGGGGAATACGGATTCATCCTCAGTCCAGCCAACTTGTTGTTCGACGAAAGCCGCTCTCCCACGGCAACCTTCTTTTTCGGCATATACGGGGATGCGTCCGTAGGGGAGGTTTCCTCGAGCTACGCCAGTGCCAACGACTATGTTGCGGCGCTGGACATCTGGTTCGAAATCACCATCGACCAGTGGAGCATCGCTCCTGCTTCCGGCCCGGCCGGAAACGACGCGGTGGCGGCCGCACTCCAGTCCAGTGGCGAATACCTCCTCGCAGCTCCTAGATGATCGTACCTGCGACATTCGAGAATTACCAGAAGTTGGCACGGCCCGGAGGATTAGTACCCGTAGTCCGCGAATTCGCGGTCGACACGCTCACTCCAGTCATGGCATACGCTGCCATCGCTCGCCCCCCCTTTGGTTTCCTGCTGGAGTCTTTGGTTGGAGGAGAGCGCTGGGCTCGCTACACCTTTCTCGGTACGGAACCTAGAGAAGCGTGGCGCTATCGGCGTGGTAAAGTAGCCCACTGGAAACCGTCGGCAGGTTGGGAACCCGCTGAGACATGCAGCGATCCGTTGGCGCACATCGCACTGCAGCTCCGCTCGTACCGTACAGTTGAGATGCCTGGCCTCCCACGCTTCACTGGCGGAGCAGTCGGGTATCTCGGCTACGACTTCGTCCGCACGATGGAGTCCTTGCCAGATGGACCTGCGGACGACCTGGGGTTGCCGGACGCCGTCTTCATGGTGGCGGATACTCTGGTAATAATCGATAACACTTTCGGGCGGGCGCTCCTGCTGGCAACCACGAATGTGCCAGCCAACCCAACCGACGCCGAACTCAGGCGACACTACGAGTTTGCACTCGAGCGTATCGACGTCCTACTAGGCAGACTGACCCAACCGCCCAAATTGGCGCCCCTGTCGCTAGACCCGACAGCGTCTTTACAGACGGACAGCCCGTATTCGCGGGAGGATTTCGAGCGGGACGTGACCCGCATCCAGGAGTACATAGCGGCCGGCGATGTCTTTCAAGCTGTCCTCTCGCGGCGTCAGGATGTCACCGTCACCGCGGATCCCCTCACGGTGTACCGAGCCTTGCGGGCGCTGAACCCAGCACCGTACCTGTATTTCCTACAGTTGGACGACATCGCGATCGCTGGAAGTTCTCCGGAGGTTCTGGTTCGGATCGAAGACGGAGAGATCACGGTGCGCCCCATAGCCGGTACGCGGCCCCGCGGTTCGGCGCAGCAGGAAGACGCCCGCTTGTCAATGGAACTGCTCGCAGACGAAAAAGAATTGGCCGAACACGCCATGCTCGTCGATTTGGGTCGCAACGACGTAGGCCGGGTTGCTGAGTACGGCTCTGTTCATGTGACAGAAGATCGAGTGATCGAGCGATACTCCCAGGTGCAACACATCGTGAGCGAGGTGCGAGGACGACTGAGACCGGAATTCGATGCCGTCGCAGCGCTGAAAGCGTGCTTTCCGGCTGGGACCGTCACGGGAGCGCCCAAGGTCCGCGCCATGGAGATTCTCGACAGCTTGGAACCAACCCGCCGCGGACCCTACGCAGGTGCTGTATGCTACCTGGGTTGGGGAGGCATCAATCTCGACACTGCCATTGCGATTCGCACAGCCATTCTCACCGGAAGCAAGGCACATGTACAGGCGGGTGCGGGTATCGTTGCCGACAGCGTGCCCGCGCGGGAATTCGAGGAGACGGAGAACAAGGCGGGTGCCGTGCTTCGGGCTCTTGCTCTCGCCGCGAGGTCTTAGCGAAGCTATCCGACACGGCATATATTCCAGCCGATCTGAGGGCATGTGACTTGAGATCCTTCAAACTGCAGAGCACTACAAGCGACAAGAGCATCGACCTCACCCGCAGTCGGTCGATGATCGTAGGTCGTGCCGTAACTAGTGACCTACCGATCTACGACCCCACCGTCTCACGACAGCACGCCGAATTGTCACTCGCAGATAACGGCGTGAAGGTCAAAGACCTCGGTTCCAGCAACGGAACTTTCGTGAACGGCACTCAGGTGACCGAGAGTGTGGCTCTCGATGGCGACGTCGTCACGTTTGGGAGGGTGGCATTCAAGGTTGAGGAGATCGCTCCACCGGCGGCGCCTCCCACGCCCGACTCAGGTGCTTTCGCCGCGCCACCACCAGAGGCTACCATCGTCCGCCAGGTCGAGGTTCCCGACACCGGCAACATTGAGGAAAAGGTCCGTCTCCGACCAAGTGGCGGATCGCAGTTGAAGGTGGAAGGCGAATCGGAGGAGGAGCGCCAAGCCCGCAAGCTCACGCTGTTGTTGGACATATCCCAAGCACTGTCGCGCCATCAGGACGTGGACAAGCTACTCGAGAAGGTGGTGGACATCACCTTCCAAGTGATGAACGTCGACCGCGTGTCCATACTGATGGTGGAAGGTGTGAAGGAAGAACTCATACCCCGGATATCCAAGAACCGACTCGGCGACAGTGGAGGAAGCCGACACGTGCCCCATTCGATCGCGCGCCGCGCGGTGAGTGAGCGGCTGGCAATCCTGACTGACAATGCGGCTGCCGACGACCGTTTCCACGGCAAGTCAATCGTCATGCAGGGTGTGCGCAGCGCCATGTGCGTTCCACTGCTGGGCAGTCGGAATCAGAAGGGTGGTGATGGCAGGGTTCTCGGCCTCATCTATGTCGACAGTCAGACAGCGACCGAGGCCTTCAATGACGAGGACCTCGAGTTTCTAATCGCGTTTTCCGGAATTGCTGCCGTCGCAATCGAGAACGGCCAGTTGCTCGATCAGATTCAGCGTGAGGCGGTAGTGCTGTCCAACTTCCAACGCTATTTCGCACCAAACCTGGCGGAACAGATCGCCTCCCAGGAAGGAGCCGTTCAGCTTGGCGGCACCCGAAAACCAGTCGTTGTCTTCTTCAGTGATATTCGTGGCTTCACACCGATGTCGGAGCGGATGGGACCCGACGATATCGCCACACTGCTCAACGAGTACTTCACCGAAATGGTCGAGATCGTCTTCGAGAACGGTGGGACTCTCGACAAGTTCATGGGCGATGCCATAATGGCTCTGTGGGGTGCGCCGATATCGGGCGACGGAGATGCCGATCGAGCCATACAGGCCGCCATTGAAATGCAGAGCGTACTGGCCAAGCTGAACGTGAAGTGGGCTGCGCAGGGTAGGCAACGGGTGGAGATTGGAATCGGCATCGACTTCTACGAGGTCTTTGCGGGCAACATCGGGAGCGATCGCCGCTTGGAATACACTGTGATCGGCGATGCAGTCAACACCGCTGCACGCCTCTGCTCCAAGGCGGGGCCCGGTGAGATCATTCTGACCAAGCGATTCTACGACGAACTCAAGCACCCACCGGCTGTCGAGGAACTGGAGGCGGTCGAGCTCAAGGGCAAGGCACAAGAGGTGCAAGTCTACCGGGTGAAACGGTAGCGTATTCCGGCAGACTCCAATAGGTCTATCACGAGTCGCAGCGGTAGGCCCATCACACTGAAGAAGTCCCCTTCGATTCTCTCCACCAGTACTGCACCATACCCCTGGACGCCGTAGCTGCCGGCCTTGTCCAGTGGCTCTCCGGTTGCGACGTACGCGTTGATCAACTCCTCATCCAGCGTCCTGAACCACACTCGTGTAACATCATGATGCCGTAGAATTGCGGCGTCCTTGACCAAGGCAACAGCCGTAATCACCAAGTGCTGCCGTCCGGCTAGTCGAGCTATCATCTGGTGCGCTTCTTCGGGTGCGCTCGGCTTGCCTAGTATCTGCCGGTCCAGAACGACGACGGTATCGGCTGCCAGCACATGCTCCCCGGGGTGACGCCGAGCAACGAGACAGGCTTTCTCACTGGCGAGGCGTAGCGCCGCATCCTCTGGAGTCTCACCTGACCGCACGCTTTCGTCTATCTCCGCCGGGTCCACGATATGCTCGATCCCCAGCATGTCCAACAGCTGGCGACGACGCGGCGAGCGGGAAGCTAGGATTATCATCGTTCGAGGATCAGTGTCACCGGGCCGTCATTGACGAGTTCCACATCCATCATAGCTCCGAACTCACCAGTCGCCACATGGACTCCGCGTGCAACCAATTCCTGCACAAACTGCTGGTACTTCACCATGGCTTGCTCTGGTAGAGCTGCTCCGATGAATGAAGGCCTGCGACCCTTACGCGCATCCGCGTACAAGGTGAACTGCGATACGACCAAGATCGCTCCTCCAACTTCCCTGATATCGCGATTCATCTTCCCCTCATCATCGGCGAACAATCTGAGTCCCACGATCTTGTCAGCCATCCACTGGAGCTGCAGCTCCGTATCCTCGCTCGCGTATCCTACCAGCACCAGGAAACCGTGGTCTATCGCAGCAACCACCCGCCGCCCAACTCGTACGCTCGCGCGGGAGACACGCTGCAGGACCACCTTCACCCGGATTGCCCCGGCGTCGCAAGTCTCACCCTGACCGCATCGATCAGCTGCTGCGCGGCAGCCTCCGTACGAGCCTCCGCAATGAACCTCACAATCGGCTCGGTCCCGGAAGGCCGCACGTGCAACCAGCGGTCGGGCCAAGCCAACCGCAAGCCGTCCTGACGATCCACCGTTGCATCTGGGAATGCATCCTCCAAGTCTCCATAGACAGGTTCGAGATCTCTGTTCCGCGGCCCCTTGGCTTTGACGATGACGTATTTCGGTTGCGCGGCCACCAACTCGCTCACCGTCAGGCCCGTGCGAGCCATGAGATCCAGAACCAAGGCGGCCGCCAGTGGAGCGTCACGTCCGATATGCAAGGCTGGGAACATCACACCGCCATTTCCCTCACCTCCAATCACAGCTCTACCACTCTTCATTGCCGCGGCCACGTTCGCTTCACCCACCGGCGCGCGCGCAACCTGAATGCCGAACTCCCGCGCCGCATCATCAACTACCAACGATGTGGATAGGTTTGTGACGACCGGCCCGGCGCGCTGCTGCAACACTGAGCGCACCGCAAAGGCAAGAGTGTAATCCTCGCCAATCGGTGAACCCGACTCGTCGACCAAAGCGAGCCGATCCACATCCGGATCCACCGCCATCCCAATCACAGCGCCGCTACGGCGTACGAGTTCGCCTAGCTTCACTAGGTTCGCCGGCACGGGTTCGGGAGAGCGAGGGAAGCGACCGTCCGGCTCTACGTCCATCGTGACTGCCTGGCAACCAAGCCTCTCCAGTAGCTCTGGCATGATCGTGCCACCGGCTCCTCGCACGCAGTCCAACGCCACGACAATTGCCCGTTGCCGGATCTTCGCAACATTCAACACGCTCAGTCCCAGCACACCCTCAATGTGCCGCTGCACTGCATTACCATCAGTGGTCATCCCGCCCACTGTGTCCCACCCTGCACGGGCGAAGCCGCCGGACTGCGCCAGATCGAACAGACGTCCAGCCATCTCCTGCGGCAGGAACATTCCATCCGGTCCAACGAACTTCAACGCGTTCCACTCGACCGGGTTGTGACTCGCGGTGATCACGATGCCACCGGCAGCACGGTGATGCTCCACCGCGAGCTGGGCTGTTGGAGTTGGGATCAAGCCACAATCAACGACATTCATCCCAACCGACTGTAGGCCTGCTGCAGCGGCCACCGCGAACATCGAACCGGATGTACGAGCATCACGAGCCAGAACGATTTCATCCCCGGATCCTCGCAGCAAGACTCCCAACGCCGCAGCGTAGCCTGCGACCAACTCGGGAGTGAGATCTTTCCCAACCAGACCACGCACACCCGACACACTTACGATTAGGGTTTCGCTCATGGATGGTTATACGCTGTTTGTTGGTGCACGAGCTTGAAGTGTCGCAGCCACTCAGACAGACGAAACTGTGACTTCACCAGCTGCTAAGCTGGGCGATGCAGCAATCATAGCCAGCTGCCCCCAGCGTCCTACGGACGACATCTCTGAGCTCCGGCTCATCATCCACAATGAGGCATCTTGTGGACACACCGTTCATGGCGACCAACCTATTCGGCCAGGAACCGGACTGCAAGACGATCGCTTGCCGTAGAAGTGATGAGTGCGTTACGTTCCCGCACAAAACACGGCCTTCCGGAGCGCCATGACACGCGTCTTTGAAGAACACCTTGATGCCGGGTTCGCCACCCGTGCAATCCATGCAGGCCAGCGGCCGGATGAATCCACCGGTGCGATCATGACGCCGGTCTATCAGACATCGACTTACGTGCAAGATGGCTTGGGGAAGCATAAGGGCTTTGAGTATGCCCGAACTCGCAACCCGACGCGTGATGCCCTGGAGCGCAATCTCGCCGCATTGGAAGGAGCCACTTTCGGACACGCATTCGCATCTGGATTGGCCGCGACCGACGCTGTGTTGAAGCTGTTGCAGGCCGGCGAGCACGTCATCTGTGGCGCCAACGTGTACGGCGGCACACACCGAATGATGACACAGGTGTTCCAGGGGCTGGGCTTGCAGTTCACCTTCGTTGATACGCGCGACATAGCTCAGATAGAGACTGCCATCACTCACAGCACCAGGATGATCTACGTAGAGACACCCACCAACCCGATGATGCACATCACCGACCTGACCGCTGTCGCTGACTTGGCACGCGACCGGGGCCTGGTGGTTGCGGTGGACAACACATTTGCCACACCATACTTCCAACGCCCGCTCGAGCTGGGCGCGGAAGTAGTGATTCACTCAACTACCAAGTATCTGAACGGTCACAGCGACATGGTGGGAGGGGCTGTGCTCACTAAGCGGGAAGACTTGTCACGCCGTTTCGAATTCATCCAGAATGCGTCTGGCGCGGTGCCCGGCCCACTGGATTGCTGGTTGGTGCTCCGAGGCGTGAAGACACTTCCCCTACGCATGCAGCAACACGACAAGTCGGGGCTTGCGATAGCCAAGTGGCTGGAGGAACACGCAGCGGTTCAGCGCGTGTTCTACCCGGGCTTACCCAGCCACCCCCAATATGAACTCGCACGCCGACAGATGACCGGGTTTGGTGGGATGATCTCTGTCGAGCTCGGATCGTTGGAACGAGCTAGGACGGTAGTGGAGAACACTGAGATCTTCGCCCTCGCCGAGTCATTGGGTGGTGTGGAGAGTCTGATTGGTCATCCGGCATCGATGACCCACGCATCGGTGCCCCAGACAATGCGCGAGGAGATGGGGCTCAGCGACGGACTGATCAGGCTGTCAGTCGGTATTGAGGACACCGCAGACCTAATAGAAGATCTCGACCGAGCCCTGAGAGCGACCTCCTAACGAGCCTGAAACCCGCAGGGCGCAAGGGCGTACGGAATTAGAGCAGACTCAATTTGAAGCCAACGCGGAGGCAGGTATGAGCGAGGACAGAGGTCTTCCATCGGAGCGGTCACGGGTGATTCTGAAGGACATCTCCGCAACCGCATGGGAGCATCCAGCCGACAGGGCCGCCCTTCAGACTCTCAGAGCCATACCGGGATTTGACGAAGTCGTGAAACGGATCTTCGGCTTCTTTGGAGAGCGCGGCATTCGGCTGCTATTCCAGGCCAACGCAGTGCGGGTCGGACCCAGACAATTCCCCCAGCTGCACGGCCTCTTGACCGAAGTGACAGTCACCATGGATTGGCCCGAACAACCCGAGCTATACGTAACCCAAACGCCGCTCGTCAACGCGGGTGCGGTGGGCATGGACCATCCGTTCATCACACTCAACTCTGGGACATTGCAGTTGTTGGATGAAGACGAGTTGCGCGTAATCCTGGGGCACGAGCTGGGACATGTGATGAGCGGACACTCGCTCTACCGTACCGTTCTGCTGATCTTGTTGATGTTTGGGTTCAACAATCTCCCGTTCTTGGCCGGTCTGGCTCTGCTGCCAATTCAGTTGGCTTTGCTCGAGTGGTCACGTAAGGCAGAGCTTTCGTCAGATCGGGCGGGCCTGCTAGCTACGCAGGATCCTGTCGCTTCCATGCGCGTGTTTCTCAAGCTTGCTGGCGGGGGCAGTGCCGCGGAAACCGATCTCGATGCCTTCATGGAGCAGGCCCGGGCGTACGAGACCATGGGTGGGCCGATGGATAGGGTGTACAAGGTGCTCAACACGCTGAGCCTGACTCACCCGTTCCACACCTTACGGGCTGCGGAGCTACAGAGCTGGATCACCGATGGCGCCTACGATACGATCGTGCAGGGCCAGTACACACACCGGGGCGAGGAGGAGGAAAGGCGATCTGTCACGGAAGACATCGGTGAGGCCGCAGCGCACTATGCAAGGAGTGCGAGAGACACAGTGGGTGACGTAACCGATGCCGTGAAGCGGGCAGCTCAGGCGTTTACCGACGCGTTCAAGGAAGGTAAGGACAAGTGAATGTGTTAGTGATCGGGAGCGGGGGTCGCGAGCACGCTCTGTGCTGGACCCTCTCTCGATCCGCTCGCATCTTCTGCGCCCCGGGGAATCCGGGTACCGCCCAACTCGGCACGAATCTGCCGCTCGACCCTGCCGACCACGCATCCATCGTGTCGGCAGTGGGTGAACACAAGATCGATCTCACCGTCATCGGGCCCGAGGCTCCACTCGCCACAGGACTGGTTGACAGTCTGGACCAGGCCGGCTACGCCGCGTTCGGACCCAAAGCGAACGCAGCCAGAATCGAAGCCTCGAAGGCTTTCGCCAAAGAGATCATGCTGCAGTCCGAGGTTCCCACGGCTCAAGCCACCATCTTCACGGATGAGCAGCAAGCGGTCAGCTTCATCCAATCTCACCCTGAGCCTCTAGTGGTCAAAGCTTCCGGTCTGGCGGCTGGCAAAGGCGCTATCGTGTGCCAATCTCGTGCAGCGGCCGAGACAGCCGCCCGTCAGATGTTCGCGGGCAGATTTGGCAGTGCTGGTGAGCGCGTCCTGGTTGAGGAATGTCTCGAGGGTGAAGAGCTCTCGGTGCTCGCGCTCACTGATGGGGAGCAAATCATGCTCCTGCCGTCATCCCAGGACCACAAGCGTCTGGGTGAAGGAGACAGCGGCCCCAACACAGGCGGGATGGGAGCATACACACCAGTGTCGCCGGCGACTCCTGAGTTGCTTGCGCGGGTGTCTGCGGAAGTCATCCGACCCGTGCTGCGGCACTTGGCAGATCTGGGAGCACCATACCACGGCGTACTGTATGCCGGGATCATGATCACCGCGGCCGGAGACCCGAAAGTCCTGGAGTTCAACTGTCGCTTTGGTGATCCTGAAGCCCAGGCGGTGCTCCCAATAGCCGACGGCGGTCTCCTGGAGCACATGTGGCAAATCGCGTCAGGAGAGCCTTGGCGCCCGACGCAGGACAGCTGGGCACCGGACAAGGCGGCCGTGACAACTGTCTTGGCTTCAGCGGGCTACCCCGATGCTCCGGCTAAGGGCAAGGTGATCTCGATTCCTGTCGAGCTACACCAAGAGACTCTCCTGTTCCACGCCGGCACGTGCCTTGACCGGTCCGGGAATCTGCTAACAGCCGGCGGCCGAGTATTGTGCGCCACCGGTCTGGGAGCAGACGTGTCCGAGGCCGCCGAGCGAAGTCGCGAACTCGCCGAGGCCGTCAACTTCGAGGGAAAGGTGTACCGACGAGACATCGCATGGCGTGAGGTTGCTCGTGCCGGAGCTGCCTGAAGTCGAGACGATTGTCCGCGATATCGCCCCACACCTGACTGGAAGAACCCTACGAAACCCTCAACTGCACAAGACAGACGTGCTCCGAGGGATCAGTCGACGCCGCTTCATCAGCTCCCTCGACGGCCAGCGGGTGGAACGCGTGTCCCGCCGCGCCAAACACGCAGTGCTTCTGCTCCGCAACGGCCTACGACTGATTATTCAGCCCCGGATGACGGGCACGCTTATCGTCTATCCTCGGAGTCTCCGGACAGCAGAGCAGCGCTACGCCGTACTGGAGATGAAGGTCGGTCGGCGGGAGACGTTTGTGTATCGGGACGTCCGGCGGCTCGGAACCATCCACTTGTTGCAGGAGAAGGCGTGGCTATCCTATACTGCTCGCATCGGCCCTGAGCCCCTGGACGACGCGTTCGACATTGCCAAGTTCGCGGCACGGCTGCGTGGCACTCGTCAGGCAATCAAGAAAACCCTGATGGACCAAGCACGTATCGCCGGCGTTGGCAACATATACGCGAACGAGGCGCTGTTCAGGGCTGCTATTGATCCGTCACGCAGGACCGACAAGCTCGACCGTCATAGTCTCGAGCGCCTCTATCGGGAACTGCGTGCAGTATTAGGGGAGGCCATTGCGGCTCAAGGAACGACTTTTCGAGACTACAGAACCGGTACCGGACAGCGCGGCTCCTTTCAGGAATCTCTGCTGGTCTATGGGCGCGCGGGTAGACCATGTACTGAATGTGGGACGCACCTGGCAACGACACATGCCATCGACGGCCGGGCGACCTACTTCTGCTGGAGGTGCCAGGGTACTCCGTCTTGAGATGAGACCGCACGCGCCCGGGGAACATCGATGACGGCGACCTTGGAACTACCGTTAACCGACCAACGTAGGTTGCGACGCCGTGTCCTAGCTTTAGCGGAGAACCGGCCTGCTGTCTACCGCATGCTCGATGCCGCCGGCCGAGTAGTGTACGTGGGTAAGGCAAAACGGCTGCGGAACCGGCTGCTTTCCTATTTCCGCGCCCGTTACCCCGAAGACAAAGGCGCTCGCATCCTCAACTCCACCACCGATATCGAGTGGGACGATATGCCTTCGGAGTTCGCCGCATTGTTGGGGGAGTTGCGGCAAATCTTGCGCTACAGACCAGTGTTCAACGTCCGAATGAATCGCAATCGGCGCGCCGGCTTCATCAAGATCTCGCAGGGACCGGCTCCCAAGATCTACGTTGGGACCTCGCCGGGCTCTGATGGCACCATCCACTACGGTCCCTATAGCGGACTGACGCGCCTGCGGGAAGCGATCCGTGTGCTGAACGACCTCATGGGTCTGCGCGACTGCTCCTTGAGAATGCCGATCAGTTTTCCCGAGCAAAAAGACCTGTTCGGACCGACGCGAAGAGCAGGTTGCCTCAGGTACGACCTGGGGCAGTGCACCGGACCCTGTGCCGCTCTGGTGAGCGAGTCCGAATACCAGGAGCGACTCCAGACCGCGATCGATTTCCTCGAGGCCAACGCCATTGCACCCCTCGACCGCGTGGTCACTGAGATGACTGCCGCGAGCGACAGGAGTGATTTCGAGTTGGCGGCGTGGTGGCGCAACAAATTCGACCACCTCGAATGGCTGCTCAGCGCCTCGGCACGGTCACGAGCAGCGGTCGCGTCGCTGAGTTTCGTGTACCTCGACCCGGGTACCTACGGCGACGATCGCGCGTATGTCATCAACCACGCGGCAGTGCGCGCGGCTGCACCGGTTCCACGAACGCCGATCGAGCGAGAGGCGTTCCGCGCCCTGGTTGCGGAACATGCCGAGTGGAAACCAGTGTCAGGATCATCCTTGCCCCAGGGTGCAATTGACGAGATGCTGCTGTTGCTTCAATGGTTCCGCCGGCGACCTGGCGCGTTGACCCGTACGGTATCGTTCGACGAATGGTTGAGTGAGGAGACTCCCTCCCCGATTGATGACGAGAGGTTATGAGGCGAACCTCATGGTGATCGGCATCGGCCAACTGATTGTGGGACTGGTGGTCCTTTTCCTCGGTGGAGACTACCTCGTTCGCGGCGCGACCAGGCTCGCGCTGCTGGCACGATTGTCTACCACGGTCGTGGGCCTGACTGTAGTGGCTATGGGCACCAGTCTGCCGGAGCTGGCCGTCAGCGTGGGTGCTGCAGCGAGAGGTGTAACCGGGCTCGCGTACGGCAACATCATCGGTTCAACCATCTTCAATATCGGTATGATTCTGGGAGTGGCGGCACTTGTGGCTCCCATCGCGGTTAGGCGCCAGACCATTCAAATCGAGTACCCGTTCATGCTCACGGTCGCCGGCCTGGTATTGCTGCTGTGCCGCGACAGATGGATTGACCGGTTGGAGGGCGTCTTCTTAATCGCTGTGCTTTCGCTGTTCACGGCGTACATAGTGTGGCTGGCCCGGAGAGAAGTGGTCCCAGACGAAGCCAGCGCCATAGAACGCGACGTGCAGCGCGCTGCTCACCTGAAGGCCGGTGCTGGACGGGCTTGGAGCCGCAACGCCCTGCTCATCACCGTAGGTGTAGTTGCCCTCGTACTCGGCGCCGACCAGGTCGTGCGCGGCGCGGTCAGTCTAGCTGAGATCTGGAGAGTAAACGAACGCATAATCGGCCTGACCGTAGTGGCCATGGGCACCAGCCTACCAGAACTGGCGACCAGCCTCGTAGCCGCCAAGCGAAAAGAGCCTGAGATCGCTCTCGCAAACATCATCGGCTCCAACTTGTTCAATTTACTGGGCGTTCTTGGGGCGACGGCGTTGGTATACCCCGTGCCGATCCTCGCTCAGGCAGCCACTTTGGATAACTGGGTGATGGTGGCGTTCTGCGCGGCGATGTTCCCCCTGATGTGGATGGGTCGCCGAGTGGGAAGATGGGACGGGCTGATCCTGTTGGTCGGCTTCGCCACCTATATCACATACCTCATGCTAACGTTGGGAGCGTAGCTGAACCAACCGAGCTCTCGGCGGGAGCCCAGGCTCGAGTTCCATTACCGCGACTGAAGGTCCCAATCCAAAACGAGCAGCTCCCGCCGATCCAGGATTGACGATTGTGACTGTGTGGTCCACCAATTCGAGCACCGGTCTATGGGTGTGGCCAAATCCGATGATCTCGGCGTGCGGGAACGCCTGTCTGAGACGGAGCGGCGTAGGCGACCCAAACTGATCTCCATGTGTGACCACCGTCATCAACCCGTCAAGCTCGAGCTCGACCACCTGGGGAAGGCTGGCCCGCAACTCGAAGCCATCTGTATTGCCGTAGACGGCTGTGACAGGAGCGAGGGTCTCCAGCTCATGGAGGAGACCGATGGACCCGATATCTCCGCAATGGAGAACGCGGTCGACCCCAGCGAACACGGCGAACACCTCCGGTCGTAGCCTGCCATGGGTATCTGAGATCAGTCCGAGCCGCATGCATCACCACGGCTCGGCGTGCCCGATCTCCCCACGCATGGATCGGCCCGCAGCCGTGTCACTGGCCCCGCCGGTTAGGGGTCGGCGATTTGAGCGGATGGCGCTGTGGCGCAGGTGGAGCTGGCTGCTCCCGCGGAACGGCTGCCGGTTTCACCTTGCCCTGCCTCCGCTTGGGCCGTTTGCTGCCTTCCCGCCGGGGTCTGGCCCCCAGGATCGTCCCGCCTGCAACACCGCGACAGCTCAACTCCTTGCGGTCGCTCTGGTAGATACTCCGCTCGGACGCAGAAGGCCTGCTCGCAGCCCCTGATCCACTCTGCACGGCTCGGTTTCGACCACCTTCACTGCAACTCCAGAATCCGATGCTCCCAATCACATTCGCCGCCCGTGTTCCGCTGACTGAGGGGGGACTATTGCCCAGATAACCGTAGAACGCCGTGAAGTTAACATTAAGTCATGTAATAAATTAACGTGCTGCATATCCGGCTCACGGTCTGGGAGCACGGGCTCGCAAACGCCCCGTCCATAACGGCGCCAGCACGTCCCGAACCCGCCAACTGAACTCACGTCAGGCACTACCTGTGCGTCGTGGAGCACTAGGGGATCACGACGTCCCATCCACAGTGCTCCGATCGCGCGGTGGTTCCGCAATGCTATTGGTCTCAGGTGGCAATCCCCCCAATAGAGCGATGCAATTCCTGCTGTCAGTCGCTGCTGACGCACCCCGTCGAAGCCACTCCGTTCGAGAAGGTCCACGAGAGCTCCATCCTGTGGGGCTTGGCGCACCGAATCTGGCAGGTACCTGTAGGCAGTCATATGTTTCGACACTACGCAACCGACCAAGGGAAGTACGTGCCGGAAATAGAACGCATACAGCTGCCTTGGCACCCAGGACGAGGGTGTCGAGAACTCGAGCACAACCACGCCTTTGCCGGGTTTGAGCACCCGAGCGATCTCAGCCAGTCCAGCGTCGAGGTCAGCGAGGTTCCTCACACCGAAGCCAACGACGCAGCCGTCGAAGTGCGCATCGGGAAAACGCAGTTGCGCAGCGTCGGTTGCGACGGCGCCTTTGGCTGGGTACTTCTGCCTACCTCTCGCGAGCATCGGGGACACGAAATCGGCGGCAACAACGTGCCCCTTGAAGCCGCTACGCTTTACGAGTTTCCCACCGAGGTCGCAGGTGCCCGCGCACAGGTCGAGGTATCGACCCTGCAGGGCTTCCTCCCAACCCAGGCGGTCGATGGTGAGTCGGCGCCAACGTTTGTCCACGTTTAGGCTCAGGAGATGATTGAGGAGGTCGTAGCGTGGTGCAATTGCCGTGAACATCTCACGCACGTACGCCCGCTTCTCGCGGCCCACGGGGGTGTCGAGTTTCGCAGCCGCGGCACACATAGGCGCGAAACTTATCGGCGCCTTTGATCGTGCCGCAAGAACTGTGCAGCTTGAGTCCCCCGCGGTCATCTTGGTCTAGCGTCATTCCGGCACAATGGCTGGCCCTGTAGACCTCACGACCGCCACTGACCAAGAGGTCGTGGAGCACGCCTGCGAAGGAGCTGAGCCTGCTTTCCGAGAGCTCATCCGGCGCTATCAAAGACCGGTTTTTTCCCTCATCTACCGGATGGTACGTGACCGAGAGCTGGCTGAAGACCTGGCCCAAGAGACCTTTGTCAAGGTTCTGAACGCACTAGATCGCTACAGGCCGGAGTTCAAGTTCTCATCTTGGGTCTTCAAGATCGCGAACAACGCGGCAATTGATCATCTCCGCAAGCGAGAGCTAGACACTCTCTCACTGGAGGGCGGTCCTGACGCAACAACAGCGGATCGGTTAGAGGCAACGGCCCTTCAGATCGGTGATACCTCAGAATCGCCCCTCGAAGAATTGGTAGCGCGCGAACTCGGATCCACTATCGAGCAGGCAATTGGCAAGCTACGTCCCGAATACAGAGCGTGTATCATGATGCGACACGTGGACGGAAGACCATATGAAGAGATAGCGGATATGCTCGATCTCCCTTTGGGGACTGTGAAAACCTACATCCATCGCGCACGCGCAGAACTCAGAGAAATGTTGGACCCGTTGAGCGAGTCCACTGCATGAAACTCCGGGTCCGGCCGGACGTATAGTCACACAGATGGAGAACCTTGACATGAACCCGCAGTTGCCTGCTGACGAAGATCCACTCCTAGATAGCTATCTGTCAAAGCTAGAGCAGTTCTCCCCCCGCTCCGGGTTTGAAGACCGCATCATGGCACAGGTGCGGGTGCCCGCACCACGTTGGATCCGTCAGCTGCAGGCGTATCTGCGCTCTCTTGCCGACACTGGACGAGTGTGGTGGTTGGTGGGTGGAATGGCAACCATGTCCTTTGCTTCGCTCACCGCGATGGTGGCGTTGATAGCTACACGCACAGTAGATGTCCGCACTGTCTGGGGCGGAGCACTGACGGGTGTGTTGTTGTCCTCTTGGCGGGCGCTTTTGGGATTGGCGACTGACATCGCACGCAGCACGTATGCGCTGTTCGAAATGCTGGCCGTGCGCGAGCACACTTTGGTTGCCGTGGCGGGAGTAGCTGCGGTTGGGACGATGCTGTGCGCTTGGGCGTTGCACCGAACCATGCAGCCGGCAGGCGTCACCAGGGCCGAAGTAGATGCGATACGCTAACAGACTCTTGGCGCTCGCGGTGGTCGGCTGGGCCGTCCAGTCCGGAGAGGCATACAGTCAGACCATACCTCAAGCCAAGCAAGCTTCCCCGCGCATAGTCGCCCATTCAGCCTCAGTTTCGCCTGCCGAAGCGTCTCTCGAATTCGAACTGTCCAACGGTGAAATCGTCAGAGTTTCGTTCACCCGCGGCGAAGTGCGAAGTGAGACAACTGTGGGCGGTGCTACCACGAGCAGAGTCCTCGCACGCTATGATCGAGACAGCGACCTGGCAACTGCGTGGTGGAGTCTCCTGGATCAGAGTGGCAGACTCGACCCGACGGAAATGCTCGAGGTGATTCGGCGTCGGACCGCTGCTGGCTCTGCGAGCGCCGATGCGGGGGCATTAGCGACCATCATGGCTCCTTTCCTGGCACTGGAAGCCGTCCCAGCAACTGAGCAGCCGGCACGGGCACCGCGACCCCGGCCTGCCACTCGCTCCTCCGAGTCGAGTAGTGCGGTGGTTCGGGAGCCCACTGATGCCCAGTACTCCACCGTTGTGCGCCGCGACAACCCCGGATTGAGTGCCGCAGCGGGCCAGGTGGTTGAGGACATCATCGGCCTCCTGGCTAGCTTCGCCTCCCTCTGCGCTCTCGGCTTCGGCTTGGTGTTCTTCGCACCCCGACAGCTTGAGGTAGTAGCAGACACCGTGCGGCAATCTTTCTGGCGTTCCTTTCTGGCTGGTTTGTTCGCACAGCCATTGATCGTCCCACTGCTCGGCATGCTCATACTGGGACTCGCCCTCACCGTCGTGGGCATATTGGTGATCCCGTTCGCCATTGCAGCCTTTGTCGTTGCAGCGGCGTTGGGTGTGCTGGGTGGCTACCTGGCGGTTGCGCACTCGGTTGGGGAGACCTATATGCGACACAGGATGGCGCAAGGCAACGTGGTAGGTGGCTGGCTCGCGTACCGATACATCGTGTATGGGCTGGTGGCCCTACTGGCGATTTGGCTACCCGCAGTTCTGTTCAGTTGGGCACCGATTGCAGGCAAGATCGCCACAACGAGCGCTGTCCTGTTCACTTGGATCCTGGCCACTGCAGGATTCGGTGCAGCGGTGCTCTCACGGGCCGGCATACGAGGCACCTTCACCAGGCAACTCGATCGAGCTCTATCAGACGAGTATCTGTGTCAGACACCCCCGGCAACACCGGTCGCCGGATCGCATGACAGGATTCAGCGGCCCCGATAGTGAGCATGGAGTACATCCCGATGCGCCGCGCAGTGATTCTGACTGCCGCAACCACAGCACTCGCTACCGTCGGACTCATAGGACAATCATATCAGACAATTACTGAGGCTCGCACGGCGCGCGGTGAAGATTCTCTGTACGTCGAC
This sequence comes from Gemmatimonadota bacterium, assembly GCA_039586365.1. Taxonomy (GTDB): domain Bacteria; phylum Gemmatimonadota; class Gemmatimonadetes; order Gemmatimonadales; family GWC2-71-9. The sequence goes on along the minus strand of JBDHKN010000017.1, from coordinate 55,334 downwards.
GTCACGTTCATGGCTGGAAGGCTACAGCTGGCGCCTGGCGACGGGACATCTCTGTACCGAGCTGCGATCAACTACAACGAAGACGATTTCCTCGCCTACACTGATTACTACCCAAACACGAACAGACTGGAGATCGGACTCCGACCCAAGGAGGACCATGTATCTCGCCTGGGGCGATTCAAGACAGCACAGCGGCTCGATCTCTCGGTAACACCGCAAGTGCCATTGCGGTTGTCCTTTGAGCTGGGGGCGGCTGAAGCCGACCTGGAACTCGGAGGGATGCATCTGGTTGGCGCGGACATTGTTTCTGGTGCAGCCAAAGCGCACGTGTCTTTCGGCGAACCGAACCGGACGACATGTGACCGTTTGACCCTGAAAGCCGGGGCGGCTGAGTTCCGAGCTGAACGGTTGGCAAACGCACGCTGCCAACACATTGCGTTTGCCGGGGGCATCGGTGACGTGACGCTGGATTTCACGGGCCAGGGGACCGGCACCTCTGTACACACCGCCGACATCCGCCTGGGTCTCGGTCAACTCACCCTGCGGCTCCCTAAGACTCTAGGTGTTGCGATAGATGTAGATCGCTTCTTGGTGAGTTTCGACAACGTTGGCTTCACCATGAGCGGGACGAGGTATGTCTCCCCTAACTACCACTCCACCACATCCAAGCTCGACATCAAGCTCAAGGCCGTCTTGGGAGACGTCGCCGTCGTGTGGATCGAACCCTGATCGGGGTCTCCGCAGCTTTCCTTCGCCCACCAGTCACGCATCGAAGAAAGGGCGGGAGGCCTGTGATAGCCTCCCGCTTGCCGCAATGATGTGGATCCAGCAGGTCGTTGGCTCAGCCTGTGATGATCGGTAAGGACACTGTTCGTCCACCCGCCCGCTCGACAATCTGTTCAGTCATACCAGAGATGGCTTTTCCGGCGGGAGACTCCGGCTGAGCGATCACGACAGGTTTGCCCTCATCGGCCAGATTCGCCATCTGGGCCTGCAGTGGTATGCGGGCCAGGAGGGGAACCTCAAGTTCGTCCGCCAGCCTTTGACCACCGCCCTGCTGGAAAATGTCACTGCGTTCACCACAACGCGGGCAGGCGAAGTAGCTCATGTTCTCCACGATTCCCAGAACCGGAACACCCACCTGCTTGAACATCTGCGCTCCGCGCAGCGCATCACCAACGGCCATCTCCTGCGGTGTGGTCACGATGATCGCACCTCGCATCTGGACCGTCTGCGACAGAGACAGCTGCGCATCACCTGTACCTGGTGGCAAGTCGACGATGAAGTAATCGAGAACACCCCACTCGACGTCGTGCAAGAACTGGCCTATGATCTTCACGACTATTGGACCGCGCCAGATGGCCGGTGTATCTCGCTCTACCAAGAACCCCAACGAGATCAGCTTGACACCGTACCGCTCCAAGGGCACTACCTTCCCTCCGATCACCTGAGGTTTCTCATGGACGCCGAAGATGCGCGGAATGTTGGGTCCGTATATATCAGCGTCCATCACGCCCACTCGTTTGCCATTGCGAGCCAGTTCGGCTGCAAGGTTAGCAGCGACGGTGGACTTTCCCACTCCACCTTTGCCGCTCGACACAGCTAGTATGGTCCCGAGGTTGGCAAGTTCTTCTGTCGGCCGTGTATGCGACGCCTGGGAGGCCGCAGCAGGCGCCCCAGCATTTGCCGCCGCAGGTCCTGCTTCAGGTTCCACGACCTCTATGGCAACATCGGAGACACCTTCTACGACCTTGACCGCTTGGCGGATCTCTCGCACTAGCCCAGCCGGGTCGTCGCGCCCAAGTACCACGGTGAACGAGATCCGACCAGTTTCATCACTGGAGAGGTCGCGGATCATTCCAGCGGAGACTACGTCGTTGTCAATACGAGGATTGCGCACATTCGTGAGCGCACCTGCTACCAGAGCATCTAGTCTGTTTGTCATGGTCACGAATGATAGAGGCGCGTCGATTGCGAGGCAACAAGACCCTAAGCTAGCGCCGCCCTAGCCGCAGCGAGCACAACTTGCTGTACTTCACTCATCTGCCCGGCCAGCGACGCCCCTGCCGCCTTGCGGTGCCCCCCCCCGCCAAACCCCTCTGCCAGACGGGCAACATCAATGTCTCCAGTCGACCGAAACGACACCTTCACCCGCCCATTTGCGAGCGGCCTAAACAGCAAGGCAAGACGCGTACCCTTGATTGACCGTGGAAGCTCGACGACACCTTCGAGATCATCCGGTTTGAGCCCGTGGAGCTCCAAGGACCTAGCCGGCACCGTCACCCACGCCAACCCGTGTTCTGGCTCGACGACCAGTGTATCTAGTACATTGCCAATGAGTCGCAACCTGCCCTCGGATTCGCTCGCGTAGACGTGGCGGTACATCTCCTCTGGATTCACTCCGCATGCCAGGAGGTGGGCAGCGATCTGCAACGCCCGAGGGGTCGTATTGCTGAACCGAAATCCCCCGGTATCTGTCATTATGGCGACGTACAGACCGCGCGCCACTGCAGGGCTCACCGTCCAGCCAACTGACTGGGCAAAATCGTAGATCAACTCTCCCGTGGCGCATGCCGTCGAATCCACCAGGCGCGGGCCGGCGGGCAGCGTACCCGAACTGGCGTGGTGGTCGATACACGCCACCGGGACGCCGGTCTTCTGGATCACAGGTCCCAAGTGCCCGAGCCTGCCAAGGTCCGAGATGTCGAGCACCATAACCAGGTCGGCGCGTTCGAGATGCTTAACGGCATCCGCTGACTTATCGGCCAGCTCAGATCCTGCCAGCAGAAAACGGTACCGGTCGGGGTATGGAGTTGGGTTGGTGATTGCTGCGCGGATTCCGTTATCCGTCAGGAGGTGCCAAAGAGCTGCGACTCCTCCGGCACCATCCCCATCCGCGTTGACGTGCGTGGTTAACGCAACCCGCATACCGGGCTTGAGGACAGCCGCAATAGCCTCACCAGCCCGGCGCCGCGCGGCCGGTACCCTCACACCTCGACTGGATGAGCCGTCAGTCCGCTGGGCCGGCATGGACCGCAACATAATTGTACGGTCCACGATTGCGAAACCGGTAGCAGACTAACCCACGGCGACCTCTCCCGAAAAGTACTCCTTAGTGAGCTTCGCAACGGTGCCACCGAGGAAGGCCAGACCGACCAGGTTGGGGAACGCCATGAATCCATTCAGCAGAGTCCCCATCGCCCAGGCAAGTGGCACCGACACGACGGACCCGACCATGATCAACGCCACGAAAACCATCCGATACGGCTTGATCATCTTGGAGCCAAACAGGAACTCAAAACACTTCTCCCCGTAGTAGCACCATGCGATGAGCGTCGAGAATCCAAACAGGAAACTCGACAGGGCGACGACGATCGATGCGAACGGCACGGTAGTGCTCATAGCCGCTGAGGTCAGGTCGCCACTGGCAGTCTGAAACGCGCCTTCCGTCCACAAACCTGAATCGAGGATCACGAACGCGGTCATCGAGCAGACCAAGATGGTATCAACGAACACTTCGAATACCCCGACGGTTCCTTGTTCGACGGGGTGCTTGACGTTGGCGATGCCGTGCGCGATAGGAGCCGAGCCAAGACCGGCCTCATTAGACAGTACACCACGGCTCACTCCAGCAGCTATACCCTGCGCCACGGTAGCTCCGATGAATCCACCAGCAGCGGCCGATGGAGTGAACGCCTCGCTGATTATCATGGCGAACACCCGAGGTACGCCATCGATGTTGAACACGATGTAGACAACGGCGGCCAGGATGTAGATCACGATCATCGTCGGTACGAGCCTCTCGGCCGTCGCCGCTATACGCCTGATCCCGCCAAGTAGCACCAGGCCGACGGCCACGGTGATCAGAATACCAGGGACCCAAAGCGGCATGTCGATGCCAGCGTTTGCCCGAAAAGCCTCGACAAACGTCCTAGCGATGGTGTTCGATTGCGCCATGTTGCCGGTTCCCAACAGCGCTGTGGCCGCACCGAAGAAGGCAAACATGATTGCGAGAATGCGGCCCAAATAAGCCCCTGGCACGCCGCGCGCGATGTAGTACATCGGTCCGCTGGCGAGCTCGCCGGTCTCTCTTCTCACACGAAAATGCACGCCCAGCACCGCCTCGGAGTACTTGGTCGCCATCCCGACGGTCGCCGTCACCCACATCCAGAAGATCGCACCGGGGCCCCCAACCAGAATTGCCGTAGCGACTCCGCCGATGTTCCCATTTCCTACAGTTGCGGCCAGCGCAGTCGACAGTGCCTGAAACGGCGTGATCGTGCCTTTCTCACCCTCCGTGTGCTTGAATGCGCCGCCCAGCACCCTCCGGACTGCCATCGGGAACCGCCGGATCTGGACGAAGTCGCTGCGGACCGTGAGCCACAAGCCCACGATGATGAGCACGACTGGCATGACCGCCGGCTGCCAAACGAAGTCGTTAATAGCAAGGATCTTACCGGGAAAATCGCTGAAGAAATTCATGCGGATCTCCTGTTAGACGATAGCCCCCGAAGAGGACCGCCGTTCCCCTTACCATGAAGGGATGTAGTCAAACGGGAACGCGTGCCGGCGCCATCCGGAAGCGGCCTCGCGCAGTGGCAGGCTGCCCATTGTTAGAGTCTTCTCCCGCCCTGGCGCCTCTCTCCTCCAAGGTGTGGAGCAAAGCACGGCTGGCGGAGAAGACTACGGCCTAGCCGGGAAGTGTCAAGCGTCGAGATCGTCGGGCCACCTCCAGCTTATCCCCGCTCGGTGACCTAGATACTGTAGTTCGGCGCCTCCCTTGTGATCACCACATCGTGCGGATGTGATTCGCGCAACCCTGCAGCACTCACCTGGATGAACTCGGTGTCACGAGCAAGTTCCTCGAGGGTTGCCACACCGCAGTACCCCATCCCGCTCCGGATGCCACCCGCGATCTGGTGGATCACGTCACCGACGGGCCCTCGGTATGGCACTCGCCCCTCTATCCCTTCAGGCACGAGCTTCCTCAGACCGACGTCGCCCTCCTGGAAGTATCTATCGGCTGACCCTTCCTCCATCGCTGACAACGATCCCATCCCACGGACCGTCTTGAATCTGCGACCCTCGAGGAGAAAGCTCTCCCCGGGACTCTCCTCGGTACCGGCCAACATTGAACCCAGCATCACACTCGACGCCCCAGCAGCGATTGCCTTGACCGCGTCTCCAGAGTATTTGACTCCGCCATCGGCAACGATGGGAACGCCACCAGCCCCCTGGGCAGCCTCAACAATAGCGGTGATTTGCGGAACCCCAACACCGGTTACGACACGTGTCGTGCATATCGATCCAGGTCCAATCCCGACCTTGACGCCATCCGCTCCGCACTGGATGAGGGCCTTAGCACCCGCAGCTGTTGCCACATTACCTCCAATCAGCTGCGCATCCGGGAATCCTTTTCTTAGCTTCGTGACGGTCTCCAACACGTTTGCTGAATGACCGTGCGCGGAGTCAACAACAATTGCATCGGCCCCGGCGTCAATCAGGGCCGCAGCACGCGCACTCGCCTCTTCGCCGACTCCCACAGCAGCGGCGACCCGGAGACGGCCGTGGCGATCTTTGTTGGCGTCGGGAAACAGACGCCGTTTGTGGATATCCTTGACGGTGATTAGACCCTTCAGAAGCCCACTCTCGTCCACAACCGGGAGTTTCTCGATCCGGTGTTCACCAAGAGTCTTCTCGGCATCTTCGAGCGTAGTCCCCACCGGTGCGGTAACCAGATTCTCTCTGGTCATCACCTCGCTGATTGGACGCTCCATGTTGCGCTCAAACTGGAGGTCGCGGTTGGTAATGATGCCGACGAGGTACCCACCACCGTCTACGATCGGGACGCCCGAGATCTTGAAGCGCTCCATCAATCCTGCTGCTTCACGTAGCGGCCGTTCCGGCCCCAGGGTGATCGGATCCAGAATCATCCCGCTTTCCGACCGCTTGACACGATCCACTTCCGCCGCCTGCCGATCGATCGTCATGTTCTTGTGAATCACACCGATCCCGCCGGCGCGGGCCATGGCTATGGCCATCTCGGCTTCGGTTACCGTGTCCATCGCGGCCGATATTAGAGGGATGTTCAAAACTATGTCTCGGGTCAGTCGAGTTGTCAGGTCGACGCTCTTGGGATGTACGGTGGAGTGCCTCGGAACGAGCAGCACGTCATCGAACGTTAGAGCATTACCAGGGCGGAGCTTAGTCATGCCATCCCTCATTGAAACGTGAACACCCGCCTCGCGCGAGCGCAGGGCGGGTGCTAGCATTGCGATTGAGGTCTTCCATAGCCCAAGGTAGCCGTGCGGCCACGCCCGGGTCAAGCAGGTTTCGGCACTACCTCACCACTATTTGCCTTCGACGTCTGCCTCAGCGCTGGTCTCGTCACTCGAGTCCAATTCACCGGGTTCTTCCCCCTGCGGCCCAGCGTCGTGCCCCCCGGTTGCGGTTCCCGATCCTGCCTCCTCAGCTTTGGCCGAGGTGGCAAGCTCCTCCTCCAGCTTCTGGAACTCATCGACTACAGCTTTACCCGCAGCCGCAAACCCACGCATCAGGCTACCGGCGGCTTCAACGATTTGGGCGGTCCCCTTTACGGCGGCACCGCCGATCCGGCTCCCTTTGAGGGTACCCTCGACGTTCTCGGCCAGCCGTTCCAGCGGCGTTGCCTCGCGGGAGCTACGGTTTTGTTTGGACTCGAGAAACTCGATGTAGTCCAAGAGCTGCCGTGCATTCTCATCAGACAGTCCCTCAAGCTTCTCTGCGATTCTACCCTTCAACAACTCGTCCATGGCGACTACCTCACGGTTGACGAACCGCCAGATCCACCAACTCAACCACCGGGTTGCCCAGGTACCGGGAACGCGCTACGCGTAGGCGTCCGATGATGACAACCTGTGCAATGGGTGCCAGTCGTTCGACCTCAGCAATCCTGTCGGGGGGAAGGATCACATACACAAAGCCTGCTTCCGGCAACGGCCCGCGCGCCAACATGTATCGCTGCCCCAACGGTATTTCGCTGCGGAGTTCGTCAGCTTCCTGGATGGCTAGAAACTGCACAGTCCACTGCAGGAGCTTACCCTCATACTCCGCCGGGCTTGCACGCACCTCGGCACCGGTGACCCCCTCCAGCACGCCGGCTGCAGCAGGTCTCAAGTCTGACTCCCTCACCCACCCCTCCAGTTGCACCCGCACCCACTCGCCCGAGCGAGCCAAGATCTTCACGGGAGTGCCTTCGACCAATGTGGCTGATTCCTCACCTTGCAGCACTCTGACCATCGGAGCGGCATGCGACAGCACGGCACGGTCCAGCCGTGCCCCCGAATCGGCCCCAATCGGCGGCGCTCCAGCGTCCGTCGACCTCGTATCCTGCTCTCTGAGTCGCTCGAGAGAAGCCGCCCACATCCAGCCGGAGCGCCGGACCCGAATCCAATTATCCTCGCGGTCCGTCTGTTCCAACAGTGTTCCTTGGGACAACCGGGCCAGGATTGCTCCATTGGGCGTACTGCGGAGGTTCTCGCCACCCTCTTCCATTACTTCGAGGTCATAGCCGTCGCGCGTAGTCGACCGCACGGATGCCGACCAGACCCAACCCTCAAGTTGGACTTGGAGCCACTCAATCTGCGACGGGTGGGCTTGGACCTGGGAACCCGGCGACACGCGGGCTAAAATGGGGGCGGTGGCCGAAGCTGCGCGCCGAAAGTTTTCCGAGCGCACCACCCGGTACAGCTCCTGCGCCTGCAGAGGAGCAGTGAGAACCCCTGCTCCAAACGCGAGCGCCATGAAGCGGACTGGTTGCGAACCGCGGAGGCGGCTAGATTGCCTCATTCTTGATCTCAAATTCCGCATACTAGGAGCAGGCGGGCCGGATGTCAAACCGAGCTAGTGGCAGACTGAAACATATGATAATGGCTGCCATGCTCTTATCACCCACCTTCGGTTTTGGGGAGCTGTGTGCACAGGTTGGTCACACTCCCGAATCGTCCCCCTATAGGAGTCTGCGGGCCACGAAATGGCTGTCATTCACCGGCGGGTATCTAAGCGGCCCAGCCGGTTCGGCGGGAGTTGGCCCGACGGACGGCCCCCTCGCAGGGCTCCAGGCGAGTATCAAGATGGGTGGTCCGGCCGACGCGTTTCTCGACCTCAGTGTGGCAAGACTGAAGCGTACGTTGATCGACCGGAACTCGGTCCCGGAAACCCGAGTAATCGGTGCTGCAAACCAGACCCTGCTGTTCGCCGGCGTCGGTGCCAATCTACTTCTCACTGGTCAGAAGACCTGGCACGGTCTGATACCATACGTCGGCGGCAACCTGGGGTTGGTCTTTGGCTCGGACGTGAAGCAGGATATCACTGGATTCAAGTTCGCCATCCAGTTTCACACAGGGCCCCAAGTCGGCATCCGGCTACATCCCTCCGACCGGCTCTCTCTCAAGCTGGAGGCACGAGACGTCATATGGCGTCTCAGCTACCCCCTTTCGTTTCTAGAAGCCCCAGCCTCGGACATAGCTCCCGTGTTGGATCCTCAAATCCATGATGAGTCTGAATGGATCCATCATCTCGTACTCACCTTCGGGCTGGCTTTCGCCCTCGGGTCATAGGACCAACCATTCGGAACAGTGACCACCGACTGTCGGCACGACAGTTCATGAATCCAGCGCACCGTGCCGGTTGACGCGCAACACAGGTTGTGGTGGTGCAGGCCGGCAGACTCTTTCGTAAATTGGTAGCGTGGCCACTGTTCAGCTGACAAGGGTGGTGTCTTTTGCCGCCGCCCATCGATACTACCGTCCGGAGTGGTCCTCGGAGCGAAACGTCGAGGCATTCGGCAAGTGCGCTAACGAGCACGGGCATGGACACTCGTACGAATGCCACATCACTGTTTCGGGGCAACCGGACGCCGACACGTCGATGGTCATGGATCTCGGTGAATTAGATGGTATCCTGCGTGAAGAGGTGATGGAACGACTCGATCACCACCACATCAACTACGACGTCCCTGAGTTCGCGTTTGGTGCCCGGGTCCCCACCTCGGAAGCCCTAGCCGTCTACATCTGGAGGCGAATTGCACCCAGACTCCCGGAGGGGGTCCGACTCACGCGAGTTCGCGTTCACGAGGACCCTGCACTCTACGCGGAGTACAGCGGCGAGCCGTGAACCAACCGTTTCACATTGGCACGATATCAGCAACTCAGCTGGAGGTGGCTTGCACGTGCGCGGAGCGATACTAGCCGGCGGCACAGCGAGTCGCTTCGGTGGCCGGCCGAAGGGTTTGGAGCAAGTGGGGGGCGAGAGAATCCTCGACCGCGTTGCACTCGCCCTAGCAGCAGTCACTGAGACGTCACCGCTGCTCATAGCAAACGCAGCCGAGGCATCGGATTGGCGACCGGATCTCAGGGTGATCCGGGATGCGATCCGCAACTGCGGCAGCCTTGGCGGTATCTATACGGCGCTGAGTGCTTCCGAGGCACCCGTTCTCGTGTTGGCTTGGGATATGCCTTTCGTCCCAGTCGAGCTACTGGCGGAGCTGGTGAAGCGCTCGGATGGCTACGATGCGTTCCTTCCTGAGAGTAGCGGTCCGAAGAACCGCCTGGAACCGCTTTGTGCCGTGTACAAACCCAGCTGCTTGGTTGCGATCCGAGAGCACCTCGCGGACGAGGATTTCAGAGCGTCAGGGTTTCTTGATTCCGTCAACCTGGGCACTCTATCACGGGAGGAAGTGGAGCGCTACGGAGATCCTGAGACCATTCTGTTCAACATCAACACACCCACGGATCTCACGAAGGCACAGGAGTTGTGGCGTAGCCTGGTCGATCACTAGGGTTCCGGCACCATGCTCTATAAGCTGACGCCAGCTGAAGCCGCCCACAACATCCTCAGCACTGTACGAGTTCTGCCGCCAGAGGCTGTACCCCTGGCCGACGCCTTGGGTCGGGTTCTCGCAGACGCAATCACCAGCCCTATTGACCTACCGCATTGGGACAACGCCGCCATGGACGGCTATGCCGTTCGAAGTAGCGATGTCCTGGGCTGTTGCCCGGTGAAGTTGGTGGTGGTGGATCGAATCGCAGCCGGCGCTGTCCCCACGAAGGTGGTGGGGTTCGGTCAGTGTTCCAGGATCTTCACTGGGGCTCCCATCCCCGAGGGGTCCGATTCGGTCATTCGCCAGGAAGACACCAGCGAACTTGAGGCCGGGGCCATACAGATCGATGACGATCGCGACGCCAAACAGAACGTCAGACAGCGCGGTGAAGACATCCAGCGCGGCTCCCTCGTGCTGGTAGCCGGTACCCAATTGGGGGCTGCCCAGATCGGGGTTTTGGCGTCCTTCGCAACGGAACAAGTGCGGGTCCACCGAAAACCACTGGTGGGTATCCTCGCAACAGGGAACGAGCTTGCTGACCTGAGCGAGCGACAGGCGATACTGGACGGGCGAAAGATCGCCTCATCCAATTCCTACACCTTGGCTGCGATGGTCAAAGCGACGGGAGGGGTAGCTGTCGACCTCGGCATCGGGCAGGACGAACCCCAGGATCTGAGGGACAGGCTGGACGCGGTGAGGGAAGTGGATCTGCTGGTTACTTCCGGTGGAGTAAGCGTCGGTGAACACGACTACCTCCGACAGGTGGTCGAGGAACAAGGTGGCGAAATGCGATTCTGGCGTGTCCGAATGAGGCCGGGCGGCCCGATAGCCTTTGGCCTGCTGCGAGGGAAACCGTGGATCGGGCTCCCAGGCAATCCAGTGAGCACAATGGTCACCTTCGAGCTATTCGTTCGTCCCGTGATTCGCACAATGCTGGGTCACGATCACCCGTTTCGTAGGACAGTCCCCGTTCGAATGGGTGAGCGCACAAGTCTGCGAGCACCGCTGCATCATTTTCTACGGGCTGTCGTCGAACAGGTCAACGGGCATCTGGTCGCGAGACTAACCGGAGGGCAAGGATCCGGCATCCTCACCTCGATGGCAAAGGCGAACGCGCTGATCCTCGTGCCAGAAGATCACCTGGACGTACGTGAGGGTGACACGCTCCACGCGATGTTTTTGGAGGAGCCCGTTCACGTCACGAGATTCCCTGGCGAGTAGTCCACTGGGACCTGACCAGCGCAACCGAGCGGCGGTCGGATCCTCGTCACAGTCACAGACCACAGGAGCAGTCCGGTGAAGACAATTGGCCTACTCGGCGGCATGAGTTGGGAATCGACGGTCTCTTACTACCAGATCATAAACCGCACGATCAATGGCCAATTGGGAGGTCTACACTCGGCCAAGATCGTGCTGCACAGCGTTGATTTCCATGAGATAGAGCAACTGCAGCACGCAGGTGCGTGGGACAAGACCGGGAGCATTCTCGCCCAAGCCGCCCGATCCCTCCAGGCAGCAGGTGCTGACTGCCTCGTTCTGTGCACAAACACCATGCATCGAGTGGCCGACGCAATTCAGAGAGCCATCGAGATCCCTGTACTCCACATTGCTGATGCGGTTGCGAGCAGTGTGAGGGAATCTGGTATTCATGGAATCGGGCTGCTGGGCACGAAGTTCACCATGGAGCAGGCGTTCTACAGGGATCGGCTGAGCGACATGCACGGCTTGAAAGTCTTGATACCTGACAAGCACCAACGCGAGATGATACATCGAGTCATCTATGAGGAACTCTGTGCTGGGAACATCAACAACGAGTCCCGGACCCAGTTCGCAGAGATCATCAGGGATTTGGCTAGCAGGGGCGCCGAGGGAACTATCTTGGGTTGCACCGAGCTTTCGCTGCTAGTGAAGCAAGAGGACAGTCCCGTGCCACTGTTTGACACCACTGAGATCCACGCTCGCAGGGCAGCACTGTGGGCTATATCCTGAGAATACTCTGCGCGGAAAGAAAGGAGGGGGCAGGACAAAAGCGCCCCCCAAGAAATCACCCCTACCCGGCTCTACCAGGAGCGAGGTTCGTACCGCACCGGACGGTACGCTGGGAACCACATTGCCTTCTCGACCGTGCTCTCGAGATCTTCCAAGACCTCCTCCCTAGCATGTCCCTCTGCCACGGCGCGGCGAATAACGGCACACGCCACTGAGTGGGAGCATTCGCGGATTCGCGTCAGTTCCGGGTACACTGCCATCGCAGCCAGGTCCTCGTCCTTTACTTGGCTCGCCAGAGCCTTGGCTGCATCCAGGAACATCCCGTCAGTGATACGCTTGACCTGTCCCACCCATACGCCGAGACCGACGCCAGGGAAGATGAATGCATTGTTCCCCTGACCGATACGGTACCGCTTCCCATTGTACTCGACCGGCTCGAATGGGCTCCCGGTGGCCACTATTGCCTTCCCATCAGACCAGTGCACCGCTTGCTCCGCAGTGCATTCGCTCTTGCTTGTGGGATTGGATAGCGGGAAGATCATGGGCCTCCCGTTGATATCGGTCATCGCGCGCACGACGGATTCGGTGAACATTCCGGACGTTCCGGACGTGCCAATCAGTATGGTCGGTTTCGCATTTAGCACGGATTCCTCTAGCGTAATCCGTAAAGAATCTTGGCACTTGTACGCCGCCACTTCTTCCACACCCCGTGCGTACGTTGCCTTAAAGTCTTCAAGACCAGCGCGATCTTCCGTTACGAGTCCACGGCTGTCGACTGTCCAAATCCGCTTCCTGGCCTCCTCCAGGGCCAGACCTTCTTCCAGCATCGCCGAAACGAGCAGGTCAGAGATCCCTTGCGCAGACGCTCCCGCCCCCGCAAAGAGGATGCGTTGGTCCTTCATCGCTGCACCCGTTATCCTAAGGCCGCTATACACGCCCGCCAATACCACACCGGCAGTCCCTTGAATGTCGTCGTTGAAGGTGCAGAACTCATTGCGGAACCGCTTGAGCTGGTAGATCGCATTACCCTTGAGGAAGTCTTCCCACTGCAGCAAGGCCTCCGGATAGACCTTCCGGACAGCATTGACGAACTTGTCGATGAAGTCCTGGTACTCCTGCCCCCGTATCCGTTTCTGGCGCAAGCCCAAGTACAGCGGATCTTTCAGGCGTTCTTCGTTGTCTGTTCCTACGTCGAGCATGATTGGCAGAGTAAGGTGTGGTGGAATCCCAGCACACAGAGTGTAGAGACAGAGCTTCCCGATCGGGATGCCCATACCACCGGCGCCCTGGTCACCTAGGCCCAGGATGCGCTCCCCGTCTGTTACCACAATCACCCCAGGTGGTCTGGGGTGATTGGGAAGGATGCTCTCTATGAAGTCCCGCTGCTCATAGTTGATGTATAGTCCGCGGGCCCTTCTATAGATGTGGGAGAACTTCTGACAGGCTTCTCCTACAACCGGCGTATAGACGATCGGCATCATCTCATCGATGTGCTCATGCACAAGGCGAAAGAACAGAGTCTCGTTACGGTCTTGCAGGCTGGTCAGGAACATGAACTTCTCTAGGTTGGTTGCATATGCCCTGAAGTTCTCGTACGTCCGCTTCAGCTGCTGCTCGATGGTGGAGACTGCGGGTGGCACCAATCCTGCGATGCCAAGAGCGTCTCTCTCTTCCTGAGTAAAGGCTGTGCTCTTGTTCGTAAACGGATTGAGGAGCACTGGGCGGCCCTTCTCAGATACCGCGATGTACTCCTTCGAATTGCGGGGATCTATCTTCACGGACCACATTTCTGCCTCCATTACTGGCCACTACGGCTCGTAGGCTGGCGGATCCAACTACGTAACCGTCGGGATCTCGCTTGGCTACTACCAGCGTCGCCTCAAAGGTCACCGGAGGGTTTAGCGTCACACCGCAAACGTTGCCAACGTGCGTGGAGATGCGTTGGAGGTTGGCAGGAATGACCTACTCCCCAGTATACCGACCCCCATTACCGTCGGAAGGGGAGTGGCACCTTCGGCTGTGGGAGCCCTAACTGAGCAGGGTTAGGAACACTCCAGCGGCCACTGCCGAGCCAATTACGCCAGCCACGTTCGGTCCCATGGCGGGCATCAAGGGATTCACGCGACCGTCGGTCGAGTCGGACACGAACTTCTGCACCACACGTGCCGCCATGGGAACTGCAGACACGCCTGCAGCACCGATGCAGGGATTGATCTTCCGTTTCAGAAACAGGTTCATCACCTTGGCAAATACAACGCCACCGGCGGTACTGAATGCGAAGGCTACAGCCCCGAGAGCGAGAATCAGAATGGTGCGGTGGCTCAAGAAGTGCTCCGCGTCCATGGTCGCACCCACTGCAAGACCCAGAAAGATGGTTACTATGTCAATCATCGATCCACCGGCTGTCTTGCGTAGTCGATCAGTCACTCCGCACTCACGAAGAAGATTGCCAAACATGAGCATTCCGATGAGGGGAGCACTCGAAGGAATGGCGAGTGAAGCCAGAGTACCGGTCACGATCGGAAACAGTATCACTGCCGTCCGCGACACCGGTATCGCCTGAGGCATGTCAATCGCTCGTTCTTCCGACGTCGTGAGCAACCGCATGATGGGTGGCTGAATGATCGGTACCAGCGACATGTAGCTATAGGCTGCCACCGCCACCGGTCCCAATAGGTGAGGTGCAAGTTGGGCCGTGAGAAAGATTGAGGTTGGTCCGTCTGCTCCTCCGATGATCCCTATTGATGCCGCTTCCTGAGGACTGAAGTTCAGCAGGTAACCCGCCCCTAGTGCGGCTACGAATATCCCGAGCTGCGCCGCAGCACCAAGCAGAAATGTGAGCGGGCGACCGAGTAGTGGGCGAAAGTCGGTAAGGACGCCTACCCCGAGAAAGATCAGAGGAGGCAAAAGCTCTGTACTGATCCCCTGCTCATAGATCAGGCTGATAATGCCTTCTCCGTACGATCCCATTTCCGCCAACGGCAGGTTGGCCAAAATGGCGCCAAATCCGATGGGGATCAGAAGAAGGGGTTCGTAGTGTTTTGTGATGGCCAGGTAGATGAGGACCCCAGCGATCACAAACATCGCCAGGTTACCGAGGCCCAGGTTAGCAAAGCCCGACTGCCGCAGCAGTTCAGCTACTGTGTCCATTGACTAGCCTCTTCAGGCGATCGTCAGGATCGGCTTGGAAGAATCGATCTCATCGCCGATCTTCGCGTGTATGGCGCTGACCCTGCCATCTCGCGGGGCTTTGATATCGTGCTTCGCCTTCATGGCTTCCACGGCGGCAACCGCAGTCCCCTTGCTGACACTGTCTCCGACTTGCACCAGGATGTCGACGACCTCCACGAAACCGGCGAACGTCGAGAACACCGGTGTTCCGTCTGTCGCGGCCGCCGCAGCGATAGGCTCTGGGGCACCAGCCGCCGGACTCACGCCCCCGACTCCGGTCGGTTCAAGCGTAACCACGAATCTCCGTTTGGCACCGTTTTCCTCTACCGTGCACGTCGTGGTAATAGGCCCCGTGAGGCTTGGCGCAGCCACTACCGGCGCTGCTGTCACGGCTGCGGGAGCCGCGACCTCTTGCTTCTTCTTCAGTGGTACATCGATCTTCGGGTTTCCGGCCAGCAGGCGGATGCCCTCGTTGGTTTCCAACTTCTTGCCCGGAACCATCGCTGCCATCACCAAAAAGATGTTCTCATCCGTTACGGGGAGGTTACGTTCCTCGAGCGCCTGCTTCGCAGGGTCGATGTTCTTCGGAGCGGCCTCCAACGGATCCCCATCGAACACCGGCATGTTGAGCTGCTGTGAGGCATACTTGACTACTTCTGCATCCGGAGGCAGTGGCGTCTTACCGAAGTAGCCCAAAACCGCCTTGCCATAACCAGGATCGATCTTCTTCCAGCGCCCGTAGAGGACGTTGTTGAATGCCTGCAGCCAGTACTGTTGACTGCCGGGCGTAACACTCGTCCAAGCCCCGCCAGCCTCCACCACAACGGGAAACTCGGCCAACACGTCGCCGTACTTCTCAAGGATCCCAGCCTTGGCCATCATGTGCACGTTCGGCCCGATGGCTCCACCAGGCATCGGGAAACCCAGTACCCGGGCGTCCGGAGTGGTGGTAGTAGGGTTGAAGTCATAGTCCTTCAATAGGTCGTTCAGCATGCCCTCGATGTCCGACAGTTTCGATACGTCGATCTCGAGTTGGTATCCGGTACCTTTCAGTCCATGTGCCAGCGACCGAGCGTCTGGTTGCACGGTACCGCTGGCAAACGGTCGCACCGACAAGTCCACACCATCAGCCCCACCTGCGATAGCGGCCATGTAGCAGGCAACCGCTGTGCTCGCCGTGTCGTGCGTGTGCATCCAGAGCGGCATTTCGGGCGGCATGATCTTCTTCAGACCGACCGCAGTATCGTAGATCGTCTTGGGATCAGTAGTGCCACTAGCATCCTTCATGCAGATACTGCCGATGTGCATTCCACTCTCGAGCAACCGCCGTCCGATGTTGATGTAGAACTCCGGCGTGTGTACCCGGTCCGAGTGAAATGGCAACCCCATGAGAGCAATGCAGACCTGGTGGTGCATGCCCACGTCAATAATGGGCTTACCGGTTTTTACCAGATTCTCTACGTCGTTCATGTAATCGAAGTTGCGATCCCACGTCGTGCCCGCCGCCTTCATCAGCCTAGCCTGTAGCTGCAGGCCATCAATACTCTGAGTAGTGAGAGTTACTCCAGAAACCGAGCGGGTGAGAATCTGCAAGTCGACGTCCGGTCCGACCGCCTGCCGCATCTTGCGCATGTCGTCGAACGGGTTCTCACCGAGGTAGAAATAGGGTGCTTGGTAGCGAGCGCCACCACCGAACTCGAAGTGCCGTATGCCTGCCGCCGCGGATGCCTCCATCGCAGGAAGGATGTCCTGTATCCGGACTTTACCACCAAACGAACTCTGCAAGCCGTCCCGAAACGGGGTGAACATCACCCGGATCTTCTTGCCGGATGCGGTGAATATCATTTTTCCTCCTCGACTCTCGTGATCTTGGTTCCCGGGAATACGGCCGAGACAGTAGCGCTCACGGCGGCTAGCAGGGCCGGATCGACCTTTGCCAATCTCTCCGGGAAGACAGCGATGAGACTGCGCATTGCCAGGGCCAGCAATGTTAGCAGCACAAATACGGCAGTGAATGCCGAGACACAAATCAACAGCATATTAGGGGGCCCCATTATCGTCTCTCCCTTGTCTGTGGAACTCCACAGCGTCTCATAACGAGTCACGCGGAGCCGTCGAATCCTCTAAAGGGAGCATTCGGTCGGAAGCTCCGACAGGCCTTCAACACTAGATTCGCTGCCCGACCGACCGAAACGCTCGGTAGGCACTATGAGATGCCGCTGTTCCCCACGTTATCTAATCTCCGGTTGGGGTCCTGCCAAGAGGTCACTGCCGCCCCAGTTCGGATTGGCTTCGCAGGCCCGGATCTAGTATCAACCTACCTTTCGAAAACGGTTTGTCATGGCCCTCGATTTCCAGCGCCAAATCATCGCTCAAGCCTATGACTCGACCCCTTGCAACCACTCCTTCATCACCAGCAGACGCTTCAGAACAGAGCGTCACATGGCGATCTACTGCCACGGAACGTTGCCGATATCGATCCAAGAGAACCGCGTAGTCGCCACCCACCAGAGTGCTGTAGTTCGACTCCAGGGCGATAATGAGTCGCTGGAATACCATGTGTTGGTCGCAGCGCTCGGCCTCGGGGACAAACTCACGGAGAGAACCAACTCGTGGCACGAAAGGTGTGGATTCGACAAGTGGCGTCGTCTCCACGTTCAATCCAATACCCAACACCACTCCCGTAATGGCATCTCCTTCACTTTGCGTGTAAGCGAGCACACCCGCCACCTTGGCGTTGTCTATCAAGACGTCATTAACCCACTTGATTCCTGCTCGGCCATGCAGTGCGGGCACATCGTCTATCGCGTCCAATACCGAGACTGCGGCCAGAACTGTGAAGGCTGTACCTGCGTGGTCGATCGGCTGGTGCGGAGCTAGATATACTGCCAAATAGATGTTGCCTGGCGGAGCGGACCAGGGCCGACCATTGAAGCCGTGGAATTGTTTCCCCGAGCCAGCCAAGCACAGGATCCCTGAAGGAAGGACTGACCCTCGGCGACCGAGCTCCACGAGGCGGTCGAAATGTGAATGGGACGCCGCCTCGACGAGGAACAGGTAGTTCCACAACGGTCCGATTTCGAATGTAGATTCATGGAACGCGGCGCCGCCATAGATGCTCTCACTGAGCCGCAGGACTTCCGAGACCAGCGTTGGACTGGGCGCCGACCAACGACTAGCTGCCACTCCGGTGACACGCTCAGCAAAGCCGATGCTGTCGGTGAAGCTTACCATTGCCTTTATAGCAGGTTGTGTTCCATGAGAATCGTGATGGTCCCCATGAGGGTGGAGACACAAAGGGCGTTTGTCAAATGATCTCCGTGCGCGAATTCAGCTAGGAGAAGCCGGCGTTCCGACCGTGGTCGATGCAATCATCGTAGGTGGATACCTGTTTGTCATGCTTCTAGTGGGCTGGCTCTCTCGTGGCCAGTCCGCGGAGTCGTATTGGGTGGCACGGCGTCAATACGGAACCCGACGAATCACGATCTCCCTTGTTGCCACCATCTTCGGAGCATCTTCGACCATCGGTATCATTGGCATGGGCTACTCGCGCGGCCTCACTGCAGCGTGGTGGTCGCTGATAGGAGCGGCAGCACTCCTTCCATTTGGGCTAGTCCTCGCGGCTCGTGTAAGATCGCTCAATGTCTACACGCTACCAGACATCCTGAAGAGGGCGTTCGGCAACCAAGTGGCGGTCCCGGCTGCAATCATGATCGTGATAGCCTGGTGCGGCATAGTGTCTGCCCAAATGATTGCGGCGGCTCGACTCCTGAGCAGTATTTCCCCGCTTGATTTCAGTTCGGTACTCACTGTGGTAGCTGCAGTGTTTGTCCTGTACACGTTCTGGGGGGGACAGCTATCGGTCATCAGAACCGATTCTTGGCAGCTTGCGTTGTTCTTGGGTGGACTGCTGACCTGTTTTGCTGTTGTCGCCCTCGCGGCCCAGGACGGACTTCTGTCCAGCTTCGCATCTGCGCCGAGCGAGCACCTACGATTTCCGATTTCGGAGCAATTTGGGTGGTACGATCTGGTGGTCTTCTATCCGCTCGTTGTGGGGTTGCCTTACCTAGTGGGACCCGACATCTACTCCCGAATATTCTGCGCTCGGGATGATGCCGCTGCCAAACGGTCCGCGCTACTTGCCGCCGCCGTTGTCATTCCCATTTCCTTCTTCTTAGCGCTACTCGGGGTCTTGATTCGCGCACAGTACCCAAGCCTAGCCCCGGAGGCTGCCTTGCCCACAGCTCTGCGGGAACTAGTACCAGTGGGACTCACCGGTCTGATCACAGCCGGATTCCTGGCCGCCATCATGTCCTCGGCAGACACGACGCTTATTTCTGCGTCAACCATCCTGTCTCTCAACGTTGCTGGTGCGTGCAAGCCCATGTCACGACCACGGCAACTGATGCTCACCAAGGTTGCACTGATCGGAGTTGGATTGGTTGCGTGGTTGATTGCTGGCTTCCAACAAGAGATCATTGCGTCCCTACTACTGGGTTACACCGTATTTGTGGGAGGAGTAGTGTTCCCAACCCTGGCAAGCCTCTACCGAGGCCGGCTCGGTATCACGTCTACTGGTGCAATGTGGGCCGTCGTGGTGGGTGGTACTACCGCCATACTCGGTGAGATGCACGGTGGCAGTCTGCTCAGAACCCTGTTAGGCAGTAGTGGAAACGCTCTTCTGGGTCAGGTGCTCGGGCCACGCTACCCGAGCATATTGCCCATCTTTCTATGTCTGATTGTGATGCTTGCGGTCAGTAGGATCACGCGCACCTGCAAGTCTGAGTGATTGAACACGGCGGGCGAGCACGATGAGATCAATGTCAGTCGTTCTTCTGTCGATACTAGTCGCGGCCATAGCGCCTCGTAGCCCGGTTTCTCAGGTTGGCACCTACGATTCGGGTGGGCCCCTAATACCGGAACAGGCTGCTTATGACGTCACGTTCTACGACCTCAGGCTGCGAGTGACACCCTCGGACAGCACCATTGCCGGGACCCTCACAGTCGTGGCCGACGTAATCGCCCGGTTGGATCAGCTGGTACTCGATCTCGATGAGCGGCTCGGCATCGGGGAGGTCGTTTTGCAGGCCCCCACCGCATCGGGAACCTCTCTGACTTTCGAGCGGCGTCGCGGGAAGACCTGGATCGAACTGCCTGGGACCAGGACCATCGGTGACCGGATCACCGTTCAAGTGACCTACGGTGGCAAGCCGCGCATTGCGCCGAATCCGCCATGGAGCGGGGGATTCACTTGGTCGAGGACCCCCAGCGGAGAACCTTGGATCGCAACAACCTGCCAACAGGAGGGGCCGGACATCTGGTGGCCCAGCAAGGATCATCCCTCAGATGAGCCCGACTCGATGGCGCTTCACGTCACTGTCCCTGACCCGTTGGTGGTCGCGAGCAACGGGAGGTTGACGGGGGTGGACCATCACCCGGACCACACCAGTACCTACCACTGGTTTGTCTCAACTCCGATCAACAGCTACAACGTCGCTCTGAATATCGCACCTTACCGCGCGGTCGAGGACAGCTTCACAAGCATCACCGGCGAAGTGTTCCCGGTTGTATTCTGGACCCTGCCGCAGAGCTATGAGAAGGCAGCACGCCTTCTCCCCGAGATTCTCGACCACTTACGGTTTTTCGAGGACGTGGCAGGTCCATATCCGTTTCGGGCTGACAAGTACGGCGTTGTCGAGACTCCGCATCTCGGGATGGAGCACCAGACTATCATAGCCTACGGTGGCAAGTTCATGAATGGGGCTATGACTGATGGAGTCGACTGGGGGTTTGATGCTCTGCACCACCACGAACTGTCGCACGAGTGGTGGGGAAACCTAGTGACCAACTCAGATTGGAGCGACATGTGGCTCCACGAGGGTTTTGGGTCCTACATGCAGCCACTGTACCTGGAGCAATCGCAAGGAGTGGATGCTGCTCGAGAGTACCTCGCAAACTTGCGGCACAATATCTCGAACCGCTCTGCACTAGCGCCGCGCCAATCCAGGTCAGCCAAGCAAATCTACGGCGGCGACATCTACTTCAAAGGTGCCTGGGTACTCCATACCCTGCGCTATCTCGTTGGCGACGAGGACTTCCGGTACATACTGCGACGGATGGCCTATCCAGATCCTGCGATGGAGAGCGTGACGGACGGTGGGCAAACGCGGTTCGCAACGACTGATGATTTCCTGGCTATGGCCGAGAAGATATCTGGCCTGGAGCTAGACTGGTTCTTCGAGGTCTATGTCCGTCAGCCACAATTGCCTCGCCTGAGGAGCAGCAGACGTGGGAATACTCTGGAACTAGCTTGGCAAATCCCGGGTGGGCTTGAGTTTCCCCTGCCGGTGGACGTGCTGGTTGGCCGGCAAATCCACCGCGTGCCGATGCCCGGTGCGCGCGGCACTCTGAGTGTCCCTGCGCACCTGGAGCCAACCATCGACCCATTCGACCAGATTCTGATGGACGAGCGGAGGAGGTAGCACTTCCCTCTACCCTGCAGACCTCGCACTGAAGCGAACCGAGGGTCCTCTCACATCCTCCTGTAAACCGGTCCGGATCCACCCTCCCTTGGCTGCCAGCGAGGGCCCAGCACGTCTGTAGCCTTGCAATCGACGCAGTTCGGTGCGTTGACCTGCAACTCATCGGCCAGCCGCTCGTAAACGCCGGCCGGGCACATGCGAGCGTAGAACTCGGCCACATCCGCGCTCACGTC
The DNA here is from genome assembly GCA_039586365.1 of Gemmatimonadota bacterium. GTDB lineage: Bacteria > Gemmatimonadota > Gemmatimonadetes > Gemmatimonadales > GWC2-71-9. The sequence goes on along the minus strand of JBDHKN010000017.1, from coordinate 33,600 downwards.
GCCGCCCACGACAAGATGGGAGGGTATCGTGTCGCGAGTCACGTTGCCCGATTTGAACACCGCATCAACCTTGCTGAAAGTCAGTTCTCCGTCGGGGGTGAAGCCCTTGGGAGTCTCAACCCGCCGCGGCACCCGTGCATCTGCCTCCATCTCGATTCTGCGGCCTGGAAACCGACCCTTCGTTAGCGCCATAAGGCCCGCTCGAACAGCCCCCGAGTAGAAACCGTGCTTGAATGCAGGCCGCATGTTGCGGGTTCGGTATAGGTCGCGCAGGATATATGACTCGTCCACCAACCGATCGTACTCCGCCAGCGCACCCTGCGACACATCGCCGTTCTTGAGCGCCTTATAGATCGCACGTGCAGCCAGAATGCCTGACTGCATGGCGTAGTGGATCCCTTTGAGTGACGGTACGTCCACGAAGCCCGCCGAGTCACCGAGAATCACGACTCCATCCCCACACCTTCGCGCCGGGATTGCGTGGTAGCCACCTTCAGGGATGGTCTTAGCGCCCCACTCGACCATCTCACCCCCCTCCAGGTATGGCCTGAAGGATGGATGCAGTTTCATGATTTGGAGCAGTTCGTGCACGTCGAGCTCGGCACTGCGGTAGTCGAGTCCAACCACCAGCCCCAGGGCGATCAGATTCGGCTCCAGCGGATACATGAAGCTTCCGCCGAACGCGTCCTTCTGCAGCGGCCATCCCATGGTATGAATTACCCTGTCCAGCGGCTGCCTTGTTTCCCAAAGTTCCTTTACGCCGAGCGCGAAGACCTGGGGATTCGCCGATCCAATCCCCTGCCACTCCGCGTAGACTTGCGACAGAAGTCCCCTAGATCCTTCTGCAAGGGCAGTAACCTTGGCCGCTATGTCCGTCGGGGGCATGTAATTGGGCCCGGGGTTCCCGTCTCTCTCCAGTCCGGACGCAACGGTCCGTACTCCGACGACTCGCGTTCCGGCGACGCGCAGCGCACCGGCTGGGAACCCGGCGAAGATGTCCACACCAAGTTCTTCTGCCTTATCACCCAACCACCTAACCACCTCGCATATCGAAACCACGAAGTTCCCATGGTTACGCATCGTAGGTGGCGTTGGTAGACGGGTGGACCCCTTCGCCGAGAGGAGATGGATCGTTTCCTTGGCAACCGGGGTGCGAAACGGGAAATCAGAATCTGCCAGATCAGGGAACAGCTCTCGAAACGGGCCTGGGTTTAGAACGGCTCCAGACAGAGAGTGTTCGCCCAGCGCCCCAGCCTTCTCCAACACCCCGATGGTTACATCTCCCAGTCCTTCACCCGCTTCGTTGCCTTGCCTGACCAGCTGGGCGAGGGCGACTGCTCCCGCCAGACCGGCAGGGCCTCCGCCCACGAAGAGCACATCCACGTCGATGCGCTCTTCATCGAGTTCTCCGTCCAAGATGAGCTGGTCGCGTGGTAGTGCCTCCTGGAATATCGCTGGGACCACAACCTGTTTGCTCACGGCGTCAGCTCCCGCGAACCTTCTTGACTTCCTCAGTGAGTCGAGGCACAATCTCGAACAGATCACCCACTAAGCCGTAGTCAGCGACTTTGAATATCGGGGCGTCCTTGTCACGATTGATTGCTACTATCACCTTCGAGGTCCGCATTCCGGCGAGGTGCTGAATCGCTCCCGAGAGGCCGATAGCGATATAGAGGTTCGGGCTCACCGTCTTTCCAGTCTGACCAACCTGCTCCGAGTGAGGCCGCCACCCAGCATCGACAACCGCCCGAGACGCTCCTACAGCGCCGTCAAGAACCGCAGCTAGCTCTTCGATCAGACGAAAGTGCTCTGGCTCTTTGAGCCCACGACCCCCGGCAACGACAACCGAGGCTTCCGCGACGTCCAGCGCCATTCTCTCCGGCTCCTTGACCGCAACGGTGGTTGCTCCTACCACATCGCCTTCACCAGGGGTCACTTGTTCGACCACACCTCCCTTAGCGACCGCAACAGGCGTTACGGCGTTGGGCCGGATCGAAATCACACATCGCTGGGCCACGATCTTGAGTCTGAACGTTGCCTTGCCGGAGAAGGCCGGACGCGTGACGACGATTCCGTCGCCTGCCGAAATACTCGTGACATCACCAGCAAACGGACAACCCAGCTTAGCAGCTATACGTGGTCCCAGATCCTTGCCGAAAGCCGTGGCGGCAAGCACGACCGCCTCAGACTCGTGCTTCCCAGCCAACGCGGCTGCTATCTGAGCGTACCTCGTGCCCTGGTAGAGCTCAAGCGCGCTATCCGCGCAAACCAGGACTCTATCAGCTCCGTATTCACCGAGGCCGTCTACACTCACCCCGGGTGGTCCGATGACAAGCGCATATACTTCACCGCTCAACTCGTCAGCTAGCGCTCGCGCTGCGGTGAGCGTCTCATTGCAGACCCGCTTGAGAGTACCGTTGCGCTGCTCTAGTATCGCTATGACATCACCCATCAGAGCACCTTCGCTTCGTTCTTGAGTGCATCAACCAGGGCCGGTACGGCTTCGGCACCTTCGCCGACTATCCGACCCTCCTTGCGTGAGGCCGGCAGCGCCAGCTCCAGCACCTCGATCCCCCCAAGATCCAACTCGACTTCTTTGACTTCCAACGGTTTCTTCTTGGCGAGCATGATTCCGCGCAACGCAGGATATCGGGGTTCGTTCAAGCCCTTTTCCGCCGTCAGGACAACTGGGAGAGAGAACTCGACCACTTCTACTGCACCTTCCACCTCTCGCTCCGCGGTCCCCTTCAGATCGCCAATTTCAAGGGTCGTGATAGCACTGACTGAAGGCAATCCCATTAGCTCCGCGACCATCGTGCCGACCGCGTGGCTGTAGTCGTCTATTGCCTGCTTTCCGAACAGGATGATGTCGTAGCCACCCTGTCGGAGCTCTGCAGCGAGTACCTGAGCCGTGGCGAGCGGATCCAGCGGCCGTGTTTCTGCTTTGAGCAACACACCGCGGTCCGCCCCCATCGCGAGGGCCGTTCGGATCGTCTCCTGCGACGCATCGCTGCCAACACTCACGACTACGACTTCGCCACTCGACTGCTCTTTGAGCTTGAGTGCCTCTTCGACGGCATACTCATCGAACGGATTCAATACGAACTTCACTCCGCTCTCGTCGATAGATTTCCCATCGGCGCCAACCTTGATGCGGGTTTCCGTGTCCGGGACCCGCTTCACGCAGACAGCTATCTTCACGGTTACCTCGTCTTCATGTCAGTGACACAGAGAATACTGATCAGTACCAAAGGTTGAGAGAAAGTACCTACGGCTCATCCTTAAAGCCAACCTTCTTGTGGGTGCCATCGCAAAACGGTTTCCTGCCCGATCGACCACAGCGGCACAACCAGACTTCGTCACCCGCCTCAAAAGCGTTGCCGTCTGAGTCCTTGAGGTCCGATACACCGGTGATGTGGTAGGGACCATCTTTGATCACGGTGATATCACCCATTCCATTGCTCCCTTCGATGAGATCCGTTGCGCACGCCGTGACGAGCACAGTACACGGAGGGCGGATCCAAACTGAGATCGCAGTCGCTCAACCGCTAGACCTTCCGCTCCTACCGTCTCTTGTCCAACAGTTTCACCAGCCTTTCGTAGGAGAGAGCATTCAACACGTGTCTTTTTTCTAACCACCCCCTCCTCGCCTGTTCAACACCGTATCGCATCAGGTCGAGATCTGACACTCTGTGAGCGTCTGTACTGATAACGAAGCTACAGCCGTGCTCCCGTGCCTGTATGACATGCACGTCGTTCAAATCCAGGCGGTCAGGATGGGCGTTGATCTCGATGGCCACACTGTTCTCCGTGGCACATTGCAGGACAGCGTCGAGATCAAACTGCATCGGATCACGTCTATTGATCTGACGCCCGGTAGGATGCGCGAGAATGTTCACTTGGGGGTGTTGAACCGCCCTCAAAATGCGCTCCGTCTGCTCCGCTGGTTCCAAGTCGAAGCGTGAGTGGATCGACGCCAGAACGATATCCAGTTCGGCTAGCATCTCGTCCTCGAGGTCAAGCCGGCCATCAACAAGGATGTCGACCTCCATGCCCCGCAGCAGACGGATCTCACTGTGCCTATCTGTCACCTCAACGATCTCGACCCACTGCTCACGTAGCTTCGCTGCATCAAGACCTCCTGTCATGGCCAGGGCCTTGCTGTGGTCGGTGATGGCGAAGTACTCATAGCCACGGGCCGCACAGGCTTCGAGCATGGTCTCAATGGACTCTTTCCCGTCGGACCAGGTGGAGTGCATCTGCAGATCACCCCTGATGTCGCCCAGAACCAGTAGCTGGGGTAGTGCGTGCCGCTCCGCAGCCTCTATCTCACCGCGATTCTCTCTCAGCTCAGGCGGTATCCAGTCCAACTCCACAACACTGTAGACCTCTGCTTCCTCTCCACCGGCTACGAACTCTCCCGCCCACGGATCACCACTGTCAGCAGCTTCGTCTCCGCCACGAAAGACACCGTACTCTGACACCCTCAAGCCCTGCCGAACCGCCCGCGTGCGGAGCTTCACGTTGTGTTCCTTGGATCCCGTGAAATAGACCAATGCGGCCCCATAGCTCTCTGGGCGGACAACCCTGAGGTCGACCTGCAGGCCGGAACTGAGTACCACGCTGCTGCGGGTGTCGCCGGAACTCTGCACCTTCCTGACATCCGGATATGCCACGAAGTGTTCCGTTACCGCGCCGGGCTCTACCGCGACGACCAAAAGGTCGATGTCTCTGACCGTCTCCTTCCGCCGGCGATAGCTGCCTGCCACCTCGATCTCCCTGACAGCTTCATTGCCGCGCATGTACTCAACCAAAGGGTGCACATGTTGATCGGCGTCGCCCAGCTTCATGCGGCCCTGACGGTGGCGGTACCGCTCGATCGCAACTAGGATCTTGGATTGCGTCTTCTTACCGAAACCAGCGAGCCCCTCGACTCGACATGCCCTTGCGGCATCCTCCAATTCGGTTAGGGTTTCGATACCCAACTCCTCCCACAGCTTTCTTGTCCGTCTCGCACCAAGCCCCGGTAACCGCGTCAGCTCGATGAGAGACACTGGGATTTCCTCGGCCAGGTGGGATAGCAGCGTGAGTTTCCCCACCTTCACCAACTCCCCAATATGCTGCGCTATGTCTTTGCCGATACCGGGCAACTCGGTGAGATCTACCCCTTCGTCAACGAGCTTGCGGAGTGGGGTACCGTGCTCCTCAACGGTTTGGGCGGCGTTGCGGTAGGCACGAACTCGGAACGGGTTTGCTCCCTGTATTTCGAGCAGGTCCGCAACGTCCGTCAGGACACCTGCTATCTCGATGTTCTCCATTCAGACCTCGACGCCCCTAGACACCAGGAACTGGATGAAACCGTCTTCGTCCAGAATCCTGACACCTAGCTTAGCCGCTTTGTCATACTTGCTACCCGGATCGACCCCGGCCACGACGATGTCAGTATCCTTACTCACAGAGGAAGACGCCCTTGCCCCGAGTGACTCGATCAGTTGTTCCGCCTCACGCCGTGAGAGGCGACTCAGACCACCGGTGAAAACGATGCTGAGACCAGCGAGAGGTCCAGCGGCAGCAGGTGTCGTCTCCTCGATCTGCACCTTGCCATCCAGCAGGTCGTCTAGGATGGCTGCGTTCCGTTCATCCGCAAAGAAGGCCCTGATCTGCTCAGCCATCTTGGTCCCGACTCCGTCCACCATTTCAAGCTCCTCCACTGACGCCTCCCAGAGCTTGCGAAGCGAACCAAAATGCCTTGCCAGATCTTTGGCGACCGTGGTGCCTACTTCTGGCACGCCGAGACCGTACAGGAAGCGGTGAAACGGCACGGGGGACGCACGCGCTATTGCATCAATCAGGTTGTTGGCAGATTTGTCGGCGAACCCTTCGAGTTTGGTCAAGTCATGCGGCCTCAAATGGAAGAGGTCAGGCAATCGCTTAACTAGCCCTTGATTCACGAAAAGCCTAGCGGTTTCCTCACCGAGTCCCGCTATGTCGAGTGCCATCCGAGATGCGAAGTGCTCCAGCCGGGCCGCCAGTTGGGCAGGGCACTCGAAGCTGTTGGGGCATACCGTGAAGGGGCCTCGCTCTGCGACTGGCGTGCTGCAGGAAGGGCATTCGGCCGGCATCCTGTACGCCACTGCTCTCTTGCGACCGGGTTCGTCCACTCGTTCCACCACCTGAGGAATCACGTCGCCCGCTCGTTGAACTCGGACCAGATCGCCCTCCCGGATGTCTTTGCGGGCCACTTCCTCTCGGTTGTGGAGGTTGGCACGACTAACCGTCACTCCGCCGATTTCTACGGGACGAAGCATCGCACCAGGGGTTATGACGCCCGTCCTACCAACACTCGATACGATCTTGACCACCCGCGTTACCTCTTTGCGGGGTGGGAACTTGAAGGCAAAGGCCCAACGGGGGTGGTGAGAGGTAGTACCCAGGCCATCTCGTGCCGCGAGATCATTGAGTTTCACCACCACCCCGTCTATTTCATAATCCAGGTCGTCACGACGTTCGTGTAGTGCTCTGTGGTATTCGACGATCTCATCCACCGATCGGACGAGTCTCGGCAGATCGTTGACCTGCAGTCCCCAAGCCCTAAGCGCCTTGAAAACACCCCATTGCGTGTCGAATCGTGTGTCTTCAGAGGCAAGCACGTCATACAGGTAGATGTCCAGCGGCCGTGATGCGGTAACCCGCGCATCTAGCTGCCGCAGGGCTCCGGCAGCCGCATTCCTTGGATTTGCAAACGGGCTCTTTCCCTCGGACAGCAACTTCTCGTTCAGTTGCTCAAATGCGTCTACCCGCATAATCACTTCACCGCGGAGCGCCAGGAGGGTCGGAGGAGTGACGTTGCCCTCGCGTAGCCGCAGTGGGACGGCAGCGATTGTCCGTACGTTCTCAGTGATCCCCTCTCCAACCACACCGTCGCCTCTGGTAGAGGCCCGCACCAGCAATCCTCCCTGGTACACCAGCTCCACCGAGGCCCCGTCCAGTTTCGGTTCTACTACGTATTCGACATCGGTCCGGCCGAGGCCCTTGCGGACCCTCTCGTCAAAACGTCGCAATGCGCTTTCCGCTTGAGCCGAATCGAGGCTCAACATGGGCGCGGTATGCTCCACCTTGGGGAACTCGTCAAGCGCCAAGCCTCCGACTCGCTGCGTGGGGGAATCCGGGCTCACCAGCTCCGGGTATCGAGCCTCGAGTTCACGCAGTTCCGCGAACAGCGCGTCATACGCAGAGTCTGCAATCTCCGGCTGGTCCGCAACATGGTAGAGATAGTCATGGTGCCGAATGAGAGACCGTAGCTCTCGGACCCGCCGTTCAGCCTGCTTTTGGTTCATGATCATGTCGCACTTGGAAATGGCCATTGAATTTAGCATCGGACGATTGTGCCAGTCAGGGCGGCCACAGCTAGTCGGTCACCTGATCGAAGAGTAGCTTCCAACAACGGGGTGCGAGTATGAGATGGGCATCGATCATTACGCTAGCCGTCACTGCGTGCACGGCTGCAGACAACGGTGATCGCTACACTGTTGTTCGCGACAGTGGCGGCATAACCATTGTGGAAAGCCAACATGCTGCATGGAACACCCGTGACGCATGGCGGTTATCGGCCAATCCGGCTGTGGAAATAGGTGTAGTCGAGGGCGACACACACTATCAGTTGTTTCGTGCCAACAGTTCCCTTCGGTTGCCCGATGGCACCATCGTAGTGGCCAACGCGGGCACGCAAGAACTCCGCTGGTTTGATCCCCAGGGGACATACGTGAGGACGGCAGGCGGTCGTGGTGGGGGGCCGGGTGAATTTGAGGGCCTGGGTTGGGTGGCTCAATTGGGAGAGGACTCGATAATCGCCTATGATCAGCGGCACTCTCGAGTTTCTGTTTTCGACACAGAAGGTGAGTTCGGACGCGCGCAAACGCTGGGCCAGCGTGGTTTGGTGCTCGGCATGTTCGCCGACGGATCTCTGTTGCTGACTAGCAGAGCGATGGGTGCAGATGACCTCTCTGAGGGATTGAGACGACGGTCTGATGGTCTATACCGGTACGCGAATACCGGTGAGTTTCTGGACTCGTTGGGTTTGTTCCCAGGAACCGAACGGATCCTAGAAATCCAGCGGACCGGAACCGGCTCCAGCGTAGACAGCACGGTCTATGCGGTGACAGACAGCGCGTTCTATGTCGGAACGCAAGACCGTTATGCGATTACGGTTCACAATCCCGATGGTGGACTCATCGGCAGTGTTCGTCGACAGCAGGACAACCTCACTGTCACCCCTGCACACATCGAGGCATTTATCGAGCAATCGCTCACAGAAGCAACCGATGACGTCGAGAGAAGACGCTCGAGAGCCCGGCTGAGTTACTTGCCTTACCCTGAGTCAATGCCGGCCTACGGGAGAATCCGTGTCGACACAGACGGCAATCTCTGGGTGGAGGAGTCCTGCGCTCCCGGGGACCAGAGGCCACGCTGGACCGTCTTTGACTCGCAACACCGGATGCTGGGTACCGTTGCAACACCCGTCAACTTCACCATCCACCAAATAGGGTCGGACTTCGTACTCGGACGGTGGACTGACGATTTTGACGTCGAGCACATCCACCTCTACGAACTCGAGAAGACTTGAGCCATGAAGAGATGCATACTACTCCTGGGCCTCGTGCTGCTTGCCGCCTGTGGCGGTGGTGCCCCAACTCCGCCCGTGGTCCGCGATAGCGCCGGCGTTACAATCATCGAGAACTTCGAGCCCCAATGGGGTAGAGCCGATTCCTGGCGACTGGCCGACACCTCCGTGGTCGATATTGGTGGGGCTGACGCGGACTCGCTACACAGGATTTCTCGCCCTGTGGGCTCCCTTAGGCTGGAGGATGGCACGATCGTCGTTGCCAACGCGGGGACGCAGGAACTCCGTTGGGTCGATCCCACTGGTAGATATCTCCTGAGCGGAGGAAGCCGAGGCGAAGGATCGATACATTTCGCCGCGCTGGAGTGGCTCGGGACTACCAGCTCCGGAGATGTTGTGGCGTTCGATTTCGGCAGGCTGCGGCTATCGCTGTTTGACCCAGCCGGCAACTTCGAACAATCGATATCCTTGATAGTCACTTTCCAGGCGGAGCCCGGATCGGTCAGGGGGGTTTTCGCAGACAGCTCGCTGGCGGCGATCCGAGATGCGCGACACTGGGCACGTTCGATGACACAGCAGGCGAGTACTCCGGAGGGTCTTGTCCGCGGACCTGCCAGGGTTTCCCGCTACTCAGCGACTGGGGAGTACTTGAATGAAGTTGGTACCTTCAGAGGAGCGGAACGCATCTTTACGAAGGGTAGCTCACGGATAGTGCGAGTAACCAGCCGACCGTTTGGCCGTGCGACTGTGTTTGCAGTGAGTGACGACAGAGTGTACGTCGGGACCCAGGACACGTACCAAATCGAGAGCTACGACATGCACGGAAGGCTCACGGACATCGCACGCGTTGTGCGAGAGCCACGTCCTGTGACAGCAGAGATCATCGAGCGTTATGTCCGGGGCAGACTGACCGGGGTACACGAGAGAGAGCGGGCTCAAAGGGAGCGACAACTCGCGGCACTACCGTACCCTGATACGATGCCCGCGTACGGTGCCATGTTGATCGACTCTGACGACAACCTCTGGGTAGCCGAATATCTCCCATTTGGAGATGGAACACCCACTTGGACGGTGTTTGATTCAGACCACCGAATGTTGGGAACGGTAGAGACGCCAAGAGGTTTGGCAGTCCACCAAATAGGGAGAGACTTCGTGATCGGGAGCTATCGGGACGAGGAAGGTGCCTACCACATACGAGTGTACCGACTTGAGAAGCCCCAGGAACGTGGCTAGGGCGAGCGCCAGCACCGGACCCAAAGCAGGCTCGGGTATCGGCTCAGGTTACTACCGCCCCAGACTCTCGTGGCAATGCCCGTATCAGTACCAGCAACATCAGCAGAGCCAATCCAGCACTGATCAGGAACGAGCCACTCATCCCCACTAGATCCGCCGCCAGTCCGACGAGAAGCGGCCCCAAGGTCTGACCCAACCGCAACAGAGTGCCGTTCAAGGACATAAAAGCGGCACGGTATTCCGTCGGAGCATGTCCATTCAGAATCGTCAAAATACTGGGTATGACGAGTCCATTGGCGATACCGAAAAGGAGGAGAGGCATGGTGAGCAGCCAGGGCTCCGCCGCCAACGGTATGGCGGCCATTGACAGCACGTAGAGGAGGAAGCCGGTCTTCACGAGCGCCTGGGATCCATATCGACGTGACAGTGCCCCTACCTTGAACGATGCGACGGCCGTCGCTACCGAGGTTGCCGACATCACGAGGCCGATTGACACAGCAGAGGCACCGAACGAACGCTGCAAGAGAAACGGAAAGTAGGCTAGGAACGAGCCATAGATCAGCACAAACGTGACAATGGACGCAGCAAACAAAGTGAGAACTTGGTGATTCCACACGGCTTGCAGTGTAACTGCAAAGTATTCGCGTAGGCTGCCTTCGGCCGTGGGCTCCGGATTGTCCAGCACCACCACGACCAACATGGCGACCGGAAGAGCTACTATTGGCAAAAAAAATGGGAAATACCACCCAAGAACCGCCAAGCCACCACCCAATGCTGGGTAAATCCCGGTGCCAACACTAAGAACACTTGCATTGTACCCCATTGCGGCGGCCCGCCTGGGGCCGTCGTAGAGATCACCGAGTAGTGTCACATTGATAGCGCCGAGTGCCGCAGCACCGGTCCCCTGCAGGAACCTGAGTGCAATTAGCAACGGGAAATCCCGCGCAAAGCCGCAGGCAGCACCGGCCAAAGCAAAGACAACTAACGATGGCACCAACACCTTTTTCCGACCGATCCTGTCGCCCATTACACCTACCACGGGTGTGAAGAATGCTCCTGGCAGAGTAAATGCGACAATCAGCAGTGCTACCGATTGAGGCGTACGATGAAAGACGTCGGCAACACTGGGAAGTACCGGCGTTATGGTCGACACTCCTAGCACGGCCATGAGGGTGACACTGAAGATGACGTGCAGGTTGCTATCCAGCAGAAGGTTCCGAATGTGCTCGGTTTGTCCTCCCGAACGCGTCATATCACATCTCAGTTGAGGTGCGCCGGCGTTACGTCCTCGCCAAACCGCGAGCCAAGTGCCTGCAGGTATCTGTCGATCGTGCCGTGATAGCCTAGAAAGACTCGGGCTACTAGGCGAAAGACCGGATTGAATATCTCGCCCTCCTCAGTCACGGTCACCATGCTCCCAAATGCAGCCGGCTCGATCAAATAGGTCCAGCTGCCCCTGAACGGCAGCCTCTCATCCGCGATCTGCATGACCAACCTGGCTGGGGGGTCTGACTTGACCATCTCGAGCGGCAACTCCCTCCCCTGCGTGTCGGTTTGTACCCAGATCTCGCCTCCCGCATCATCCTGTCGGCGCTCCATGCTCCTGACATCCGGCCACCAAGCAGGATAGTCTGCGAGATTGAACATCACGATCCACAGGGAGTCGGGTGGCTGGCGCAGCGTTACACTACTGATTGCGACATGCTGTTTCGGCAGGAACATCCCGAGGATCAGCGGTAGTACCACAAGAGCAATCAAGCTGCCGACCAAAGCCAGGACCCATTTCAGCATAACGCCCTCTGAAGACGTGAATAAAGAAGGACAGACGTTTCCGGAGGAATGGAACAACCGTGATGACCGCTTCCCCGACCCAACAGCATGGGCACACCGGGCCGCTCCCTCCGGCGTGCCAACCTCATGATCTGAATGTGAAACAATACAGCATTTGCGTTGAGAAGACCAACAAGAGTCGAGTGGAGGCAGGCTCACCTGACGCTATCGAAACGATAGACCCTCCGGTTCGCCGACAGCACATACAACTCTCCAAAACCATCTACTCCAAATGAGAGTACATTGCCTATGTCACCCACATCCCACTCCTTCTGCTCCGTCGCCGTCCCAGACTCCAACCTGAAACTGCGGATCCATCCTGCGCAGTTGTCAGAGTAGAAGTATGTCCCGCCTAGGCTGCTGAGCTCGACTCCACGATATACATAGCCGCCCACTACGGCGCACCCATCCACTCCGTTGACGTATTCCAGAACTGGCAGGACCAGGCCGTTGCTGGTGCAGTCCTGAGAATTGAAACAGCTACTGCCCTCCATGATCCGCCAGCCATAGTTGAGTCCACCGGTTGCAGCCGAAGTCGCGTTCACTTCCTCCCGACTGTTCTGACCTACATCCGCAACGTAGAGCATGCCCGCGGTATCATCGAATGAGAACCGCCACGGGTTGCGTAGGCCATAGGCCCAAGTCTCCTCGCGCCAATCAGCACCACCCACGAAGGGATTGTCCTGAGGAATAGCATACGGATCCCCTCTGTCTACGTCGATCCTGAGTAGTGAACCGAGAAGAGTACTGGGGTCTTGCCCGTTGTTTTGAGGGTCCCCTCCACTCCCACCATCTCCCAAGCCGATGAAGAGCATGTCGCCAGGTCCGAAGACCAAAAGCCCACCGTTGTGATTGGGGTACGGCTGACTGACGGTGAGGATGACCTTGGCAGAACCAGGGGCAGCAACATTGCGATCAGCGGAGACCTGGTAACGCACTATACGGCTGTCGCCCGCCACATCCGTATAGTACACGTACAAGTAGCCGGTCGTTGCGTAGTCGGGGTGAAAAGCCAGGGACAGCAGTCCCTGCTCCCCACCACCGCTCACCGAATCAGTGATGTCGAGAAACGGCGCTGCAAGCAATTGCCCGTCTTCGACGACGCGGATTCGGCCAGCCCGCTCGACGATGAAGAGGCGGGGGTCGCTGGGAGGGGCAGTCAAATACACCGGCATGCCGGATACTTGCACTACTTCGGTGAGCGCCACGTGGCCGACAGTCAACGGTGGCTGTTGCGACGCAGGATCAGTGACCGAAGCGCCGCAGGCGCTCGCTTGAATGGCGCAGGCTACCATCACAAGCAGCCTCACCGAGTGTGGCCCCATTCCAGACCTCAGTGTGTTGTTTGTCCAAGAAGAACGGCGGTCAACTGCCACAGTTCGGAGCCGAGCTTCCCATGACTCGGACCATAGATACACCGGCCGCTACTCTACGTTTCAGCGTGCGGCTTGCGATTGTTCGCGTGCGCAGTACGTGAGGGCTTGTCGAGGACCGCCGCTTGCGGTTGTCGCCCTGGGGAGCGATCTGCTAGCAGCGAAGCTTGCGAGGTACCTCTCTACCCGGGCATCACCAACCTACAGCAGGCCAGATTGGCCGAGTCTCCGTGTCACGAACAGGACAATCATCGCTCCGGCGAACGCCGCCAGCAGGGTTCCCACCAGGCCACCAACACGAATTCCCAGAATGCCGAATAGGAACCCGCCGAGAAGTGCTCCCAAGCAACCGAGCACGAGATTGCCCCACAGCCCGTAACCCCGTCCCCTGGTCACTTTGCCGGCAAGCCAGCCCGCAATCACGCCAACGATCAGAAACCAGATTGAGTGTAACATGCGATGAACTCCTGGATGTCCCAGGAACCCTACGCCTGGCTGCGCCCACAGGTTACATATCCAGTGATCTGACTGCGTGACTCGTTACTGCCGGTCTGACTCCTTCGGATACCGCTGGCTGACGGGGTCCGGGGAAAGCAAGAATTCCTGCGAATCCAGCACTCGTGTGGGGCGACGAGCGCGCCCTGCCATGGCTAAGCTCCCACGGCTCACCCCCCGAAAGCATCGAGCCCAGTGATTTCCTGACCGAGCACCAATGTGTGAACGTCGTGGGTACCCTCGTAGGTGTAGACACTTTCCAGGTTCGCCAAGTGTCTCATCGCATGATACTCCGCCAGAATGCCACTAGCTCCTAGGAGGCGGCGGGCCTCTCTGGCGCACTCGGCTGCCATGTTCACGTTGTTTCGCTTGGCCAGAGAAACCTGTGCCGGCCTCATCCGGCCGGCATCCTTGAGCCGCCCTAGTTGCAGGCACAGCAGCTGTGCCTTGGTGATCTCGGAAAGCATCTCTGCCAGACGCGCCTGCTGCAGTTGGAATCCTCCGATAGGACGGTTGAACATCACTCTACTCTTGGCGTAGCTGACGGCTTCCTCAAAGCAAGCCATCGCGGCTCCGACGGCGCCCCAGGCAATGCCGTACCTTGCCTGAGTGAGGCACATGAGAGGGCTCTTGAGCCCCCGACTCTGAGGGAGGATCGAGTCCCTGGGAATCCGAACATCGTGGAGCACGAGCTCGCTGGTGTCACTCGCCCGTAGCGAGAGCTTGCCTCTTTGATCTTTGGCCGAAAAACCCGTCGCATCGGTGGGGACAACGAAGCCACGGATCGAGTCGGAATCGTCCAGAGATCCCGTCTTCGCCCATATGATCGCCACGTGAGCCATGGATCCATTGGTGATCCACATCTTGGAACCATTTAGAATCCAGCAATCGTTGTCTTCCCTAGCGGTCGTCACGAGTCCACCGGGATTGGATCCATAATCGGGTTCGCTGAGTCCAAAACACCCGATGGCTTCGCCCCGCGCCAACTGTGGTAGCCAAAACCGCTTTTGTGCCTCGCTGCCGAACTCGTGTATTGGATACATGACCAATGCACCTTGGACCGATGCGAAGGAACGGATTCCACTGTCACCGCGCTCCAGTTCCTGCATGATCAGGCCGTAGGCCACGTTGTCGAGTTCAGCGCACCCGTACTCCGCTGGCAGGTTGGCGCCCAAGAATCCGAATTCCCCCATCTGAGGAACCAGATGAAGCGGGAACCTGCCTTCCAAGTAGTGCTCAGCTATGATCGGTAGTACGGAGTCGTCCACCCAACGCCGCACCGTATCCCGGATGGCCCGTTCCTCGCCGCTCAGCAACGAATCCACGTCGTAGAAGTCCACACCCTGGTAGGTCATACGGCCTCTCGGTCAACCGCGCTGGCCCGAGTAATGCGTAGCTCCCACGGCGCGGTCTGCCCGTGGCACAACGCCAATCTCTTTTGCTTTAGCTCGGAACGTCGAACCGTGATCGACTTTCAGTCCGCATTCGGCCTGCCACTGATGAATCATCTCGTGCAGTATCGTATCCTCGATTTCCTTCCAGCTGTCCAGCTTCAAGTGACGTCGACTGATCGCTATCTCAACGACCTCGTGCGTTTGTGCATCCAACGTCAGTTCTCCCAGACGCGTTCTCATCCGATCTGATATTTGAAACCGAATGGAGGAGAGAGTCCCTCCAAAATGCGCCCTGTTGAGACGATCGTGCGCGCCGCGCAGCTCAGCCAGCAGCTTTCCATCGCCCGGTCTGTGACGTGCCCTTCTACTGGGTAGCCGCCGCGGTGTTACATACTCGTCGACCGGAAACGAGATTACCTCTTGTTCCGCCTGTCGGCGTACCGGTCTTCGAGTCGTGGGCTTCACGAACCGAATTACTGCCTGCAGAGTGCGGTCGGAGGCGTAGGCGAACCCACGGTGAATTCGTACCACCCCCCCTCTGGTCAGGCTGACCAGGACCGTGCGGTTTTCGTGAACGACGACGGGCAGCTTGATTCCGAGGAGCTCGAGGCGTCTGCACAAAAGCGCCTCGTCTGCAGCTCTTGCCGCTTCCTTAGCCCAGTTGAGCCGAGACCTTCGCTTCATCCACTCGGCGGTTGCGGGCGAATGCATAAACGTTGGATCGCCTGAAGATGCACAGATTCATATCCCACATGTACTGCTCCACTTGGATGGCCGTATCGTCCCAATACAAGTGATGAAAAGCCGCCGGGCGATCACCAGGCAAGCGAGTTGACAACGTCCCACTGCAAGACACGACAACCTTGCCGTCAAGTTGGTCAGCCAACTCCTGATGATCGTGTCCACAGAGGACAAGTTCTGCACCACTATCCACGATCCGGCGTTGTGCCCGCTTCCACCAAGCGAGGCCCATCCGCCCCGAGACTTCACCGCGTAGCACATTGTGGTGCACTACCAGTACCTTGAGTTGTTGCGCATCCGCTTGGGCAAACCTCGCTTTGACTCGTTCGATCTCTCCGCGCGACAAGTGTCCCTTCACAGCAAGATCCCCAACACTGTATGTAAGCGACCCCCAGGCGATCCCGTGCGACGTTAGAGCACTCGCGATAATTACTCCCGGGATAGAGAGTGTCGGAGCTATGACGGGCCCGAAGTACCTTGAGAATTTGCGGTACTTCATGGAACCACCAAACGGGATGAGCGGCCGCCACCACCACTGGACATCGTGATTGCCCGGGATTACGAATACCGGCGCCGTGCGCTCAAGTTCACGGATCAAGCCCCGCACAGCCATGAACTCTCCATGTCGCGCCCGCAGCGTCAAATCGCCTGAAATCACTGTTACTCGCGGCTCCAGATCCGGCACCAATTCCTCGACGGCCTCGATCTTGGCGAGGTCGGCCTCCGAACCGAAGTGCAAATCTGACAGATGAACAATCCCGCTGCTCACACGAACTGTCCGGTCACTTGAGCACTTCGCGCATGATACGCTTCGTTACTAGTCCCGTGATAATGTACCAGGCAACAATAGCTGTCAGTCCCACCACCTTGGCGGTAGGATAATCGGGCATCCGCAAGTAGACGTAGACCGCCAGACCGGCGGTCGTCGTTATGGCAACAATACGAGAGATCTTCCCGGCACGTCGCTCGATGTCAGCCAGACAACTCCCACAGATGTCTCCCAAGGGGAGTTCGACCTCCCGATCACACCGAGGACACTCGTGTTCAATCAGAGCGCCAGACAACGGCGACCGTGGATTCATTGGTCCAAGCACGACTCTGTTCGGCCTTTGTTTTGCGCGCTAATCTCACCAAGGCGCGGAAGGAGAGCGGTGCACGTTCTCTACCACTCCCACCCCCAAGATAGCCCGTCACGGCAGCCCCGGAACGAGCGTCTTGAGAGCGTTCCACGTTGCTTCCCATGGCCCGGCACCCACACCGATGGCGACAGTGCGCCACTGTACCTGCCCCCGACGCACCTCCACCATCACAACAGTAAGCTCAGCTCTACCGCCTCCGTCCGGTTCGCGATAAAAGAGCAGGCCCGCCGGCACAAGGGCGAACCGCACTCCGGAGACTGCGTTGAGGTTGCGCATCTGGCTGCGGAGCGGGTCTGGTACCAAATCAATAGGGTTGCGTAGCAGAGCGGTTCCCATTTGGTCTGGATTCACCAGCATCCCTGGTGCACGTCGCGCGACCGCACGTAGCTGATCAGGCAATATCCAATTCACTTCGGTTACCCGCTCCGTCAGGAAGACTGCGATCATGCTGTCAGCTCTACTCAGTGCCTCACTCCGCGGCTGCACAAGACCCTCCCAGCCCAGCTCCTCATCCGTAACCATCAACGTGACGGGATACACAGTCACGTTCTGGCCCGCAATTGCTCCAGTCGGCAGGGGCGTTGTTGGCGCCGGTTGCGAATCTTCAGGTGGCCTTCCCGCACAGCCTGCCATACTGAGGAAAACCAATGCAACAACAGTACGAATCAGGCGTTCGTCCACTCGGACTCCACTGCAGCTGCGAGCCCCCTCCCGCCGAGGAGTCAACTTTATCAGTTTCATCAGGTGTATGCCGCGCATTGTCAATATCTGCAACTCGAATCGCCACGTAAATCAAGAAGCGTCGCACATGTAACCCAGCACTTCGACATGCTTGATTCTAGAGCAGCGGGCGGTTCAACGACAGCATTGCGGCCTCGTCCAACAACTGCGAAACCCTGAGCTTGTCTCAGCCCGCGCTCTCCAGGGCTGTGTTGCTGCGACGCCACCTGCCGGAGCGGCTTGTTCCGCTACACGAGGGTCGCGCCACCATCCACTAAGATAACCTGACCAGTGATATGTCGAGCCTCATCGGAGCAGAGGAATACGACCAAAGGGGACACGTCCTCGGGCTCAGCCAAGCGGCTGAGCACCGATCGCTGCCTGGCATCCTCCAATAGCTCCCGTGGCAGCGCGGCAACCATCTCGGTCCGGACGAATCCCGGACCCACCCCGTTGACGTTGACGTTGTAGGGACCGAGCTCGACGGCCGACGATTTCGTCAATCCTACCAACGCGGCCTTGCTGGTAGTGTAGTTGGACACTCCGAATCCCGGCTTGAGAATCTGCTGTGACAAGATATTGACGACCTTACCGTAGCGTTGCACCCTGAATATCGGCGCCACAGCACGAGTGCAGTTGAAGGAGCCGGTCACGTTCGTATCTAAGACGTCACGCCACGCCTGCTCTGTCAGCCGCCACAGCGCTCCATCGCTGTGTATTCCTGCGTTGTTCACGAGGAAGTGTAGTCCACCTATTGCATCCGCGGCCCGATTGACGAATGTATCCACCGCCACACGACTACGAACGTCACAGTGTTGACTGTATACCTCGATCCCGTAGCCCCTGAGTGTAGTCTCCGTCAAGAGTGCCTGTGCTGCAATATCGCGCCCTTCGAGTTCGATATAGTTGAACGCCACATTCGCCCCACGACGGGCAAACTCCAGCGCGATAGCGCGGCCTAAACCTGAGGCCCCTCCCGTCACCAACGCGCACTGGCCTCGCATGTCACGAGACCTGAGCGGCTGGGCTTCCGGATCCTCGGCCAACATAGACCCCGACCTGGGTTCGCGTCTCGGGCTATAGTCAGACCGTCGATCTGCAAAATCTGGGATGGTCCTTACCTCTGACTACGGTGTAGTCGAACGTATGTCTCAGCTTGCACTAGTGCAACAGCTCACCTTATCCCCGCCGGCGAGCACTCCCTTTAGCATCCCCGATCACCTCACGCCCCGCAAGGACGCCGCGCAGTGCAGCTGCCGCTTCAAACATCAGCCAAAGCTCCAGTACGAATATCACGCCACCGACCGCTAGCAGTAGCATCTGACTCTCGGTGAAGTATCGGATCAGGTTCAGAACCATGGCCCAAGTGGTCATAAAGAGCAGGAACACCATCGGTATGACGGTGACCCATACCGGCCGCCGGAGCTTCAGCAGGAACAAAGTGACTACGAGCAAACTGAGTCCCGCCGTTAGCTGATTCGTAGTTCCGAAAAGAGGCCACAACCGCATACCGCCCGCCCCGCGATCCAGACCGACAGCCAATGCCGCGCAGCACGCTACCGCAATTAGCGTCGCAACCCACCTGTTCTGGACGAGCTTCAGACGATACTCGACGCCCAACTCGGCGATTATGTACCGCTGCAGTCTCATGCCGGTGTCCATGGTCGTTGCAGCAAAACTGATCACCACAACAGCGGCGAATATCGTCGCGACTGCATGGGGGATCCCGATTCCTTCCGCTATCACGCCAACGCCGTTAACAAATGCCATGGTGGCACCAGACGAGGCTTTGGCCCAAGACCCGTAATGCTCATGCCATCCGTCAGCCCCAACAAACAACGCAAGTCCAGCAGTGGCCGCCAGAATCGATGTGAGTGCCAGGGTTCCTTCGCCAAGCATTCCTCCATAACCCACATACCTAGCGTCAGTCTCTTTGTTGAGCTGTTTTGCGGATGTTCCTGAGGCGAC
The DNA here is from genome assembly GCA_039586365.1 of Gemmatimonadota bacterium. GTDB lineage: Bacteria > Gemmatimonadota > Gemmatimonadetes > Gemmatimonadales > GWC2-71-9. The sequence continues at coordinate 14,087 of JBDHKN010000017.1, read as the reverse complement.
AAGTCCATGGAAGCCACTAATCGCACCGCAGGCAATCGTGATAAACAACAGCGGGAACCAGTTAGGTGCATCCGAGGGAAGATTGTGGTTGATTGCCGGGGCGACTACTGGAGGATTGGCGACCAATATTCCGACCGAAATGATCCCCAATGCCACGAAAAGCTGGTGACTGTTGATGTAGTCACGAGGCTGCAGCAGCAGCCATACTGGCAGCACGCTGGCAAAGAACGCATAAATGAAGAGAATGATGACCCAGCCTATCCGCATCCCGTCGACATGTGCGGCCGCAGCAGCGACGGAAGCATCGCCCTGCGCTACTGTCAGTTGTGCCCCGGTGGGAGTGAAGCCAATAAGGTCCGGGAGTGCAAACGGCGCATACTGACCCAGCCAGATGAGCACGTATATTACTAGCAGCGCGCCAAGCGACGGCCATAGTATGCCCACCCTACTTCGGTAGATCAGGATGCCTACCACCACCGCTACCACAAGGGTTCCCCACACTGGGAGCACAGCTCCCGGACTGGCTATGAACAGGTTCGCGATGACCACGGCGAACACAGCGTTCACCAACAACAACAGGAAGAAGATGATCAGGAGAAAGAGCACGCGTGCCCGGCCACCGACGATTGACTCGGTCAAGGTTCCAACAGAGTTGGCCTTGTGGCGGGTCGAAATCCACAATGTCCCGAAGTCGTGAACGGCTCCGGCAAAGATCGTTCCCAGCACCACCCAGAGAAAGGCCGGGAGCCAACCCCAGATAACGGCAATCGCCGGCCCGACGATCGGTGCCGCGCCGGCGACGGACGTGAAGTGGTGACCAAACAGCACGTGCTTGTTAGTGGGTACAAAGTCTACCCCATCTTCAAACTCATGCGCCGGAGTTCTGAAGTCGGGATCGAGTCGATAGATTTGGCGAGCTATGTACCTAGAGTAGACCTGGTAGCCAGTAAGGAATGCCAACAATCCGACAACCAAGAGTGCGATGGAGCTCACGGGACATCTCCTAGGCGAAACGCGGCATACGAAGAATGAACCAGGCGCGAGCGGATAGGAAGGACCCTAGTACTGCCCAGGGATCACACGTATGCGGTCGCAGCCATCTCGCGCAGGGCCTGGAGCCCAACCACGTCCCGGTCATTGAGCGGGATCTTGCAGATCGGGAAGCCGGTGAATGCCTCATCTATCCGACCTAGGTACTCAGCTTCCCTCTGCCGCCGTCGCTCGAGGAATTCGCCATCGGCATCCAAGGGCAGGACTCGATTGATGAGTATCGCTGCCACGGGAATCCTGTATCTACTCAAGACACCTACCGCCTTCCGCGTCTCAAGGAGCGGTAGCCATTCCGGAGTCAGTACGAACACGAAGGCCGACTGGTGACTGTCGGTTAGTATTTCACGAGTGCGGACAAACCGATCTCGTCGTTCCTCCAAAGCCGAAAGCACCGGATCGTCCTCAGCCAATGTTTCACTTGCTGACACACCGGCAACATTACGCCACATGCGGGCCAGCATGTTGACCTTCTTGCGCCGACCTATGAGACCATTTATCCAAGTGGTCATTAGCTCTGGCAGAGAAAGTAGGCGAAGGGTCTGACCCGTTGGAGCCGTGTCAAAGAAGATACGACTGAAGTCGTCTCCGAACTCCTCGATGATACGAGCAAACCTCTCGAAGACAGCGGCCTCTTCCGCTCCCGGTGACACCCGCGCAATGTCGATTTGCCTCTCGACCTCCTGCATAAGACGCGGCGCTATCGTGCCAGCAATGCGTCGTTTGACATCACCTATGTACCGGTCGGTCTCGTGTCCCGGATCAATCTCCAGGGCCCAACACTCGCCCGTCACCCGCCTCGGTTCAGCCCCAAGCACCGTCTGAAGAATATCGCTGGTCGAATGAGCAGTATCGGTGGACACCAACAGTGTCCGCATCCCGCGTTCGGCTGAGTGAATTGCGAAAGCGGCGGCTAGTGTTGTCTTGCCAACTCCCCCCTTTCCACCGAAGAAGACTATCTGCCTGTCTAGCAGATCATTCAGTTGTGGCACGACGCTCAAGCTGTCACCCGCCGGCCCTTCCTCAGCAGCACCTGAACCCACCCTCCGGAGCACGTGGCATCCCCATCCGCACATGCCACTGGTGAAACTGGTCAATCAACTCAGGATAGAGCTCGAGTGTGTAGAACGCAACAGGATTCGGGATGCCCAGGAAATCCGAAAAACTCAGCACTAGAAACAGGTCCCGCTGCTCCAAGTATTCCCGATGAATCGCACTGCGATAGGGAGCGAAATAGACCCCCTCGTAGATCTCTCGCGCGGCCCGCAGTCGACGACGCAGTGCCCTCCAGATTTGTAGCGCCAAAGAGCGCAAACGAAGCGAAGCCAGCGGGTTCACTTCAGTTGTCCAAGCCCATGCCCCACCGTATCAGACTCACCGGCAGTGCACCGTAGCTGAGGAGTTCCGTATGGAAGCTTCGCGGCGTGAAGTCGCTACCAGCCACACTGCTATATCGGGACCGCAGCCGTTTCAGCTCTCGCAGGCCGACAGCGTAACAGAGTTGGTACGCTGGCCGTGCGCAGTATCGCCGCACCTCCGCCTCGGCATGTACGCGGTCGAAGTACACTCGTCCAGTGAGCAATCCCACCGCCTCGTCAAACGCCATTCCCCTAGTATGTAACCCCACATCAGCTACTACCCGCACTGCTCGCCACAAGAGTGCGAGCCTCTGAAACAGCCGTTCTTCAGAGGTCCGGTAGAATCCCGCCTCGTCCATCATCTCCTCACAGTACAGTGCCCAACCTTCGATCGTCACTGGAGTCCCGATGACCTTTCGCACTGTTCTAGGCTGAGCTTGCGCATTCAAGTACTGAAGGTGGTGACCGGGATACCCTTCGTGGACCGCTGTACATGCAAGCTCGTGAACACAGTGATCACGAAGTGCCCTTTCTACAGACTCTGGTCCAACGTCGCTGGGGGGTGGTGTCACGTAGAACAGGCCGGTTCTGTCCTGCGAGAAGGCTCCCGGGGGTTGATAGGCCGCAAACGGAATCAGCGGACGAAGAAACGCCGGTGTCTCTACGACTTGGAGTTCTCCGTCAAGCACCGGCAGAAGATGGTTCTCTTCCAGGAACTGCCGCGATCGGGTCATTTCAGCAGCATAAGCACTGACCACCCGATCTGCCGAAGGGTGATCGTCACGCAAGCGGTCGACCAAATCTGGCCATGCTGTGCCGGGCTCAATTTCTCCCGCAATGCTGGCTAGCTCCAGCTCCACCTGGTCGATCAGGCCGTGCCCATATCTCCAGAGCTCCGCCGCAGTGGTCTGCAGGGCGTGCTCATAGTGTAGCCGGAAATTGAATGAATCTTCTCCGATAGCGAACTGTAGGTCCGATTTCAGAGTCTCCATGTGTCTTCCGAAGTCATGCAGAGCTGCCGTCGCATCAGTAGAGGCAACCAGGAAACTCTCTTCTCCACCGGTCTCGTGTTCCCGTGAAATCTGATCCACGAGGGTTATGCCGGCATCCAACACCTCCTGGGTAGTTTCAACGAAGACCGCGGGACAGGGCCTCAGTGTCTTGCGGGCTCTCGCAAGGAATCCCGGAATGGCTCTGATCCGCTCTACGAGAGCCGTTTCCCGTTGTGCCGAGGAGCGGTTACGCGATACGGTCAGAAGGTAGAGACCATCAAGGGCGTGTCCCAGCCAAAACAGCGGATTGTGCTCATGGGGTCGCTCGTGTTCGAAGCGGCGTATTGTAACCCGAGCGTCGTTGAGAAGTGCAGTACGGTCGATTTCGTCATCAATCGACTCTACAGGTGCTTCCTCGAGCGCACCTGCAAGAGACTTGAGGGCTGCCAGATACTGCTCCACATCGTCAGCTCCATACGAACCCAGCCGCTTGTCGTGCTGCGACAGACCCGCTCCTGTAGCCTCAACCGGATCCATGTGCCACTTTAGATCCAGGACGGAGTCGATGAGTTGCTGGAGATCGGTGCTTTGTCGCGACATCACCCTCCAACCCTCATCCGTGCAGCTCGATCAGAACATCATGCACTACTGTCACGCCGGCGCCCTATCGGCTGCAGCCTTTCCCCACTCAGTCATTCGGAGTTCCATCCAGCAACGGCTCGAGGGGTCTCTCTTCAGCACCATTCTCCGTGCACACCGCATAAGTTGTCTCACCAGCTGAGTACATGGTTACGCCGGAGAATTCTCCCCTCGCATTCAGCACGAAGAACCTGACATTGAAGTTCGGCAGTCCCCTGTTGTTCAACAGCCGCAGCTCTTGGGTGTTGGAGCGTATGCGCTCCAAGGCTTCCAGACCGGCGTCTTTGGGATGCATTCCCCGCCGGAGATTCTCGACTATCAAGTAGGAACTCAGATTGTAGAGGTTGGCCTCGCCACGACCCGTAGAACCAGCCGCTCCGACATCACCGTCTACGTAGAGGCCCGCTCCGAGGATGGGTGAATCACCCGCACGTCCAGGGATTTTCCATGCCAGACCACTGGTGGTTGTTACTCCGCCGATCTCACCCGTCGGGGTAATGCCGTCACAGTTTATGGTTCCCCAGAAATGGCTCTCGTCAATAAGCCCTTCCTTCAGCATCTGCATGCCCGCCTCGTACCCGATCTGACCACGTTGCTTTGGATCCAGGTAATGGTGGGGGTCCACCCGGCGCTTCCAGTCTAGCCACAGGGCCCGCGACCTCTCAGTATTGAGATCATCTTCAACCTCGAATCCCATGCTGCGGGCGAAGTCCTGCGCACCTTTGCCAACTAAAAGGTGATGATCGGTATACTCCATTACCGCCTTCGCCACTAAGGAGGGAGTCCGGACACCCTCAAGAGCAGCGACCCCACCTGCCCATTTCCTGGGGCCATGCATACAGCATGAATCCAGCTGAACGACTCCTTCCGCGTTCGGCAACCCACCATACCCTATGCCCATCTCTTCGGGATCGAGCTCCGGGATGTTGACCCCCGCAATCAATGAGTCGAGTACATCCGCACCCTGAGTGATCATCTCGAAAGCTTTCTCGACTGCACTGACCGGCCCACCGTTCTTGTACCTGATGCCACTCGTATCCGAGATGACCACCGGCGAGATCGTCTTTGGTATGAGTATCGTCGGTGGGCTGCCGGACAACCGCTCGGGGACAGCCGAGGCGGCCGACGCAGCTGCTACCGCCGTTGCGGCAGTCAGCACGAATTCCCTGCGATCAATCTTCTTCATTCAACTGCCTCCCCGTCGATGACGTTTCCTGCTAATTCATGCACAGTATACACCTCAGTGTTCAGTTTCCTCGAGAGCCTCCATTCCTTCCCGAACGAGCCACGGCACCATGAGAGCGGCGGCAACAGGATCGGCACACCACCAACCACGGATTGCGTTGGCGGCCAGTCCCATTAGCAGGCAAAATGAGAGGTATGAACAGGCGAGTGTCTCCTTTGCCTCGGCACGTAGAGCACGGCTGCCTAGTGCGCCTGCAACCTTGAACTTTCCGAACGCAATCAGCGGCATGACCGATAGCGATGCGCCGGCGAGGACTATTCCTACCATGCTCTCGGATGGAGTATCGTGAGTCAACAGTGCCCAGACCGATCGGGCCATCACATATGCTGCAAGCAGAAAGAAAGTCGCGCCGACGAACCGTCGTACCCGAGCTTCAGCAACTAGCACACGCTCAGCGTTCGCCCCCCTCTCCTCTATCGTCATCCGCCACAGCACGACCGCGGCGGCGGCCATCTCAATTACGCTATCGAGGCCAAATCCTACGAGAGCAATACTACCTGCAGCCAGACCCGCCCAAAGAGCCACAAACGCCTCGCCGCAGTTGTAGGCCATGGTGCCAGCCACCAGCCACATGCCCCTTCGAGCCCAGTTCACCCTATGCAAGGCGCCAGTTTCTTCATCTCCAGTCCCGGTCTCCGTACCTGCAGTCATCCCTCTGGCCCGCCGCTATTCATCTGCTCGATGTCTATCAGATCGACCTCGCGCCCCAAGCGATGCTTATAGTCAACTAGCTTCTTCTTGGGCATTACAGCTATCGTGACACCATACAGGTCACACATCTCGGCAGCGTGGAAATCGATGTTCGCGTCGGCCCATACCTGTCGCTCACGGTCATAGAATCTCGTGGTCTCTGCAGCCGCCAACTCTATCTGCCAATGTCCATACAGTAGTTGCATGTATACAAGATCCCAGATAGCATCACGGTGGCGGACCGGCCCGAAGACGTGATGTTCTTCGACCAGCGGCATAATGGCGGCAAAACCAGCACCGTCGATGTAGAAATCGATATCGACCAGATCACGCTTGGCGCCGTACGCGTGGGCGGCAAGTCCTCCCACGAGTTGATAGGGAACTTGTCTCTCGGTTAGAACGTTCACGATGCACCGCAACACTTCGCCGACCGGCCGCCGTGTTTGGCCCAACTCAACCACGCAGTGAAAGTGGAGAGGGTACTTCGCTATGGCGCCCGGGCAATTCCGTCCGCAGCTGCTACGACCCCCTCCAACTCCTTGTCGGCTAGGGTAACTCCGTCACCAATGAGTGACCGGTTGATGTGGCACCTCTCGACTCTCGAATCACTCCCGACGATCGCGTTGCTGACCCTGGTCCCATCCAGCACCGTGCGTACGTCAATCGACACGTTTGGTCCGACTATACAGTCCTTGAGCACCGCTCCGTCAGCAACGTAGACAGGCTCTATTATCTCAACCCCGGCGACAACCGGAGGTCGGCGTGCCGCCCCGACCGATAGCAGATGCCGATTCGTATCAAGCAGGGTATCTACCTTGCCACAGTCGTACCAACCTTCAACCTCGGCGGTAAGCAACCGGCCACCATTGTCGATCATGTACTGGAACGCATCAGTCAAGAACCACTCCCCTTTTGTCTTGGGACCTGCCAACGTCCGGTCTATTCCTGCGAATAGGGTCTGCCAGTCACGGATGTAGTAAAGACCTATGTTGGCGAGTCTCGAGATCGGTGTGGCCGGCTTCTCCACTATCCGCCGCATGTACCCGCGTTCGTCAGTCACAACTACTCCAAATCGCTGGTAATCCTCCACCTCCTTCGCCCAGACTATACCATCGGCATCGACCTGATTCACCACACTCAGATCAGCATCGAACACCGTATCGACGAAGATGATCATCACCGGTCCATCCACGTAGGGCCGCGCTAGGTTCACCGCTCCTGCGGTTCCATCTTGGACCTCCTGCTCAACGAAACGTGACGGGAGGCTGTAGTTACTGCGCACATATTCCTCGACCGTCTCCTTCAGGTGTCCAGTGATGAAAATGAGTTCTTCCACATCCAAGCCACTCAGTTTGTCGATCACGTAGTCCAACACTGCCCGACCTGCTACTCGGACCAGCGGTTTCGGTACCCACCTGGTTACGGGTAGCAGGCGGGTCCCTTTGCCGGCCACCGGTAGGATCACCTTCATCAAACCCTCCCGTATCTGTCTTCCAGGCGTACGACGTCGTCTAGTTCAGGAGTCGACGCCTCCAAGAGATCGGTTGCGACGATGGCCTCCATCTGATGGACGGTACCGGGCGTAACGTGGTAACTGTCGCCTTCGCGCATTCGAAGCTCAGTCAGTTCATTGCCAGACCCCACCCGAAAGATGATCTCACCGGTCAGCACGAAGATCGTTTCATCCTTCCTCTCATGATACTGTAGGCTCAAGAGATGACCCGGCTCGATGTGCAGTATCTTGCCCACATAGCGGTCAGTCTTCGCCCATATCAGTTCGTGACCCCAGGGTTTAGCAACGCGATAAGGTGTTTCCACGAAAGTCCTTCCTCACTGAAGATGTAACACCAGTGACGCTGGGGTCGTTACACACGCGCGTACACAAACCCCACACCCGACACAACCCTCAGCACGGATCACCGGCTGGCCAGCCCCATCGAGTCCGATAGCACGCTCTCCGACTGGGCAAACACGTGCACAAACACCGCACTCCACGTTATTAAATGCAATGCACCGTTCCGGCACCAGTTCCAGCTCCGCTAGTCGATAGCCTTCCCACAGATGCTCAGGTGGCGTCAGAGCCTCAGTCGGACAGACAGTTGCACAAGGCATGTCCGGACAAACCGTACAGGGCTGGATTTGAGGATCAATCACAGGTGTGCCTGCCGCCAACCCAGCACTCGTTGGTGCGTTGAAGATCGCCCTCGGGGGGCATACCTCTATGCAATCGTTGCATCGAGTACAGGCTGCGATGAAGGCAACTTCATCCAGCGCACCCGGTGGCCGGAAGGATCGTTGCGGTACGACGCGCCGCTCAGTGCGACGACCGACTTCGTCGAGGATCCGACCCAGGGTGGACCGGAAGAACCTCCTCCGATCTCCCTCTCCGCCGGTCAGAAACTCGGCGCGGTGACCGTCAGCCACCTGGCATCCGATACGCCAAAACGATGCGCCGTGGCGCGAGGCTGGCTGTGTTGCCCATGGTGCGTGAGGAGCACCTCCCCAAGTGTCCGAAGATTCACGACTCGCCGAGTCTGGCTCAGGCCAACCGCATAAGCTACGAGAGACCCTCCAGTGCTGCAAACTTCTGGCAACTAGACTACATCGCGAGCGCTCACCGTTTATCTTTCGTTCCCCATGATGCTTGTCTCGCTGGCACTGGTTTTCCAGTTGCAGATCCCCCAGCCCGTGGGATATGTGAACGATTTCGCCCATGTGGTGGATCCGACGTCTGCCCGCACGATGGAGGCCGTGATCGCCGAGGTGCTGGAGAAGTCGCGCGGCGAGATCGTTGTGGTTACGCTGTCAGGGCTGGAGGGCCGTGCGTCCATCGAGGTAGCGAGGGACATTGGGCGGCAGTGGGGTGTCGGAGCGGTCGGTGCGGCTGGAGATCGGGCTCGCAACACGGGCGTCATCCTCCTGCTGGTACCGGGGGATCGGCCTGGCGACGGAAGATCCCAGCTGGCAATAGCTACCGGGATCGGCTCTGAAGGGTTCATCACCGACTCCCGCGCGGGCAGGATCCGGGATAGTATCGGACGGGTGGCGGTGGAGAACAGAAGCTATGGCGCGGGTCTGTTGGCGGGTGTCTGGCTGCTTGGCGAAGCGTTTGCCGAGGAGTTCGGATTCGAGCTCACTGGTAGTGCCTCGGTACCACGACCCCAAACACAACCGAGCACAGGCACAGCTCGCAGGTTGCTGCCTCTGCTCATCCTCGTCTTCATCATCCTGCCGCTGCTGTTTGGCGGGGGACGCGGCGGACGTGGGCCTGGCGGGCGCTACCGCGGAGGTGGCCTCGACTGGCTCCTGCTGAGTATGCTCCTCGGGAGTTCGGGCCGACATCGTGGTGGATGGTACGGCGGAGGCGGCTGGGGAGGAGGAGGATTCGGCGGCGGTGGGTTTGGAGGGTTCGGCGGCGGCGGTGGGTTTGGAGGTGGAGGAGCTTCAGGGAGTTTCTAATGGCGCGAGACACAAAGTCACAGGTGGAAGAGTTTGCCAAGCAGCTGGAGCAAGCACTGGGAGACAACCTCATCTCTCTACTGCTGTACGGCCCGGCCGTACGCCACGAGGGAACCGGCGAAGCGGCTACGCTCCTCATCCTCCGTGACGCGGGTCCGCGACATCTGCGCCCAATCGAGTCTCACGTCAACAGTTGGACGAGGAAGAAGAACCCACCGCCGCTCATTTTCTCTGAGTGGGAGTGGCGGGCAGCAACGGACGTCTTCCCGATCGAGATCGAGGACATGAAGGAGGCGCACCTCCTCGTGAGAGGGGCAAACCCTCTCGAAGGAATAGAGACCACCAGAGACGACTTGCGGCGAGAACTAGAGCGGGAAGTACGAGGCAAGTTACTCCAGTTGCGGGCCGAATTCGCAGCAGTGGCTTCGAATGGCAAGGCACTTGGGACTCTCCTGGTCGCTTCTGCAAGAACCTTCTTTGTACTGTTCCGAGGAGTGCTCCGATTGGTCGGCGAAACACCACCGCAGGAGGTACCCAATCTGGTGCGCGACATTGGCGCCACAACCGGAATCGATACCACCGCGTTCTCGTGGATACTAGACAGGATCTCGGGCCGGAAGGTGCCCGACCTCGAGCCTTATGACTCGGTCGGAGACCGGTACTTGGAGCAAATAGAACGACTAGCGAGTTTTGTTGACACGTTTGACGCAACGGGCTCCGCCGACAAGATCGGAGCTAGGGAGTAGCGAATGAAGCGAGCAATCTTCTGCGGACTGGTCCCACTTGTTCTTTCAAGCTGCGGATACAACAGGATTCAGGCCCTCGATGAGCAGGTGGAGAATTTCCGCAGTCAAATTGAAGTCCAGCTACAACGGCGAGCTGATTTGGTGCCCAACTTGGTCGCCACCGTCAAGGGCTTCGCAGAACAGGAACAGGAGATATTTGACGCCGTAACCCAAGCGCGAGCTCAATTAGGTGGCGCAGTTGATGGTGGGGATCTCGCCGAAATGGCCGCAGCCAACCGAACACTAGGTTCAGCCCTCGGGCGACTCATCGCAATAGCTGAAGACAACCCCGAGATTCGATCCAACGAGAACTTCCGAGCCTTGCAGGATCAGTTGGAGGGAACCGAGAACAGGATTTCTACTGCCCGTCAGGATTACAACGCGGCCGTCCAGGAATACAATTCGTACATCCGCCGGTTTCCACAGGTCCTGACCGCCAAGATGATCGGAGCGAAGGCGCGGGAATACTTCGAACTGTCGGATGACACGGCCCGTGAGACACCGCAGGTAGAGTTCTAAACCGCGACTGACTGGCGCAGTGGAGTGGCAGCGAGACCTGTAGCAGGACCTCGCTGCCATCATCTTCGTGTCTCTACCGGATCTCCACCCCCGCAGCCTTCTCGATCTCCTTTATCAACTCCACGTGATCTGCCGCCTCGCCGAGAGTTGCACGCGCCGCGGCAAATGATTGCTTCGCAGTACCGATCGCGTCAGCGGGTACTCCCGTGTCTTGCAGGACCTTCAGGGCTATGCCCACATCCTTATCCAGCAATGCCAAGCGGAACGTGCGCGGCCAGGCTCGGGTGATCACCCGCTCCGGAATCAGATTCTCGCTTACGTTCGAGCGACCAGTGGAAACGTTGATCACGTCCAATGCCGTTTGAGCCCTTACACCTAGCTTCACCAGAGCTGCGAGACCTTCTCCGGCAGCCTGGATATTGACAGCCAACAAAGCGTTGTTGATCGCCTTGAGCGCATGGGCGGTGCCAACGGGGCCGACATGGACTATCATCTTGGAGTACGGCGCCACCACCAGCTTGGCCCGCTCCACCTCAGCAACCTCACCACCCAGCATCGACGTGAGTTCTCCGGCTTCTGCCCCGCTCGTTCCTCCGCTAACTGGAGCGTCAACGAATCCGACCCCTTTCTGCTGCAACCACTCTGTCAGCCTACGAGACTCCCCGGGATCACCGGACGTCGCATCTACGACGAGCTGTCCAGACCGCCACAGCCCTGCTACACTCTCGAGCACCTCCCTCACCTCAATTGACGTCGGCAGACAAGTGATGACAACGTCTGCCCACGACACGAGTTCGGCCGGGTCTTCCGCCACCTTGCTGCCATTCTCTTCGGCAAACGCTTGTGCGCGGTCGAACGTGCGGTTCCACACCATCGTGTCGAACGCTTTGACCAGGTGGACAGCCATCGGACGTCCAATGGCACCAAGGCCGACGAAACCCACTCTTTCCGACATCTAAGTCGCCCTCCCTATTTCGAAGCCAAATCCGTCCATAGTTGAATGAAGAAAAGACCCCGGTCGCGCCCGGGGTCAATCCCAAATGCCAGCACAAGACGGCCCAGCTCAGGCGCCCAGGAGTTTTCTCCGGAGGGCAACCATGCGTCGCCTTAGGGAACCATCCATGACGCGGTCGCCGACCCGAACAACCAATCCTCCCAGGATATCCGGATCAGTCCGGAACTGGGGGATCACTTCCTTGCCGAGTACCTCGCTGAGCCGGCGTCGTACCATGTCTTGCAGCGACGCATCCGGCTGGCGGGCCAGGGTCACGCCAGCGTGCACTCTATTGAACTTGTCATCCACCATACGCAGGTATCGTTGGCAGATCGGGACAAGAAGTCCCTGCCTACCACGCTTTACTACGGCCGCAACGAACCTGACAAACGGCTGTGGTGCATATGGGGCGAGTGCCCGAGCCAGGATGTCCTGCTTAGACCGTTTCGGGACTCGAGGAGATTCCAGCAACTGGCGGATCCGCCCGTCGGATTCTATCGCGCTCGAGATACCCTCCATTAGATCCGCGAAGAGCTCCGTATCGCCGGAACTCTCACCAACTTGGAAGAGTGCTTCGGCATAGTTCCGAACGATCGTTGGCTCTCTCAACGTTGCTCCTCGTCAAGGGTACTCAAGTATTCCTCAACGATCTTGCGATCACCTTCACCCTCGAGCCGCCGCTGTATCAGCTTCGATGCAGCCGCCAAAGACAAATCGATTGCCTCACGGCGCAGTTCAACCAGCGCTTTGTCACGCTCAGCATCGATCTCCTGCTTGGCCCGTTGGAGCATCTCTCCGTGCTCGTCCCGCGCCTTAGCTAGGAGTCGCTCACGCTCCTTCTCAGCCAGAGTCTTGGCTTCTGCTATCAGCTGGTGAGCCTCGTCTTTCGATTGGGCCAAAAGCTTCTTGTGCTCCTCCAGAGTGGCCTTAGCATCGGTATTCATCTGCTCGGCTTCATCGAGTTGCCGCCGGATGGTCTGCTCGCGCTCTTCCGTGAGCCTCACGATCGGGGGCCAAGCATACTTCCTCAGCAGGAAGAAGAGAATGATGAAAACCAGCCAGGTCCAGACGAACAGCCCCGTGTTCACCTCGAATGGCGAACTGAATCCCGTGGACTCGGCCGCTCCGTGTTCCTGGAGAACGGATAACAATACGTACAGCATTGATTGACGCTACGCGATGAGCTTGAACAGCAGTGCGAATACCAGCGCGATGATCGTGACTCCCTCGAGCAGCACCGCGATGAGGATCGCTATACCACGGATGTCACCGCTTGCTTCCGGTTGTCTGGCTATCGCCTCAGCGGCCTGCCCACCAATGCGGCCCAGACCGATACCGGCACCGATGATTGCCATGCCGATTCCCAGCGCCGCCCCGAACAGTGAGTGGGCATCCCTCGCACTGGCTGCAGCATCAGGCTCCTGTAACGCGGCAAGGATATTCAACAGCATTTAGTGATTCCTCTTGTTTCAGGGAGATCATCGCACGCATGCGCACCCCACGTCAGCTTCGTCTCTCCCGTAACGACAGCTTTCGCGGCAACCCACCAACGGTCTCTCGACCAGTGGGCTTCCCCGGCCATCCGGCCAGGTACGTTGAGGGATGACTAGGAGCGCCTTGACCATCCCGTTTTCAATTCCTCTTCACTGCCTGCCAACTGTCCTAGTGCTCGTGCTGCATCATGCCGATGAACACGCTAGTCAGCAATGCGAACACGTATGCCTGCAACAGCGCCACGAACAGCTCGAGTAGCATGATACCTACAACCAGCAGGCTCGCGACGATTCCTATCCCCCAACTCCAAATCCCCAGGTTGCCGAACAAGAATATCAGTCCCATGAGCGATAGGATCACGAAGTGTCCCGCCGTCATGTTGCCGAACAATCGCACCGTGAGCGCGAAAGGCTTGACGAGCTTGCCGAGTATCTCGATCGGCCCCATGAAGAGCGACATAGCGACTGCTCCGGGACCGTCGAGGCCCGGAACCTTGGGGAAAATCGTCCTCAGGTAGCCCTTCGGGCCAAGCTTGATGAAACCGCTGATCTCAATCGTTAGTAGCGCGGTGATTGCGAGCGCCCCCGTGACGGCCACGTTTCCGGTTGCGGTGCTGCCATGCGGGAGCAGGCCGAGCAGGTTCGCGTAGAGTATGAAGAAGAAGAGCGTCATGATGTACGGAGCGAACTTGGCGCCGTCATGCCCAATGTTGGCGATGGCTATTTCGTTCCTGACAAAAAGCACTATGGCTTCCATGGCATTAGCGAAGCCGCTGGGTGCCTTCTCGCCTGCCCGTTGCTGCTCGAGCCGTCTCCCTGTGTACCACATGGTCAGAAACACCAACGCCGCCGCGATGAACAAAAA
>JBDHKN010000126.1:0-4751 GCA_039586365.1 Gemmatimonadota bacterium | reverse complement strand
GCTGCCGCCTAGAATCACGTTGGTGAACTTTGGTATGATGCTGTCATCGAAATCATCGGATACCAGGCGATGGCCCCTAGTGGAATACAACCACATGCCAAGCAATACCAACATCGTCAGTATCATGGCCGTACCATAGAAGGTGAGCCCTTCCTGGGCTCCGGGATTTTCGATGTTCACCGCGGTCCAGAAGGGGACCAGGGAAGCGAAGGACAGGAAGATCGTGTTGAGCCACAACAGGACTCCATCGGACCGCACAACGAAATGGAATATGTAGTGATGGAGCATCCAATAGACCCCCAACGCAAGGAAACCCATGGCATACATGTAGATCTCCTCCCTCAACGTCTCCGCCCACTCTCCGTTGTCCAGATGGGGGACGGTGAGCTCGAGGGCCAGCAGGGTGATGGCTATGGCGATCACACCATCGCTGAGGGCCTCGATCCTCCCGGGGCTCAGGCCGTGCTCTCTCTCCTCGGTCTTGTCCTTCTCGGAGGTCTCCTCTCTCGCCTGTTCATCCTCGTCAGTAATCCGACCACCCCTGGTTCTATGTCATTCGTTGTGACCGCAGCTACTTATTTATCAATATCGCCCCAGGTTCCCTGCGCGGACTCAGTATTGAATTTGGATTGATTTGAATCGAGTGATACCACCGTCTTCCCCCCGGTAGCATAGGCACGGTAAAGAGCCTGGACCATTATATTATTATTTCGGGCTATAAAAAAAATTGTCAAGATATCTCCATTTTCCTTCCTTATAAGTTGGTATCGCAAGTGACCCATGTCCAAAACAATAGAGGATTTTAATAGAGATTACCGGAACTGTTTTCAACGGGCGGATAATATTCACCCATCTGGAAGAAAGCCACCGGTGATTACAGATGTATCTTGAGAAAGGCAGGGCCCTGGTGCAAGGCATTATGATACTGGCCTTCGTCGCCGTCGCAGTCTTCATCGATGTCACTGTCGGGTTGATACTCGTCACAATCATGGGAATCCTAAGGTTGCAGCAGAGCGTGACCGACTGGTGCGTGCCGGATCCCTTCCTGAGGTGGTTGGGAATGAAGAAGAAATGGGAGGACCTCCAGTGTCAAAAGGAGTGAGGTCTCGGACTCGGAATGAGGATGGTCTCCCCTCACGGATGAAGCATCACACATGAGGAATATACATGGGAACCTGGCGTCACGTCAAGGCATTCCTTCTAGAGCCATTCCTAGGCTTCTTCGTAGTACCGGCTCTCATCTTGCTCTTGGTGAGCGAGCCCAACATTGGATGGTCTCTCGAATACCCCTTGGATATACTACCAACGGTTGTTGGGTGCGCCCTCATCGGTGTTGGCCTTTTCCTCCTGCTCTGGACGAGCTATCTCTTCGCGAAGGTCGGCAAGGGGACCGTCGCGCAATGGGACCCTCCGAATGAGCTCGTGGTCGTAGGGATCTACCGTTACATGAGGAATCCCTTGGTGTGGGGGGTTCAGATCACCATTCTGGGGGAGGCGATCCTCTTCGGGGCGCTCTCCCTTCTTATCTTCTGCTTCATCCTCTGGGGTGTGAACCATATCAGCTTCGTCAAGGCCGAGGAGCCCGAGCTCCTACGTAAGTTCGGGGATGACTACCGCCAGTACATGGAGAACGTCCCAAGGTGGCTCCCTCGCCTAAGGCCTTGGAAAGGTTCCTTAGATGAGGACGACGATGTCGTTCAAGATGAGACGGACGAATGAAGTGACCGGAGAGGGGCCCCTTCATCTAGCCTAGCTATCGTAGCTTCCTGCGATCTCCTTGATCGCGCGAAGGGCCTTGAAGGCGTCCTCCATGCTGTTGTAGAAGCCAAAGGAAACCCGGACAGCCCCGATCGTGGTGATCAGGTCCTTGAGACTCTCCACGCTCATGAACGCGGCCCTTGCCTCATGGAGAACTTTGGGCAGGCCTATCTGCTGGGCCGCATAGATGTGGGCGCACAGGCACCCATCCCTCACGCTGATGCCGCGTCGGTCCATCTCCCTCGCGACCTCCTCGTAGGTCTTCTTCTCGAAGGAGCCGATGTTGAAGGTCACGACGGCTATCCGGTCCTTGAACTCCAGGGGCCCATAGACCCTGACCCCTTCGATCTTCTGTAGCTCCTTAAGGAAGTAACGCCCGAGCTCCTCCTCGTGGGCCTCGATGCGGTCCATGCCGATGCCCTCGAGGTAGTCTATCGCGAACCCCCACTCGATGGCTCCCTCGAGGTCCTGGGTGCCGGGCTCGTACTTGTCCGGGTAGCCCGCGGGTACAGTGAACCACTTCGAGACCATGTCGATGGCGCTCCCGCCGCTGACGGCATCCCCGATGGACCTTACGCTCCTCTTGTTCACGAACACCGCGCCCATGCCCATGGGTCCGTACATCTTGTGGGCCGATATCCCCGCGAAGTCCACGTCCAGGGCGTCGAGGTCGATGGGCATGCGGCCGGCCGACTGGGCCATGTCGAGATAGATGAAACCCCTGTCCCCCAAGATATCCCGTATCTCCTCCACCGGATTGACCACGCCGCTGAAGTTGGAGACGTGGACGAGGTTCATCAGGACCTTTCCCCGCTTCGTCTTGGACATCGTCCTCCTCAGATTGTCCAGGTCCAACCTCCCCTCCTTCGAGGCGATGGGGACGTAGTAGATGTTGGCGTCCGCCTTCTTGGCGAAGTTCCTCGCGGAGAGGATCTGGGAGTTGTGCTCCATGTCCGTCAGGATGAGGCTGTCGCCCCTCCGGAATGGGAACCTCGTGGCGATGAAGTTCGAGGAGCCCGTCGTCCCGGATGTGAATGCCACGACGTAGTTGTCCGCGTGGAAGAAGTCCTGGACCTTCCGTCTCGCCTCGTCGAACATCCGCTGGACCTCCCTCGCCTCCGCGGAGTTCTTCGAGTGGCTGCTGCCCCTTATGTGGGCGCTCCTGTACTCGTACATCCTGTCCTTGACGGATTGCGGTTCCTGGGTCGTCGCCGCGTTGTCTAGATAGACTCGATCTTGCTTTTCGAAAAGTGGAAAGTCCTTGACTCTCAGGTCATCCAGGTCTCCGAGCAGTTGGGGATAAAACTCGGAGAGCTTTCCATCCTCTTTCATCTTCAGCAGATCGATGAAGCCCTCTTTATTTTCATAATTCCCTATGTTCCCAGGTCTGTCCATTGATTGGAGAACGATGAAAGAAATTTAAAAATCTTTCTGCCCCAATTTTGATACAAACCGGATAACTCGAAATGTAGGGGGGACAGAAAGGCACTAGTTGCTACGTAACTTGGGATCTACGGCCCATAATAACAGAGCCGAAATACCAGACACTATTAACGCACTCAGATCGATGGCCGCGCTAGCCAACTTTATTACCTTCTCAAGTACTTTTGGCCCAAGGTGGCGGTGAGGATGCCCAAGATATGCGTGATCTGCTTCAACGTGCCTGACATGGACGTCGCCCTCGACTTCTATCGCGACAAGCTCGGCTTCGAGGTCGAGGACGATAGGCATTACCCGGACATCGTCGAGCTGGTGCACGAGGGGGCCCCCCTCATCCTGTTCAGGACCGGGGAGAGCGCCCCGACGGAGTTCCCCAAAATGGCCCGGACGGTGGTCGATATCGAGACAGAGGACCTCGCCTCCAGGATGGAGGAGCTAATGGCGAAAGGGGTCGAATTCATCCATGAGACACCACAGCCGTGCCCCGTTGGCGTGTACGCGGCCTTCAAGGACCCCTTCGGGAACGTCCACGAGCTCCTGGAGTTCGACAAGTAGACTCGATGCGAGCTACTTCTTCTGCTTCGGCAGGGAGACCTCCCTGTCGTTACCCACATGGAGATCGAAGGGAACGAATCCCTCTGGCGGCTCGTCGAAGTAGATCTTGAGGGTGAGGGTCTCCCCCACCTCCAATCCGTCGGGGATGGGGCCGTCTGTGGTGTTGTAGTCCCAGAACTCCTCCCCCGATGACAGCCTGGGATTGAAGAAGGAGAGGTCCACCATATGGGGCGCGTTGTTAACCATCGTTAGTAGGACGTATAGGTCGTCCTCGTGCTCCCCAGGGAGGTCCTCCTCTCCCCACTCGTCGACGGTCATGTCGATGGCCCACAGGACCTCGAAGATGATGGTGGCCTTGTCGTCGGCACCGTCGAGGTCTGTGGCGGTGACAGTCACGGTGTACCTCCCCGGCTCTCGGAAGATGAACTCCGTGAAGGGCTCGGTCGTGTTAAGCAAACTGCCGTCTGGGAAGGCCCAGTCGAAGGAGAGGAGCTCGATGCCCATGTCGTCGGTGGATTTGCTGGCGTTGAAGATGGTCGGCTCGCCGGTTATTGCATAGGTGGGCTCCTCCAGGACGACCTCGGGCACCCTGTTCCTCTTGAGAAGTCCAGGCGGGATCTGGGTCTTCTTGTAGTGATGCTTGTCTTGGGGGTTCCCCTTGACCGTCTGGGGTGAGGCCTCCGAGGTTTCGAACCAGGCGGTCGCGATCATCTCCCGCTCGGTGCCCGCCTTGGGGCTCTTCCACCTGTCGTTGGAGTGCTTGATCTTGTTGAAGGGGACTGCAGCCTCGTACCAGTAGTAGACGTCGCCCTCCGAGACGGTGTGGTCGAAGTCCTTGGCCTTGACCACCCTGGTGTAGTTGTACATCTCGAAGCTGGTGGAGTCTGTGAGGATGATGCGGAGCTTGCCGTCCATCTTCCTGGTGACCCCCTTGTCATCGACGAGCTCCACCGTGACATCGACGACCTCCGAGACCTCGTCGACCTCCATCATGGTGA
>JBDHKN010000086.1:0-22072 GCA_039586365.1 Gemmatimonadota bacterium | reverse complement strand
ACCTGGGCATCAACCCCAAGATCATCGACCGTGCGTACCAACAACTCGAGCGGCTCGGGGTCGTATCCACCCGCCCGGGCCAGGGCAGCTATGTCAGCCTGAACGTGCCTGACGAGGAAGCCCGCAGGCGCCGGCGCGAGTTCGAGCAATGTGCGCTGGAGGCGGTCGCAGGGACCGAGGCGCTGGGGTTCTCGATCGACGACCTATTGGACACACTCGACGACATCCGGACTACTAAACGCTATCAGGGTCGTGAGGGAAACAAGCCATGAACGTGCTACCGGAGCGGGTCACGACGCTAACCTTAACGAGCCCAAGAGGGACCAGAATGGTGCAGAGTTCACCCGATGATACCCGATATCCGCTTCCCGCAGTGGCGGCTGGCATGGCGGGAGGTTTGGCGCTGGGAGGCGCGACACTTCTGTTCGCTCCGGTGGCTGCCGCCGCTCTGGTAGGTGCGGCGGCCGCGGTGTTCCTCGGTTCGTCCGTCAAGTTCGCGGACCAATGGGAGAAGGCAGTTGTGCTCCGCATGGGGAAGTACCGGGGGCTTCGCGGGCCGGGCATGTTCTTCGTCGTACCGATCGTCGACCGGGTGGCGTACCACATAGACCAGCGCATCCGGACCACGGACTTCGGTGCGGAGTCGTGTCTCACCAAAGACACGGTACCGGTCAACGTGGACGCGATCGCGTTTTGGATCGTCTACGACGCCGAACAAGCCGCGCTGGAGGTACAGCAATACCAGCAGGCGGTGGTGCTGGCTGCGCAGACGGCATTGCGGGACGCCATCGGCAAACACGACCTGGCGGAGCTCATTCAATCCCGCAAGGAGCTGGGCCGTGGCTTGCAGGAGACACTCGACCGGAAGATGCACGATTGGGGGATCCAAGTGCAGTCGGTCGAGATCCGCGACGTGATCATCCCCAAGGCATTGGAAGAAGCGATGTCGCGCCAGGCTCAAGCCGAGCGGGAGCGTCAGGCACGCATCATACTCGGCACCGCCGAGACCCAGATCGCGTCCAAGTTCGTCGAGGCAGCCGAGAGCTACAGCGAGAATCCCACCGCGATGAGCCTCAGGGCGATGAACATGTTGTACGAGAGTATCGTCAAGCGCGGCTCGCTGATGGTGGTGCCGTCGGGATTGGCCGACTCGCTAAATCTGCCCAGCATCATGGGTCTGGCCGGCGCGGCGGGGCTCAAGCCACCGAAGGAAGTGGAGGAAGGTGGCGTGGGGGGCGAGGAGGTGTAGGGAGCCGCCGCCCCACAACAAGGCCAGCTCACGCTCAATAGCGTAGCAGTCGGGCACTTGCTTGCGCTTCTCCGGCGTATGACGAGGGCACCACATTCTCGCCGCAGGCGATTGGTTCTAGCAAGCTGGCAGCCGGACCTTTCGGCAGTTGCTACGCCCTCGACTCCTCGGCCGCTGCCGAGGATCTCGAGCGGACGGGCCGGTGGCCTGACGTCTGAAGCAGCGGTCGTACTCCTGCAGGAAGTGTTCTACCGATCGAGTCACGGCGGTTGAACCGTTCCGGCGATCTCAGCTCCCTGGAGGCTGACCAACAGATCTCACAAGGCGCCCGAGCCCCTACCACACCAAGTGAAACTGCGCCTGCCTGCGGTACACCCAGTGGCGGTCACCGTTCTCTTCGAGGTACGCGTCCTCCTCCTGTGCGCACCTCACCGCCTGGCCACCCCACTCCGGGGCTGGCGTCGTTGCCGACAGCTCGATCGAATGCCACACGGAGGGGCGGATCAGGGACTCCCCTCTTACCGGCACTCCATCCTGGAAGTCTGTCATGCCGATAAGGGGCCCTGCCCCATGGCCGTGGTCCCCAATGGGGTGGCTGTACAGCCTGCCGTCAATTCCTTCGGCACGCATTCGAGAGAGAGCGGCTGCCAGGGCCTGGTTGCCCGTCCGGCCCGGTTGCATCTCTTCCAGCTGGATGTCCTGCAGACGGTTCGAGTTCCTCAAGCACAACTTGATACCCTCGGGAACCTCATCCTCGTCGGGCCGCAGGACGTATCCCATATGCTGGGTGTCCGTGTGGAGGCCGAGGGCCACCACGCCGAAATCGGTATGGAGCACGTCCCCATACTGGATCACCACCGGCTCCCCGCGACGCGGGGAACCCCCGGCACGCTGGACACTCACGGACGGCTGGAACCAGGTCGTCATACCCAGCTCCTGAACCTTTTCCCGCATCCACCACACCACGTCCTCAGTGGTGGTGACACCCGGCGTGATGACAGCGTTGGAGAAGGCCTGAGAGATGATGGCGTGCACGGTCTCCTCCATCTTCCGATAACGGGGCATCATCTCCGGAATCCGGATAGAGATGTAGTCCACCGCCAGGAGCGGAGCGCGCTTGACTCTCGCCACATACTTGGGTCCAATTGCCCGCTCCAGAGCTTCACGCTCGCCCGAGTGAAGCCCATCAGCGAAGGCCCAGTCAGGATCGATATTGAGTACGATGTTCTCTGGGTCCCGCTCCTCCACAACCTCCCGGAGGAGGCGCCACTGCTCGTTCCTGAAGAGCTTGGCAGAATCGGCGGGAGACGGGGGACGGGTGGAACGATAGACCTCGAACAATCCCCCCTGGTTCCCTCCTCCCAATGCCAAACGCTCGACACCCTCTCCAGGGCCCCGGTCATAGAAGACAAAGGTTGTTCGTCGGCGGGCAGCAAAGGTCGTAGGAGATTTTATGGACCAGAACACGGGATCCTCGGCGTACTCCCGCATGGTGACGATCCACATCTTAGCCCCGTACTCCCGCATGAGAGCGGGGAGGACCTCAGTGAGCCGCTTCTCGGTCCATGCGTGCTGCGTGGCGGCCTGCTGTCGTAGGGGAGGAAGCGGATGGATTCGGGGAGGAGCTGCTTCGGGAACCCGGGCCGGCATTTGGGCAGTAGCGGGGGCCACTATCAGAAGGACCAAGAGAGCCCCATGGAGCGCCGGCAAAAGGCGGCTTCTGCCAAATCCGATCCTGGGTTGGGCGACTTCCCGATACCCTTGGAGGCTCAGGGAAAGACGCGGGGAAATGGAGGAAGGGTCCATTGGTCACCTCAATTGGGAGGAAAGAACAAACTGGCGGAAGCAACCATAGCCGCTGGAGGATCGTTTGGCTACCGGGATCTGAGGCGGGGACTTGCTACCAACCGTCTGAGACCGCTCCGAGCTACCCAGCAGGACCGGTCGAGGGACCTCATCAGAGGGGCTAGACACTCTGAAAACACGACTCCATACTTGGAGCGAGGCGATTGAATGCCTATTCCACACGCTTTGCTGGGTCCAGTCTGACATTCCCGTGGACCCTCCCTGTCGGCAGAATCACGGGGTCATTGGGAGATCCTCTCGACGATCGACGCGGGCTTCATGCCTCAATGGGGCATCCACACGCAGCCCCCCTGACGAACGGCCTGCATCGCTGCCGGTGGAAATGACGATGTGGGAGGCTCGTGAGGGGCCGTGGGAGAATGCTGCATGGGGTGGCACCAACGGTGGCATCTTCAAATCGACCGACGGAGGCACAACGTGGACCGAGCTCACTGTAGGCCTTCCCGCTGTGACACAGGCAGACCTCGCAGTCGCGCCCACCGACCCGAACCGCATCTATGCGACGGTGGCCACCGGCCGGCCCACCAACATCTACCGCTCGGACGACGCCGGTGAGGGCTGGAGACTCATCACTGAGGACACTCGTCCGGCGGCGCGCCGGGCCATGACGACCGCCAGCGCATACCGCCAGGGTGCTCCAGGAGGTGAGGGACGTCCAAGCCTCTCACCGGTCTGAACAAGGCCAAGGAGGAAGACAGATGTGTAGCCTGACGCGTTCCAGCGTTCTGCTGACTTGCCTGGTTGCTGCGTCGTGTGCGGCACCTTCTGCGGACGAGCCAGCCGTTCACGTGATGTCACTGAGGGAGCAGGCTGAGACGTTCTTTGATCTCAACGTCAAGCGGGTCGACCGCCTGATGTTACCGGCAATGCGCAGCGCCGGCATTGACTGCTGGATCATGATGTCGCGGGAAGGCTTCATCGACCCCGTACTGGAATACATAAGGGATGAGAACGGCGAAGGTGGCCACCGAAACGCGTTCATCTTCTTCGACGATGGCTCTGAGCGCTTGCGGCGCATCGTGATCGGTACGCACTTGCCGAGGGAGACCCGGGTCTTCGACCAGGTACTGGGCTATCCGTCGGATTACGGAGAGGAAGGTCCGTCACTCCAGCCGGCGCTCCGGCGGATCGTCCACGAACTCCAGCCGACGAGGATTGGTGTCAACCAGTCGCGCACCATCGGGACGAGCGACGGGCTGACGGTCGAAATGAAGAAACACCTCGTAGATGCGATCGGCCCCGAGTACGCCCGCCGAATCGTCTCTGCCGAGCAACTCAGCGTCGACTTCCTCGATACCCGTCTACCCGAAGAGTTCGCGCTGTTGGAGGAAGCGGCAGCGATTACCCAGATGCTCCACGAGGAAGTCCTGAGCGATCGGCTCATCCTACCGGGGGTGACGACGGTTGACGAACTCAAGTGGTACCTTTACGACCGGATGATGGAACTGAGAGTAGTGACATGGTTCCCGGTGGGATTATCGGTCATTCGGCAAGGAGAGCGGGTTAGTGGAGATTCCACCGTGATCCAGCCCGGTGACCTCTTGAAAACCGACATCGGCATCGTCTACGCGGGCCTGTATACCGACTACCAGAGGGCCGGCTACGTGCTGAAACCGGGCGAGACTGCCGCACCGGCGGGCCTGCAAGCGGCACTCGGCAATGCGCTCAAGGTGCAGGACGCGGTAGCGGAGGTCGCGCGGCCGGGCGTGCCCGGGTACGTGGTGAAGGCAGAGGCCGAAACCCTCTGCGAGAGCCAGGGTGTGGAGGCCCGCGTGGCATCGCACTCGGTTGACGCCTTCGGACACGGCGTTGGGTCCTGGTTCAGTTCTGACTGGCCCGACCGGTACAGCGACCGGGCAAGGTTCCCGGTCCGTGACGGCGCGTATTATGCCCTCGAGTCGTCGGCTACAACCGAGGTTCCCGAGTGGAACAACCAAAGGCTGTCCTTCGGAACGGAGGAATCGGTCTACGCGACGCCGGACGGCCTGAAGTACTTCATTCCGCGTCAGGAGAAGCTGTACCTGATCATGTCTCAATAGCCTTATCAGGTCGCAGCAGAGTGGAATCGAGGATACGGCTGATGTTCCACTTGACTCCGCTCCTGACCTTGTGAATCCTCACGTAGGGTCAGGGGTATCATTAGTATTGATACGATGCCTCAACAAGACTCCTTGGACTCCGATTCTTGCGGTCCTACGGCATTGCTGTTTGTGCCCTACATGAACACGGACACACGCATGCATCAGAATACCTGGCCAGCATTAGCCATTGCACTTATTCCGATGGCTGTGGCGTGCGGTGGCCGTGGCGGGCCGTCGGTCGCGCCGGAGTTAGCGACGCGTGACCTGACCGTTGAAGTGCGCAACTACAACTTCTACGACGCTACGATATACGCGTTGCACGGCGGGGAGCGGCTTCGCCTGGGGATTGCGCAAGCCAAATCCATCTCGACTTTCACATTTCGCTGGGACTTGGGGGACTTGCGGTTCGTCATCGACTTCATCGGGGCCGGAGAGTTACTTGGCGAGTTGTTACCGGTTGATCCCGGCGATGACCTCGTCCTGATCGTGGGGCAGGAGGACCAACGTCGGGCAAGGCGCCCCGAGGACCTGTCAGCAGCAAGGAGGCTGTGACCGTGCAAGCGGGACAGAGACGCATAGTCACCGACAGCAGACTAGGATTCGGATCACCGGTTGCCGCTGCGGGTGGATGGCAGAGGGTGAACCCTGTCGCTTCACCGGTGCGCGGTGCGGTACACCGGCAGCTCGCGTGGGTTACGACGATCACCGTCGCGGTGCTAGTGAGCGGGTGGGGGCAGGTCGCCCGGGCTCAGGAGGGCACGAGCCTGGTAGGACGGGTCCGCGATGTCAGGACTGGGCTTCCATTACCCGATGTGTCGGTCGCCCTGCTCGACACGGACACCGCTGTCCAAACAAACTTTTGGGGGGAGTACCGGCTTTCCTGTGGCTCGGCAGCCGAGGTCAACGTGCGCCTTGTGCTTCTCGGGTACGCGGCCGTCGTGGAACGCGTGGCTCTTACCGGTCACCCGACCATCGCCGACTTCGAACTGACCCCCGTGGACGCTGTCCTTGATGAACTCATTGTTCGGGACCGGAGCCCGCGAGTCGTCGAGGGCGAAGGTGGACTCGCGGTAGGCACGGTTGACTTGGTAGAAGTGCGGGCCCCCAGCACCGATGACGTGCTCAAGGGCATTCCCGGCGTGTTGATCCTGCGGCCCAGCGGCCAGGTGGGGTCCGGGACCAAGGTCCAGCTCCGGGGTCTCAGGAGCTTGTTCTCTTCGAACGAACCGCTGATCTACGTGGACGGAGTGCGTACGTCCAGCCTTCCTTCGCCTCTCACCGGGGCCAGAGGTCAGAGCCTGCTCGATCTCATTCCCCCATCACAGATCGATCGCATCGAGGTGTTCAAGGGTCCCGCAGCAACGGCACGCTACGGCGTTGGGGCCTTGCCTGGGGTGATCCACATCTATACGAAGAAGGGCCCTGTACGGAAGCCGAATTAGCGCGGGGCAGAACGGTAACTCAGGCCAGGCCGGCCTCCCAGGCCACTATCTGCAGCTCGCTGACAACGCCGGGATCCTGCAAATAGAAGCACACCTACAGATGTGCCCTGCCATTCGGCTGCATCACCTAGAAGAAGACGGAGCGTCGCCGCGGGCAGCTTGACCTAGTGCCAGGTCAACCCCGAGCTCCCCGTAGCCCAACCAGCAAGGTAAATACGGAAGAGGTGCCTTCCTGCCTGACGGAGACACTGCGGCACTCCGCCTACTACCGTAGGGCTCTCAGCGACTCAACCAGAATGCGCAGACTCTCGTTACTGCCGGTTGGCGTGGAGCGCGGCATTTAGCCGACTCGCGAACAAGTGGTGTTCCCCACGATGGCGCATTTCACCAGATCTTGACGTTGGGCGTCGGATCGGCGTCGCGATAGAGATCGTCATCGGGTCGGTCGAAATCGATTGGTGTTGCAGGACTCATGTGTGCGTTCGCTTCAGTTGGCACGGTGGCATCGGCGCCAATGCACCAGCAACAAAGCACCCCGCGAGAAACAAATATGACTTGACCTGGGAACAGGCCGTTTCGTGTACCGAGCATCACCGCGCCGTCGCATTGCCATCGTCACTCAGGGATCGTCCTCCTGTCGCCGGGACTCGTGAGCAGGAACAGGTCCATATACTTGCCGGCAACCTGTTCCATTGTCGTGGGTGCGTCAGCCCGCAAGCGCAGCGGCAGGTGGAACAAGCCAACATGATCCGGCTTGAGCACACCTAGTATGATCGCCTCTCCATTTGGTTCCAGGGGAAACCAGAAGTGGACCAGAGCGAGATCGATTCTCTTATCGCCTAAACCCAAGGCAACAAAGGTGTCGACACTTCCGTCGGAATCGCCTTCGTGGAAGATCGTCCTGCCGTCCAGCTCGACCAGGTACATGACGTTCTGAGGTGTCTCTCTGTTTCCACTGTGGAGGGTACGGTGCGCCGCGACAGAGATTCCATCAATAACCGTGTCGAACGCCGTCCCGACCTCGAGCTCTAGAGAGACTACGCGCTCGCGGATCTGAGGCCAATCCGCCGCAACCTCCTCGAGGGCCTCCACTGCATCTACCGGCGCAACGAACACCGTTTCACTGCTATGTGACAGGAACTGAGCTACCAGGCGCGGGCTGTAGTGATCCGGATGGTTGTGAGTGAGCAGAACGATATCCACGTTGTCAAACGGGGCAGCTCCCGTCTGCATCGCCTGGAGCATCTCAGCCGGAGGGGCAGCGTAGGCGGGGTTCGGCTCGTCATACAGAGCATCGATCATGACCTGCTTGGTCCGTGTGGTGAGCAACACTCCTTCATTCGCGACGAACAAGAGGTCAATGGGCACCTCGACTGAATCCTGCCGAGTCAACATCTCCTGCGTGAGACTCACCGAACCAGTCAGACTGAAACCAAGGCTCAACAGCAATGCTAAGTGTGACATCGTTCCTGCCTTCTCAAGACGGCTGACAATCGGCGTCCTTCAGAGTGCGACGTGATCGCAGCGGACGAACTACCCACGCGGTGCTCGCCCAAGTTCAGGGCTTATCCGCCAGGCCAAGATAATGCCAACCAGCCCCCAACCGACAACGCTGTGCACCACCATGACCAGCGAGAACTCGCTGGGCACCATGATGCCCGTCGGTGTCAGATCTCTAAAGACTGCTACGAAGATGCCAAAGAGCATGACTAGCCAAACTCGCTGAATGTAGCGCCCTGTTCTCTCATGGGATGCAACAGACAGAGCCCACGCTGGGATGATCGGCACGAGAAGGTATGCCAGCACGACGCTCAAGAATCTGACTGTTTCCGACGGCGCGGCTCCCCCCTCCTTTTGGAACAGGATCTGTAGGATCGGTCCGGCTTCGAACCGCTCGTGAAACGCCGAGTCGGTAGGAACATCGTATGGGTACGAGTAGATGCCCGTTTCCCCTATACGTTCGCTGATGACATCGAAGACAACATCCTCATCGGGGATCTCCCTCGCCGTCGCGTCGTGGTGGAAGGGAACCAACCCAAACCACACGGCGGTCCACACAAGCAGCACCACTCCTCCCAGCAAACCTGACGCAATCACTCTACGGTGCATATTCACCCAACTCCCGTTCTGCTCCTGCGGATCACAAAGAACAACTCGTCGCGGCAGCCCGGATGGCCTCTCATTGCTTCTCTCGGTCACGTGCGCTCACGCGTGCTTCGACACCATCCAGGGCCTCCTGGCACCGGTCCACCGTAGCTTCCCGCCCGTCAATGGGTTCACCGCGGTGGGCTGTCAGAGTACAGAATGGCAGCGGGAAAGCGTAGCGCCATGGTCGCTTGAGCATGATGATCGGGCGACCGTTCACGATGAGTGGCACCAACCAAGCGTCAGTCGCCTGGGCGATCTCAGCCAGTCCAGGCTTCACGCGACCATAGGGACCGCCAGCGTCGGCGAACAACCCAATGTTGCACCCACGGGTTCGCACCATCTCGATGATCTGTTGCTTCGGCCGGATCGGTGATTCGCGGCGGTAGACCCAGAGGCGGAATCCGAACCAGGCCGTAGCCTGCTGCAACATGCGTGAGAGCAGGCCATCGTGCCCAATACCAGTGGGCATCAACTGAGGAGGCACGTCTCGAAAGGCGCAGAGAGTGATCGGCTCGTAGGCGTGCCACGAGTAGAAGATGAGTGGCCTCTGTGTGTCTTCGACGAGCTGCGCCAACGCGTCCAGCGAAGGGGTCCAGTGGATGCGGACTGTGTGCCAGCACGGGTATAGCCAGACAGCCAGGGCAGCGTTGGAAAGAAACACCAAGGGCTGGTACAGTTGTCGATACCAGCGAGTCTCAACCGGTACGCTGGCGAACGATATCCGGCCACGGGGCCGCGCGCGGTCGTTCATCCGGAATCACTAACGCGCCTGGCTCGGTCAGCATCCCGCTCGATGGCGTAACGGTCGGCGAGAGCTGCTTCCAGACGGTCCAGAATGTCAGCCATATGGCGACTCCTCTGGGTCCCGCTCAAAGTTAGGCTTGGGGGACTGGTGGAGCCAGATTGGGCCATGCGGATGCCCTCGCAGCGTCGGAGAGGTTCGCTGCATGGCCGGGCCATGCGGCCCGGTTGGGCTAGCCAACCCTGGAACTAGGGTACATACCGATATCCGCCCTCGAGGCCACTGTGCTATGGAGACACCACGCGGGTGGCCTTTTTGCGCCCCGCCGCCAGAGTAGCCGCCATAGCTGGACGCCGGAGATCGACGTCGCAGTAGACGCCACAGCACGACGCCCACCCAACGACGAGACCACGAGGATGAGCCACCATCTGCAATCTTTGACGTTTCATTGACGCCTCTGTGATAACAATCGCGTAACTCTCTCTGTCACGGAGGTGCATCATGCGAGCAAGGCTTATCTCGGTTGGGGGCACATTCCTATGTGTTGCCCTTGTCTGTGCGTGCGAAGACCCACTAGACCCCGCTCAGTCGTCGCAGCCGCTCCTCAACACAAGCGCCCCTGAGCAACCCGCACCGTCCGGGCTGATGACCGTGGAACCCGCGTTTGGCTCCGCGACGTTCTGGCCGTATACGGGGGTCAACTACATGGGAATTCCGCAGGATCCCATCAACCTCGGCTTTGCCGGTCAAGCTGACCCGCGAGCCCTGCGCGCCGCCCTGATGTTTTTGCCTGGCGATCGAGGTTCCGGTCTGCCGGACTGTACGTGGAAGGACGCGATCGGCGGTGCGCAGACCGCCTACGGGGAGCCCGCAGGATGGGTCGGTTCGGCAATTCAGCTGGAGTGCGGTGATTACGAGGATCTTCGGTTCCACGTCAGGTTCTTCGACATTGGCGACTGGACCATTGGCGGCGCACACCTCGACTGGCTGTACCCGGGTACGTCCGATCACATCGTGATCGACTGGGATGGTGCAGAGCAACTCGTCCTAGCCGATTTCCTGCGGAGTGGCCTTCTCGACGGCGCTGCCCCGTGGGAACCATGGGAGCTCGACAACCACGATCAGCAGGGAGACACGGACCATGACGGTTATGCTTCTCTGCTGAACGTCGTCGGCAAAAAGGACGTTTCTCGCTCGATCGCCAGGCAGCAGTTCGTGATCCAGTTTGGCGCGGTGATCCCCACACAGCTATGCCCAGCTCCGTGGGACTACTTGTACGTGGCAGGGCCGGTCGATCTGCGCCAGCAGGTGATAGTCACCCCGTCGGGCAACTTCATCAGCCAGTTCCACGCGAACGGCATGCTTGAAGTGACACCCGTCAATCCGCTCACCACTCCCCCGACGCCAATTGGCGAGACCTACCGGGCAAAGGTGTCCGAGCACCATAAGGGCATCGTTACGGACAACGTGACCTTGGCCTCGCAACTCTTGATTCAAGCTGAGCTGCCGCCCGCACTGGGCAGGGGGCGTCTGTTCGTGAACCTGAACGTCGGTCCAGGGGGGTCCAACAGCTACACGATGGATTTGCGCTGCAATCCGTAGCGATTTGGGGGACCGGCCAACGGCAACAGGACTTCGAGTTAGCCACAACAGGCAGCCCCGGACGTCTCGCGGCGCTCGGGGCTTTGTCTTGCGCTCCCCCGTACTTCGCTGCAAGCTATGGTGTCGCCCTCCAGCCACTGAACTGCCGATAAACGCCGGTGGCCTTTTGTGCCCCGCCGCCTGAGTAGACGCCGTAGCTGGACGCCGTAGTAGACGCCGTAGTAGGACGCCGCAGTAGACGCCTCAGTAGGACGCCCGCCCGACGACGAGACCGCCAAGACCGCCGATGCTGGCACGAACCCTGGAACAGGAGGCTCTCACATGCGACAGCTAGCGGTGGTTGCTGTGGCTCTCGCTGCAACATCAGTTCTCATCACACCGGCCCCAACCTTCGGCCAGGACGTTCCGGAGTTTAGCGCCGATGCACTTGCGGCATATGCGGCGGGTGCCAAACACTACCGAGCAGGTCAGTACCAGGAGGCTATTCTCCAATACGCCAAGGCCTACGAGCTGGATCGTAACTTCGTCGTGGCACTGTTCCAAGCGGCATTGTGCCATTCTAACCTTGGCAACATCAGCACGAGGGACTCCCTCCTGGCAATTGTGGAGGAGGCTAAGGAGCGGCTGAGCGAGTACTACCGCCACAGGCTGGAGACACAGTTGGCATCTGCCGCGGGAAATCCCGATGGTGCCCTCGAGGCTGCCCGTCGTGCGGCTGAAGTTGGACCTGGCACCAAGGGCGTGTACCAAGTGTCGTACTGGGCGCTGCGACGCAATCGCCCTCGAGAAGCGCGGGATGTACTTCTGAGCCTGGACCCTTACCGAGAGCCAATGAAGGGGTGGACCGCCTATTGGACCCAACTCGTTTGGGCTCATCACCTGTTAGGAGAACACGACGCTGAACTCGCTGCGGCCCGGCGTGCCCGAGAACAGTACCCTGATCAGTTCTTCGGTCTGGTAATCGAGGCACAGGCCCTTGCAGCCTTGGGCCAAATGGAAGAATTGGAGCGAGTGATCGCAGAGTCGATGTCGGCCACGCCCAGCGGTGCCGCCAACACCCCTGGGGCTCTCATGACAACCGCCGCTGCTGAGTTGGCTGCCCACGGACATGTTGGTGCCGCGGAGGATCTCTACAGTCGGGCAGCAGCGTGGTACGACGAACAACCTGAGGATCAAGTCGCGAGTGTGGCACAGCGGAACTGGCGCACATTCACGTTGATCGGTGCCGGGCGTTGGGAGGACGCGAAGCCAGTGTGTGAGTCGTTGCTCGAAGATGCGCCGGACGAGGGCTGGTTTCACACCATGGGTGGCTACGTCGCTGCTCGCCTGGGTGACACGGAACGGGCCACGAGCCAACTGCGGTGGCTCGAAGGCCATGAGGATACAAAGGCGTACCAAGGGACGCTACATGCGGTACTGGGCGACAAGGCTCGAGCGCTCGAGCTGTTGGCAGAGGATTTCGAGGCGGGCGCATACGCCACCCTCTGGTGGCACCGGGACGTGCTTCTCTTCCCTCTATTGGGCGATGACCCTGCCTATGCAGAGATAATGCGGCCCAAGGGTTGATCGGGCGTTGGCCTTTACCGTGCCCCGGGCGTCTCGCGGCGCTCGGGGTCTTGTCTCATCACCTAGCCAAGCTTGGTACCGCAGTTCATACTAGTGATCGCCCTCACGGCCACCGTGCTATGGAGACAGCACGCCGGTGGCCTGTTGCGCCCCGCCGCCTGAGTAGACGCCATAACTGGACGCCGCAGTAGACGCCTCAGTAGGACGCCCACCCGACGACGAGACCGCCCGGCTCGCCGACCGGAACCTGACATCTGCCCTGCCATTCGCGAGGAGGCGTCCCATGAAGCTCAACGCATTCTTGATCGTCAATGCAATTATCGCGGTCGTCTTTGGCCTCGGATTCGTCCTTTTCCCCGGCCAGGTCACATCGCTCTATGGCCCTGAAGTCAGTGCACCTCTCGAGTACGTGGGTCAGTTGTTCGGAGCAGCACTACTGGCATTTGCTGCCCTCACGTGGTTCGCCAGGAACGCGCCTGATTCCGAAGCTCGACGAGCTATCCTACTCGCCCTCTTCGTCGGTGACAGCGTCGGCTTCGTCGTCGCGTTGATTGGCCAGCTCGGCGGTGTCATGAATGCCCTCGGCTGGTCCACCGTTGCGATCTACCTCCTTCTCGCGATCGGATTTGGCTACTTCCGCTTTGTTGCGAAGCCCGAGGCGAGAGATGCGGAGCGTGCCGTTATGTAGACACCGGACGACAAGCACGGCCGTGGTCTTCACCAGCGCCGTACCACAGCGACCAGACGAACCCACCCCATCCTTCACTAGGTGAGTCCGGCGCCGGTGCGTGAGCTTTCGTGGGGTCCGGTATAGTGCCTCCGTTGCTCCCAGACGCTATCTAGCTCCAAGAGCACTCTTCCCTTGCCAGCTCTCGCGATCGCGAGCAGTTGCTCCTGCGTTCGATCCTCCATGTTCCGGAGCACGAGCGTCACTCGAGAACTCGCGGCCGCCCTAGCCAGGTCGAGAAGCTCTTCAGGTCGCCGCTTCGATCCATCCACGATCAAGCCACCACGAGCTCGAAGGATGTCGATCATCTGCCTTTCATCCTTCATCTATGCACTCCTTGTGATCCGATATCATCGCATTGCGACCTTCACCGTGCGGCTTCGACGGTCAGTAACACCGCCTGCTCCCACTGGCGGAACAGCCGTCGGCCAATGACGCAGAGCACCGACAGGTCCGGCACGTTCCGGAACCAGTAGAGTTCTCCGTTGATCACTCGCTCATACCAATGGGCGGACTCGCGTTTGGCAGGTGGATCGGTGCGCATCCGCGGCGCTCCCGGTATGTACCAGTCATGCTCGTTGCATATCGGACAACGGTTGTAGTGGTCGGCCCACTGATTGTAGGCCGGGTGCGTAGAGAGTGTCGCACCCCCCGGGGCCGCGGTGTGAAGCGGGGCGTAGCCGCCCATGCGGTGAAGTCCTCACCGTTGGTGTACTTCTCAGCGAAACGTAGGGCCCCTGCCCGTACGGAAGCAACCGCCTATTGTGACCACGGGTACCGCATCGCAGCTTTCGGATAGCGTAGGCCGTGGGGTGTACCATGTCAGAGCATTCCGAAACTCCCGTCACATTCTCCCGCGAAGAAATCTGGGCGATCCGACACATGCTGGCCGATTGGACGAAACCGCCCATCTGCCCCCGTTGCAGGCGCGAACTCGAGATTAGGCACCCGGTCACCAAGGGCGGGGATGCAGTCTGGCATCTCGAATGCCAGCGCTGCCGTCGCACGGCTTTCATCGCAGACGTGCCAGGCGACCACAGAGCCGATCCTGACGCGTAGTGCCGTCACCGCACGAGCCGTTACAGCAGCGTGCGCTGGTTGAAAGCAAGGGGAAATGCGCAGACCCGTGAGGAAGCGGCCAGCGGACCCGGTCCACGCCTCCAGGGTACTCGGTGAGGCTGGCTACGAGGTGGCCTCGGGCAGCGGTCGAATCAATGGGCGGGAAGCGACCAGACCGGCTACAAATGGGGTGCCCTGCTCATAACAGGAAGATGTTGTTTTGGCGGCATTGCTGCGACATGTCATCCGGCCACACGCTCGCCTGAATCTCACCAATGTGCGCCTTGCGAAGATACAACATACACAGCCGCGACTGCCCGATCCCACCGCCTATTGAGAGGGGCAACTCACCCGCTCGCAGGCGAGTGTGGAAGTACAGCTCTCTCCATTGCTCGCAGCCGCGGATGGCCAACTGCTGCAACAGGGATTCGGCATCCACGCGAATGCCCATGCTTGACAGCTCGAAGGCTGAATCCAATACCGGGTTGTATACGATGATATCGCCGTTGAGTCCTTGGCGCTGGTCGTCGCCGATTGAAACCCAGTCGTCGTAGTCGGGGGCTCGGCCATCGTGCGGTGCCCCATCGGCCAGCGGGGCCCCGATCCCTCGTATGAAGACCGCGCCGTGCTCGCGGCACGCCTCCGTCTCGCGCTGCGTCGGGGTCAGCTCGGGATACTGCTGTTGCAGGTCCTCCGCATGGAGAAATACGATCTCCTGCGGCAGGACCGGCTCGATGCATGAGTATTCAAAGCACACGTAGCGCTCGGCGCGCCGGATAACGTCGTAGATGCTGCGGACGATCCACTGCAAGAAACCGACGCCTCGCTCTTCACGTGTGATCACCCGCTCCCAATCCCATTGATCGACATAGAGCGAGTGGCTGTTGTCCAGCACCTCGCTGGGGCGGATCGCGTTCATGTCAGTGTAGAGACCCTCGCCCGGCTTGAAATCCAGGTCGGCCAGTGTCAGCCGCTTCCACTTCGCCAGTGACTGCACCATTTCCAACCGCGCGCCGCCAACGCCCTCGGCGGTGAACCATGCTGGCTGTTCCACGCCATTCAAGTCGTCGTTGATTCCACTCCCGCCCTTAACGAACAGCGGCGCTGTCACCCGCGTGAGATTCAGCTCGAATGCCAGGTTGGTCTGAAAGAATTCTTTGATGGCTCGGATAGCACGTTCGGTGTCGCGTGGGTTGAGCAGCGGCTTGTAGCTCGGGGGAATGAACAGGCGGACAGACATGACCATGACTCCTCTCTAGCCTGGCGGCCTCGCTCCGCGGCATGCACCAGGTAGCGCAGCGCGCTTCGCGGCCTGCTTCAAGACCACCGGACGATCCAGGGATACCGTCAATGTGCTGGGCGCCACCCGGCTCGCAAGATTGCTGCTGACGAACCTGCTTGTTGAGACCCACCGAGTTCGGCGCCAACATCGGTTGTGAAATGTGAGCTATCGCATTTTTTCAGCCTCCTGTGCCCGCCAAATTCTGGATGAGATCACCAGGATAGACTCGAGCCGACATCGTCCGACAGTCACCTCGGCACGTCTCGCGGCGCTATCCGGCCGATACTCACGCAGGACTCGGCGCATTGGCGACCATCCCGAGCTTGGAGGATACAATGGCACGCCCTCTCACGATCCTCTGTCCGGCCATCCTCGGCCTTATATGGGGAGGAACAACCAACGCTCATGCCCAGCAGCCCATGTGGCAGACTGGCCCTGCGAAAGCGCCAATCGGAATCGACCTGGCGCAGATCGTGGTGCCTGAAGGTTACTTGTACCTGGACCGCGCCGGCACTGAAGCGCTGATGGAGTTGACAGAGAACCCTCTGACCGGAATGGAGCAGGCAACGGTTACGTCCGCGTCCGAGGAGTCCTTCTGGTTTCTGGTGTTCGAGTGGGACGAGATGGGGTACGTGGATGACAGCGAAGCTCACGCACTCGACGCGGACGAGATTATGAGGCAGATCCGCCGAGGCACCGCGGAGGCGAACAAGGAGCGGCAGCGGCGTGGCTGGGCATCCATGAGCATCGTTGGATGGCAAGAACCGCCGCACTACGACCCGGTGACCCACAACTTGACTTGGTCCACGATCATCGAGAGTGAAGGCGAGCGGGGAACGAACCGCATAGTGAAGCTGCTCGGCAGGAGGGGGGTGATGACCGCGACCCTCGTGAGCCCGGTGGACGAGTTGGCTCGTGCGACCAAGGAAGTGGACCAGTTGCTTGCCGGCTACTCGTTTCGGGCCGGCAACACATATGCAGAATTCCAGCCGGGCAGCGATAGGATAGCCGAAATCGGCTTGACCGCGTTGATCGCCGGTGGTGCAGGAGCTGCACTCGTGAAGTCTGGCCTACTGGCTCGCCTCTGGAAGCTCATAGTCGGCGGGCTCGCAGCCGTGGCTGCCGGGCTCGGCAAATTCGGCAAGCGGCTGTTCGGCGGTGGCAGCGGCGGCGGGTTGCAGGAGCAACGCACCGTGTGATACGCCGCTGCGAGAAGGCGCGAGTCATCACGTGGAGCTGGTAGCCTACGCCGCGCTCTTCTACGTCCTGCAATGCCTCGTGTACGTGCCACACAATGCGGTGGTGTTCATGGGACTGCGCGGGCTCGGGCGCGTGCGCGTGTTTCCAGGAGGCGGCTTGCGACTCATGAACCTCTGGCCGTCGGGTCTGAGCGTCGTCGCCTCCCGGTTACCCTTGGTGATCAGCGATCGATCCGTCGAGTGTACGACATCGCTGTATCGCTCTGGCCTCCGCTCCTCCACCAATACGGTTCGGTCCGTGCCCATCACTGAGCTAACAGATGTGTGCCTGTCTGGCAGCGTCGTGAAAGTTGGTTCCAGACCCTTCATTCGTGCCGTGTCGCAGGCCCACGGGTATCAGCTCCTCTCCCTCTTGGCGGATGTCGGTCGAGCCAGCCCACCCGAGAGGAAGCGCGCTGTCGAACGTGCCATCCGTGATTCCCTGACAAGCTCAGTGCTGCGGGAACGATACCGTGCCGCACGCGCGGCGGTTCGATTGCTCGGCCTTTGCTGTGACACGTATGCACTCATCCTGTTTGTAGGGACCCCTTGTCTCATTCTGCTTACGCTCGAAGACCCGGTCCTGTTTTACGCTCTGCCACTACTAGGAGCCCTCCATCTGGTGACCCTTGCGGCATTGTATCGTGCCCATCGGAAGCTCAACAAGAGTGAATGGACCGACCTGGCCGAACTGATGATCGTGTGTGCACTGTTCCCTCCCGCGCTGTTGCGGACACCACAGAATCTGCTAAACGCGAGCATAACAGGGTTTCACCCAGCAGCCTTCGCCCAACTGCTACTCGATCGTGCGGGTTTCCTGCGATTTGTGCAGCGAGAGCTGGCACTGCTGCGCTACTCCGCACACGGGGTGGCGGACCCGACGGCTGTCGAGGAGCGTGATGAAGTGCTCGACAAGGGGCGCTTGAGTATCGAAGCCCTCGCACTCGAGGCACTTGCGGCAGAGAGCGGTTTCTCGTGGGCAGACCTGGTGGCCCCACATTCGAGTTCCGATCCTCAGGCCGCCTCTT
The DNA here is from genome assembly GCA_039586365.1 of Gemmatimonadota bacterium. GTDB lineage: Bacteria > Gemmatimonadota > Gemmatimonadetes > Gemmatimonadales > GWC2-71-9. The sequence continues at coordinate 4,042 of JBDHKN010000086.1, read as the reverse complement.
ACTGCCAGCTCTGTGGTGGCGAGTACCTAGAGGGCGTGACCAGATGCGTTCAATGCCAGGTACCCACACGCCGCTGCGCGACGGCGGTTAGTTAGAGAACGCACTCCTGATCTTGCGAGCTTCTGGTACCGCTCGCGGCCGTCTGGTTACCGACGGCTGCGGGTCGGCCCGCAGCGTTGTCCGCAGGGAGGAAGCGTTGACCGAGGAGACATTACGGCCGTATTATGCTTGTATGGCCATACCCAAAATCAAGACGACCTACGCACTCGATTCCGACACCGTCCGCGCCCTCGAGCAAATGGCTCGCCGATGGGGCGTCTCCAAATCCGAGGCGCTCAGGCGTGCGATCCGAGCGGCAGCTGCACAGGCTGGAGCGGAGGAGGGTGGTCCGCTCCAGACGCTAGATCGGCTGCAGCGCTCAGCTGGCCTGTCCTCCGCAAAGGCGGCTGAGTGGGTCCACCGCACCGGCGCCGCGCGGCGGGCTGCATCGAGCCGGCGCGAGTCGACCAGCCAGTGATTCAACTCGATACGAGTTTCTTGATCCGTGCGCTCGTGAAAGGTGCGCCGGAAGACAGCCTGTTGCGACAGTGGCTCCGGGATGGGACCCCGCTTGCGCTGAGCGCGATTGCCTGGGCCGAGTTTCTTTGCGGGCCGTTGCGGGCGAAGGAGATTGAGCTTGCCGGGCGACTGATCAGCGAGGTACTGCCGTTTGCCGTCGAGGATGCCGAACTCGCCGCGGAGTTGTTCAACCGTTCCGGGCGGCGTCGCGGCTCGATTGCAGGTCTAGCACACGGCGGTACGGCCTACTCTGCTCCTTCCGCGCCTCACACATCGTGTCTCTTCTAGTGCCGCAAAGCCACCCCGCCCGGAGGCGATTGCCGCGGTTCCAGGTGCGCTGAAGTTGCTGCGCTCCCGGCTACTTGCGCCCAAAGTAACCTTGGAATATTATGTATGTTACATAGCTATAGTGCGACGGGGTCCGCTGTGGGATCGGGCCGCCGCTCCCGCTCGGACGTCTTCGCTCAGCCCGCCAGTTGCGATAGGTTCTTCCCGGGGGAAGCCATGAGACCATCGCTCCAAATCTTCGTCTGTCTCCTCGCCGTCGGCTGCATCAATACGAGCGTGCAGCGATTGGATCAGGCTGTGCGCCCGGCCGGTTCCCCCGATTCGGTCGCGGTGCTGCTCGAGGAGCCGGACCAACCCTACACCGTCATTGCCGTCATCAAGTCGGGGAGCTCAACGGTGTTCGACAGCTTCGACGACATACGCAAGAAGATGATTGCCGAGGCGGCAGCGCTCGGGGGGGACGCAGTGATCTTGGGGCCCGAATCAAAGAAGTCGACCATCATCTTCAACACGGTCGGTTTTATCAAGTCGGATCGGAAAGACCTTGCCGGCAAAGTCATCGTGTTTGACCGACGAGGTTGATCGCTGGACTCCGAAGTCGGATAGTGAAACACGGTACTTCGGCGATACAACCGCCCAGCGGAGCTACGGCTGCTCCGCTGTCTGACCGACGGTGGATCGATCGGCACGGTCGTTGGTGGATGCTCACGCAGCAAGTTCTTCCGGGAGTGCCTGGCATTCGCGACCGGCGCCGACCTCATATTGATCGACCCGGACGATGGGGTGGAGGTCAAGTCGGTTTCCTACGGTCGCAAGCGATCGCCGAATGCGTTCCTACTGCCTGAGCCCTGTGTATGAGACGGCGAACAGCAGGGCGTGCTTCACCCCAGCCCAAATCCCCTGGATCTCGGCGCTCTCCGTGACGTCATGACCGACGGACATGCGGCGCACCTCCGACTGCAGTGAGCTGCGCGCACTCGTCTCAAATCTCCCACCTCCCAGATCGAGCACACTACCTCTGAGGGAGAACGCCGGCATGCCCTCCAAGTAGGAGCGCACGCAGTCGCCGCAACCGTTGTCCGGATCGATGACGGGCTCGGTCCCGTAGAGCACGTTGCTCGCGGCAGCGGCCATTCGAGCGGGCGCGTTGTTCACCTTATCCCATCCTTCCAGGGCTTGCTCAGCCACGTCAATCCCGACTCCGTTCTTGCTAGTGATCTCGTAGACGTAGCTGTAGCCTTCACCGAGTTCTTCACACACCTCTGCAGCGATACGTTGAATGTCTCGGTGCGCTTGCCAGATCCGCTGCTCGGTAGGTGAGCGCAGATCGAAGCGGATCCGCACCTCCTTGGCGGGTGAGTTGATTATCTCACTGGCTTCGACGATGGGCATGTTGAAGAACAGCAGTGTCGGGTCGTCGCTGCCACGCGGCTGTGTGCCAGGGCCTGCCACACGGGGATCGCGCAGCGCTGTCAGGCGCTCGAGAATCGGGCCCAGCGCATCGATCGCGTGGGGGCCCCAGCGCTGCCAGTCGAACGGGACGAACACTCTGAGCTGAGTCCGGTGCCGTACGGGCGTACTTCCGGTGGAGACGCCCGCCCCGCCGCCGTTGTGCAGCTGCACGAGTATGTCACCGTTGCGCCAGTCGATGTTGTGTGGGTAGTTCGATCTCGCAAAGAAACCCGCGCCATGGCTGGCATGCTCACGCGCCGGTTCCTCGCCGGTGAACGTGACGAACCAGATGTCGCCCTCCGTCTCGATGTGTGCTGCGTTCATCGCCCGCAGCACCGTGAGCAGCTGAATCACCCCCCCGAGGTCATCACCGGCCGCGGGGCACCAGACGCGGCCGTCGGCCACGAATGCCTCAATTGGCTGTTCTTTGGGCCAGAGTGCCGTGTTGTCATGGTGCGCGTTCAGCACCACTGTTGGCCCGTCACCGACCCCCTTGCGGACGCCTATCACGTTGCGCAGGTCGTCAATGCGCACCTGTTCCAGACCGTAGATGCGAAACAGCTTGTAGATCTGCCGCGAACGGTAGATCTCATCGCCTGACGGCCCGTAGGTGTTACACAGACTCAACCACTCGCGAACGGTCTCTGCTTCTGCGCGGTCGACGTAGGCCAAGGCAGCTCGCAGCTCCGAGCTCGCCAGAACTTGACGCGCAACCTCCAACTCCCGACTCAGGTCCGGCCCCTGCGTCTGAGCTGCTGCGCCGGCACCTACGGCGAGGGCCAGCACCACAGCTGGAATCAGCCACGCTGTACTCAATTGATTACTACGCATCGATTGTCCCTCCGTTGAACTCCACATCGGAGTTGTTGATGGCGCCAGAGACCACAACTACCTAGCGTCCTCCCTCTTACACGGGGCAGCTTGCGTGCACACCGTCAACGTCAGAGGCTCCCAGGCGAAGCGAGCGCCGGGACTCGGTTACCACTCAGCGGGGTCGGCCCGGTCCAACACAATTCTCTCCCGGTGGTGCTGGCCCGCGGTGAGCGCGACCCCGGCTATTATCGCCGGAGCCCAGCCGTCATGAGTGCATTGCAGACTCCACTCGCCCGGAGGGATCAGCGTTCGCACGAACACTCCTTCACGATTCGTTCTCGCCGCCGGTACCGGCTCCTCGTCCGGCCTCAGTGCTATGAACTGCACCTCGGCTCCGTGCAACGGCTCGCCACTGACAGCGGTGACGGTTCCCGTGAGGATGGCTCTTTCCTCGAATAGGGGGTCGTCACTTCCCACCAGGCGGATGTTGATCGGCAGGTTGATCCGAAACGGCCCGTCCAGACCCTCGATTCTCCAGGTGCGGAACTTCTCGATGAGAGCGGCCGCCAAGTCGGCGTTGTCTGTCTCGTTGTTCGCGACAGCGACCGTCGTCAACATACCGTTCTCCCACGACATCGCAAACTCGATTATCCCGCCAATGGTGTGGTCCATGTGATGGAACCGCATGGACACGTCATGTAGGTCGGCGAAGTTCGCCCGCAGGTACGCTGTCAACAGGGCGCCGGCGACCGAATCCGCAATCGCACCGCTCAGCTCGCCGCTGTCGTCACTCCGCGGGCCGCACGACACCTGGTGAATCAACCCAAGGACGATTGGGAGAACCCAGCGAAAGCGGCGTCGGTGCAACGTTACCCTGTGAGACAATTACGCTCCTCCAAGACAGAACCAATATCGGCGCGAAGATACCGAC
>JBDHKN010000016.1:0-124956 GCA_039586365.1 Gemmatimonadota bacterium | reverse complement strand
TCGGTCCACACCCGGTGCCGCCGGCTTCAGACGCGACAACCCAACCGTCGTCAACACTATCGCCAGTGCCGCTATCCCAGCCGGTAAATACTTCTTCCTCTTCGGAGGTGGCTCTCTCGCTATATCCAACTGGACGAATCTCCTTAACCGTTCTCCGAGCCTTCCGGCTCTGGTCACCAACTGGTAGTACCCACACCGACTATAGGCAATCGCCATGCCTGCCGGTCGAACAGCCTAAGTTAAGTGAAGACAAACGCTTGGGACCATCGGAACAGTTCAACCCCAAGAGTAACTTGTTCGCCTCCGGGATTGGAGATCCCGGGAGCGAACAGCCAAGCCTGTCGTCTTCTGCTTGTCCGATCTCGGGAATCAGTGTCCCACGCACGCACACTCGTTTGTCCATCCGCTTCGGAGTGCACTATCCAAGTTCGCCGCATAGCGGAGGGTCCCCGCGCAATCTCGTGCGGCATACGCCTTGCCGACAGACGGTAGTCATCCTGTTCCACAACCTGGAGCCAAGCAGCAGCGGAATCCCAATGGCATCCCTTCTCTCGGACATACGTTTTGCAGTCCGCCAGGTCAGGCGGGATCCGAAGTTCTCTCTGCTGGTGGTAGGTGCACTGGGTCTCGGTATCGGTGCCACAACCGTGATCTTCAGCGTCTTCAACGCGGTCGTTTTGCGGCCACTGCCGTTTCCCCAACCACAACAGCTCGTGCGGGTCCGGGAGACGACCCCTCAAGGTCAGCTGTTCTCCATCTCGGAGCCCAACTTCCTGGACTTACATCAGTCGAGCCGATCTTTCAGTCATTTCGTAGCCGTTGTGCTGCGCCCTATGACCCTGGTAGGAGACGGCGAGCCGGAGCGCGTAACTGGGACGGGCACAACCGCAGGCTTGTTAGCCATGCTTGGAACAGCTCCGTACCTGGGTGTGACTTTCTCTCCGGCCGACTTCGAAGTGGGCAATGCTGCACCTTTTGCTCTGATCAGCCATGCCATCTGGGAACGGCAATTTGGATCCGATCCAGAGATGATAGGTCGTACCGTCAAGGTTGACGGGGTATCCCGTGTGGTAGTAGGGGTGATGCCTGCGGGCATACGATTCCCGTTCGCCGCGGACGTCCTGATACCCATTTCACCTGACCCGACGTCCCAGCGAGCTGAGCATCGATTGGAGGCCCTCGGGCGATTGAAGCCCGGCGTTACCGTCGAACAGGCGCGGGCAGAGTTGGATGGGATCGCAGCCCGGTTGGGCAGCGAATACCCTCAATCAAATAGCGGCTGGGGAGTGTCGGTCGTCACGTTCCGTGAGTGGCTCATCGGCCCCAGTGCCAAACGTGTGGCACTGGTGTTGCTGGGCTCCGTCGGCCTGCTCCTGCTACTCGGCAGTGCCGGCGTCTCCAACCTACTCCTGGCTCGTGCAACCACCAGGAAACCCGAAATCGCTCTCCGGGCTAGCCTGGGCGCTGCGAATTCGAGGATTCTGAGCCAACTCATAGTCGAGAGTCTGGTGCTATCCGGCCTCGGAGCATGCTTGGGACTGCTGCTGGTAGCATGGGCGCTTCCCTTCATACAGAACCTGGGGACCAGCGCCCTACCCCGCCTCAACGAGGTAACCATAGACCCTACAGTCCTCGCTTTCGCGGTGCTCGTGACCGCAGTCACTGGACTCCTCTGTGGAATTGCACCGGCTCTTGAAGCCTCGCGCGGTGAGCTTAGCGAAATCGCCAAGCAGTCAGGTCAGATTTTGGCTGTGCGGACGCGTGGCGTTCGAGACGCATTGGTGACGGCTCAGATAGCTCTCGCCGTTGTGCCCTTGGTTGGAGCCGGCCTACTCACCAACAGTTTCCTACGTCTACTCCACGTCGACCCTGGTTTCAACGCGGAGGGCGTTCTCGCCGCCGAGCTGTCGCTGCCGGCAGAGTCATATCCGGAACTGTCCCGGGAGACCGCAATGTTCTATCACGACATATTGCAGCAACTCGAAGCGGTTCCCGGAGTTACGGCTGCCGGGGCTTCCACGGTCAGCCCTTTGAGCGCCGTGAGGGCGGCTGATTTCGTCGGTGTCGCGGGCGAGGTAGTCGAACAAAACGATCTCGTTGCCGTTCAATGGCGCGCTGTCACGCCGGGCTTCTTTGACGCACTGGGCGTCCGGCTGGTGGCGGGTCGGTTCCTTTACGAAGGCGACAGCAACACCGCAGGCCCGTCCCGCGCGCAGAACGCTGGAGGCGCTGACGCCTCGGTCGTAATAAACGAGTCGTTGGCCTCACTGCTATGGCTCGGGAGAGACCCCGTCAGCAAGCAAATTGCGTGGAGCACGCCAGATGGTCCCCTGATGAACGTTGTCGGCGTGATCAGCGACATTCGCGATGTGACCTATGCTGAGAATCCCGTGCCCACGGTATTCCTGCCCTACGGCCTCGCACCGTTGCCGACTATGACCCTGCTCGTGCGGACGAGTGGCGACCCCGCGAGCATGGCAGGTGCCCTGCGCAAAGCGATATGGTCGCTGGATCCGAGCGTACCGGTTCCCCTCATCGTGCCGCTGCTGCAGGCGCTAGAGGATACCGCGTTGTCAGGCCCCAGGCTCCATGTGTTTCTGCTCACTCTGTTTGCGAGCGCCGCCTTGGGCTTGGCCGCTCTGGGTACGTACGGCATCACTGCGTACACTGTGGCACAACGGGCCCGTGAGATTGGGGTTCGCATGGCTCTTGGCGCGGGACCCGATCAGCTAGTGAGCCTGATGCTGGGGCGTGGGATGCGGATAATCATGGCGGGAACCGCACTAGGTTTGCTGGGAGCCGTTGCCATGTCACGGCTCATGACCAGTATGCTCTACGAGATCCGGACCACCGACCCGGCAACTTACGCGGTGGTGATCTTCATCCTCACATCCGTCGCACTTCTGGCGAACTACGTCCCGGCTCGGCGTGCAACGCGGGTGGACCCGAGGATGGCGGCTGTGAGTGAACCGTGAGCCGGGTTAACCATGATCTCGTTGCTTTGAGCTGATAAGCCTGAAATTCCAGGATCTCCGACATCGATTCAAACCGGCTGGTGATCTTGCACCGGGATGACCCGCTCAACCTCGCATGGAGCGGCGTCAATATCGCCGAGCCATCCGCCTGCAACTCCTTACAAACACTCAACTTAACGGTGACGCTTCGGAGTCGAGTTCCGAAGATAGGGCGAAGAAATCAGCGCGTCCAAGTGTGACGTAGCTCATCGTTGCCAACTGCCCCAAGCCGCACCGTAGGTCACACGCAAAACACGGATATTCCAGCGACCGCGAACGGACCCAGTTCGTTCCGGCACTTCTCTTTTTCCGGCGTTCCACACACGGAAAGGAGCAGACTGCATGCAGAACTTCGAGGCCTTCGTTCCCAACGAGTGGCGCGGTGCGGTGAGTATCCTCACCGCCCCAGTCAACTGGATCCCGGACTGGCACGCGACAATGGTCAACTTCGCCTGGTATGGTACCTCAATGCCAGAGGTATTGGTGAAGCGGTTGGTGATACTTTTGCCGATGTTGCTGGTGTCGACCGGTGTGTGGCTCACCATGGGAGCTCTCTACACGATCCCGTTCAGATCCAACCGCGGCCGATTTGCGACCGCCATGCTCACGTCTTGGTGGGATGCGGGCCGTTGTACCTGGTTCTATTGGGCTGGACTCGTTCAGCTCGCGGTCGTGTTGATAGGATGGGTCTGGAACCTACTGCGCTTGTCCGTCGGCCTGGCAGGGGCAGCTCTGAGAGCCACTTTCCAGTCGCCGCTTCGGGTCCTCGATTGGACTTCGCGAAACTACTTCAAGCCCGGCGTTCCATGGGTCGCATTCCTTGCCCTGCTCCTGTGGTCCGCGGTCGAAGCGCTCATCTTCATGTACACGCTGCGGCCGACCCTGACCGAGGTGCTTGCCGGCATTACTGGGTACGAACCGGATCCAAGACTCTTGGCACCGATACTCTGGATCTTCTTGTACTTCCTAGTGCTGGGGAGCTTCGCGTGTGTATTCGCATTGGCTCAAGCCATGCGCACGAAGGATGTCGTGCAGATCGTGCAGATGTCTTTTGTTGAACTGTTCGTGATGTTCTTTGAGGTAATTTTCTTGTATCGCGAACTCATCGACGCGATCACTCCCTGGATCGCGCAGACGACCAACGAGCAGCTGCAACTGGGATTGATATCGACCCTACTGCTCGCCTCGTTCGGTTGGGTGGGTGTTCGCGGGATGACTTGGTTTCTCTTTGGACGCTACGGCACACCGGCGCTAGTTGCTGTCCTTGCTCGTGACACAATCCGCCAAGAAGGTGGGCTGCAGTCCATCCCAGCCTCCTCGCAGATCGACTACTGGAACGCCCCGATTTCTGCACTCAAGGCGGAAACTGAGTGGTTCAAGAAGGAAGCGCGTAGAGTGTTTGAGCTGATCTCGCTTCCAGTGCTTCAACTCTTCGCGGCTACGGTGAACTTTGCGGTAGTCGTAATCGTATCTCGGCCGATGTTCGCTCTACCCTTCAGGAGCATCGACGAGGTGCTAGCCAAGACACCCAGGTTCTCCAAAGTGAAGAATGGAGTGCCGGCACCTCGGCCGCGGCCCCAGCCGGTACCGGACGTGGGGGCAACACTATGAGACCCGTCAAGCTGCTACCGCTCGGTGTCGCGTTGGTGACACTCGCCGGCATATCGTGCGAGCCAGCCGATAACGCCAGACAGGCCCGTTCGACACTCGTAATCGGTATTGATGTCAGCGGCTCATTCAGGGCAACAGGCAACTACGATGACGCCATCGACTTTGCCGCTCATTACCTGTACGGACACCTAAACGGTTTGGGGGACCTCCGGGTCCCCTCCGCCGTGTTCGTCGGCTCCGTAGGAGGAGCTCGGGTCGGTGAGCCGAAGTCCTTTCAACCAATTCATGCGTTTCAGGGAAAAGACGTAGCCGAGATTGGCGTTCAGCTGCGTGACTTCTTCCCACCTGAAGATTCGTTCACCGACTTCAACTCCTTCTTCGGACGCGTTGCCACGCTTGTCAAACGGCAAGGACTCGTGCTCGCGCCGCTCAACATTGTGGTCTTGAGCGATGGCATACCGGACGCCACCGGTCGCAGCAGCTTCGATACGACCAGTGCGTATGCCCACATCGATCTCGCACCGCTGGAGTATCTTTCCCGGAGCGTGACAGTTCGGCTGCTGTACAGCTCGCCGACCGCTTCAGTGGCATGGGAACGGGACATCCAGCGCCAGAGAGTGCGCATGTGGACGGTAGACGATCAGGTCATGGGTGGTTGGAAGGAACAGACCAGATCAGGCACTGCTGTAGAGGCCCAGGAGGATCTCTGGGCCTGGATTCAAGACAATGTCGACTTCAGGGTGCGGAGCAGGCGTCTGTAGGGGCGAACAGTGGGCACGGGCAGCGAGCAGGGACCGGCTAGAATCTATTTGATTGTGACAGGCTGGTCTTCGTTTGAACTGAACGCGCGTAATAGAGCTAACGAAGCGGTCGGCTGGCAACCGACCGCTTCGTGGATCTCGCTCTCACAAGAGAACCGGTTTGAGACTACACTACCTCGCCGTCGCTCCACCGATTAGCGCACCGATCAGCAGCGGCACCAAGTTCACGAATCCCAGGACCCAAGCACCCATCCCCATCAGCCACGCTACCAGCTGACCGACGACCGGAATCCAACCGATCAAGGCACCGAGTAGGATCGATACAACGACGAGGATTACGCCCGGCAGCAGTGCAGCTGCCAACGCGCGGCCGGCACTTCCGGCCTTCCTACCGCCGACGAACCCAGCGATCAATGAACCGACCATGGGCGCCCAGAAGAGGGCGACTGACAGGCCAAGCATCCACGCCATCGCCTGGGTGATACTGCCGCGGCCTGTACCCGATCTTGACATGTGCTTCTCCTATTGCCGTAGTGGCTGAACGAGTCCCTGCAACAGACCCCTAATGGCTCTGCTCACCCTACGACAGCGGTATCTGCGGGGTTTCGGGCAACCTCGACCGGTCACGTGAGTGCCATTCGCATGAACTCCGTTAGATTCGACGTGTGGTTCTCGCTCTCATCTTTCAGAGCCTCAAGATCTTGAACTTGTTCAATCAGAGACGGGGTAGGCGACCCTCCACCCAGCTAGATTGCTCGCCGATTCCAGCGGGCGTCGCGCAGTACTGGAAGGCGCAGTCACCCAATCCTCCGAGAAAGACTATGACCGATTGCCCGTGAGGCGGTACCTTTGTTTTCATGGGTGCAGGTCATCTAGCTACTCTGCGACAGTCGCTTCCGCGTCTCGGGTACCTCCTGTCGCAACTGGAGCCGACATATCATCTCGACAACGTCGCCGAGATAGATGCTGCGTTTCTGAAGGAGCTAGACATAGCTGCGGTACTATGGGACGTGGATGGCACCTTGATGACCTACCACGGCCGGGAAGTTAGCGATCATTTTCCGCACATCCGGAACCTGTTTCGCAACGGCCCAGCGCGGCATGCCATTCTCTCGAACTGTGACGAGACCCGTTTCGAGTCATTGGGTGAGCTATTTCCGGAGGTGCACGTCCTGCGAGGCTACACCACGGCCGACGGATTGGTCTTTCGCCACAAGCTAGGAGGGAGAGACACTCATACAGTCGACGAAGTGAACGGCATTCTGTCGGATGGAGGTAGTCAGATTAGGAAGCCGAGTCGCGAACTCATCGAGTACGGGAGGCAAGTGCTCGGAGTGGTCGATCCACATAGCGTTCTAATGGTGGGCGATCAGTATCTGACTGACATCGCTTCCGCGAACCTCGCCGGCGCGAGGTCTGTCAAAGTGCGGACGTTCGGCCGCGACACGTTTCCCCGACCGATTCGGCTGAGTCAGCGGATCGAGAATCTGCTGTATTCGGCACTGCATAAGCGCCGCCGCTCAGGTGCGGCTAAGTGAGAAGGCCGCTATCTTGAGCGGCCTTCGGTCGGGCCTGACGCAGGACCACCAACATTGTTGTGTTGTTCTCTTAGCGTTCCACTCTGAACAGCGTAACACCGTAGTTGAAGGGATCGCTGGGAGCGGTTGTGTTCCAACCTTCGAACGAATGGGAGCCATCCGATTCGTAGCGCAGCACATACTCACCGGCCTCGAGACCTATGATCCCGTCGAACAGTCTATTCTTGTCACCACCACCCGCGTGCTCAGTGGTACGGTAGGTCATCTCCCACACGGCGCGTCCGGTGGCCGCGTCTTCGATCCACGCGTGGTCATACATGTCGCCGCCGGAGCCCTCACCGAGAGCGTAAACGCGGATCTTCGATGCATCAGCTAGAGTGAATCGCTGGCTGCGTTGCTCGTTATCCCGGATTCCGATGAGATGCGCAACGATCGCCGGGTCGGATGGGAATTCGTACGCTGTGACCAGTTGCGAGGCATCCGCGCCTTCGGGTGCCAGCAACGTGATGCCCCACACATTCTCGTCTGCCGGCGCCGTCGCATTCCAGTTAGACCAGGAGTGCGAGCCATCGGTAACGTAATACACCATGTAGTCACCCGGCTCGAGCGTGACAACGTCATCCACAACCCGGTTCTTGTCCGCCCCGCCGGCGTGCTCGGTGTGCTCTAGGTCCATCCGCCACACCACTTGTCGAGTGAGGGCGTTCGTGATCCACCCGAAATCGTACATCTCACCACCCATGCCCTCGCCAACCCCCAAGATCCGCACGTCCAAGGGCCCTGCCAGCGTGAAGCCCTCAGAGACCATCTCGTCGTCTCCAATTCCGGTCAGCGATAGGAACGCACCTTTGCGTGGAGGCGGGGGCGGTCTGGATACGTGCGCCCTGTGCGAAGAGGCCTCGACCCTCTCAGCCGCCAGCTGTTGGATGCTCACGATTACGTCAGATTTCGTTCTGTACTGGGATACCGCCGCCAGACCAGCGAGAACCAATGCGATCGGGGCCCCTGCCAGGAGGATGCGTCGAAGCACCATGGTGACGACCAACCTTCGGTAGATGTTCTACTTGAAACGCTAGGTACCTATTCCTGCCCTAATACTACGGGACAGTCCAGTCGTAGTTTCGAGCACAGGTGCAGCTGATCAGCCCTCGAACCGCCCTCCGGTACCGACCCGAAAACCCACCATCACAGAGCGACCCGGTGCCGAAGTCCCCGTTATGAGTTGGTACTCTGCATCTAGCACGTTGAGGACGTCTACGTATACGGCACCCAAGCGACCTGGCACGACCACTCGCAGGTCCATGAGCCAGTAGCTACCCTCTGCCTCGCGGCGGCGGTATTTAAGTTGGGACTCGGCTACCGCGGGCCCCAAGCCCCTGTTTAGGCTCACGGAAACCTCGCGAACCAGCGGCCGCAAGGCGTATTTGGAGACGAAGTCGTCGGCTTCACCAACCGATACCGAGACAGCACTCCCCTGAACTGCGATGTCAGCACCAACCAGAACTATCCCTTGCAGTCTTGCCTCCAAGCCGCGAAATGTCGCGGTCTTCACGTTGCGCGTCTCCCAGACAGCCATCTCATCGCCCGGCGGGCGGGCCCAGTCGATGAGCCCAAGGGCTTTACGGCCAAATGCCGATACTGAAAGCTCTGCGCTGCCGAACAACCGCATATCTGCACCAACTTCCGCGGCCCACGCCCGTTCGGGATCAAGGTCTTCCCGTCCTCGGTTGGCAGGGTCCTCATAGAAACGCTCAGTCCAGCTGGGCGCACGAAACGATCGCCCGACCAGCCCACGGACCCGCAGCTCATCAGCCTGCAGGGCCACCGACACCGAGGGAGACAACGCGAATCCATAGCTTTCGTACCGGTCACCGCGCACCCCAGCACCTATTGTCACAGGACCCCACACCCCCAAGGCCTCACCGAACAGTGCCCAGCGGCCCTCAGATCTGTCACCCAGACTGTTGCTCTCCAGGTCCTCGAGCAGAATTTCCCCACCTGTGGCCAGCGTCAGCCCGTCACTCGCTCGGTACCGCAAGGCAGCTTCGGCACCATACTGTGTGGAAGTGTGCTCGTTGCGATAGAAATCCGGGTCGGAACGTCTCAGGATGAAGTCGTCGTGGTGGCGTCGCAGGTGGACGACCGGCCTCAGCTCCAACCGTGGCGTCGCGTGCCTGCGCCATGACACACCGACAGTCGTTGTGCGGGTCTTCTCATACGACGGAAAGGGTGCATAGAAATCAGCGGCCCCGAAATCTCTCCATGCCTGACCAGCGCGAGCCGTCAGAGGTCCGCCCCAAATGGAGGTCTCAGCTGTCAGGCTAGCCTGTCCTATTCGGTAGTCCACGCCGTCCCGGTGCCCGCGCGAGCGCACGTAGTCCGCTCCGCCAGCGACTCTTGTCTGCGCGATCTCCCCCCCTCCAGCAAGAGCTCCACCCACAGTACCAAAGGAGCCTCCCTCGAGCCGGGCCACCATGTGGGGGCCGGCCGCCCGCGTCACCACGTTGACAACTCCACCCATAGCATCCGCACCGTAGACAGCAGAACCCGGTCCACGCAGTATCTCGATTCGCTCTATCTGGTCCAGCGGAACCGCTAGGTTGAGGTCGAAATGACCGGTCTGAGGATCGCTGGCTCGAACCCCGTTAACCAACACCAATACTTGCTCGTAGCTCGAACCGCGGATCGACAGATCCGCCTGGGCCGGTGAGCGAGCCATCACGTCCACCGATAACGCCCAGCGCAGTGCATCCGCCAGCGATCGGACCGGCAACCGTTCGAGTCGCTGCCGATCGATCACTTCCACAGCTCGGGTCCGCCCCGAAAGCGCCGGCGAGATCCGTGTTCCAACCGCAGTAACAGTGTCCAATGTGACCGGTACATCCTGGCTCCATGCCGCGGCGGGTACTGTGGCAAGAAAGGCTCCCACGATAAAACGCGCGCCGGTCGCCGCCGAACGAGGATTGCGGCCGAGGTGTCGCGGGGCAACACTGCAGTCCACAGATGCAACACGTCTGCGGGGATTCCTCTCAGCCAGTCTGCGCTGCCAGCTTGCCACTACGTATCTCCGGAATCTTGGGAGCAACCCCCAACTGTGGAACGCTGGCTGTGCGTGGTATGCATCGTGCCCAGTCGCCCGCGTCGTCTGGGTTGCTGTTGGTCACGCAAGGAAAGAGAACGAGCTGACTGAGTCAAGGCGGTACAGGGGCTTCGCCTTCACTCGGCGGTATTCCTCGCGGGGCACCTTCATTGTTGACGCGAAACACGGGGCGAATGTGGACGTCAAAGGGTGCAGCCCTCGCAGTTCCCTAGCGCCACGAAACGTGAACGATTAATATGAGTCGATACAACGGAGGCCGCTCGCGAGAGCGGCTCTTTTTTTCATGCGCGCGAACGACGTCTTTTAGCAGGTGAACATGACATCAAGCACGGTAGCTCAATCCCACATCGACTGGAACGCGCTCTTGACACCCTACCGCAAGCCGGAAGTCTGGCGCAGCCTGTACCAGATCAGCAACACTGCAGTGCCCTTCGTCCTAGTCTGGCTGGTGATGCTTTGGAGCCTGCAGGTTGGGTACTGGCTCACTCTGCTGTTTGCGGTACCCGCAGCACTGCTGGTGGTACGGATGTTCATGTTCCAACACGACTGCGGCCATGCCGCTTTCTTCAAGTCACACCGTGCCAACGAGGCTGTAGGCTTCACCATAGGGATCCTCACTCTGGTCCCCTACGCCTACTGGCGCAAGACGCATGCGATCCATCACGCAACCTCCGGAAACCTGGACCACCGAGGTTTCGGTGACATCACGACGCTTACGGTGCGAGAGTATCTCAGCCTCTCGAAGTTGAAGCGGACTCTGTATCGACTGTACAGACATCCTGCGGTCTTGCTGCTAGTTGGCCCCACATATCAGTTCGTTCTGAAGCACCGTTTGCCGCTCGATACTCCCTTCAGTTGGCGGCGAGAATGGCACAGCGTTCACTGGACCAATGCGGCGCTTGCGGCAGTCATCGGGATTATGTGGCTCACGGTCGGACTCAACCGATTTCTCCTAGTGCAGCTTCCCATCACACTCATCGCTGGCTCGCTCGGAGTATTCCTCTTCTACGTCCAACACCAATTCGAAGACACCTACTGGCGCTACCGCGAGGCGTGGGACTATTACGCATCGGGTCTCGAAGGCGCGTCACACTTCATACTGCCAAGAGTGTTGCAGTGGTTCACCGCCAGTATCGGGCTGCATCACATTCACCACGTAGCTCCGCGAATCCCGAACTATCACTTGCAGCGGTGCTTCGACGAGAATCCCGAACTTCAGCAGGTGACACGGCTTACGCTGGGCGCAAGCATCAAGACCCTGTGGCTGAGCTTGTGGGACGAGGACGACCGTCGTCTCGTGCGGTTTCGGGATCTACGCAAGATCATGGGACGACTGACCGACTCCCTAAAGGAAGGGGAAGGGATTGTTGCCACCAAGCCCGAGGCAGTCCCGCAAAGCTGGCGCTGATACTTGCCCTATCCCCGGATCTGTGTTGACAATTCAGTCGAACGGGGGAATACGGATCGACACTGGGACACGCGCCTTCTCATGCTAGGGTATCTGGCTTTATTACTCTCGGGGATGGACGCGGGATCTACTTGCCGGATTGGCATCCAACACTGAATCACGAGGTTCTAAGGTGGGTAAGAAACCTCCCAAGAAGGGCTTCGATCTCGAGCGGATAGACAAGCTACTGGCCCAGTTCCCTGACGAAGAGCCAGATAGCCCAACGCCTAAGGGTCTCCCGGCGAAATCCGCTGCACAACCCGGACAGCCGGAACCTTCGAGTGGCGCTCAGGCTCAGCACCCCGAAAGATTGTCAACCCGTTACCCACCGATCGGTAGCTGGATTCGCGTCGCCGCAGGGGTAGTCTTGGCGCTCGGCATCACTCAGTGGCCCTATGGACGCACCTGCGGATTGGGCCTGTTCCTCTATCTGGCCGCCGTCGTCGGAGTAGTGGTGGCTGGAGTATGGGCTGGGGTCCACACGTGGCGGTCGCACATGGTGGTGCCACATCTGCTGGCACAGGGAGTGCTACTCTGGGGCCTAGCCCTGGCTCTATTTCTAGTTTTGCCCAGGGTCGGGTACGCCAATGCCGAGGCAGCATGGCTGTGTCGGGCACAGGCCCCGGCACCTCCCCCGGTCGTGAGTCCCGCTGCAGTCGAACCGACATCACCCCGAGACGCTGCACCGGGCGATTCAGCCACAGCCGGAGACTCCGCCATCGTTGTGGACTCCCTCACGTCCCTCGACTCCGTTGTCCGGGGAGATTCAGTGACACCCAGTGATTCTGTGCCGACGGTGGTTCCCGACACGTCGTCGGGTGCAGCGTGAGCCCGGCCTTCAGGTCGCACTTCGCGCATGATACCTCAACCCGAGATTCAGGATGCGCTGTATTAGCCGATCATAAGGCACACCCGCAGCCTCGGCAGCTTCAGCAAAGTCATCGTCCAGAGCCAAGTCGGGGTTGGGGTTCGGCTCAAGCACATACACCCTGCCGGTGTCCGTGAGTCTCAGGTCCATCCGGGCATATCCATTGATATTGAGTATGCGATAAACCCGCTTGCACAACTTGAACACACGATCCGTCAGACCGTCAGGCAAACATTCTGCTATCCTAGACTTGATCCTATGTCTGTCTCGATAATCCAGGTCCCACTTCACCTTCTGGGTGGCAATCCGGTGCGTTCCCTCTGGCAGACTCTCAAGCTCCAGCTCTCTGATCGGAAACGTCTCAAGTCGCCGGTTCCCGATTAGCGGTACGTAGATCTCTCGACCCTCGACGTAATGTTCGACGATTGCGTCGGTTTGCAGGCTCTCGTGTACGAAGGCAACGCGGTCTGCTAACTCCACTTCGTTCTTGACGACTGAAGCCTGCGCGATACCCGCCGAGCCATGCGCTGTGTTAGACTTCACGATCAGCGGGAATTCCAGTCGCTGCGGCCGCCGCACCGTCCTGCCACGCGTCACCAACAGAAATGCCGGCACAGGTATGCGGTGATAACGGAGAATCTTCTTGGTAAGCGCCTTGTTATCAGTCAGCAACAGACCAGCGGGATTGCAGCCGGTAAACGGCTGCCCCATCAGTTCGCAGTACCCTAACAAGTACGGCACGTAGATTCCTCGTCCACGGAACTCCTCAAGCAGATTGAACACGATGTGGGGCTTCCAGTCGAGTAAAGTCTGTCGAATCGCTGCCAACCCATCAGCCCCACCGACCAGTCTTCCCTCGTGGCCAAGGTGCGCCAGGGCAGTCAGCACGTCGTACTCAGTCCTCCACACGACGATCTCTTTGTCACTGAACCCGTCGACGCTGTCAGGCACCTCAACGTCCTGATGTGTCAACACCAAGACCCGGTACTTCATAGAGCCAACCTGTGATCGTCGCTATATACGAAGTTCATGGTGTGCATCGTCAAGAGAACAGCTAGTTCAATCCTCACCTCACGTTCTGGACGGTGGACGCGTAGATTCAGTCGGCGGCAGTGCTTGATCATCTCCTTCAGCAGCATATTGACGGTGTATGCAGACTCCCCTGTCCAACTGGACACCAGCTCTCTCAGTTCAGGTCCCATGCGACGAAGTAGTGCCGTAGCTGGCGGCTTCTTGCCGTGAGCCGGTGAATCCGAGAAGAGCCTTCTGAGGTCCTGCGGATAGACGTCGGGATGCTCGGTTCCATAACGTAGCTGTTTTGCTTCGTAGTGCTCCCGCAACGTGATATCCAGTTGATCGAGTGGCTCCAACCGTGCTCTCGATCGCACCAAAGGTGCTCTGTCAGAGATTTCCGACATCAGCTCATCCACATACTCCAGCTTCTTGAGAGCCGGCCAGCCTTTGTACTTCCTGCGCCACTCCGATCCCGGCCTCATCCAGACTGCGAAGGTCTCAGCAAAATCCTCCACTGGATGACTCTGCGCGTACCACCAATCCAGATGTAACACGTACTCGCGGCTGAATGGCTTGGGCTTATAGAACTCGGGGTAAGCCCGCGACGAACGTCCGAAGACCGTTTGCCATTTCGCCCTGCGCTTCAGCCGATAGGCTACCTCGATGGCATGACCTGTTTCGTGCCTCAACAGCTGCATGCACCACGTCTTGGTACCGCCCTCGACCTCCAGCATCATGCGCCGCTCCAGTTTCATGAGCCGGGAGTGGGAAAGGAAGAATGGGACCGCAATCCCTGGTACATCCTCGGGGGAGAACCAGTCGCTTGAAAGCCAGTAGTGGGGGCGAAAACAGATGTTGTGATGCTCGAGCTCGGCATAGAGCTGCTCGATCCGGCTTTGCAGCGGACTACCCTTGATTCTCAAACCGAGGTCACACAGCCTGACATCGAGCAGCCGCTCGTCAGGAAGCCGGTACCAGGCTCGTTTCAACCCTACTCTGCCCATTCCATTGCAGCGCGGATTGCGTGGACTATCGTAGGCCTAGTATGCTAGCCCAGATGGATATGACTTCATATCAATAGCGCCCCCCCCAACGCAACGGGGCAAGCTGCACTGCTGCCAACGCCACCCGTTGATGGTTTGGCAGGTGCCCCTCTGACTGATGCGAGCCGCATCCTTGCCACAGCAATCTAGTTTCGGGCGTGTGCCTCGCCAGCTGCCACGCCTGCGACTCCGTGATCTGCCACTCAGCTCCATGCCGCAGCCCTCATTTCACCGGTTCCGGCTTCGCAGCAGACGCACGATCGCGGATCCCCGATTGCGGGCAATCGGCCGGCAATCGCCAGAGCGTTACCCGGTGCGCCTAGTCTCTTGAGACCTCGGCGACTGAGACCGCTCGGTGCCTCGTTGAGAGAGCCACCTGCCTCAGTTCGAGTTGCGGAAGGGGCGTCACCGTGGAGAGCAAACGAGCCCCGACGCGAATAGCGTCGAGGCTCGTTGCACCATCTTATCGCAATCCGTGCCGGTCAGCCAACTCCAACCGATCCAGCCCGTTCATGAGGTGGCATTGGAGGTGGCTCTTTGTGCAGCCGCCAAGTGCTCAAGCAAAGCATCTTCACGCATGTGTCTGAAGAGAATCATGGCTTTGGCATAGCGGAGTTCTCCGGTCTCCGACCTGAATCTGGTGCACATTCCTCCCTGGGCCCGACCGCCCCGCCCACTCGCTCTTCGCCGATACCCTACGTACCACATCTCGTTCTCATGCACCACAACTCGCTCAGCGTCACAGAAGAGTTCTTTGAGTTGACTATCGGTGAAGTTGGCCGCATTTGCTACCTCGGCCTCCGCGGCAACCAATTGGAATTCACCGCACGTGAAGACCACGGACTTGTTCGCCCCACGCACTTGCCCCGCACTTACCGACCACTCGTGGCCGAATCGGTCTGTATACGCTCGCCCATTATCCATTAGCAGCATTTCCGTCCCAGTCATGAGTTGCGGTGGTTCCGACGTCTGCGCCGCTTTGCAGCCGCCAGCTTCAGTCTCCTTGCCAAACTCGGTTTGGTATAGAAGCGGCCCCTACTCAAATCTCTCAGGATGCCAGAGCGCTGTATCTTCCGCCTGAATGCCTTCAGCGCCCAATCCACACTGTCTCCTTCGCCGAGAACAATCTCAATCATTTCCCTACCACGCTTGACGTTGGGGAATGGGTGAATCGTGAAGCGGCCACCCACGGACCTCCGCGGGTGGCCACCACCTACTTGCCGTCAGCGCAGCTCCACTCAGCCGTCGAGCCGGGTGACGTTCTCCGCTGCCGGTCCCTTATCGCCCTGCACGACGTCGAACTCCACCCGCTCACCCTCGCGGAGCGACTTGAATCCGCCACCCTGGATCGCCGAATGATGAACGAAACAGTCTTTCTCGCCGTCCTCGCGCGTGATGAAGCCGAAGCCCTTACTGTCGTTGAACCACTTCACGGTTCCTGTGATACGCATTCCATACTCCTCGTGTTGTTGTTGATGTCCTCGGAGTCCGGATATGCCGTACCTACCGAGCCCTCAACATCGTGCGCGGACCTTGCCCCCGCGATGGGCTGCCGCTCCCGGCTCCTTGCTTAATACTGGCCAGCACGCCGGAGCGGACCGTGGATCTGTGTCAACTTCGAAAAAAAGGGGGCCTGGTTATGCACCAGGTCCCGAAACTGATGTTCACTGGTTCGCAGCGCTCGTTGCAATATACCTACGCACTCATTAACGCTAGTCCGGGGTTGCCGTCTTGTCAAATCAACCAGTCGCATCTGCATCGGTCCAGAATGGCGCTCTGGCTCCCATCGTCGGAGAGCGCGCTGCCGATTTGATGCTCCCGATTCGGTCGGAAGGACCGCGCCGTCGCGCAGCTCACTAGGCTAAGACCAAGACGCCAACAGGCTTCAACCGTACCACCAGCACCTCGGTCCCTTGGCAGGCACAGTTCTCCGGCCCTGCCGTACCCTGGGTGAACGGCAGAGACTTCCGACCACTACGTCGATATCGGTGTCTACCATCAGACTAAGAACATAAGGTATGGACATGATTCCACTAAAGGTAGTAGTGACAATGAGTTACCGGATCCCGGGTGCGGACCTCCGAAGCGTCGGTCCGGCGGATCGAGATGGTATTGTCACATACCTCCCATGATCCGTTCATGAACTTCAATACACCATTTAGTATAGTTATAGTCGATATCTATCTACTGGAGGTAACTTGGGCCGCGTGGGCACACAACAGACAGCGCAAGTGCACTTCATCTTGCTATCACTCGTCCTATTGAGCTTCACCTGCTCGCGGGGCGACGCCGTTGGGTGGGAAGGTACCTTTAGCGATAGTGCCGGACTGACGGTCATTTCGAATCCCGCTGACGGACTGTGGCGCCAGGGTTCCGAGTGGCGTGCCGTGCAGGACCTCTTGATCGGAGAAGCCGAGGGCAATCCCGATTACCTGTTTGGCCGGATTGCCGGCATCTGCGTTGATACGGGAGGGCGAATCTACGTAGTCGATGAGGCAGCCTCGTCGGCGCGGGTGTACTCACCAGATGGCGTGTTCCTTGACGCCTTCGGCCAGATGGGGTCAGGACCGGAAGACCTGGGCAATGCGTTGGGTCCGTGTCTCATGGAGGCCGGCGATACACTGGCTATCCCTGATCTCCAGAACTACCGAGTGAGCCGATTTGACACCAACGGTTCCAGCGTACCCGGCACCCCATTCGATATCCGCCGTGGGATTCCCGTCCGCTGGGAGATGACGGGTGACGGGCGGCTCGCCGTGCAGCTTCGATTCCTGGGATTCATGGGTGAGGCGGCACCTGGCACGCCTGACGCCGTCGTACTGTGGAACACCGACGGGTCAGTCAGCGACACACTACTCCAGTTTCCCGCGGGAACGGCTATCTCGATGTCCGAAGACGGCCCTCATTTCAACCTGTTGGCAGCAGATCCCGTTTGGACGCTCACTGCGGAGGCGGGTATTGCGTACGGATTTAGCAGCGACTATCGCATCGCATTCTACGATAGCACCGGCGCCACGGTGCGGATCATCAACAAGCCGACCGAGACGGTGCCGGTGACCACAGCCGACGAGCGGATCTTCATGGACGCGCTCCAGCATGTGTTTCCGCAGTCCCTATTCCGACAATTCGAGCGGAACATTCAGCTCGCAGATCATTATCCGGCATTCTTCCGTTTTCAGTTCGGGCCTCAGGAGAGCCTCTGGGTGCAACAGGTGTCACACCCCAGTGAGCTTTCCGAGGAGGAACGAGATGACTTGAGCTACCGTGCGCACAATCCTGAAGTGTTCCTCGCCAACCCGCGTCTGGCACTGGGTGCGCCGGATTGGGATGTGTTCGATGCACAGGGACGCTTCCTCGGAGAGGTGACCCTACCCAAGCGGTTCGAGCTGGTCAGGTTCGTGGGCGATGTAGCTTACGGTGTCTGGCGCGATGAGATGGATGTGGAGTATGTGATGCGGCTCAAGGTGGTGATGCGATGAGATTCAAAGAGCATCCGGGCGTTGCGACAGTCGTACCCTACGCGCTGCCATGTTGGAAACTGGCACCCGTCGTCCTGGTGGTTGTCTCAACTCGGCCGCAATCCCGTCTGATCGCACCGAGTTGGGTCGACGCATCGAGTCTCACTGAGGCTACCTATCTCACCCGCCCTCGCAGGTAGCCATAGCTCTGCTGGTATAGGCGCTACCGCCCACGTCCGGTTTCTTTCCTGTGTCGCCCTAGCATCGCCGGTGACCCACAGCTTCACAGCTTCGAGCGTCCGGCGGCGTTCGATACTCTCGGCTCAGCCCACCTAAATGGGAGGCTAGTTGCGCGGAATCTCACCCCGCAGTCGGGTCCATCATTTTCCCCATGAACAGGATCGTGCCCGAGAACCTCTCACGGACTACGAAGACAAATGGCCGGTCGATGATCAGCGTCGGAGGCCCCAGGCTAGCCGATTCGCCAATGGCAACCACGGTGACCGCCGCTGCTTCCGTGCCTTCCTCGTTCACATCCACAAACGCCTTGTGATCCACATAGCTAATGCAGGCTCCTCCGCCCGGACGCTTTGAGCACGTCGTTCATCTCGAGCTTGAACTCGAGTTTGAACTTGGGCATCGACACAACGGTTGCGGTGGAGTCGATGCCGGCCATCCATTGAGCCCAGTTCTCACCTGTCAACGTGCCGATCAACGAGTCGATACCTTGCGGCGTGTCCGGCACGATGATTGTCATGCTGAATGCTCGACCCCCGTAGGGTAGATCGACGATCGTCACGTTGTCGCCGCGAGAATATCCCACACCAGCCGGTTCCGCGTGCCACATCATGTCCGTCGTCGTCTGCGACCCATCCTTCAGCGTAAAGGAACCGTCCTGAGTCAGATCTTGGTCGAACTGATAGGTCCAGTCGCCTTTGAAGTAGATCGCATTGATCAGATACATGATTATGTCAGCAGGGATCACCGCGGGTACGATCTCCTTGATCTTCCCTCTGGTGTTCTCTTCAACCCAGCCGTTGATGATCTGAGACGCAGAGGGATCGCTGAAATCCAGGGCCCTCACCTCAGCATCGAAGAACTGCCGGTTGATGTCGAGGAATGCCTGCTCGAAGGTGATTGTGTTCCGATACCAGATGGAGTTGGCGATGAGAAACTCGACTAGCGGATCCAGATTCCTCAACAGATCGATCAGATCCCGGTAGGACCGGTTCACGTCCTCAAGACTCATCCCCTGCAGCTCCAGCGTCTGCTGCATCGCGTCTCGAGTGTTGCCGGCCGCCCCGTTGTAGGTCATGCCCAAGGCCATCGCCACGCTGAGGGGCGAAATGAATATGTTGGTGTCTCCTTCCTGCCGGTTGATTTCGCGGAACAGTTTCAGGGCGAACGAGTTGTCGGCCTCAATCAATTTTCCTTCGGCGACGCTCAACTCGCGGGGAAGGCCGAGGATAGGGTCACCTGGTGGTCCAAGTGAATCTCCACATCCCGTCAGCCCGGCGGCTAAGGCAAGGGAAGGAAGCCACTGGATGAATCGCCTCATGGTTTCCTCTTGTGTCCGGTATACTCGTTATACCCGGAACGAGTAATGTTGGTCACATGGTTCGGAGAAGCCATCAGGGCAGTGAATGACGGCGGCCAGTCAACATGTATTGCCGCATAGTTACTTTAAGAGGGGTTCGGCGACGGCCGACCCTCAGCTCCACGGCAACCACCCTGAAGTTCAGGTGACAATATGAAAACGCGCCACCTTGCTGCAGCACTGCTCTTGGTCCTGCCCCTGCGCGCTGTCGCACAGCAGTCAAATCAAGCTCAATTCGATTCCGCGTACTACGCCTGGGATGCCGGTCGTTATGTGGAAGCCCTGGAAGGGCTCGAGCGACTGCTATCGGACCCCGGCGGCGAGGAGTTGCTCGAGCGAATCGCGCTCCTCACCGGCGAACTCTATCACGTGACTGAGCTCGCGCCCGACGGCCGTGCCGTCAGGTGGAGTCCGGATGGCCGGTACGCCGCGTACGAGACTGGAACGGCAACAGAATTGACCACGTACATCGTTGCACTCGCCGGTGACAGCACAACCACCGTTGCCGAAGTACACGGGAGCGGGCTGGTGTTTGCGCCGGCTGGTGACCACGTGGCTTACCTGACGGTCCCGGATACGCCAGAACATAGGCAGGCGATAGCCGAGCTACAGAGCCGCAGTCAGGCGCGAGACCGCGCAACCATGCAGCGAATGCGAACAGAAATGGCCCGCGTCAATGCGGAGCACTCGCGAATCGTCCTGAGACAGTTGCAGTCAGCTCGTGAGCGGACAATCGCACCAGATGACCTGGGAGTGTACAGCCTTGTCTTCGGGACCAGCGGCGAAACCATCTACTTCGTTGGGAGTGTCAAGGGCGATGCAGAGTTCACCGACATTTACCAAATCACCGCCTATGGCGATCCGCGCCGCATAACCGAGGGGCCGGGCCGCAAGGGCAATCCCCGCTTGGTGCTCGGCGGCACGCATTTGGTTCATACGCTTGGGGGCGACACTGTGGGCGTAGTCGAGCTGGCGACGGGTACAACGCGTTTCTATGCTGCTAGTTCACCCACTGTCTCGGCCGACGGTACCACCCTCGCCTTCAGTGGCAGTGACGGCGACCAAAACGTAGTGAAGGTCGTATCGCTCCAGGCCGGCGCCGAGCCATTTCTCGTGAGCAGGACCCCGTACCCAATCGGTCGCATGGCTTCCCAGGCTTGTCCTGCGTGCCCGACCTTATCCAGCATCGCTTTGTCACCCGATGGAAGTCGTGTGGCTTTTCAGGTGATGCCGCGGGATGACTGGGAACTCCACTTGGTGGGAAGCGATGGTAGTGATGAGAGGCGGCTCACGCGTGATATCCAACACGACCTGTTTCCACAGTTCATCTCCAACAGCAAGTTGCTGGCTCTCATGGGTGAGAGTCGACACAGACGCTCGCATCTGTATGATCTGATGAACGATGAACGCACGTGGTTGTTCCGCAACAATACGGTCAGGACCGTCGCTCCCGAGTACGAATGGGCCCTCAGTCCTGACGGCACGAGACTCCTCATCGTTGCGGAACGAGACGGTGATACGGTCTCTCCCGAACGCGGCGTGTACCTCTTGGATCTCTCTCGGAAAGTCACCAAGGCCGAAGTGCTCGAAAGGATCCGCAGGAACCTGGCAGCGGAACTCGACCTGCGGGAGCGTGGTCGCAAGATGTACGAGGTCATAGCAGACGATGTCAAACCGATCGTGGCCGCCGTGTCTACCCCGCGCATATACGAGTACGCGAGAGATCTATTCAACTTCGACTCCAAGCACATCACGCGGCCCGGCAATCGAATGGCGATCGACTATCTGGTGAACAAGCTCCGCTCCTTCGGCTACGAGCCGGAGCTGCAGTGGTTCGAGCCGCGCGGTACACGGACAGCCAACGTTATCGCAACTCTACGCGGAACGATTGATCCCGAACTCGTCTACGTGGTGAGCAGCCATTTTGACTCCAACAATCGAAGCCCCGGGGCTGACGACAACACCTCTGCCACGACGGCGTTGCTGGAAGCTGCGCGAGTGTTGGCGCACAGCCCGATGCCGGCCACCATAGAATTCGCACTCTTCACCGGAGAAGAGGCAGGGCTGCTGGGGAGTCGGGAGTTCGTTCGACGGGCGGTGGAAGCCGGGGAGCAACTGGTCGGAGCACTCAACAATGACATGGTTGGGTGGGCTGAGAACCACCGACTCGACAATACTATACGCTACTCCAACGTCGGTATTCGTGATGTGCAGCATGCGGCTGCGTTGCTTTTCTCCGATCTCATTACGTACGATGCAAAGTACTATAAGAGCACCGACGCTCACGCGTACTACGAGGCGTACGGCGACATCGTGGGTGGCATCGGGTCGTATCCCATCCTGGCCAGTCCCCACTATCACCAGGTGAGCGATGTGCTGGAGACCGTCAACCACCAGCTCGTGGCAGAAGTCAGCAAGACCACAGTAGCTTCCATAATGCTGCTGGCATCGAGTCCCTCGCGGCTCACAGGCATCGAATACGAACGCCGCGGTGGATCGGTGGAGGTATGGTGGAATCCGGCCGTTGAGTCGGACGCGACTCACTACATCGTAACCTATGGACCTCCGGGCGATCCGTCCCAAACATCCGTCACCGTCAACGATCCGCGCGTGACGTTATCGGACGTAGAGCCTGGCAGCGTTATCGCCGTCAAGGCCGTGAACAGCAGGGGGATGGAAGGGTGGGATTGGTCGCGCATTGAGTTGGAGAGGTAGGAAAAGGCATGCCGAACAGGGACTATCGATGAAGAAGTGCCCGGTCAGGTACTTCTTCATCCATCATTCCTTGTTCAGCTTTGAGAATCTAGCCCGGTCACCCCGCCGTCGGATCCATCACCCTTCCCATGAACAGGATGGTACCCGAGAACTTCTCCCGGATCACAAAGACAAAGGGCCTGTCCACTACAAATACCGGCGGTGCACTGGTCAAGCCTATCTCTACCGAAGTCGCTGCCGCAGCTTCCGTCCCCTCCTCATCCACATCCACGAAGGTCTTGTGTTTTACATTGGTTATGTACGCGTTCCCCGGACCCGTATACATGTTAGAGAAGTCAGCCGAGTCGGCCGAGAAAGCGATACCCATGCCGAGTGACTTGAGCACCTCGTTAAGCGTGATCTCGTACTCCAACGTGAACTTGGGCAGCGAAACGTGTATTTCGGTCTCATGTAACGCAGCGATCGATGAGTGCAAATCGCCTTGCGAGAGCCGATCCACGACCGCAGCTACGTCTCCGGGAGCGTTTGGCAATACGACTGTCATGCTGAAAGCCTGACCGCCGTACGGTAGGTCCAAGACCTGGAACCCGTCACCGCTTGCCATCGAGACGGGCACCTCGGTGCCATGTGACATCATCTCCACCGTCGTATGTGCCCCATCAGCGAGTGTGAAAGGTGCAGGGGCGGTGCGGCTCTTGTCGAACTGGTAGGTCCAATCGCCCTTGAAGTAGATGGCATTGATGAGGTACATGATGACGTCCCAGGGAATCTGGTCCGGCACAATCTTGTCTATCTTGCCCTGTGTCTTGTCCTGCACCCACGCATTGATGGTCTGTGATGCCGCAGGGTCACTGAAGTCGAGAGCCGACACCTCGGCGTCGAAGTATTGCCGGTTGAGATCGATGAATGCCGGTTCGAAAGTCAGGGTGTTCCGGTACCAGATTGAGTTAGCGAGGACGAACTCGACTCGCGGGTCGAGGTTCCGCAATAGGTCGATCAAGTCCCTGTACGACTGGTTCACCTCCTCCAGACTCATGCCCTGCAGCTCCAAGACCTGCTGCATGGCTTCCCGGGTGCTCCCGTCTGCCCCGTTGTACGTCATTCCGAGCGCCATCGCCACGCTGAGAGGCGAGACGAAGACATTCCTGTCGTCCTCTGCCTCGGCGATCTCCCGAAACAACTTCAAAGCAAACTGGTTGTCCGCATCGATCAGATTCCCTTCCGCCACACTGAGGTCACGGGGCAGGCCCGTGATTGGCTCAGGCCCGAGCGGGTCCCCGCAACTGACCAGAACGATGGTGGCGCTTTGGACTGCGAGTAACCGTATGATTCGCTTCATTTCCACCTCGGCGGCTCGGTTCCAACCATAGATACCCCCCTTGCCAGCCCTGGGTCACAACGCGCGCCCCATATGGTCACCGGGATAGCAGATCGCGAATCAGCGACATCACGTTGCAGTGGTCGCGTCAAGTCGATTCCGCTCCCATTCGGCCCACCTCTGGCCACTACCCCTCAGTTCAAGGCGTTCCGCCGGTCCTGCGGTTCTCAGATTCACCGGCGTGACATTCGGGCAAGGGTTGACATGAGCAACGGCGCTCACAATCTTGGCACGGCCCAGTCCAAGGACCGATCGATTCACCGGCAACTAGCAAACCGCCCCGCCGACTGGGAACAAGTTCTCCCGCTGACCCTCTCCCCGGTCCGCTCGTCTCTTCCCGCAACGTGCCAAGCCCATACATCACTGGTAACCCGGTTACTGTTCCGCATCCGAAACGAATCGCAACACAGGAAGGAGCCAGCACTATGCCTGTCGACTTCACAGCGGCGTTGATCGCGGTGGCTCAACAAGCACCGCGCCCCAGTTCCATCGTGCAAGCTCTCTGGCTCGCTTTTGTAATCACCTTCATCGTCTCGGTGTTCGCGACGGGGTTCACCGCGAAGCGAATCAACAACCTGCACAATCCCACCTACGGCAAGGCTTTCCTCGCACAGATCCTGATCGGCCCGTTCTCGCTGGCCGGATTCATGATGTTCGGATTGTACCTTCAAGCACCGCCGCTCGTTGCCTTTCTGATCGCGTATTCGATCATTCCGATCGTGATCTACAGGATCGTGTTCAGCTGCGCGATGTGGCGTGAGGCCGGCCTGATCTGGATTGTCGTGTTCCTGGTACAGGGCGCCGTCGGCTATGGCCTGGTATTGGCCGGCATCTTGAGCCTAGCAGCGTTTACAGCCGCGTAGGGCAAGCGTCTCCTAAACGGGATTCGCCAACTCAATTATATGATGGCAATGTTCTATGGCTAGAACAGATGGAAGGCCCAATCCGCGGCCTTTCTGAAACTTCAGAGCGTTTCCAAGAAGTCCACCACATCCTCTTGCTCCAGCCAACTCCATCCGGCAAAGGCATTGGGTCCCCCACCATCATCCTTCTGCCAGAATCCGGCTGACGAACTCAGCATTCGTGTCGGTCCCCTTCAGCAACGTCAGCAGCAGGGTCATCGCATCGACCGGTAGGCTATCCGCCAAGCGCTTCCGTAGCAGCCGAGCGGCCTCAAGTGCCTCAGTTGATAGCAACAACTCCTCTCGCCGCGTAGCGGAGGCAATGAGATCGTAGGCAGGGTAGATGCGGCGTTCGGCGATTTCGCGGCTCAGTACCAGCTCGCTATTGCCAGTTCCTTTGAACTCTTCGTAGATGACTTGGTCCATCTTGGACCCCGTGTCCACCAGCGCCGTACCGATAATTGTGAGAGATCCGCCTCCCTGAGCAGGGTCAAATGCGCGGGCGCTGCCAAGGAACCGTTTGGGCTCTTCCAGCGACATCGCGTCTAGCCCTCCGGAGAGCGTCCTCCCTGTGCCCCTAGTAACGGTGTTGTATGCCCGTGCTAGCCGCGTGATTGAGTCGAGGATGATGACCACGTCATCACCCAGTTCCACCCGGCGCCGTGCTCGCTCAAGCGTGAGCTCTGCCAGTGCGACGTGGCGTTCGGCTGGGAAGTCGAAGCTCGATGCGACCACCTCTCCGTAGCCACACATCTCCATCTCGGTCACTTCCTCGGGCCTCTCATCAACCAGCAGTATGGACAGTTGTGCATCAGGACGGTTCTCCGCGATGCCCTGCGCAATGGCCTGCAGTACCATCGTCTTGCCGGCTTTTGCAGGCGCAACGATCAACGCGCGCTGGCCTAAACCAAACGGGCAGAGGATATCAATGATGCGGTTGGTGTAGTCAGGCCTCCCGAACCGCGTGAGGCCGCACTCCAGCACCAGCTGCGTGTTAGGATGGACGGCGCTGCGTCGCGTGAAGTCCGGTCGTCCCTGGATCGCCTCCGGCGGTCGGCTGTTGATCTCAGTAACGGTTTTGAGCGGAGGGCTCTTACCGCGACCAGGGGGCTTTCCCACTTCCCCAGCGATCTCGTCTCCGGTGCGGAGTCCAAATTTGCGCACGATCCCCTGGGGCACGAAGACGTCCTTGGACGATGGAAGGTAGTGCGTCTCGCGCCGGCGGAGGAATCCAGCGCCTTTGTCTGTCAGTTGCAGTACACCTAACAATGCACCCTCCGTAAGGTGCAGGGGCTTGTGATTGCGGCAGGCCGAGTCAGTTTACTCTACTCCTCGGCTAGAGAGAAGACCTCGCGACCTCATCTTCAACCAGGGTAGCCAAAAAGTCGCAGCACATTGAGCCGATTCACAACAGCCTCACGGCTTGCGCCCGAACACGATCTCCCCATCGGCTCCGAAGCGCAACTCGTCGACCCTTCCGTCTCTGCCCAACACGAACTGCACCCAATCAGGCTCCGACCGCCCGTCGCCCAGCTGAATGCGGAACGTGTCGTAGTGCCAGTGTGCCAGCAGGCCTCGCAACTGGTTCTCCGCCCCCAGCTGAGCCGTCAGTCCATCCCCAAGCTCACTGACCACGAGATCTCCCCACACCGGGTGGGTGTACGTGCCCACATACTGGGAAAGAGGCAGTGAAGGTTGCGTGCCAGTTCTGCGCTGTGCTTCCCGCCCCGAGCGGACCGAATCGGCGTCGGCCGCGAAGCCGCGATAGAATGCGAGTAGTTCCTCGCTCCAGTCCCGACCATTGTCTCCGAGTTGGAGATCGAACGCTTTGAGCATCAATGCGTGTCGGAACTCTGCGTGATCCAGGTTCCCCAGCACCGTGATCCCGAACCGTTCATCAGGCAACAGCCCTACGATTGCGATCCGGCCGGACAGGCTGCCTGTGTGAAACGCCACATAATGTCCGCGGTAGTCCTGCTGGAACCAGCCGAGTGCGTACGTGGTCCAGTGGGGCTGGGTGAGGCGAATAGTCGGATAGAACTGGCTCGCGGGAATAATCGTGTGCGGTCGGAACAACTCTGCAAACGTCTCCGGCTTGATGAGACCCTGCCCACCCACACGGGCTGAGTCCAATAGGAACTGCATCCACCGAGCCATGTCCGAGGCGTTTGACCAAACAGCCCCGGCCGACGCCAACACGTCGACCGCTTCTTCCTCGATGACTCTGATGGTGTCGCGAATCTCAAAGTGGGAGGATGACACGTTGTCGTCTGCCGACTCGCGCACGGCGGCCAGACTCGTCAAGGTTCGGCTCATGCCGAGAGGATCGAGCAACCGATCTTTCAGAAACTCACCGTACGGCATTCCCGACGCCCTAGCGATCAGCTCCCCCGCCAAGCCATACATGATGTTCTGGTAGGTATAACCCGCCCGGAACGAGTAGGTGGGATCCAAGTACCTTACTCGACGAAAGATCTCGCCATCGTCGAGATCGCCGCGCATCCAGAGGAGGTCGGCGTTCCCGAGCCCCGCTCGGTGTGTCAGCAAGTCCAGCACGGTAAGTTCGCCCGTCACGTACGGTTCCGGCATCTCGAACTCGGGAATCCACTTCGTCACGGGATCGTTCCACCTCACCAAGCCATCATCCACGAGCATAGCAATTGCGGCCGAGGTCATGGCTTTGGTGGTGGACATGATGCCGAACAGGGTATGTTCGTCCACAGCTCGCGCACGCCCCAACTCGCGCGTGCCATACCCCTTGAGTAACAACACGCTGTCGCTACGCACCACGGCAACCGCAAGCCCGGGGATCTCCCAATCACGCATTCCCTTCACAATGAACTCATCGAGTACATGGGCCAGCGACTCGGCCTTGGGAGCTTGAGCTACAAGGGCGTTCGGGAATCCGAGCGGGATCGCACACAACAGACAGGACATGCGACGCAACACAGCGACCTCCGGAGATCTGCCAACTGAGGTCGGAACATACTCTGGACGTGGCGCGGCGGCAAAGCGGTGGCAGACCCTCAAGACGAGGACCGGCCTAATTCAGTGCGTATTGTGGTACTCGCCAGAAAGTGCCACCGCCCTCGGTTGCAGAGCAGACCGGGCCGGCAGTACGAAGTTTCGCCCTCGCTCGACCGTGCCGTTGGCCGCCAGTCTCTGCCGATATCCAAGATTCAGTGGTACGACCACTCGTATGAACGCCGTCGGATTCAGGTATCCCAGCTCCTGCCACAATCGCTGGGCGACTCGCCGCCGCGAGTAGAATTGCCGAAGCACCCACGCAGTCCCCCGATCGAGCGTCTCGGGACTCATGTGGCGAGGCTCGAAAACCACGTTGAAGAAGTCGTAGTGACTCCAGTCCTTGTCGACGATCCGACCCTGCCGGTCCATCTCGTCAAACAGCGGGGTCCCGGGAAAGGGCGTGAGCCGCGTGGCCTGCAGCGCATCCAACTTGGCCTCCCGCAGGAACTCAAGTGTGGTTTCGAAGACTCGCGGTGTGTCACGGTCACTGCCGAACACGAATCCGGCGTACACGCCGATTCCCATCCAGTGCAGCTTGTGTACGAGCCGGACATAGTCCTTCGCCCTGGCGCCATCCTTGCGCCAATTGTTCAGGTTCTCCTGCGAAAGGGATTCGAAACCGATGAATAGACCGCGACATCCGCTCCGGTGTGCAAGCCTGAGCAGCTCCTCATCGTACGCGACACCAATACCACATTGGCTGAACCACCTCTTCCTAAGTGGAATCATTGCCGAGAAGAGCTCGACCGCATAGTCGCGATCTCCTATGATGTTGTCGTCCATGAAGACCACGTGTCGACCCAACGCCCTCAATTCCTCGAGGACCTCTTCGACTGGACGGGTGCGAATTGTTCGACGGTGGAAAGCAGCGATCGAACAGAACTTGCAGGCATTGGGACAACCTCTTGTCGCCTGGAGGACATCAGGTGTGATGTACGCCTGCTTCCGAATGAGGTCACGGTCAGCCACGGGAAGACCCGAGAGATCCACCAGCCCGCTCCTATAGAACTGCTTCAGCCGCCCTGCTGCAAAGTCTCTCATCATGCGCGGCACGTTGTACTCGGCCTCGCCGATACAGACTGCGTCTGCGTGCTTGATGGCCTCATTTGGCAAGAACGTCGGATGGAAACCACCAAAGATCACGGGCTTGCCCCGTTGGCGGAACCGGTCGGCGATTTCATAGGCCCTGGGGGCGTTGTACGTCATGAACGAGATGCCGATGAGGTCCGCGTCCATGTCGAAATCCATCGGTTCGATGTCCTCATCGATGATCCGTGTCACTACCCAGGGAGGCATTGCGGCCGCTGTCTGAAGGCTCGATAGCATCGAAAAACGGAATACACGGCGACCGCGCGGACGCCCTGCCTCAGGAGCGCGCCAGGTTGGCGACGTCGGGCTAATGAGAACAAACTTGATCGTGTTCATAATCACCCCGCTGCGAGTCTGACAACCACACTAGAACTCCCTCACCCCTACGTCCACCGTCACGTCGCCATTCTGCAAGGAGCCCGTCAGCTGAGCGTCAAGGGATGAATGACGCGGAGTGATGCCGGGAGAAGCGTGCGTCCGGTGTACCACACCAAGTGACGCCAATCATACAGAGGCCACCATCAGGGTCGCCCAAATCCTGGGGATCTTCACTTTCCTCGCGGCCCGCGTAGCAGCGCCGCGTGCAGACGGACTGGATCAAGTGTCCGTGTCTTTCGCGGAGTAGGGGCCGCTGTGCGAGGCTGAGCCGTACCGGTGATGCTGGCTGTCAATTGGCAGTGGGGTTGCAGGATCAACCATAACGTGGTTAGGCATTCGACATGTCAAGGGCATTCGTCGACGAGGACGCAGAGGGCCGCGAAACCAGCTACACATTACCCAAGCGCAACGACCCAGCGTTCGACGAAGCGGCTGCGTGCGCTCTCATCGAAGGATGGAACCTGGGCGACCCCCACAGCGCCGAGCTGGCTACCGGCTACAGGTGGGGTGAGCCAAGGTTGCGGCCGCACGTCGAACGCATTCTCGTCCGCGCCCGAGAGCAGCGTGACCAGCGTTTGGAGCAACTCGCCGAGTGGTTCTTGAGGTCACCATGAGCCGCTGGATCGGGCTTAGTACACCGATATGGTTGGCCCTCGTCACACCACGCGTTCAGCGAGAAGTCCTCGTGCGCCACTCCTCGAGCAATTGGGCTTCACGCTCGGGTTCGAGCCCGGTTCGCATCGAGTTACGCTGCTCTAGGGGACGTGTCTGGTGCCAGTCGATCGTATCGCGTGCTGTTACGGCGAGTGGCCGGAACGTAAGCCCCTTTTCGAGCGCTCGGTCGATTCGCACGAAGGATAGCTTGTCGGCCGGAATCCATACCGGCATGTGCGACCAGGGTTGCACTTCATGTTCTGCCAGGAATTCACTGTCCACCCAAGTGAAGCGTACGGGAGAGCTGGTTGCTGCTCGTATGCCATATACCATCTCCGCCATCGAGAGCCGGGAGGCTGGACCGGTGGCATTGAACGTCCCAGTTATCCCGTCCTCCGCCAGACGCACAATCCATTCGGTGAGGTCCCGCACGTCGATGAACTGGACTGAGTCGAGTCCGTCACCTGGCACGAGAACGTTACCACCACGGTCGATGCGGACGGGCCAGTAAGTGAATCGGTCAGTTGGGTCACCCGGACCCACGATGAGACCCGGCCGTACAATCGTTGCCCTACCGGGGAAAGCCCGCCGTGCTTCTTGCTCCGCCATAACCTTGAACGGACCATAACTCTGACCAGTGACCTCTTCTCCTTCGTAGCCTTCGGGTAGCGTCGCCAGCTTCGAATCCTCGTCAATCCGAAGCCGGTCTTCCTCAGCCGATCCCGGTTCAGCGTCCCGCTCTCCACCCATGCTAGTCGACTCACCGTCGTACACGGAGATGGTCGATACGTGGATGTATTGCTTGGCTGAATCTTTCAGGAGCTGTGCAGTCTGCCGCACCCAGCGCGGGAGCGTAGCGTGGTTGTCGAGCACCACATCCCACTCGCGGCCATCCAGGGCACGCAAGTCATCGTTGCGGTCCCCCACCAACTTCTCCACATCGGGAAACAGGTGGGTGTTGGTCCTCCCACGGTTGAAGATGGTGACACTGTGCCCACGACTCAGGGCATACTCCACCATGTGGGGACCGATGAACCCTGTCCCGCCGAGAACCAGCAAGCGCTTGGGGGCGACCACCCGTCGAGGCCCCGATGCGGGTGTCTGTTGGCCCTCAGCGACTGCCGGCCACTGCCCTAGCCCTAGAGTCGTCCCGGCTACAGCGGTGGTCTTCAGGAAATCTCTTCGATTGGGTGACATCGCGTCCGTCTTCCTTGTCGGTATAGTGTTGTGAGTCGTTCCGGTTCGCCCTTGCCCTCAACTCTGTGAGGAGATTCGCCGCCCACATCCGATACTGCCCCTGCACCTGCGACCTTTCCCAGTATAGCGCAGTTGCCGCTCCCGTATCTCACCTGAACCGAATCGGCACTTTCTGGTAGTGTGCTTTCATCAACTCGCGGTGCTTCGCCATCTCCTCCGAGTTCAAGTCGATCGGGGGCTCCTGTGCGGTCGGCAACAGCGACCGATAGGTAGAACCGCTGACCTCTTGCGTGAACGTTTCCCGCGCCTCGAGCAGCAACTGCGGATTCGTGAGTAGGTCGATCACTGCCCCTGCAAGCACCTTGGCGCCAGCCACGCTACCCTTGTGTGCGATGGAGGTGGCTTCGGCGATTGCGGCAGCCCAGTGGTGAAACGGGACATTGGGAACGTTGGCCGGAAAAGTGATCCGACCATGAGGCACGGTCCAGGTGATGTCCCCCGAATCGTTCGAACTGGTACTCTGCGCCGCTTCATTCAGGGACGAGGTGCCCGTCCGCAGGCCAGTCTCCGCGACCGTTGCAGCTCTCTGAATCCGACGGGCCAGCGCCTGCTCTTCCGGTGTCCAATCTGGCATGCCAACCAACTCGATGTTCGACTGGACCACCTCTGCCACCGTCCTGTTGTCTCGTGTGGGCCACACCGCGGCGAGCACATGTTCCTCGAAGGTCGCTCCAGTCATCGTCGCAGCACCCTGCGCGACTTGGTGCGCTCTCTCGTGGAGGTGCCTGGCGCCCTCGTAGGTGGACTCGCGGAAGTAGAACCAGATCTTCGCATAGTCAGGCACAACGTTGGGTTGAATCCCGCCGTGCGTTATCACGGAATGACTCCGCTGCGTGGGCGGCAGGTGTTCGCGCAGCACATCCCATGCAAGGTCCATCAGCTTGACTGCATCGACCGCACTCACTCCGGCCCAAGGTGAGGAACCCGCATGTGCCGTCTTGCCAAAGAACTCGTATTCCACTGACATCGCAGCGTACTGTCTCACACCATAACTCGTCGCCAGCGAAGAGCCGACATGCGCGTGGAACGCGGCGTCGACATCCGTGAAATAGCCATCCCGTACGAAGTACGGCCGACTGATGATCTGCTCCTCGGCAGGAGCGGAGAATAGCTTGATGGTGCCGGCCAGGTTGTGCCTGTCGATGGCATCCTTGATCGCAAAGGCTGCACCGATCCAGACAGCGGCGTTGGTGTTGTGACCTTCCGCATGTCCAGGCGCCCCTGCCACGAGCTCCTTGCGTTCCGTGACTCCTGCAGCTTGCGAGCCGTTCGGCACGGCATCGTACTCGACATGGATCGCAATGACGGGCTGGCCCGACCCGTAGGTCGCAAGTAGCGCTGTTGGAATCCCGGACAGGCCGGACTCAACCTCGTACCCCATGTCAGCTAGAATCTCAGCACACAGCTTGGCTGTCTCGAACTCCTGCATGCCAAGCTCCGCAAAGCTGAAGATGGCATCGCCGACCTTCCCGATCTCCGCGCTGTTCCGATCGACCGCGGAAAAGGCCGTCGCTCTTGGGTCGACCTGTGCAAGTGTGCCTTTGTCGGGAGAAGCCAGGGCGAAGACGCCGCCTATGGCGCAACAGACCGCAAATCGGTTCATGAGGGCAAGTCCTCCACTGTTGATTTGACTGGCGCTCCGCTCGTCAAGCGTGAGCAACTCGGACCATAGAGTCCCGGTCCCGGGTTTTCAACCGCTCCATGCTGCCCCGTCCCGACATGGCAGGGAGCGTGAACGATCTGACCGGTTTGGCGATCCCGATCACCAGCAGCTCACATCCTAGGTACCAAGCCGGTGGACAGGCTCACAGGGTCCGCCGCATCGGCTGGACTTGCATGTAGCTCAACGTTCGCCAGATCCACTCCACAGGCCCAAACTGAAAATGCCGGAGCCAAATGCTACTGACGACGAGTTGCAGAGCGAATATCGGGACGGTCAACATCATCACCTGAGTGGGATGCAGCTGGCCAAACAACCCGAGACCGTAGCCATAGAAGATAGAGCCACAGATGATCGACTGACCCAGGTAATTGGTGAGAGCCATGCGACCTACCGCGCCGAGAGCATGAACCAGCGCGGAGCGAGCTTGCTTGGTGCATAGCATCAGTATCCAGGCAGCGTAACCCAGGCTCACCGCAACGATTCCAGTGAAAACTCCAATGAGAAACACAGGTAGCGCCAGCATGTACTGCCCAACACCCACTTGGGCAACAACACCGACGAGCTGAAGGATCATCCCCAGTGCGAAGAAGCTTACGGCCCTGCCCTTGTAACCACTGGCTGCTTCCGTAGCGTCGGCTCTGGGAAGACGCCTCACGAAGTACATTCCCAGAAGGAATAGTCCCAGCACTCTCCAGCTCACGAAGACGAGTTTCAGTGGCATGGCTATGAGTGAGAACCTCACCGCACGATGCCCCACCATCTCCAGCCAAGTACCTTCCGCAAAGATCCGCTGCTCGTCGGCCATGAACTCATAGAAGTCGAGTTCGGATAACCGCAGCAGATCCGCCACAACCGGTATGACAACCGGCCACGCGCCCTTTTGTGGAGATTGGGAGTCTTCGACGAGCGTTCGCCAGTTCGGTTCCTGTGGCATGAGGTTCCCTTCGCTTCGTTGCACATACACCCCAAGGAAGAGCAGTCCTATGCAATAGAACACGATGGCGGCGCGCAGCAGCGTGCTCGTCCTTGCGTTCCGAAATGGCAATGCGATGAAGGCGACAACTGCGTAGAAGGCAAGGATATCAGCAGCGAAGAAAAAGAGACCGTGCACGATCCCGATGAAAATCAACACTATCAGCCGCCTGACATACACCTTGGCAAACTGTTGGTTAAGGCACCGCGCACGACGGTTCTGCAAGGCGATACCCACGCCGAACAGGATCGAGAACAGTGAATAGAACTTCCCCTCTACAAACAGCCCCTGGAACACTCCCACCAGTTGGTCGCCTGTTCTCGAACTTTCGCCTATGAGGTTGGCAGAGTCTGCGGGGAAAGCAAAGATCAGGATGTTGGCCAAGAGAATGCCGCAGACTGCAACGCCACGTAGTACGTCCAGCGTCACAATCCGCTCCCGTTCAGTAACCGGCCCCCAATGAGCGGATCTCTCGGATGACGCTGATGCGCTAGCGTCCACCATATTTCAACGCGCGACCGAGCATCGTCTCACCAGGTTGAAGACCGACGAAGCTTCTTCACACAGCATCCTCTGGCACCGCATTACCACGATAATGTAGACGCTATTCCCTGCGATCGCGCCGTTCCAGCTACAGCGTCGCTGTCAGTACCAAAGCAATCCGGGTGACATCGCGCGACTCGGTAGCGGGGAGTTGCGAACCGCCGCCTGGATACCCCGTGTCGAGTCGCATACATTGCGGCATTCGTCTCCCCTCCAGGATGGTTCGGCCATGAACAAACCTCTCGGGACTTGCCTAATCGCCCTCGCCACTGTGGCAGGAACGGTCTCAGCCCAGAGCGCACCCGCCGCAGGCTTCACATTCGAGCAGGTACGCTCCTATCCGTTCCCCACCGAGCTCACTACGGCGGCAACCGGCGCTCGGCTCGCCTGGGCGTTCAACGAACAAGGCCAACGCAACATTTACGTAGCTGCCGGACCCGACTTCGCGGCACGGCGCCTAACGCGTTACCTCGCTGACGACGGGCAGGAACTATCGAGTGTTGCGCTGTCGCCTGACGGGCGCTGGGTGGTGTACGTACGCGGCGGCGACCACGGGTCGAACTGGGACGATCACCAGCCGGTGAACGTCACGAGCAGCCCTACGCCACCCAAAGTCCAGATTCTCTCTGCCCCGTTCGCGGGCGGCGAGCCCACAGTCTTGGGTGACGGCGAGGGACCGGTGATTTCACCGCGCAGCGAGGTCGTGGCCTTCGTGAAGAATGGGCAGATTTGGACCGTACCTATCGATGGTTCTGCCCAGGCCAAAGTGCTCTTCTCGGCGCGCGGGAGCAATGGAGAACCGCGCTGGTCACCAGACGGCTCGCGTCTTGCCTTCGTTTCCAACCGGAGCGACCACGCGTTCGTCGGAGTGTACACCAATGACTCCACGCCGGTTGTCTGGCTCACACCGACGTTCGCACGCGACCGCTCGCCGCGCTGGTCGCCTGACGGAACCCGGATCGCTTTCGTGAGGCAACCGGGCTCCGGTGGGGCCCCCGATTCGATCCTCGTGCGGCGACACCGGCCCTGGGAGATCTGGACCGCCGACGCCACGACGGGCGAAGGGCAGCGGCTTTGGCGGGCTCCGGAGACACTGGAGGGATCGGTCCCCAGCACTCATGGTGGCAGCAACCTTCACTGGACCGCGGCTGGACGGATCGTGTTCCTCTCGTATGAGGACGGTTGGCAGCACCTCTACTCGATCCGCGATAGCGGCGGCGACCCGCTGCTGCTCACCCCCGGTGAGTATATGGCCGAGCACATCTCACTGAGTCATGATGGCAAGTGGCTTGTCTTCGCGGGCAACACGGGGAGCGATCCACTCGACATCGAACGGCGGCACGTGGTGCGTGTGCCGGTGGACCGGGTGGCACCCGAAGTCATGACGCCGGGCGCTCAACTCGGTTGGTATCCGGCCGTAACGGGTGACGGCAACACATTGGCCTTCATCGGCGCAACAGCACAGCAGCCACCGCTTCCTATGGTGATGTCGTTCGCGGATGGCAGTACCCAGACACTGGCTGCCGACCGCATCCCAGCGGACTTCCCTACCGCGCAGCTCGTCACCCCGACCCAGGTGATCTTGCAGGCGCCGGACGGTGTCACCGTCCACGCCCAGATGTTCGAGCAGCCAGGCGGCGCAGCGAAGAAACCCGCAGTGATCTTCGTTCACGGCGGGCCTCCCCGGCAAATGCTGCTGGGTTGGCACTACTCGGACTACTACTCAAACGCCTATGCAGTCAACCAGTATCTCACTAGTCGCGGCTTCGTCGTGTTGTCGGTGAACTTCCGACTCGGCATCGGGTACGGTTATGACTTCCACCAGCCACCCAACTCCGGCTCGCGTGGGGCGGCGGAATACCTGGACGTAAAGGCCGCCGCCGAGTACCTGCGCGCGTTACCGCAAGTGGACGGTTCTCGCATCGGGATCTACGGCGGCTCGTACGGGGGATTTCTTACCGCGCTGGCTCTGGCACGGAATTCCGACTTGTTCGCGGCCGGCGTCGATGTCCACGGCGTGCATGATTGGACCAGCGAGCGCGCACGCGGCATGATGACTCGTGACCGCTACGAACAGGCACCTGACATCGAGCGCGCATTGCAGGTAGCCTGGGAATCATCACCGGTATCATCCATGGCAACCTGGCGGTCGCCGGTGCTGGTTATTCACGGCGACGACGACCGCAATGTTCGCTTCAACCAGAGCGCGGACCTGGTGCGCCGCTTAGACGATCACGGTGTGCCGCACGAGACCCTCGTGATTCCCGAGGACACACACCACTTCTTGCGTCACGCCAACGTGCTCACCGTGTACAATGCCACCGCTGAGTTTCTTGAACGCAAGCTGATGCCGGGAACGTCAGAGGTCAGCAGCCAGTCCAGCCGCTGAAATCGTAGCAAAGAGCACCGACATCAGACACGAGCGGGGAGATCGCTCCAGTGCCCACGACCCTCGAAACTGTACAGTCAGCAATCGGCAACGCTTACCGCCTCGTGCGCGCCATCGGACGTGGCGGTATGGCCACCGTCTATTTGGCGGAGGATCTGAAGCATCACCGCAAGGTCGCGGTGAAAGTGTTGCGGCCGGAGTTGGCTGAAGCACTGGGCAGTGAACGGTTCCTCAAGGAAATCGAGATTGCAGCGAGACTTACGCACCCCCACATCTTGCCGCTCCATGATTCGTGCGATGCCGACGGGTGTCTGCACTACGTCATGCCTTTCGTTGAGGGGGAGTCGTTGCGGGGTCTGCTCAATCGTGCGGGGACCGTAGAGCCGGCGCGAGCCCTGAAGCTCGTTGATGAAGTCGCCAGCGCCCTGACATACGCACATCGGCACGGCGTAGTACATCGCGACATCAAGCCCGAGAACATACTGCTCTCCGAGGGTCATGCCGTGGTGGCGGACTTCGGAATCGCCAAGGCGATCAGTACGGCTGGTGGCGTCCATCTGACGCGAACCGGATTCCCCCTGGGAACGCCTGGATACATGAGTCCCGAACAGTCCATCGGTCGCACCGATCTCTCTGAGAGGACCGACGTCTACAGCCTCGCCTGCGTCTTCTACGAGATGGTCGTGGGCGAAACGCCTGAGATGTGGCCTACGGAGGAAGCGGTAAGACTCGGCCGGTTCGTCGACGCATCCCCCCGGCATCGCGACCGGCTGGATCACCTGCCGGGATCGGCTGAACAGGTTCTCGTTCAGGCCATGTCGCTCAAGCCCCACGATCGCTTCGCGACACCCAACGAACTCGCGGCAGCACTGGCTGCCTCATTCGAGGCGAAACCGACGTACCGCCATACAGAGGCAAAGGAGATCGTAAAGAGGGCGGCCGACCTCCAGCTGCAGAATCCCACACGCGACGACGCCCTTTCGCTGGGCGGAGTACAGCAAATCGCAGCGGAGGTGGGCATTCCCCCACACTATGTCGAACGAGCAGCGAAGTCGCTCGACCAGCCCGAGAAACGCCCTAGCCACAACGCCTTTCTTGGCAGCCCAGTGCTGCTCGAGTTCGAGCGAACCGTCGATGGGGAATTCCCGGAGTCCGAGTATCCGGAGCTGGTTGAGGAGATCGGGGCGACGCTCGGCACTATCGGTGAGATCGACACGCTGGGTCGCTCGCTCACATGGCGTACCCAAGCGGTTCAGGGCTTTCGCCAAGTGAGCGTGTCTGTCAGACCAAGGTCCGGGCGCACGACCATACGCATCCAGGAACGCCTCGGCAATCTCGCAGGCGGACTATTCGGCGGAATCATGGGAGGTGGTGGAGGCGGAGGAACCGGCATCGCGCTGGGTATGGGGCTCAGCGCCGGCATGCCGGTGCTTGCGCTTGGCCTGGCCGGACTCGCAATAGGAGGCTCCTACGCCATCGCTCGTCTCATCTTCACAACTACTGCGCGGCGCAGGGCGGCCGACCTGAGCGATCTCATTGACAGGCTCGCGGAGAGTATC
The DNA here is from genome assembly GCA_039586365.1 of Gemmatimonadota bacterium. Lineage (GTDB taxonomy): Bacteria > Gemmatimonadota > Gemmatimonadetes > Gemmatimonadales > GWC2-71-9. The sequence continues at coordinate 86,978 of JBDHKN010000016.1, read as the reverse complement.
ACAGATGCCGTAGTGATGCGGCGACAACTCCCGCGGTGAGTTGCTGGCTTTAGATGACAACTCCTCGCAGCATAACTCAACGCTGCGCAACCACGCGAGCAGATCAACGGCTGCGCTTGACTACAGTCGGCCGGTGCATGTTCCGAACAGGCTAGCGATACTTAGTAAGTGAAAATTGAGGTTCCTGCCACTACCGTTTCCGCACGGAAACGAGATGGAATGGAGGTGGTACCATGCATGCGGGGATCTTCTTTACGGGAAGTGGTCCAATCCTCATACTGACCACGTACGACACATTCACAGAGCCTGACTTCCTGAACAAGCTGCAAGCAAAAGGCATCAAGAAATTCGTGGCGCGCGAAGTTCCGCTCGAGAGGGTGAAGGCCAGGTACGGGAACCACTACGCGGTGGTGATGGGCGACTTGAATCAGACCGATGACCTAAGAGTCATGGACTACAACGGGCACAACGTGTTCTACAACTTCGCTTTTGCGGAAATGGGTGACCCGGTCTATCACGAGACGTAGAACACACCACCGCCGTGACCGGTAGGGGCACCCGTCTCACAATCTCTCAGCACAGGAGACCAGATGCCCCCCGTCCGGCATCAGTTCCTCCAGACCCTCTAGCCGCCGCTGGAACAATCTGCGTGGGCCCCGGCCGGCCGATCTAGCCTGGCAAGCGTGCTCACCTTCCCCAAGACCCAAACACCCCCGTTATCGCCGGCATCAACCGTGAGTCCATCCAGATAGGTGGACGTCGTACGGCGGCTGCGTGATCAGCCAACCCCGCACTTGCCAATGCCAACACTGAAACTAGATTTGTAATAAATCGACATTATCACGAGGCACCTAGCATGGCCGACAAACGCACCCCTCGCCACGCTGATCTCAATAGGAGCAGCCCCGCGTCTTTCCTGCCGTTGCCAGACTTGGCGCTGCACGTGCTGCTGGCGCTGGCGGAAGGTGATATTCACGGATGGGGCATTATCAAGCGGATCGGCGAGCTGACCGAGCGCAGAACGCAGCCCAGTAGTGGATCGCTCTACCTGGCCATGGCGAGACTCGAGAAACAAGGACTCGTCACCAATGCACCGCGCCCGTCCGACGACACAGACCCGCGGCGGCGTTACTACACGTTGACTTCGCTAGGTCGCCGCGTACTTGCAGCGGAGACAGCGCGGTTGTCCGAACTCATGCGGCATGCCAGGGGAATCGGTGTGGGCGGGGCGCCTTCGGCTGGGAACGCGCGGGCGAGTACGACATGACCGTACACAACACTCACGAACCGGCTGGAATCTTGGAGCGTTTTGGCAAGCTGGCCTACCGGGCCCTGTTGACACTCCTCCCACGCACGGTCCGGTCACACCTGCAATCCGAGCTGCTCTGCACGTTCGTCGCGGGCCAGCGACACTGCCGGAAGGAGAAAGGAGTCGGCGCGGTCCTGTGGTTCACGATGAAAGAGCTTGGGGGTGTCTTGCTCATGGCGGTGAGAGCGCGGCGCACAGGGCCAGCACTTCAGCTGAACGGAGACGTCATCGTGTCTCCGGTGAAGAGATCGACTTCGAGCGGATGGCTGGGTGATCTTGGGCGGGACCTGCGGTTTGCTCTCAGGGGTTTGACGGGTTCTCGCGGCTTTGCGCTAATCGCCGTGATGTCCCTGGCAGTGGGAATCGGGGTCAATACCGGGGTGTTCACGATCTTCCATGCGACGTGGCTGGAGCCGGTTCCAGGGGTGCGTGGGCCAGACAGGGTCGTGGAACTGCTCGTAACCCGCCGCGGAATTGAGTACGAGGCTTGGGCGTATCCCGACTTTCAGGATGTCACCGACACTGAAACACCCATCGCAATGCTGGCGGGATGGAAGGACCGGGAAGGGACGCTGGGAACGGCCGACGGCGGCCAGCGTGTCCGTGTGATGTATGTGTCGGCCAGCTACTTCCGTGTGTTGGGCATAATTCCCCCGCTGGGTCGGGACTTCCTGGTCTCCGAGGACGTGGGACCCGGTCAACACCCGGTGGCCGTGGTGAGCCACGACATGTGGCAGAACCGACTCGGTGGAGACCCTGATGTCATCGGCCAAACGATAACTCTAAATCGAACTCCGTACACGGTGGTGGGCGTGGCTCCAGCGGCGTTCAAGGGACACCGAGTCCTCCAGCAGGGTACCGATTTGTGGGTGCCGCTGATGCAGGACTCCTGGGTAGCAGGCGCGAACCACTACACTGCGAATCGGCATGCGCTCTGGTTGCGGGTCTTGGGACGACTGCGTCCGGGAGCCACAGTGGATGAAGCCAGCGCGTCTCTCCAGACCGTCTTTGCCAGGCTCGCAGAGGATTACCCGGAGTCCAACCAAGATCGGCGAGCCCGGGCCGCCTCATTTGGCCCGGTACCCGCCCGAGGAAGGGCAGCGTCGTTGCTGGCCACGAGAGGGCTCTTCGCCCTATTAGGTGTGGTTCTGCTGATCATCTGCAGCAACGTGGCCGGGATGGTGTTGGCACGCAGTGCAGCCAGGGAACGGGAACTAGGAGTCCGCTTAGCACTGGGATCCAGCCGACGGCGTCTCGTGCGCCTCTTGATGGTCGAGGCGCTGCTGCTGGCCCTCGCCGGAGGAGGGTTGGGTACCCTGCTGGCTTTCTGGGTAACAAGCGACGTCCTCCCTGCGATGGTGACCGGGATTCCCGACCTAGGCTGGGGACCCAACAGCGCGATCCTCGCGTACTCGCTGGCACTCACACTGAGCACGACACTCGTGTTCGGACTGTTTCCGGCTATTCGTTTCAGTCGTCCCCAATTGATCTCAGTGCTAAAGGATGATGCCGGTGGTGGTGGTCGTCGCGTAGGCCGCGTCCATCGCCTCGCCGCGTCTGCTCAGACGGGGGTCGCCCTGGTCCTCCTGCTGGTATGCAGCGTGTGCCTACGCGCGGTGGGCGTGATGGATCACAGAGAACTTGGCTTCGATCCGCACGGCCTCCTGATGACGAGGATAGATCTGTCCCAGCAGGGTCATCAGTCCCTCGCAGAAGCCGGTGTCTTTCTTGACCGCATGATGCAGTCGATCGGGTCGCTGTCTGGAGTGCAATCGGTGTCACTTGCAGACGGAGTTCCCCTGGATCTGGTTGGCAACTACACCAGCGTCTCGCGGGCGGATCGAGCAGAGGAGCAAGGTGGGCGCGTGCGCGTCGAGTTCACCCGGGCCAGCGAAGGGTTCTTCGAGGTGATCGGAACTCCAATTCTCCGCGGCCGTGGATTCGAGACCACAGACCGGGAGTCCTCCGAACCCGTCGTCGTCATCACGGAGACGTTGGCCGGGCGGTTGTGGCCTGGGGAACCGGCGTTGGGCCGGCGGCTGCGCTTCGCTCTCAGCTCAGACAGCGCGACGGCATTCACCGTGGTGGGAGTCGCCCTCCACGTGGCTTCCAGCAGACCCACAGAGGACCAGCCCCACGTGTTTGCGGCCCTGAGACAGAACTACTGGCCCCGAATCATGATCGTGGTCAGAGCAATCGCGGACCCGCAGGCTTTGGTCAGACCCATCCAGTCGGCTATCCTGGACGTGGATCCGCGACTCCCGATCCCCGAGGTAGTCACCTCGGAGTCACTGGTGAGTCACAGCACGGAGAGCCAGCGTCTTACAGCCCGAGTGGCCGGCGCGCTGGGACTGCTGGCGTTGCTCCTCGCAGCTATCGGCGTGTACGGAGTTGTGGCTCTTGTTACCGCCAACCGCGCTCGCGAGATCGGCGTCCGGATGGCACTGGGTGCCACGCGAGAGCGAGTTCTGGGAGCAGTCCTGCGTGACGCCGTGCGCCTGGCGACACCGGGGCTGGCGGTGGGAGCACTCTTGGCGGTTGGATTCGGATTCGCGATGCGCTCAGTGCTACTTGGCGTGAGCCCTCTCGATCCGATCTCATTCGGGTCCGTGGGGGCTGTACTGTTCCTGGTCGTGTTGCTGGCCAGCCTCATTCCAGCCCGTCGTGCTGCGCGGATCGATCCGATGAATGCGCTTCGTTGCGAGTGACCCGCCCTCTGTTCCAGTCAGGGTGTGGGGATCTCCTCGCCGCGCGGACAGAAGCCAGCTTTGAGACGCAAGACCGGAGGATGAGGACAAACGCGGTGAGATCCATCACAAGCCGACTAGGAGAGAGCGGACGCATCCTGCGCCGGCTGTTGTTGGGGTGCGGTGTGGCTGTTGGGTTCGGCGCGATCCTAATAGTGGGCTTGGCCGCATGGCTATTCTCCGGATCCGGGGATATGGACTCACCACATCACCCGTTTCGATCCGCCGCAGCGAAGGCACGCTACCTCGGACTATACGACTCCAGGGCAAGAGAATGGCCAATCCCGTCCGACACCATAACGGTCAGCACATCCTTTGGCCCGACGTTCGCGCGCATCAGCGGGCCGGATAGCGCTCCACCGCTGGTGCTGCTCCATGGAGCCGGCGGCAATTCGCTGCAGTGGCGCCCCAACGTCGCGGCCCTATCGCAACGGCATAGAAGCTACGCAGTCGATGCGATCTATGACTACGGCAGGAGCGTGTATACCCGTATCCCGACGAGTGCGGATGACTTCACAAGCTGGCTGGACGAGTTGTTCGATACTCTCGAACTGGGAGACAGCATAAGCCTGGTTGGTCTGTCCTACGGGGGCTGGCTCGCGAGCCAGTACTCGGTGCGTTTCCCGCATCGTCTGGACAGGGTAGTGTTGCTGGCTCCGGCCGGCACGGTGTTGCCGCTGTCCTTCGGTTGGATTCGGCGTGCAATGCTGTGCGCCCTGCCCAGTCGTCGCTTCACCCGCAGCTTTCTCTACTGGTTGTTGCAGGACTTGGCGGCAAAGGACGAAGCCAGCCGAGAGTTCCTCGAGCAGGAAATCGACGCAGCATACCTGGCAATCCGCAGCTACAAACTGACCAGATTGGTCAACCCTGATGTCCTGACCGACAGTCAGCTCCAGAGCATCCATGTGCCGACTCTCTTCTTGGTGGGAGAGAACGAGAAGATCTACCCCGCGCTAGCGGCTATCGAGCGCCTCACAACTGTGGCGCCTCAGATAGAGACACAGATAATCCCGGATGCGGGCCACGACCTAACAGTCGTGCAGACTGAGTTGGTTAATCGGACAGTCGTGCAGTTCCTGACGCGTCGGTAGAGCGTTGATTTCCAACGTCCAACCCACAAACAGCGGCTGTTTGCTCAACCATTGATGCTGCACCTGCCATCCGTTGTGCAGAGGGACCTGCTCACGCCTGCTGTTTCTGGCACCACTCGGCCAGCGTCGTTGCCGGTGCCCCGAGTAGCGCATTGGCCTCTGTGGGGTCGCCTTGCTCTGGGACCTTCTCGAAATACCGCATGAGGCCTACGGCGCTCTGCATCGTGTCATTGCGGGTGACGCGAGCCACGAGCGACAGGAACCAGAGCGGCGCACTGGAGACTCTCACCCCTGGCCGCACTCGGCCGCAGTAAAACTCCAGGGCCTGCCGCATGGTGAGTCCCTCGGGCCCGTGTACATAGAATGTCTTGTTGGCAGCCTCCGGCGTGCGAAATGCGGTCGACACCATGCGGGCGTAGTCCTCGACCGCTATCCAGCTCCACAGGTGCGGCTGCTTACCCGTCACGACCGCTTTGTTTCCTCGCACAAAGAGGGGCAGCGACTCCATGAACCACGTCGCTCTCCAAATGGAATACGGAACGCCGCTGGCTCTAATCGCTGATTCAGCCTGGAGCTTCGCCTTCGTGGCGTAGAACCATGCGTTCTCGTCTGAGACTGACGCCCCAGTGATCATGTGCAACCGCTCGACACCGGCGTTCGCAGCAGCCTGGGCGAGATTGGCGGTCCCCCGATGCACGATGCGATCGTGGCTCGCCGGGTCCGGCTCGCCATTCAAGGTGATGTACACGCCGTAGCAGCCTTGCATCGCCGGCCCCAGTGTATCCGGTTTCTCGACGTCACCTTGCACGATCTCGTAGGTACTTCCGAGCCGTTGCTTGGCCCGTTCCGGTGACCGAGCCAGCACGCGTACGCCAAGGCCGTCGGCCTGGAGTCGTCGCGCGACCGGTTCACCCAGCATACCGGTAGCACCTACGACGAGGATCGGTTTTGTGTCAGACATCGCTGCAGCCAGTCGGTTGAGGATCACTCATTGTTGAGAAGCCGGGTAGCTACTCTTCGCTTGCCTGGCAGTCCGAGCGGATACCTTCTTGCCGCCGGACCTCTGCGAATATGCAGAGCCTGTCTGTAATGGACCAGTGAGGGGCCGTGGCAGGATCATGCCTGGGCCGCTGCATCGACCGCTGACTCTCCAACGGCTGTCAGCCGTCCGCGAACGGCGACTACTGTCGATGCCAAAACCCTGGATCGCCGACGACTGCAAGGACATCAGCTTCCCACAACTGGCCCGATGCGCTCAAAACCCGTATCCTATGCGCACATCCAGTTGCGGATCCCGAGATCGTGACCGACCTCCTCAAGCACCTCAAGGTTGCACTGGCCGACCGTTATGCCGTCGAGAGGGAATTGGGTCGTGGTGGGATGGCGATCGTCTTCCTTGCTCACGATCAGAAAACTGATCGACCGGTCGCCCTCAAGGTACTTCGCCCTGAAGTCGCGGCCGCACTCGGTGTCGAGCGGTTTCTCCGCGAGATACGGATTGCGGCGAGGCTCATGCACCCGAACATACTCGCACTGTACGATTGCGGTGAAGCTGGGGGATTGCTCTACTACTCCATGCCGTATGTTGCAGGCGAGTCCCTGCGAGATCGTCTGCATCGCGAGAAGCAGCTACCCATCAAGGATGCGCTCCAGCTGACTGGCGAGGTAGCCGACGCACTCGGCTACGCGCACTCCCTCGGCATCGTACACCGCGACATCAAGCCAGAGAACGTACTGATCCAGGCGGGACACGCCGTGGTTTCCGATTTCGGCATCGCGCGTGCCTTATCGGCTGCGGGCGGTGAGCGACTCACGGAGACAGGACTTGCCATCGGCACACCAGCCTATATGTCCCCTGAACAGACGACCGGCGACGAGGCCATCGATGGAAGGAGTGATATCTACAGTCTCGGCTGCATGCTGTACGAAATGCTTGCTGGCGACCCGCCATTCACAGGGTCGACGCCGCAGGCCATTCTCGCACGGAAGTCAGTCGAACAGGCACCCGCAATTTCGACCGTGCGCGGAACCGTCCCCAATCACGTGGCGGCAGCTATCACCAGGGCACTCGCCCGGGTACCTGCGGACCGGTACGCCTCCGCTCTGGAGTTCTCGGCGGCACTTGCGGGAGAATCTGGGGCAGTCACCACCATGGCTGACCGTGCGGCGATCGCCGTACTCCCCTTCGCGAACATGAGTACCGATCCGGAAAACGAGTACTTCAGTGACGGAATCACCGAGGAGGTAATCAACGCCATTGCCGAGATTCCCGGCCTACGAGTCACGGCACGCACGTCGGCCTTTCAGTTCAAGGGCAAGGAGTACGACATCCGGGAGATCGGTCGCAAGCTGAGTGTGAGCACTATACTGGAGGGGAGCGTCCGAAAGGCTGGCAACAGAGTGCGCGTGACCGCACAGCTCATCAATGTCGCCGACGGATACCACCTGTGGTCCGAGCGGTTCGACCGCGATCTCGAAGACGTCTTCGCAATTCAGGATGAGATCTCCCTGGCCATCGCCGAGCGCCTGAAGAGCGAGTTCGCGCCCGCTGCCTCTCAACCAACTGCGACGACGTCGGAGCCGCGACCCGATCCAACCGCATACGACGCCTACCTGCGGGGCCGCTACCACCGCCGCCAGATGTTCGGCGGCGGCGATGCCATCGAGCAAGCAGCCGCAGGCTACCGAGAGGCAATCGAGAAAGATCCCGGGTTTGCACTGGCCTACAGTGCGCAGGCCGAACTGCACGTCGTTCTCGCTATTGGCTTTGCGACCCAACCAAGCCGCGAGCTGATGCCCAAAGCGAAAGAGGCAGCCGAGCGGGCCCTGACACTCAACGCGAACCTGGCCGAAGCACGGTTGGCGCGCGCGCTCGTGGCCATGTATTACGAATGGGATTACGCAGCCGCGAAAGCCGGAATTGACCGCGCGATTGCCATCAACCCCAACTTCGTGGACGGACACTTCTGGGCCGAGTTCTACTACACCTACGTCGAGCGCGACTTCGAGCAGGCCGTAGCCGCCAATCGGCGCGCTGCGGATCTCGACCCACTCGACCTCAACGTCTCCGCACGCCTAGCCCAGGTCCTGATGATCTTCGACCGCATCGACCAGGCCATCGAGCGGCTGGAGCGAATCGTCCAGACCGATCCGCGTCACATGGTGTCCTATCTCGAGCTTGCGGACGCGTATTGGCGCAAGGGTGACGGCGAGAAGTCAGCGGCAGCTGCGGAGCGAGCGATGGAACTGTCGTCCGGGCAGGCTGTCGCCGTCGTTGGAATGGTAGTCGGTTTGTCCGCGCAGTCTGGGAACGTGGCGCGGGCCCGGGAACTGCTGCGGCAACTCACCGAACAGGCGCAGAGTGATTACGTGTTTCCCTTCTGGCTCGCCGTGGGTCATGCGGCACTAGGTGAAATGGATCGCTCGTTCGAATATCTGGCCGAGGCCATGCGCGACCGCGATCCCAATCTGCTCTACATCACTGCGGTACCGCGAGAGATCGGGTGGCAGAAAGACTCCCGTTACGAACAGGTGCTGCGGGATATTGGCTTGGATCATTTGATCGGTGAAGGGTCTGCTTGATGCCCCAGTCCGACACACATCGCCCCTGCGGGAGGATCATACCCGATTAGTGAGTGCTTGCGGAGCGGTCAGCCACCTGCTCGTTGGTTCTAGTCAGTTTTCACACTGTCACTTCGTCTAGTTCCCGCTCGTCCGATATATCAGCCGGCACTTGCGCGATGGGGAGCAGGATCGTGAATGTGGTGCCTTCGTTGATCCGACTCCGCACCTGGATGTCACCACCATGTTGTTTGATAATTCCCAGAGACACCGACAACCCCAACCCCGTGCCCTTCGCATCGGGTTTGGTCGTGAAGAAGGGATCGAAGATGCTCTTGAGTTCCTGCTCCCCTATGCCCGTTCCACTGTCCGCGAATTCCACCGCCACGAAGTCGCGGTTCTTGGTGTTTCTGATGGAGATGCCGAGCTTTCCTCCCTGGGGCATGGAGTCCAACGCGTTGAGTACGATATTCAGAAACACCTGCGTGAGCTGCTGGCGATCACCGTAGATCGGTGGTATGCTTTCGTCTAATTCCCCGCTGACCTTCACCTTCGCCAGCTTCACTTGGTTGCTGGCGAGCTGCAGAGTCTCCGCAACGATGTCCTCCGCTCTGATCGCCTGGGTCTCTATGTTGCTCTCGCGGGCAAAGTCGAGCAGGTTTCGCACGATCTTCTGAGCCCTTTCAGACTCACCAACCAGATCGTTGGTCATGTCCAGTCGCTGTTCCTCGGACAGTTCCTGATAATCCTCTTGGAGCATGCTTGCGGTCAGCATGATGTTGTTGATGGGATTGTTCAACTCGTGCGCCACACCTGCCGTGAGCGTCCCCACGGCCTTGAGCTTGTGCGCCTGCACCAACAGTTCGTGTCGATGCACCAGCTGGAGCATCATGTTGTTCATCGCCAGCGCCAGCTCCGAAAACTCATCATAGTACTTTCGCCTCGGCATGATGGGCGTGAGGTTACCGGCCGCCATCCTGGTGGCGGCTTGCACCATGCGATTGAGCGGTGCCAGCATTTGCCGGGCGATGAAGAACCCTAGGAAGAGTATCAATAAGATGAGGACAAAGAGAAAAGCGACGGGGATCCGCTGAGACGTGAGGAGCATCGAGTTCACAGCCCTACGCTCTCTAGCTACGAGATCCTCCGCTACCGCGACCATCTCCGAGCCGTGTTCCCGCAGCTCCGCCTCGATTTCGGCATATCCTCTCTGCGACTCGGGCTCTCCCAAACGATCGAGCACCCGCAACTGGATGAGCAATTCCTCATAGCGCCCCACATGTACATCCATGGCCTCAAAGTTCCCGGCCCCCACTACAGATTCAATGTTGTCACGTTCTGACTCTAGAATCCGCTGGGCGTTGTGCACGTGATCGAGCGCGTCGTCGAGGTTGGTATGATACAGAAAGTAGTTCTTTTCGAACCGCCGGGCCTGCTGTATCTCAAACGTGTAATTGTTCGCAGCCTCGGTAAAGTACAGTTTGTTCTTGATACGCGTGATGAGGATCGTGGAGATGATTGCAATGCCCAGGCTGAGAACGAACCAAACCAGGAAGCCCAACCCGAGTCGGTTACGGATAGAGAAACGTGGGCGTTCCCTCAAGGCTCGTTGAGCCTTTTCCCCGATCTCTTTCAGTGAGGACCGCCCGTCCTCGGTAAATGAGGACGCCGTCAGCGATCCGTTGGCCAGGTCCTCGCTGTCTCGCATTTGACTACAAGACCCCCTCGTGTCCCAAAGACAGAGCCGCCTTGTTGATCACAGCACGGAGATCCTTCGGTTTGAACGGCTTCGCTATGAAGTCAAACGCGCCCTTGACCAGAGCCTCTCTGGCGACCTCAACGGTGGCATATCCCGTAATCAGTATCACCCTTGTGTGCTCACACTTGGACATGATGTGTTCCAGCACCTCAATGCCGTCTACCACCTCCATCCTCAGATCCGTGACAACAATATCGAAATCCTGCTCGTCAAGCCGCTGAAGCGCTTTGGTCGGATCCTCAAACACTTCAACGAGGAAGCCGTGTTTGGTCAGAGCCGGCTCCAATCGCTTCCCGACAATGGGCTCGTCATCCAGGATCATGATGCGCACTTTGTCTTCCATGGGCACCTTCTTTCGGTCTGGTTTTCTAACCGTCATGATGTCCGCCTCATCACCTTCCTTCTTTGCTGCCTCTCTCTCAGACCTCACGACCATTATCTTGTCGAGAGCGAGCTTGGCCTTCCTGACTACGTCGAGGCCAGTGAGCTTGAAACCGGCGTCCGGCTCCCCGGCTTCGGCAAAGGAGATCCTGACCATCCAATCATCGATCTTGGTGGTCTTCTTGTCGTCGCTCTTCTGATCCTCGTTCTTCTCGCTCATGGCACAAATCACCTATTCATGGTGTCAATGGCGGTCTTCCTTGCGATCACCCAATAGCGTCGCATGCCGACAACGAGCTGTGTCGGTTGTTCTAAGCCGCTTCTCCTTCAACTCTCAGTCTAACTAGAGTGGTCTGGATCTGCCTTCTCTGCCGATATGCCTTGATGACATTGTAGAGAATGACAACGATGCCAGAAATCCCGGCTGCGAAGAGCATCGCCTTACTGGCCTGGTTGAAGTACTTGTCCCAGTCAGGGTTCATACCAATCCATCCCAACTCACGCAGGTACATGGGAACCGCAATAGCCCGACTCAGCACGCATAGTAGAATCACAATCGCAGTAACCATCCTTATCATCACTTCTCGTACTACTTTGACTCCGTAAGCACCTATGAAGATGCCAAGCAGCGACCCGAGATAAAGCAGCATGGTGAGTCGTAAGTCTACCAGGCCCTGGTAGGCATAGTTGATCGCACCCCACGCACCCATGAATTGAGCCAAATACAGTTCCGAACCGGCCGCTACCGGGGTTGCCACACCAAACAAATAGATCATGGCGGGCACGCCGATGAACCCACCAACACCAATGGTACCGGCCAAGTACCCTGTGGCCAGCCCAGCTATCAGCACTATCCACAGCGAAACCTTCACATCGGCAACTGTGAAATAGATGTATGGTGGCAGATAGAGTCTCGACAAGAAGTTCGTGATTCTCATGGAAGGAGTCCCGTCTCCTCCATCACGTCTGAGCGCATCACGCAACATCGAGACTGCCACGACTGACAATATGAGAATGAAGACCATGCTAATGTAGAGGTTCGATGCTCCCGAACCTCCAGTTCCATGCTCTCCCCCAGCTCCCTTGAATAGGGCACTGTTGATCCAGACTGCCAGCTGGATACCTGCAAAAGAGGTGGTGACCATGAACACCGAGAGCCGCCTGTCCACGTTGCCGTATTCGCGGTGTCTCCTGCTCCCCATCATCGCCTTGCCGAACTTATGCGCGATGTTGCTCCCCACAGCGACGACGCCTGGCACACCCAGATTCATCATGCCGGGCGTCATGAAAAACGCACCACCGCTGCCGATGAAGCCGCTGAGCGTGCCACCGATGAAGCCGATTGCCACCACCTGGAGAGCACCAGCTAGGTCTAGGTGAACGAAGTGGCCGAAGAGTAGATTCTCCATCAAGAATCGCTCCGAGTGTTTCGTTTATTCCATCTTCATGAGTTTCAGAATCGCGCTGGTCACGCTTCCGTATGTGTACGCAACCACGGGTATTACGAGGAACACCGCCGCTGACACGATGACTTTCGGCAGCCAACTGAACCTTGCCAGGAAGGTGCCTTCCACTGCCTCTGCGTACCAACCGGAGTGTGCTAGAAATCCCAGTATGGGCTCCTGGTGGGCAAACACCAGCCAGTACATTGCGAGGGCCAAAGCAGCAAAAACCACGGTACGGGTGATGTCCCGTTTACCGAACAGGTATTGGCTGCCGAGTTCATCAGCGGTGACCACAGGAGCCTTGATTCGGTCACTCAGGAAGCTGCGCAGATCGCGGGTGGCGCGGAGCTTGGCAGCGTGTCCCTTTGCCAGGAACACGTTCCCAATGACCACCAGTGTGTAGGGAATGTGCCGGTCGAGCAGCTCAATCAGTTGATGGTGGTCGCCGTAGACTGACCGTCCCCCACCTGACCGGCCGACCATTGCCAGCTCGTCAAGAGTTGGCTTGAGGCCTCCATCGTTACCCGAGACGTCAGCGGTGTCGTCCTCGATTCCTCCGTCGTACTCTTTACGGACAACGCTTGCCATTGCCCGCGTCGGGTCGGTCACGCCCTGTTGCTGCAACGAGGGAATCTGTTCCTCCGGCGCCAGTCTCATGAGCTCGACCGCAGCGTTCCACTTTCTGGCAATCTCGACGACTTTTTCGTAGGTCTCTGAGTGCGGCTGGAATTCTTGCTGGATCCAGAGGATGTTGGTCATTGCCATCGTGATTCTGACCTCACCGACACCCACGACCGGCTGAAGCACCTCGGGGATGAACTCGGCGACCTTGGAATCCTGCGGCAGATAGCTCACAGTGACGGTTCCAGCATCCGCTCGAACCTTGAAGGTAGCCCCACAGGTTCGCTCATCCCTTGCCAACTCCAGACGCACCCTTGCCCCAAGCTGCAAGTTCAGCACGGCCTTCTTGGAAGCCGGTGTCATCTGGAAGTCAGGAAGCTGGGCTACACCAAGCAGCGCACTAGCAGCGTTCTCCAGACTCATCTGCTCGAGGTTCACAATGAAGTCGTAGTTGATCACTTCATCCAACGACACGCCGTACATCGATTTGGCCCAACGCTTCCTGTCCTCATCTACTTCTTCGATGTACCTGCGAGCCTTATTCCTCTCTATCCCCATCTGATTCATGACGGCCCGGATTCTGTGCTCCTGGTCAGAGACCACACGTACTCTGAGCACGTGACTCACTCCGGGGAGAAGCAGGTGACCGGTGCGGCCGTGATAGACGAGATCCCCTGAAACGGCGCGGTCGCACAAATAGGCCGTACAAAACGCCTGATAGTGCTCGCGCTCGAGGGCCAGACGTTCACTGAACGCCTGAGGTTTGAGCATCGCCATCTCCAGTTTGCCTACCTGGATGCCTTCTTTGACTGCGGCCTCGACTAGCTCTTCTCGGCTCAGACAGGCGAAGTCCAGCTTCTTGGCTGTCACCTCGGCCAGATCCTTCCCGCGACCGAGCGTGCCTCTCGAAATACATATCACCTGCATCGTCACACTCCTCGATTCAATCTCGAGTGAGCCTGTACTCTCGTTCGCAAGTGCCGCTTGGCTGACCCAAGCATGGTAACCTCACGTAGCGCGGCTACTTGTTGGGCCACGCAACCACATCACACTGAAGAGCATGAGCCGCAGCTTACTGCTCAAGCATCGACGAATCTCCAAGGTCGATACTGCGTTCAGTGTCCCAGTGGTCTCGTCGTCGGGCGGGCGTCTCGTTGCGGCGTCTGTCAGGCGGCGAGGCCGACCCCACGGTCACAATCGTGGCACGGTATTAGCTGCGGGCCTCGAAACTAAGCTATCAGCAAATTGGCTTTCATACCAGGGAGATTGGCAGTGTGGGTCGGAACAGACATGTCCTTCTGAGATGATTCGGGCAGACAATTGTCGTCGACCGCTTGAGTGACCGCTGGGCATCACACAAAGGTGGGCCGGCTCAGTTTTCCGATCGTCGGGCATCGAGGAACTTCCGCACGGTGAGAAGGAACACCTCCGGCTGCTCGATGAACGGAAAATGACCGGCGTTTTCGATGATCACGAACTCCTCGTTTTGCAGCCCTTCGCGCAACGCCGAGCCGCCCAGAGTCACTGCAGGTTCATCAGATCCGTAAATCAACAAGGTAGGGACCGTGATGCGATCCAGCTCGGCGCGCAGATCGAAGGCCGCCAGATCCACCATCATGTAACCGAACTGCCTGCTGCGGTCCACGTAGTCGTCCGGCACGTAGATGTCGAGATCCCCGCTGCGGTTTGGGTCGTGGAACTGAGTCTTGAAGGATAGGAGCAGCATTTGCCTGATAGCCTCCGCCTCGCGAGCCGCAAACGCTTGTGACTCCCGCAGGGTGGCACGCGCCGTACTGTCCGCCGCGGTCACTCTCCCTGCCAGCAACCGCTCCTCCTCCTGCCAGAGATCGCTACTCGGACTCATGGAGTTCAACAACACCAGCGATATGAGCTGCTCCTGATGCTCGAGCGCATAGTGCATAGCCAGCAGGCCGCCCCAGGAATGTGCCATGAGATGGATGCGGTCGAGCCCGAGTGCCTGGCGCACTGCTGCGATATCGTCTACGAACGTGGCGAGCCGAACGCTGGCACTGTCGACGCCCGGTGCGGAACGCCCGCTCAGCCGCTGATCGAAGAAGATCAACTCGTACGACTCGGCGAGCGGAGCGAGATGCGGCAGCAGGTAACCGTGCTCCAGTACCGGCCCGCCGTGAACGACCACAATCGGCTCCCCAACGCCGAGCCGTTTGACGTACAGCTCGGTGCCGTTGATGGAGAGCAATCCCTCCCAGGACGGAAGTTCGTCACCAGGATCGCTACACGCGCCAACGCACCAGGCTAGTGCCAGGCATGCCGCTGCCCGACCCAGGCGCACTGCGGTTGCTGTGGGAGATTTCCACCTACCGCCGCCGCTCGTCAGGCTCAAGGTCTCACCCCGAAGACGTACGTCGTCCTGGACCGATGCTCTTCGTCGGGCCGCAGGATCGTCGCGGGAAACTGCGGCTGGTTGGGCGAGTCGGGAAAGTGCTGCGTCTCGAGACAGAACCCGTAACGCCGCTGATACACACGACCGGCTTTCCCTGTGATGCTGCCGTCCAGGAAGTTGCCCGTGTAGAACTGGATCCCCGGCTCAGTGGTGTACACGTCCATCAATCTCCCCGTGGCCGGCTCGTAAACCCGGGCTGCGTGTGCCAGCGCCGAATCTCCGCGGTCGAGCACGAAGTTGTGATCGTACCCCTGGCCGTGTCTGAGTTGCTCCTCATCCTGGTCGATGCGCGCGCCTATCTCCGTCGCCGAGCGGAAGTCGAATGGCGTTCCGGTGACGGGAGCGATCGCTCCAGTAGGTATCAAGGTGGAATCCACCGGTGTGAAGTGACCGGCGTAGATCGTGAGCAGATGATCCAGGATGTCACCACTGCCGTCGCCGGCCAGATTGAAATAGCTGTGCTGCGTCAGATTGACGGGTGTGGCTTTGTCCGTCACGGCGTAGTAGTCGAAACTGAGCTCGTTGCTGTTGATGAGCGTGTAGGTCACTTGCGCCGCGAGATTTCCTGGGTAGCCTTCCTCTCCGTCAGGGCTCGTGTATGAGAAGACCACCCCCACACCGTCGGCTCTTTCAAACGGTTCCCCCGCCCACACGACCTTGTCGAACCCCTTGATGCCACCATGCAAATGGTTGGGGCCGTTGTTGGTGGCCAGCGAGTAGCTGTTTCCGTCCAGTGTGAATCGCCCGCGTGCTATACGATTGCCATAGCGGCCAACAATCGCGCCGAAGTAAGGGGTCTCGGTGAGATAGCCCGCGAGATCGTCGTAGCCAAGCACGACGTCAGCGAACTGGCCATCCCTATCGGGCACACGGAGTGAGGTGATTATCCCACCATACGTGATCGCCCGCACCTCGACGCCGTTTTGATTGGTGAGCGTAAACGATTCGACCCTAGTACCGTCAGGTAGCTGCCCAAAGGTCTCTCGTGTCACTGAAGCTCGCGGTTGTTCATTTGGCTGTTGCATCTGACCCCGTTCTGATGGATCGCCACAGGCACACATTGCCAGCGCGATGACGCCACTACTTGATACCACGATTGCGAGGTTCTTTGATCGCTTTGTCTTCATCCGAAGCTCCCGTGTCGCTGCGCCTTCCATTCGCCTGCCTCATCTCCGGCTATCACTTGGTCTCCGGCTCGAGCAACTCGACTATGCCGATATCGATGTACTGTCCACCGCCTGTCTGGCGTACGTGAACGGCGAGCACATTCTCTCCCGGGTGGAGGGTGCCAATTGCGGTCTCGTCCAACGGGACCAACAGATAGTCCGCTGTGTAGCCGGGGAAGCTGCCGATCAACTCCCCGTTCAAATAGACTTCGGCGTCTTCATCGTGGTGAATGCGCAGGTGAGGATTCACCAGTTCCACGGTCTCTAGCTCGAACACGCGTCTGAGCCAGATCCGGTCGGTCTCCCAGATAGTGCCCACTACGGCGCCGGGAGTCCCGTCCGTGCCAAACCCGCCGAGTCCTTGTTCCCACGCCGCATCGTCGTAGTTGGGCGAGTGCCAATCGGCCGCTGGCTCGTCGGTGGTAAAACGCCAGAGCTGCCCCGACCTACGAGACGTTGGCACTACCTCTCTAACGATGGGTGGGTTGCTGTAGACAGACTTATTCTGTGTGACGACATCGGCAGGGAGTTTCTCAAGTGCGCGATCGTACGTGAGTAGACCGTTAACTTCGATCTCCACATCGCTGGTCTGGGTGTATACCGCCGCCGCCAGACCTTCTCCGATCAGCGGTCTCAGTTGGTACAGCAAGTCTGAGTAAGCCTCACCGAGAGCTTCTCTCGTCGCAAAAGCTCGGTAGCCCCAGTTGTCCCGGTCTACCCACAAGTGACCCTCGAGTGGCAGCCCGAGGCCGCCGAACTCTCCCAGCACGGCAACCCGCCGTGGTTCCAACTGCGCCATGCCAGGTCCGGGATAGCGGTGAATGTCACTTACGTCTCCGACGCCGCGGTCACTCCAACCGCTCGCGTTGTTGACGAGTCGCGTCGGGTCGTATTCCTGCAGCCAATCAACGTACCGTTCTGTATCGTGCTGGCCCCATCCCTCGTTGAATGGCACCCACATTACGACAGAAGGACTATTGTAGAGAGCGTCAACCATATTCTGCAGCTCAACGCGGAACTCCTCTTTCCCCTCTTCGCTCTCGTTATTCCCGCTTGGCATGTCTTGCCACACCATGAGACCGAGTCGGTCGCAATGGTAATACCACCGTGCCGGCTCCACCTTGACGTGCTTCCGTGCCATGTTGAAGCCCAGCCGTTTGGTGACCTCCACGTCGTTCAACAGCGCGGCGTCCGTGGCCGCGGTGTACAAGCCATCCGGCCACCAACCCTGATCCAGCGGTCCGAACTGAAACAGAGGCTCGTTGTTGAGGAACAGCCGTCGGTGACCGTCGGCAGCTCGCGCTATGGAGATCTTGCGCATCCCGAAGTAGCTCTGGACCGAATCGCCGGTCGCTAGGCGAACACTGAGCTGGTACAGGTAAGGATCGTTGGGTGACCAGAGGTGCGCGTTGGGGATGCCCAGCGTCAGTGGCTCTCCACTTGCGCTCTCTGCTCGCGCGACAACTCGATCATCTGCGGATACGGCCGCTTGTACCCCAACGTCGGCGGCGGTATTCGCCGCGCTCACTCTCACCGTGACGGTGCCGGCGTCCACGTCAGGCACGATCTTGAGGGCTGTGATATGCGCATCCGGCACCGCCTCGAGCCACACGGTCTGCCAAATGCCGGTCACCGCCGTGTACCAGATCCCATGCGGGTCGAGCACCTGCTTGCCCCGGGGTTGATCGCCTCGATCGGTGGGATCCCACACGCTGACAACTAGTTCCTGCTCACCGCCCGGGCGCAGGACGTCCGTGATGTCGAATTCGAACGGGTCATAACCCCCGCGATGTTCGCCGACTCGCTCCCCGTTGACGGAGACTCGAGTGAGCCAATCGACCGCGCCAAAGTGCAGCAGCCAACGCTGATCGTCGGGCGCATTCGGTAGCTCGAAGGTACGACGGTACCAAACCGTCATGTCAGGGGTTACCCATCGCATCACACCGCTCAGCTGTGATTCGACCGGGAAGGGAACCATAATGTGTCCGTCGAACTCAGCAGGCTGTGGCGCGGCACTGTCGCGTATCGCGTAGTCCCACAGCCCGTTCAGGTTCGTCCAGGCCGCACGCACCATCTGAGGTCGGGGATACTCCGGGTGCACTCGCTCGGCGGTCACTTCAGAAGCCCAGCGGGTCTGTAGTTGACTCTCTGGTACGGTCTCCCCCTGCTGCATGTCACAGCCAACAATCATGGTGGCTAAGCCCAAGAGAGCGATGCGACGGTTCGGGAACTTCATCCAATGAGGAATCTCGGCAATCACGTACAAACCCCTGTCGGAGGTATTGCCCATAAGATGCTCCCATGAAGACCACAGCGTTAGACGGGCGACAGCTCAATAGCCAAGATCGTCGAGCCACCGCAGTAGAGGGAAGGTGGTCCAGACCTGCATGGACCAAGTGTGGGGATAGCGACTTACCGCCGAGTGGCAAGGTTTCGGCTCAGCATCCGGCACTGCATAACTGGCGTACGCTCCACCCAGGACTTAGAGTTTCCCGAACTATACAACTCAATCACGTTGTGAATCGAGGCTACGATGCATTTCCAAAGATCTGCTTCGCGTATGGATCTGACACCTCGGCTACAAGACCTCATTGCGTGCTCACTTGCATTTGCGGCGGTTACGGCGCCGCAGATGCAGGCGCAAGACACGTGCTGCGATCTGATCGGTCGCTCCGTCGCCGATCGCTATGCGGTATCTGCCATTTCCGAGCGACGGTTCACTCACTCCGAGCTGTGGCGGGCGCTCGATCCCTTCCTGCAGACGGGAGGTGTGAGTGTCAGGCGGGTTGGCAGCTCCGTTCAGGGTCGAGCCATCAACGTGGTGACATTCGGAAGGGGACCGACGACGGTCCTGCTGTGGTCCCAAATGCACGGTGACGAGTCCACAGCCACAATGGCGCTTGCCGACATCATCCGGTTCTTGGTAGAGGGCGGAGAAGATCCCCTGCGACGGCTCATAGAGGAGCGACTCGAGGTAGTGATGGTTCCGATGTTGAACCCTGACGGTGCCGAACGCTTCCAGAGACAGAACGCGGTGGGGGTGGACGTGAACCGGGATGCCCGCAGCCTAGCCACCCCAGAAGCGCAGACACTCAAGGCATTGCGAGACAGCGTCCAGCCTGACTTCGGGTTCAACCTGCACGATCAGGGTGCTCGCACGACAGCGGGCAATGCAGGGCAGCGTGTGGCCATCGCACTGCTGGCACCGCCGACGGACACTTCCCGGGCCTACGGGCCGGTGCGGGACCGTGCCCGGCAGCTGGCGGCCCTGTTGGCCACAGCGTTGGACCACCACAACTCGGGCCGGGTTGCCAAATACGACGACACCTTCAATCCGCGCGCGTTCGGCGATCTCATCCAACAGTGGGGCACGAGCACGGTGTTGATCGAGAGCGGCGCGCTCCCCGATGATCCCGAGAAGCAGGAGCTGCGCCGCGTCAACGTCATGTTGCTCCTCACAGCTCTGGAGGCCATCGCCACTGAGCGGTATGCGGCAGCGAACCCCGTGGCATACGACAGCCTCCCGTTCAACCGCAGGGTCGCCAACGACATATTGCTCACGGGCGGCTGGGTGGTCGTGCCGCACGCCGATCCGTTGCGCCTCGATATCGCCCTCGCGTACGACGATCCTGTGGCGCGCAGAGGCTTTCGCCTGGAAGAGATCGGCGATTTGGACGGAGTCGTCGCGATGGACACGGTCGACGTGAGCAACCTCTACCTCCACATTGCGACACCATCGACCCTCGAGCCAGCGGACTGGTGGCTCATCGGAGGCGAGCCGGTGGCGATAGTCATCAGGCGGAGCGCAGCTGCGGACGGCGAGGTGGTGATGCGAATCCCAGACCTGTGACAGCGGCGCAGCTGGGACAGCAAAGGGACAGATACAATGCTGCCGGACCTTGGTCTACGGCCCCTACTTAGCGTCTGCTCCCTAGTATGACCTCAGCGATAGAGCTTCGCCGGCCAACGTTGTGAAGTCTTCCGGCCGCGCGAGAGCCTATGGAATCAGAGCCACTCGCGACGTCCGCTCGATGAATGCATCGAGCGTCTCCTTCCACTGTGGCAGGAGACTCTCCTCGACGTACATCATGTGCCCCGCGGCAAAGTCAGCCCTTTGGATGTTGTCACGCAGTTCGGGTGGTAGGCCCATGTTGTCCATCGTCCACACCGACGCGAAATACGGTGTCGCAAGGTCGTAGATCCCGTTGACGAGCAACACCTCCAACCTCGGGTTGCGCTGGAGGGCGGTCGCGAGATCGGGCGCGACGTTGGGAATGCCCGCCAGCCCGAAACCAACGTTGTTACCGCCACGACTCCAATTCCACGGCCGCGCCATGCCGCTCGGGACGTACTCCCGATCGCCGTCATAGCCGAGCTCGTCGCGTAAATAGGCGTTGAACGCAGATGTGTAAGCGGAACTGATCGCAGTCGACTGCGGATCGTGCGCCGGACTAGTCTCGAGCAGGTCACCGGTGGGACCAGTGAACCGTGCGTCGAGCCGCCCGACCACCAGGCCCTGATCACGCAGCAGTTCCTTCTCAAACTCGGGAGCAGACACACGCAGATCTGCCTTGTCGAGGAAGTCCCGGCTCAAGCCGGTGTACAGGTGCATTTTTTCGAGGACGCGCGACCGTTGCGAAGGATCGACGGCACCGCCAGCCAGCAAGGTGGTAGCGTACTCCGACAGCGCCCAGTCTTCGACCTCGCCCATGAAGGCCTGGAGATCGGCAGGCGCACCGCCGGGCAACGCGTCGAGATACGCAGCGACGACGGCGTACGAGGGCAGGTTTACGATGTAGGGTACCACCGCTCCTTCCGGAAACAGGATCGTGTTGAAATCGAGCACCGCCGAGACCAGCACTATACCGTTGAGGTCGATGTTCGCGCCTTGGAGGTGCCGGGCCAGAACCGCTGAGCGAGTGGTACCGTAACTCTCACCTAGCAGGTACCGTGGGGAGTTCCAGCGATCGTACCGGCTCAGAAAACGACGGATGAACTGCGTGAGCGATCGCGCGTCCTCGTCGAGTCCCCAGAAATCCTTACCCTCCGCTTTCCCGGCCGGACGACTGAATCCCGTGCCCACCGGGTCGATCATTACGATGTCGGCCTTATCGAGCAACGTGTATTGGTTGTCGACCATGGGATACGGAGGTGGAGCCTGCTGACCGACGTACGGCGTGACCACCCGACGAGGACCCATGATACCCATGTGTAGCCAAAACGACGCCGACCCGGGTCCGCCATTGTACGCGAATATGACGGGTCGCCTGGAGGAGTCCTGCACGTTGGTACGGAAGTACGCTGTATAGAACAGTTCCGCAGTAGCGTTTTCTTGATTGTCGCGCAGGACGAAACTGCCAACCACAGCATCATACTCGACTGTTTCACTGCCGACCACGATCGAGTGGGAGCTTTCCCAGCGTGAGGGAGTAGGGTCCGGGGTGGGGGCAGCTGGCTGCCCCTCATTTTGTGGCACGAGCGTACTGGGAACGGCTGCGATCAACACCAGACACGTGAGAACTAACGAATTCCTCATGGATCCCCCGCAAGGTGGTGGTTTTGCGTTGTGTACCGCTGATTACGGCGGTGGAGCGGCCCGAGCTATCGGGACATTGGCGCTAAAGATGGGTTATGGCACTGCCACATACAAGAAAAGTGAACAGCTGACTCCACAGCTGCTCCGTCCGAAACATCGTTTTCATTCGACCCATGGCGTATTCATTGTTGCACTCTTCATCGCGTCATACCAGCCCAATCTCAAACCACAATCTTGCAGGTCATTTTGCCGACTACGCCGATCATGGTCAATCAGGACATTCTGACCAGCACTGTTGTACAGCATTCCATCCCACTACCGGCCTTCAGCGTGAGGGCGTGCACGGACCAACACGTGGTGGATGTCACACCGAATTGCGAGACCGGTATTCTTACAGGATACTTACGTGACGCAAACCTTTCCCCAACGCAATCTCGTTGCCCCATGAGGCTACGATCGTTAGTCTGAGGGTCGGCTCGTCGGGCTGGTCGTAGAAACTGCCCTTGTCCCTTGGAAAGCCAGATGTCATCCGTGACCAGAGTCAGCCGCCGCCTCTCACCAGGATCCCTGCTACTGATCTCCCTCGTCGCGATCTTGGCGGTGTCGCTCGTGTTGGGGTATCACGCACTGACCACGACACGTTCCCATCGTGCGTCGGTTGAGAGCGCACTCAGAGACTATGCGAGCATGGCTGCATGGGAGTACTCGAGCGTGGTGCGCGAGGACCTGAATACGGTTCTCAGAATGGTGTTTGACGAGGTAACACGTGAATGGCGTGGCTACGGTGAGCTGCCAGCGCTGCGAACCGTGGCCGAGGAACTGCGCGATGTTGCGCGTGAGTACCGCTGCGAGTGCGAGGACCTTCGGAACCCCCTGTCCTTCTTCCGGATAGACCTGCAAGACAGCACCACGATCTCACTGTCCGATACACTGGCCGCCGGCATCCTGTCATGGCTTGCCGACACAGTGATGAGGCATCAGCAGGAGCACGCTGACGAGCGAGCCGGTCTCGTGATGCTGCCGGCGGGATCGCTGTTGGATTCGCCGACGCTCGTCACGTACTCAACGACTTATGTCCGCCGCCGCAATGCGCGAGCGCTGTACGGGTTCGTGACCAACCCCAGCGCATATGGAGAACTCTTGGCCAAGTGGTTTGCGGCGCAGCCCCTGCTGCCGCCGGCCGTGACCGGAACTCACCGGAACGACTCGCTGCTATACATAACCGTTCACACTGGCAGCAACGACACTCTGTTCGAATCGGGCGCCCGGTATCCGACAACTTACACAGCCCGGGACACTATGGAGGCCGAATACGGCGGCCTGATTGTCGCGGCCGCCATCAGACCCGACATCGCGGACCACCTCATAATCGGCGGCCTCCCAGGCTCACGACTGCCACTCATCGTTGCTCTACTGCTGATAACGCTCGGCTTGGGTGCTGCAGCCCTATACCAACTTCGTCGTGAGCGTCAACTCGCACGGCTGCGCGACGACTTCGTCTCTGGGGTGTCACATGAACTCAGGACCCCACTCGCGCAGGTGCGGATGTTCGCCGAGCTGTTGGACTCCGGGAAGCTCCGGACCCAAGAGGAACGCGATCGTTCACTGGGCGTGATAAATCGCGAAGCCCGAAGACTCACTCAGTTGGTGGAGAACATCCTGCAGTTCTCGCGATCGGCGCGTGCAGCAGTGGATCTCAAGATCGAGCGGCTGGACGTCGCCAGGACCGTGAGCGAGGTGATCGAGGCGTTCAGGCCACTGGCATTGGCAAGGACGGTATCGCTCGAGTCGGAGATACAAGACGGACTGGGATTGCGCGCCGACCGGGATGCGGTCAGTCAAGTGCTACTGAACTTGCTCGACAACGCCGTAAAATACGGTCCGGACGGACAGACCGTCACCGTCCGAGCCAGCCGAGCAGGCAACGGGCTTCGCCTGTCGGTCGAGGATGAGGGACCCGGCATACCCCGAACGGAGCGGCGCCGCATTTGGGAGCCGTACCAACGCCTGCGACGAGACGGCCAGCGCGCAGTCACGGGCACAGGAATCGGACTGGCGGTGGTCGACGAGCTGGTGGCCTTACACGACGGGCGTGCTTGGGTAGACGATGCGGCGACGGGAGGTGCTCGCTTCGTCGTGGAGTTGCCAGGTGCCACGTCGTCTTCCGGCGCGAACCACAGAAGGGCCTCCGAGGAAGGCACATGACCACGGTGTTGGTGGTTGAGGACAACGCCGATCTGGCGTTCGGACTCAAGACGGCACTCGAGATAGAAGGGTACGACGTAGAGGTTGCGTACGACGGCCGCGCGGGACTCGAGCGTGCCCGGCAGTGGAGTCCCGACTTGGTCATACTGGACCTCATGTTGCCGGAACTGGACGGATACAGCGTGCTCCGTGAGGTAAGACGTTCCGGGTTGGAAATGCCGGTGCTGATCCTGACAGCGCGGGGTGAGGAGGCTGACAAGGTGTTGGGTCTGGATTGGGGTGCCGATGACTACGTGACCAAGCCGTTCGGCACGCTGGAACTGTTGGCCCGCGTCAGGGCTCTGCTACGCCGCCAATTGGCGGATGACGCCGATGCAGCAGACCAGGGCCCAATAGAACGTTTCGGAGACGTGGCAGTTGATACAGCGTCGCATACGGTGCTGCGCAACGGAACAGCCGTCCCGCTCACTCCAAAAGAGTTTGACCTTCTACTGGCCTTGATTAGCCGGCGGGGAGCCGTCGCCACACGACTCGAACTCCTGAAGGAAGTGTGGGGCTACGAGGCTGAGATAATGACCAGGACCGTCGACGTACACGTGGCGGAACTGCGTCGCAAATTGGAGCGGAGTCCAGCCGAACCGAGCCACATTCTCACGGTTCGCAAAGTCGGCTATCGACTGCAAGCGTAGCATGGCTCCTTACACAGGCCTTACAGACTCCGGAAATCTCTCTGACCAGTCGTGTACCGACCCATCATCTGGCCACCGCAAGGAGGCGTTAGACTTCGCATCGACACATGGCTGCCAGCCCTTGGATAGGGTGCACGCTGGTGACGCAGTAATACAGCGAGCAGACCATTTCGCCCTGCACCCGAATTCTCGATCACTCAAAACCTTCAGGATTCATATGAAGCTTTCCACGCCGATACTGGCTAGCCTGCTCTTCATCCTCGGAGCGGCCCAACTCATATCCCAAGAACCCGTAGCCTCAACCACGACACAAGCCCTGTTTGTGTTTGAGGACTGCAACGCCCAAAACTGCGACTCCGACCACTTCCGCCGTGAGATCACGTGGGTAAACTGGGTCCGCGACCGAGAGGATTCGGATGTGCACGTCCTGGTGACAGCCCAACGCACCGGCGGTAACGGTTGGCACTACACAGTCGATTACATCGGCCGCAGGGACTTCGAGGGCGTGACCAAGTCGTTGACCTACATCTCGGATCCCGATGACACCGATACTGAAGTACGCGATGGTCTGACTCGTACCATTGCGCTGGGGCTGGTACAGTTCGTTGAGACGACGCCGTTGGCTCCCCGGTTGAGGGTAGTGTACCAGGAGCCCGAGGTGGCCGTCGTCCAGCGCGAGGAACGGGACCCGTGGAACCTCTGGGTGTTCCGAGTCGGCGCTGAGACGTCCGTGGACGGAGAGTCAGAGGAGAGAGCTTACAGCCTGGAGGGATCGGCCAGCGCGGACCGCGTCTCGGAGGATCTGAAGATCAACTTGAGGCTGTCAGCGGAGTACGATCGAGAGGAATTCGACGAACTAGAGGAAGGAACAACCTACGTCAACGTCTCGGAGGATTACTCTGCCAGCCTGCTAATGGTGTGGAGCCTGAGTGACCGCTGGTCCGGCGGCGGGAAAACTAGTGCCAACAAGTCGACGTACTTGAACCAGGATCTTGCTTTAGCGCTCGGTCCCACGATCGAGTACAACCTGTTTCCCTATCAAGAGTCCACCCGTCGCTCGATAACGTTCCGTTACTCGGTGGAGGCGGTGGTCTTCGACTACGAGTTGCTGACCGTGGAGGGAGAGACAGAGGACGTTCTCACACGCCACAGCCTGCTGATCGCGGCCGCGGTCCAGCAGCCGTGGGGCGAGGTGTTCGGATCGGTCGAGGGCATCCAATACTTCCACGATCTGGCGACACATCGTATCAACACGCGCGCCAACGTGGAGTACCGACTGTTCCGCGGCTTGAGTCTCGACATCTTCACTTCGTTCTCGAGAATCAAAGACCAGTTCTTTCTGCCCGCCGAGGATCTTACGCAGGAGGAGATCCTGCTGCAGCGGCGGCAACGTGAGACCAACTACCGTTACGACTTTGGCGTAGGCTTCAACTACCGGTTCGGCTCGAAGTTCGCCAACATCGTGAACCCAAGAATGGATAGGGGACGTGGCGAGCACCATTGATTGATGACCGCAAAGCGACCCCGCTGCGGACGAACGTGATGCTGGCACCCGATATCACTTGGTGCTCTCCCCAGCTGCCACACCCGCCGGCAGGTGAGCGGCGGTAGCTGGGCAACGAGGCGATCTGATGCATGATGCTGATACCGACCTCGCAAGAACGCTGCGGTTATTCCCAGCCACCAACATAGTCATCGCCGACATGATCGGGGCCGGCATCTTCACGACTTCCGGCCTGCTTCTGCTCGAGTTGGGAAGTCCCCTGCTCATGATCGCTCTGTGGGTGGGCGGCGGGATCCTGGCCTTGAGCGGTGCGCTGTGCTACGGGGCGCTGGGCGCGGCCTTGCCGCGGGCCGGCGGCGAATACGCGTACCTGTCGGAGCTGTTCCACCCGGTGCTGGGGTTCCTCAGCGGGTGGGTTTCGTTCTTTGCTGGTTTTTCCGCACCGCTTGCTGCCTCGTCGCTGGGCTTAAGCGAGTACCTCGCTAGCGCCTTTCCGTCACTCGGCGCAGCTGGAAATGCAGACCTCCTGAAGAAGACAATCGCCCTGACGGTGATTGTCGCGCTCGCCGTCGTCCACCTGCGAGGCATGGCGTTTGGCGCGAGGATCCAGAACTATCTCACGGTGGGGAAGGTGCTGTTGATCGTCGCTCTGATCGCAGTGGGATTCACCGTGGGCCAGGGTGACCTTGGTAACTTCCGCGAACGCATTGCCGTCGACACTCCGGATGCGAGCTGGCGGGCGATCGGCTTGTCCCTGATGTGGATCATGTTCGCCTACAGCGGCTGGAACGCATCCGGATACATCGGCTCGGAGATCCAGGCGCCGCGTCGAAACTTGCCGCTGTCACTCATCCTTGGCACCGGGATCGTGCTGGTGCTCTACGTGTGCCTCAACGTGCTGTTCGTTTACGCCGTTTCGCCAGGTGAAATGCAGGGGACAATCGCCGTGGGAGGGCTTGTGGCGTCGCACTTGTTCGGCCCGGCTGCTGAACGGCTAATCTCGCTTATCATAGCCTTCGCGCTGCTATCGGCGGTCAGCGCGCTCATCATTCTGGGCCCACGCGTGTACTACGCGATGGCCAAGGACGGGTACTTCTTCAAGCGAGTCGCGAGCGTCGACCCGGTACGCAGAGTCCCTTCAACGGCAATTGTGCTCCAGTGCCTCATCGCGGCGATCATGGTGCTGTCCGGAACGTTCGACCAGATCCTGACCTACATGGGTTTCTGTCTGGGGATCTTCCCGATCCTGGCTGTGCTGGGCGTGTTCAAGCTGTCTGCCGGTAACAACGGTTTGTCCGGATCAGCGTTCTACGTCCTTGCCGCGCTCGTGTTCGCCTCAGTCAGTCTGGCGATTCTCGTGCTGGCTTACTTCGAGCGACCGGTCGAATCGACCATCGCTCTGGTGACCGTCGCAGTGGGGGTCCCGTTCTACCTGGTGTTTGCCAAGGCAAAGCGCGAGGAGCCTGCACGGTAATACGACCAACCAAATGCAGCAGGCGACCCAACGTTGCCGCGTGGAGCCGCGTATATAGAATGGGGATTGAATCATGAAGTCGACGCCACAGATGTTTTGGATTTCTCTGACAGCGCTCCTATTGAGTGCCCCGGCCCAGCCCGGCCTGGCTCAGGATCCCAAAACACAAGAAGACCTCGACGCCAGGGTGCAGCGCTTTCTCGACGAGCACCGGAGATCCTGGCGGGATATGAACGTTCCCACGGCGGATGGGCAGGTCCTGTACGACCTTGTTGTCCAGAACGGGTACACCCAAGCGCTCGAGATCGGCACCTCCACGGGGCACTCCGCCATCTGGATCGCCTGGGCCCTCAGTAAGACCGGTGGGAGACTCATCACGATCGAGATCGACCAACGGCGGTATCGCCAGGCAGTGGAGAATTTCGAGGCGGCGGGCCTCAGCGAGTACATCGATGCTCGGCTCGCGGATGCGCATGAACTGGTGCCGGCCCTGTCCGGCCCCTTCGACTTCGTATTCGTCGATGCCGACAAGAACTGGTACACCCAGTACTTCCGTGACGCACTCCCCAAGCTCGAGGTGGGCGGCTGCTTCACGGCGCACAACGTGTCAAACCGGGCAAGCGGGAGACGTAGGCGGGGCGCCGGCGGGACCGGTCAGTTCGTCGAAGTGCTCACCAACACGCCCAACCTCGAGACCGAGTTCTTGATGAGTGGGGGCGGGCTCTCCGTGAGCTACAAGCGGGCTCCGCAGTAGCTCGCGTTGGTGACTACGGTCGAACCACGGGCTGCTCTATCATAGAAGAGTGCGTCACGTTGTGTTCCACTGTGATCGTAGCATCGCTCTAACCGTCACCGAACGTGCGACGGGTCGCGGCGATTGTGAGTTCGTCAGTCAGGTGAGTTGCCGCGTCCATCTGCGGCCACCTCTAATCGTTCCCACCAGGTCGGACCTCCGTCTGCTCCCAGCAAATCCGTTCGAGCCGGCTCGCCCGGGCGCGGTTAGAGCAGCATGAGAATTCTCTCACATTACGGCTCTGGACCGAGCCAGCCTCCTAGACTGTCCGTGGATTCGTTGAACCACCACGCACAGCCCATTCAAGGGAGGTCCAGCAATGATGAAACAGATCACAGCAGTGCTCGCCGCAGCTCTCACCATGGCGTGCAGCGACTCGGATGGCATGTTCGATCCACCACAAACCGACGCGTTAACCGACGTCGAGGCCGCCGCAGACAGCGCCGCAGTGCTGCAGTTCGGGCGCTCATCCGGGCGCCATGCGAATGTTCGGCGGCATTACGGAAGGTGGCCCGCCAGGGGACGGTCCCGCGAGTACGAGATCACCATCACCAACCTCGCAACGGGCCAGCCCCTGTCGCCGGGAGTGATCGCCACGCACAACAAGTGGTCGTCCTTCTTCACCGTGGGTGATGTGGCCTCCGACGGTCTGCGGTTCATCGCAGAAAGCGGTGATCCCAGCACTGCGGAGACCGAGTTGATGGACACCCGTGGGGTTGACGGCATCGTCGCGACCATGGCACCGATTCATCGGGTCGGGGGTCCCGGACCCACGTCTCTGACAACCACGATCACAGCACGAGGCAACGCCAACCGGCTCTCTCTCGCCGTGATGCTGATCTGCACTAACGATGGCTTCGTCGGGCTCGACGGCGTGCGGTTACCCGACGGATTCAAGCCGCGCACGTACTACGCGCCCGGCTATGACGCCGGCACGGAAGTGAACGACGAGACGTCCGCCAATGTCGTGGATGGGTGCCCGGCAATCGGCCCCGTGGCCGGTGACGCCGACGGTAACGGACACGTCGCGGAAGGAGGAGTCGTTCAGCTGCACCCCGGTATCCAGGGTGGCGCTTTCCTGGATCCTGCGCAGCATGGCTGGACCGACCCGGTAGCGCGTGTCACCGTCCGTCGAATCAAGTAACTTCTCTCCAATCCGGGGAGGCGCTTTGCGCCTCCCCACAGCCCCAACCTCACACCAGTTCCTCGCATGCGGATCCTGCTAGTCGAAGACGACAACAATTTGCGGGCTTTCTTGCACAAGGCGTTCCGCGAGGAGGGCTACGCCGTAAACCAGGCCGCGGCGGGTGATGCAGGACTCGCCGCAGCACTCGACTCCAAGTACGACTGCATTGTATTGGATCTCATGCTGCCCGGCATGGATGGGTTCGAGATCGTGCGTGAACTGCGTGACAGGGGGTTGCACACGCCGGTCCTGATGCTGACTGCGCGCGGTGAACTCACCGACAAGGTCAAAGGCCTGGAGGGCGGCGCCGACGACTACTTGACCAAGCCGTTCGATCTGGCTGAGTTGTTGGCCCGGGTCCAGGCAGTGATCCGCCGGGCCCAATTCAAGCGGGAGGATTCCGCTCTTAAAGTGGGCGTACTCAAACTCGACGTACCTGCCAGAGCGCTCACCGTCGCGGGCCGCAGCATCGATCTGTCACCTCGCGAGTTCGCGTTACTCGAATTCCTGATGCGCAACGCGGGCCGCACCATGTCCCGCTCCCGCATAGCCGAGGCCGTGTGGGACTACCAGTTCGACAGCGGCACCAACGTGGTGGACGTCTATATCAACTACCTGCGCAAGAAGCTGGGCGAGATTCCGGATGGGACCGAGATTCTCACGGTACGTGGCGTAGGCTATCGCCTAGAGGGCCCATGACCGAACGCCTGCTGGCCGGCGAGCTGGTGGCGCGATTCTCCCGGCTTACCTGGGTCACTCTCTCCGGCTATGCCTCCATAGTGATCACGGCGTTTGCCGTTCTGGGAGAGGTATCGCTGGGCCGCACGCTGGGCCAGACCGCGACAGTCATCGAGTCACTGCTCGGCCTCTATGCCGATCCAGGGGGCGAGCGCACTACGGTGGCTTCCGACAGCCTGGCGGAGCAGCTGGTGGGGATGGGAGCCCGCTTCCTCATCACCCGGACGGCGGCAACCGCTGAGGGAGGCCGTTCGGTATACTTCCTGTCTCCCACGATGCCGGCCAAACGAATTGCGGCACTCGGTCCGGATGCTACACCCGAAGACGTCAACGCTGAAATCATCCGCGCCGTAGCCGAACGGGGGCGCTGGCGCTACCGCGTGCTGCATCAGCGGGCCGGCGAGTTCGATGTCTTCGTTGCCGGCAGCCGGCAGCCGCACCTGGTGGCCCTGGCAGGGATAGCCGGAGTAGCGTTGCTACTGCTGCCGCTCACCGCCCTCCTCGCCCGCCGCGCCACACGCGTGGCAGTGGCGGCGGCCTTGGCACCGGTCAAGCGTGTGTTGTCGGAGACCCAGGACATCGGGCCCGACGATCTGAGCCGCCGCGTGACCCAACCTACCGGCGTGATCGAGATCACCCAGATCGCCGACGCGATCAACCGACTGATTACCCGTGTCGAAGCTTCGCATCGGGCGCTCGAAGCATTCACCGCCGACGCGAGTCACGAGTTGCGCACCCCGCTCACCTATCTCCGCGCGCAGGCCCAGTGGGCACTAGACGAGCGTCGTTCGGTCGACGAGATGGGAGAGGCACTGGCAGCCATCGGCAGCGAAGTCGAGCGCACCAGCAAAATGGTGGATGATCTGCTGCTCCTGGCCCGCAGCGACAACGCGGCGATTGCCATTGAGCGAAAACGGTTCGATTTGCGCTCAATCGCGTGTGAGGCTACGGAGATTGCCGAGGCGATGGCCACCGACCGAGACATCGAGATCAGGAACGAGATCCGAGCACTCGCGCACGCCTGGGGCGATCCACAATATGCCCGTCAGGCGGTGCTGAACGTCGTAACCAATGCGGTGCACCACACTGAGCGGGGGTCGGTGACAATCGCGCTCGAACGAGACGGAGACGCAGTTGGCATCGCCGTTCGGGACACGGGATTGGGAATCCCGCCCCAAGATCTACCTCACATATTCGACCGCTTCTACCGCGTGGAAAAATCCCGCAGCCGCGCCCATGGTGGTGTGGGACTCGGCTTGGCCATCGCCCGCACGCTCATCGAGCTGCAAGGCGGCAAGATCACCGTGGCGAGCACTGCCGGTGCGGGTAGCGTGTTTGTCCTATGGTTGCCCGCCGGCGGCGATGATACAGTCGCAACCGGTCGCTGAACGTTCGCCGGCTCCGCTGCTCGTCAGCCAACTACTATGCGGTCCGCCTCATCACAGAGCGCGTTGATTGCTGCATTCCTCGACCGGCTAGCGCACCTGCGGCACGAGGTTCTTGTTCACACGGAAGAAGTTCTCCGGGTCCCAGGTTGTCTTCACCTGCACGAGCCGCTCGTAGTGGCCGCCGTACGCGTCGCGAATGCGGTCACCCACCTCTTCTTCCGTCAGGAAATTGATGTACGTTCCGCCGGTCGAGTAGCCTCTCATGTCTTCCCACGCGGCGCGTGCCCACCCCACGTTGGCTGCGTCGTCTCCCGCTGATTCCCAAGACGCGGTCACGTTCAGCACGTATTCCGCGTCGCGGTTGCCCACTGGAGAGAGATCAGTTGCGGCCTGGTTGAGTGCACCACCCAGCGGAAACAGGACCACTGCGGAATGGGGGGATTTCAGCTGCTCAGCGTACTCCACGCACTTACGGAGCAACCCCGGTTCGACCGCAGGCAGATATTCCGACTTCCAGTAGTAGCGCCTTCCCTTCGGTTGGGTGGCGTCGAGGATCGACTGCTGCGAAATGTAGGTCCGCCGCTGCAGCACATCCCCTATCGGCTTGCCGAATGCCTTGATCGGGGCCACGAGCTTCTCACCTGCAGCGATCGATCCCGTGTGGCACGCAAAGATCGCTACGATGAGCTTGCCGTGAAACTCCTGCGGCAGCCACGGCGCCGGTGGCGCCAGGCGTAGCACCGCCACGAGCGACAGCTCCGGGGGAGCGCCGGCGGCCACCGTACGATACATCTCCAGTACATCAGGGGCTGCCTCACCCGGCCAAGCCACCGCACCGCCAATGATCTCCGGACCGACCGGGTAGAGATCGTAGTCGAACCGCGTTGCCACCCCGAAATTGCCGCCGCCGCCACGGAGTCCCCAGAACAGATCAGGATTCTCCTGTTCGCTGGCGCGGACCAGGCTGCCGTTCGCCGTCACCAGCTCTATTGCGCGCACGTTGTCGCAGGTCCAGCCATACTGGCGCGTCAAGTATCCGAAGCCACCACCCAACGTGAGACCGGCGATACCGGTGTTGGAGACGAAGCCAAGCACGGCTGCGAGACCGTGGACCTGGGTTTCGCGATCTACGTCACCCAGGAGACAGCCCGCTTGCACACGGGCGATGCGAGCGTCCGCATCGACCATAACGCCACGCATCGACGACATGTCCAACATGATTGCGCCGTCGGCCACGGCCAGCCCCGAGATGTTGTGCCCGCCACCCTTTATCGTCAGGGCGATACCGTGCTCGCGGGCGAAGTTCACCGCGGCGATTACGTCGCCAACACCAAGGCAACGGGCAACGAGCACCGGTCGGCGGTCGATCATCGCGTTCCAGACGGTGCGGGAATCCTCGTACCCCGGATCTCCGGGTAGCAGGAGCGAGCCGCGGAAGCGAGTACGCAGATCCTCGACCGCGGCGGAATCCAAGACGACGTGCGAATTGGGCAGTGGCGTCACTTGAGAACCTCTCGAGCTGACGGTGATGGCCAGACGCACCTCCCCAACGACACTGGGAGGTGCAATTGGGCGGCGAGCCCGGTCATTCCTGAAAGCCAGCGCGCTCCGGCACCGGGCGCCGGTGGAAGACACCCGGGAACAAACCCGGCGTGCAATGACCGGACTCCGAGCACTACGAGGCTATGTCGGGTTTGCGAGCCGTGAAGTGGACTGCCTTGACGCCGTACGCCTCGGCAGCATCCTGGGTCGCTCCCTTGCGGAATCGGAAGCCCGACACCACTGCCGAGCGCACGCGCTGGAAGCCGCTGTCCTCGAGCAGTGCAAACACCTCTCCCTCCGGGAGAGCACCTCCAATTCAGCTAGCCCACAGCTTGGGATCGTTCACGATCGATTGGGAGAGCTGCTTCGCGCTGACGATGTCGGTGATAGAGATGCGGCCACCGGGCCGGAGGACCCGAAACATCTCTTGGATCACACGGCGCTTCTGAAACGAGAGATTGATGACTCCGTTCGACGTGATGACATCCACGCTGGCATCCTGGAGCGGGATCTTTTCCATCACCCCTTCATGGCACTCCAGGGTGGTACCTGTGGCCTCAGCGTGCGCTTTCGCTTTGGCACACATGGACGGGTTCAGGTCTAGCCCAATCACCTTCCCGGTAGGACCTACCTGCCACGACGCAATGATGCTGTCCAGCCCCGCACCGCTCCCAAGGTCGAGCACCGTCTCACCCGGCTGCAGCGCGCTCCGGGCGTGTGGGTTGCCAACTCCTGCAAAAGAGGCCACGGCTCCCTTAGGGGCTTGGTTCAGCCACTCGGGATCGTAGCCGAACATCTCTGCCGCCTCACGTCCGTGATAGAAATGGAACTCTGCCTCCGGGCTGTCGGCGACCTCCTGATACATCCGGAGAACCTCTCCTTTGATGACTGCCTCCAGGGAGGCTTGCGCATCGGCTACTGCTGCTACTGTGGATTCCGGCATCAGCGACTCCAGTTCAAGGATGCTGGTACAGAAGGGACCGCAGAGGCGGCGAACATGACCAAACTGGAACGGTCCGCTGACTCCTTCATCTTGGGCGACTCGTTGGTCCGAAGCGAGCCATTATAGCTACATGCGTCGCCGCAGGCCAGCATGGTTAACGGAGTTATGGTTCGTGGCAGGTGATCGCTCGGTCGACGGGGCAATCCCACTCACCGCATGCTCAATCTCAAGCAGGCCCCGACATCACAGCGACATCGGGGCCCTGGTCTTCACAATCCCACGTCAATCCGCTCTGATCCGCAGAAGATCAGCGGCCCTAATACAGCAACGCATTGAACAACAGTTTCGTTGTCGACCGCGCCTGAGCCCGGTTGTGCACGTTGAATCCGAACAGGACGATCTTCCCCTCGCCGTACGAGACAGCGAGCGCGGCAGCTTTCTCGCGGATCCGCTCGTCACCGATCATCCAGCCGCTCAACAGCAGCGGCTCGTCGGGATAGGTGACGACCACTTCGACGGTGATCTCGTCCTCCGTGTCGCTCTCCTCACCCTCTTCCTCGACCTCGGCCTCGGCCTCGTCGCCCTCGATCTCGAACACGCTGCCGCGCGAAAAGAATATCATGCCGCGTTCAGGCATGCCGTAGGCGAGCTGATGGTCTGTGTTGAATTCCGCCTTCAACAGTGCGCCGGGACAGTTGAAGCTGTCGGCCGGGACACCTTCCAGGATGTTGTTTATCGGGAGATCAAAGTGTTCCAGCGGGAGGTCGCTCGATCCGTTGTTAGCAACCAGTGTCCCACCGCTCGCCACGAACTCGCGCAGTGCGATTATGCCTTCGTCCCCGATGCCGCCGACATAGTCGGGTGGGATCGTTCCCTTGCGATGTCCTTCTATGATCTGGGATGCACGCTGGTCGGCAAAAATGATCACGTCGAACCTCTCGTGGAGTCTTCCTGCCCTGATCTCTGCGTTGCTGACCGACTGGTATGTAATGCCATAAGCGTCGAACAGGTAGGTGATCCAACCTGCATCCATACTGGCCACCCACGCTTGATGCAGCCCGGTGCGCGGTTTCCTGAGGGCAGTCGCTGCGCCGCGCGGATTACCCGCCGTGAATCGCACTCCGGTCGATGCAGCTATGTCACGCAGCCTAGCACCTGACACTGCCCCGGTCTCAACTACGTATG
This sequence comes from Gemmatimonadota bacterium, assembly GCA_039586365.1. GTDB lineage: Bacteria > Gemmatimonadota > Gemmatimonadetes > Gemmatimonadales > GWC2-71-9. The sequence goes on along the minus strand of JBDHKN010000016.1, from coordinate 51,290 downwards.
CACCGGCACGGTATTGTCGCCCGCCGAAACTGAGCGGTTCGTGCAGCCACCTGACTCGCGCACCTGCATCGAGCAATTGCATCACGGCTGTTATGCTGTTGTTGTCGGCGTGATCGAACACATAGGAACCACCGCCGCCGGAGACGCTGCCCGGCAGTTCGATGCTCTCTACTTCCGTCATTTGAACGGTCAGTGGCGACGTCATCTCCCAGTGCTCCACACCCATCTGGAGCGGCAACGTCCACCCGACGCCGTCGTACGGTCGCAGGGGACCGCCCTCCCAGTCTTCCGGACTGACGAGCCCCTGCCACAGATGCGAGTACTTCCTGAGATCGGGATACGACTGTCGCTCGAAGATGGTCTTCAGGAACAGGCCGAACGGCTGACTCGTGGGCAAAACGAACGTCCCGGCCGGGAAGGAGATGCCGTTGTGCTCGAACGCCTCGTCGGCGGTGTAGACTTCGATCCCGTTGATCATCATCCGTTCCATCAGCAACGCCGCGCTGCTTCTGTCGGGCTGGTCGGCTGGTACGATCCATCCGTAGGGCGGTTCACTGCCGAAGCGCTCCAGCACATCGGAACCGACCTTGTACTTGTCGTACAGCAACTCGTACTTGTACCGCGCGGCCACCTCGAGCACCGCCTTGGACGCAGTGCTGTTGTAGGCGACCGCGTCACCGATGCGCCACCACCCGCCGGGCCACGGGCTCGGATAGAAGGCACCCATTGTCAGGTCGCGGTGCGCCTCCGGGAAGTCGTTCACGGTGAAGTGTTGCGGCGTGGCATAGCGGTACAGCTGCGTCTCGGTCAGTATCGGCATGACGTTGTGCCCTTCCACCACCTGCGTGGCGTATCCGGGATACCAACTATCGTACCTGATACGCGATATCGCGCCTGGCTGATCGTTCTCTTCGAACGCCTTCCCCATCGCCGTGCCGATCAGGTTCTTCCAGCGGACGATCAGCGGATGCACGTTCTGGTTGGTTGGTTCGGCGTCGGGTGGAATCCAAATACGGGCCGGGAACGGGCCGGTCTGATGCTGATTGTAGAGGATCTCCGGATACCACTCGCGCGAGTGCGCCTGGTTCATGTTCTGCGTCTCTTTGAGATTGGACATGAACGAGTCGCGGTTGTTGTCGTGGCCGACGTATTTGTGATACAGCCAAGGGATCGGGCTCACCTCGTAGGGCGTGCCGACGTTCCCCATGTACCAGTCGGACACGATGGTCATGCCGTCCGGGTTGGCGAACACCAGCAGCGCGATGACGCTGTCTCTGATCGCCGTTGTTTGTTTGTCGGTCCCGGATACCAGATCGTACGCGAGTTGCGGCAGAAGCTGCGCGGGGGCCACTTCCGTGCCGTGCAAGCCACCGTCGATCCAGACGATCGTTCTCCCCTGCTCCGCCAGACGCCGCGCCTCGGCGTCGTCTACGCCGCGCACGAGGCTGACCCTCCGGTTGATGTCCTTCAACTCGTCGAGCCGCGCGAGGTTAGCGGGAGACGAAATGACCCCGTATTTCATTCTCCTACCGGCCGAAGTCTCGCCCATGTCGAGGACCAGCATGCGGTCGGTCTGGGCGGCGATATGCTCGAAATAGCCGATCGCCTGTTCATACGTCATGAGGTGGAAGTCCGCGCCGGGCTGGAACCCCAAGTACTCATCCGGCGGAGTGACCTGCGCGGCAGCTATGGATATCTCGAACGGCATCGTAACCAACAGCGAGAACGCCAAACCGAGTATAACCCGCCGTGGTAATGGCATTGATACCTCCTCCAGATATAGAGAGTTGAGTGGGATCCTAAGAATAACGACAGGGACGGTACTCCAATACATATGTCCTTCGGTGCGGTGATGCAGTATGCACCCACGACATTGGGTGCATACCGGCGCCGGGCGGCAGCGGCGACCGTCGTTGCCTGATGCACGCCGAGTGCGACATACTTGGTGGCGCGTTTCATGAAAGCCGCTCCTCTCTGTGAGCCGTGGGTCTTGGTCGACTCCATGGTAGCAGCTTGGGGCGCGCTCTCAACATGCGTTAGGCAGCGTTCGCGACTTCATGCTGGAAGTTCCCATACGGTCGAGCTACTCTTGGCCTGAAGAGACGAGGAGCGACAAATGCCAATCCATTTCAATGACTTGGACGTGGTTTCTGAAGTTGAAGGATTGAGTTCTGCCCTGATCGTTCCGTGCAATCTGTGTCCTGCAGTGACGGTGGCCGTGAGAGAGGAGAAGCCTTTCATGCAATTCTTCAGGAGCTTCCTCAAATCGGCTCCCTTCGAAGAACACATCAGGGCACTGCAATCCCGATTGAGGGAAGCGGGTGTGAACACAAAGGTGTTTAGGAGCAATCTCTATCACCAGTGGTTTCTTTGCATGTGGACTTCGGGCCGACGGAAGAAGCTACAAGAATGTGCGAGACAATATGACGCTGTGGTAGTTTTGGGCTGCGACTCCGCGACTGAAACCGTACGCGGCGCGGTCAAATCAACCGACTGCAAAGTGATCGAAGGCATGGAAGTAGCTGGCATCATGAACGCGCAACTAGGGTTCCATTTGCCATGCAATGTCTCCTTTGACGAATGCAAGATAGTTCCCATTTCCCGGCAGAAGAAAGAAGAAAGCCTGCCATGCTAAGTTCGGCCGGCTTACCTCCAGGCGTTAGTAGATCTGGCAGATCCCGCCGGGGAGCGCTGCCTAACACGCATTAGGAGCTGCCGGGCGCGGTGGCTGGCGTTGATATGAGCGCTTGGCTAGAACTAATAGTTTCGTGATAGAAAGCGTCCGGAGGGCGGTCGCCCGCAGCACAAACACAGGGACGTTAGGCGCCACCCGTGTTGGATCTGTGCTTCACCAACCATTGTAGCCTAGGAATCTGCTATGAATTCGCAAGGCAATGAGTCAGCGGTTCTGGCGCGATATGCGCAGGATCCAGAGCAACTCGAACTCGCCCTAGCTGGCTTGGATGGGCCCGGTCTCGATGCCAGTGGGTCGCAGGGTGGCTGGACGGTTCGGCAGATTGTGCACCATATCGTCGATGGAGATGACATCTGGAAGCTGTGCATCAAGTCCGCCCTGGGGAGTGAAGATGGGGAATTCACGCTCGGGTGGTACTGGGCGCTGTCGCAGGACGTTTGGGCTGACCGATGGAGATACTCAGCGCGGTCCATTGACGTATCTCTCGCTTTGTTCAGAGCTAACCGAGGCCATGTCTTACAGCTGTTGAAACACGTGCCAGATGCCTGGCAACGATCGATCAGGATGCGGACACCAGATGGGATGATCGAGCGTGTGACGGTGGGCAGGGCGATACAGATTCAGGCTGAGCACGCAATGCATCACGTAGAGCAAATCGTCGCAATACGTGCAGCGCGAGGCGGTGCCTAGCACGCGCACCAAGCTGCCGAGCGCGATAGGCAACTTTGATTTGTGCGCACGGTGACATCAAAGAACACTGATGTATCAGTAAGCTGGGAAGGAGTCCGTCGCAGCTTATGGGCAGGGACGTTAGGCTGCACGCAATGAACATCGAACCAGATCCGCTCAGTGATTACACTGGAAACCGAACGGCTGTTGCTCCGGCCCTTTCGAGACAACTACATTGATGCCTATGCCGCCATGTGTGCGGACCCGGACGTCATGCGTTACATCGGCGTCCGCTCGGTTCTCAGCCGGGACGACGCCTGGAGGCAAATGGCGATGTTCGTCGGCCACTCGCAGCTCTGCGGTTTCGGGATGTGGGCTGTGGAGGAGCGGGCAACCGGCTCTCTGGTGGGCCGTGTCGGCCTCCACTTTCCGGAGGGTTGGCCCGATCGCGAACTCGCCTGGACACTTGCTCGTCCGTACTGGGGCCGAGGTTTCGCCCTGGAGGCCGCACGAGCCGCACTCGCGCACGCGTTCGGCCCTCTTGGATGGCACCGGGCGGTCAGCCTGATCGACCCGGACAACCGCCGCTCAATCCGATTAGCCGAGCGTCTTGGCGAGCGCTTTGAAGGAGAGGTCACGCTACGAGGGTACTGCCTGTCTCTTTATGCAATTGAACGTGATTCATGGCGTGCTGTCTAACACCCGCTAGGAGCTGGTGGCCGCGGTGGGTGGCGTTAATATGAGCGCTACGCAAGATCGTGCTCGTTCCCGCGACCGACCCGCCCGGCGGGTCGGTCGTGCCACCTTTCAAGCGCGGAGTCGTTATGTGGTGCTTCAAGCCCGGTCAGAACCACCTTATGGACGGAAAGTGAATGCAGCTCGTTCCGGCAGGCCCGTGACATAACGATTCCAGTAAGTTCGCATCTCGCTGGCTAACGGGCACATGAACCGTGACGCGCTCGTCGTCCCGCTCAGTTGGGAACTGGGAGGTTCAATGATTGAGCCGAGATCGGAGTTGCTGGTTAGGAGATGCCTGCAGCTGATGCGCCTGGTCGTCAGCCGGACGCGTGATTGGAGGAACGTGGGATGAGTCTGCTTGACGTCTTTCATTCGGTTGCTACAGGATCCCGTCACAAGCGGGAGCTTCTGACGCCCCTTGGCTTGCTGATCTTTGGCTTTACCCTAGCTGCTGTAGTTGTCCTGGGCTTATACACGGACAGAGTGCTGCGCATGCCAGAGGTCCTGCCTGGGAGATTGGGAGTGAGCATTGGGGTGGTGCTGCTTGCGCTGGGGTCGCTGCTCTGCGGCTGGTGCGTGCTGCGTTGCGGGGCCGTACCTGTGGATGCGCAACCCGATGGTGACTGGAGTGTTCACGGCCCTGTTCGGGATCGGTCTCTTCCTCCATTCGGGTTCGATTGTGTTCGTATGGACACCGCTGTACATCCTGGCGCACGTAATCGAGTTGAAGACGGTTGAGGAGCCTGAACTGGAGCTTCGCTTTGGAGCGGCGTATACCGAGTACAAGCGAACGGTACCGATGTTCATTCCCAGGCCTTGGCGTAGCCGGAGCTTTCGCGCCGGCTGACAGGGGCATGAACGGTGATGGATACGTGCCGTTAGCTGGCCCTGCGGGCAACGGTCGCGCATGAAGCGGTTCTGGTCCGACCGGCAGAAGGATCCGGGGATGCATCATGACCATTCACTTCGCTGACATCGACGCCGTCACATTCGACTTCTACAACACCCTCGTTTACCACAGACAGGGCAGCGGCCGGGGCGCGATGTTGATGGAGTATTTCCGGTCCCAGGAGCTAGAATCCAATCCATGGGAACATCAGGTGCTCTACGATGTGTTCGAGCAACACGCCAGGGATTATTCACCACATCTTCCGGCGGAGGAAAAACGGCGCTACCTGATGTGCCTTACCCATCGGGTCTTCAAGCGGCTCAACGTGCGTGCGCCCGACGGCGCGGCACCCCATCACGCCGCCAACGTATGGAGTGTGCTCGGCCCGTCGAGTCTAGGCGTCTTTCCGGATGTACTTCGAGTCCTTGAGATCCTGCGGCGCGAGGGATATAGGGTAGCGGTGGTCTCAAACTGGCAGTGCGGTCTGCAGCATTTCTGCACAGAACTTGGGTTCGGTGACGCGCTGGATCACGTCGTTGCATCCGCAGAAGTGGGCTGTGCAAAGCCGGACCCAGAGATATTCCGTGATGTATGTCGCCGTATGGGAATACCGTGCCACCGAGTCCTGCACGTGGGTGACAGCGTTGTCGACGATGTTGAGGGTGCGCGCGGTGCAGGAATGCATGCCGTTCTAGTGCGCCGTGATGACAGGGTGCCAGCCGCGGGTACAGTGATCATCCCAAGCCTCGATCGACTGCCCGACATGCTGGGCCTGAATGGTGCGGTCAGCAACAGACGGACACAATGACCTCCAGGAATGACTCAGCATCTGAAGCCTCGTCTCACCGCAAAGGCCGAGACTGGCCAAAGCCATCTGTCAGGGACTACGTCTTCTTTCGGCTCGGCAATCCGGCAGGGCCGTGGCAGGCCGCGAGGCGGATGGTGTCGCGGGCCTTGGGTGCGAGGTCTTTCGTCGCGTTCTGGCACTACTGGAATCCAGTATATGGATATTTCCTCTACTACTGGTCGTATCGGCCTCTGCGGAGGTACCTGCCACGCCCCGTGGCCGTACTCATCACATTTGCTCTCTGTGGGTTTCTGCTGCATGACATAGTGCACATTCTCTTCACTGGGATTCCTTTCGTCACAACGTGGTTTGTCGTGCTCGCCGTGGGCGCTTATGCGTCGGAGATTCTCGGCATGGACATGTCCCGCCGACCCTATGTGGTCCGAGCAGGAGCGCAGCTTGTGTACCTTCTCGGGTCGTTCGAGCTCGCGCGCCGCTTGGCGCTTCTCCTGTTCCGGGGCGCTGAGGCGGCATCAATCAGCCTTGCGCGACTGCTACAGCTCGAGGGCATGCGCGTATAGTCCCCGCATGGCGCTGCGCAGGAGCGACTCGTTTTGAAAGAAAATCGTTGCTCGGCGTTCTGCAGACTCCCCGCAGGGGCGTTAGGAAGCTACAAAGCACCCTAGCAGGCCCTGAGAGAAGCTTTCTGATCCTCCGCCGAACGGGGCGTTCATGTCTAAGCCACCCACCGCACGGTCCTTAATCGGAGTCAGCTAATGCAGAACACTGCCGTTGCCAAGTGGATTTTTGTCGGTAACCTCACCATGTTCCTCGCTCTCGCCTCCATGCTACTCAGCGGCTTCACCAGACGGCAGCCTCCTGTTTTGTCCGTCGAGCGGCTCAACATCGTGGATTCGACCGGAGCCCTCGCCCTGGTGCTGTCGAATGCTGTGCGCCTGCCCGGGGGCACTTTCGCCGGGAGGGAATATCCGCAGTCCTTTTCCGGACGCGGGCGGAGCGCCGGAATGATCTTCTTCAACGAGGTGGGCGACGAAGTCGGCGGCATTATATACGAGGGGGCACCTCGCGATTCGCTGTATCGCGCCTTCGGCCACCTGTCCTTCGATCAGTGGAAGCAGAATCAAGTCGTGGCCGTTCAGTACCAAGACAACGGTACGACGAGGTCTGCCGGGCTCAGGGTGTGGGACCGGCCGACAGATGACCCTCTCGAACAGCAGTTCGCGTTGGCGCAACAGATGGTTGCGACTCCTCCTGGTCCTGCTCGCGACTCGTTGGATCGAGAGCGGCTGCGCGCCCGCGCCCGTGTTCAGGGCACCCCGCGCCTCTTTCTCGGAAGCGAGGACCGCACAGCTGCGCTCGAACTGCGGGATTCTGCTGGCAGGGTCAGGATTCGGCTGTCTGTGGATTCTGCTGGCACCGCACGGTTGGCTTTTCTCGATGATTCGGGGCGTACTACTGCAGTGTACCCCTGACCAGCGTGGCAAACCAAGGCCTTGAAAGGTCGCTGCCTGGCGGGCGAGTGGTTTGCAGCGCAAACGAGGAGTCGTTAGGTGGCACAGACGCAAAGGAACCGCCAGTGTAGCCGGACACCTTGATTCATGGAGCGCGCTGGGCGCCCACTTCGACAAGGAGGATTCTCACATGCGCCGAACGCTTTGTCTGCGCATCATGTTCCTGGCTGCATCAACGATGCTGCTTGCGACACTGGGTTCTGTGGTGGCAGCGCAGAGAGATTCTAAGGCCGCCTACCTCGGAACATGGGAATATGTTGGCCGGCTGGTGCATTTCACTTTCATGCTGAGATCCGACGGCACCGGGTACCTTGCGGACGAAGTCGACACGTTCCCGTTCACTTACTCGCTTGATGTGGCACGCGATCCGGCGCGGTTGGATCTTGTCTACGAGGTAGACATGGCCTTCGGTAGAGTCTCTCATACGCTCGTCCGCCTCGAAAGAACCCATGCCGGGGAGCGGTTGCACTGGGTGAGCATGCATTTAGACAGCGGGCCGCCAGAGTGGCCCGAAGCGATACCAAGAACGCCTTCGAGTGTCACATGGATCACGTTTCAGAGAGTGGATCCCTGATGTTGCCAGCACATGGGTGCATTGCTCGCGTGGCGTCTCTCCCATGACTCCTCTAGTGTATCGGTCGATGAAGCGTGGCGAAGAGGAAGCCGTAGCTGACCTCGCGGCGCGTGTGTTCAACCAGTTCGTTGCGCCCGGCTATTCCGATGAAGGTGTCCAAGAGTTCCTGCGGTATGCTGCAGCGGATCAGTTGCTGCAGCGATCGGAAGCCGGACACTTCGTGCTTGTAGCGGAGGAGGACGAGAAACTGGTTGGTTTCATCGAGATGCGCCACTGCGAGCACGTGGCGATGCTGTTCGTTGCACGCCAGGGGCGCGGTGTGGGCAAGGAACTCATGCGTCAGGCGGTAGCGCGTTGCCGACGTACAATCCCCAGACTGGCGCGCCTCACCGTCCATGCTGCTCCTGGTGCGGTTGAGGTCTACGGGCGCATGGGATTCAGGGCAGAAGGACCGGAACGGGTCGAGAACGGTATTCGCTTCGTCCCAATGGTCCTTGAATTGGACCAGGAAACTGATGGGTCTTGGTAACCACCAGTCGACTCGGCGACAACCAGAACCCGCTTGTCACAACCCTGGGACCGTGGATCCTTAGGGAGGCGGCGAATTCGCACCACGAGGCTTCTTGAATTCTTGAGGGTAATGGCCCGTTCGTGGCGAGACGGGCTAACCATCGTTTAGAAGGCACGCAGAGCACGATGCCCAAACCCGGGTCTATCACGATCGTAAACGTTGGATACCGCTCGACCAACTACTGGGTCGTCAGCGCCGGCACCTCGCGCCTGCTCGTGGACCTCGGCTGGCCGGGGACCATGGCACGGCTGCGGGCGGGTCTCGCTCGGATTGATGTACCGATCAAGGAGATCCGGTACGGACTCGCGACCCACTACCATATCGATGACGCCGGCCTCGGCCAAGAACTGAAAGAGGCGGGTGTTCCGCTGCTCGTGCTCGACGCGCAAGTCCGCGCGATCCCCCTCATGAAGTCATGGATCAAGCCTCAAGATCAATATGTGGACATCACGCTGCACGACAATGTCACGATCTCCTTCCCCGAGAGCCGCTCGGTGCTCGAGCGGATCGGCCCGACAACTGGGGGTATCCTTTCCTCGCCTGAACGAGATCATAAATGGCAAACGGAGCGTGACCACAGATACTGCGCTGCGCCTTGCTCGAGTGACTGGTATGAGTGCGAAATTCTGGCTTCGACTGCAGCAAGACTGGGAGCTCTGGCATGCCCTCCGATCTGAAGAGGCCAACGACATCGCAAAACTTGAACCTCTTGCTGAAGTGAAGGACATCGCACGGTAACCGGCAAATGGGGCGCGCTCTCAACATGCTTTAGCTAGCGACGAGGATCATGACTGCGAAGAAGGCTACTTCCCATAGTGGCCGAGGGGGTCGGAAGCACTCCTCGGACGTTCATCAGTTCCTCGTGGTGCTGAGCGGGACCGATCCGCTGGTCTGGCGACGCATAGAGGTCCCGGAAGAATACTCCTTTTGGGATCTACACGTTGCGATCCAAGATGCCATGGGATGGCTGGACTATCATCTTCATGAGTTCTTGGTTGTACATGCTCCCAGTGGTAGTGTGGAGCGCATCGGCATCCCGGACGGTGAGGTGCCGGAGGACAAGCCGTGCACCCCCGGGTGGAAAGCGAAGGTGTCCGACTATTTCGCGCTGGGAGCTTCGCCCGCGCTGTACGTCTACGACTTCGGTGACGACTGGCAGCATGTGTTGATGCACGAGGGCACGGCGCCTGCCGATGAGTCAGTCAGTTATCCACGTTGTATGTCTGGTGCGCGGCGGTGTCCCCCGGAAGACTGTGGTGGTGCTCACGGCTACACAGAGCTGTTGGCGGCGATCGCCGACCCAGAGCACCCGGACTATGAGGAGCTGCTTGAGTGGCTTGGCGGGAATTTTGACCCAGACGACTTCGACGCGGCGTCTGTGACATTCGATGATCCGCGGGTGCGTTGGAAGACGGCGTTTGAGGAGTAGCCAGCAACTCGCGCGACCCAGTCTCGACGACCCTCAGCTGCTCCTCGAGCTACCCCCCACACTTCCCTTGCTGTGTCGGTGGGCGGGAAATTGGACGAGCCATTCCACTGCCGCCACATGCGGTCGCATGGACGCCTCGACCCCCCCGGACCACGCTCGCCTCCAAGGTTCGATCGGAACTCTGATGTCTAACAGGACAGCTCGCGGCCAAGTTCTCTACATCGTATTGTTGTGAACAAACTAAGAGTACTTCAATACTTCAGTACATCAGCAGTGTATACTCATCGTATTGATTGCATACTCGTTGATATCATATAATGCATGCATTAATAGATTGTATTACACTTTGATATCTAGCCGTATTGTCATTATTATTATGTAAACTTACATCATTATATTGCTGGCCCATGCACAATCGAACGATGTCGCACCGAGATACGCAAAGCAGTTGTCAGTAAAGCACTTAGGGAAGACACGACGGGAGGATACCACCCATGGCCACATTCCCACGGACCGAGCCCGACGTAAGGGCTCTGGCGGAGAGCCTGATCGCCGGGTTCACAGCCAACGCTGACCAATTCCCTGCACCACCCGTAAACCCGGGCGACCTAGCGGCGTTGTTGGCTACCTTCGACGCGGCCCGCCACAAGGCGAACCACGCGGCGGCGGCCGCGAAGCAAGCCACGCTGGAGAAGCGGGCGGCGCTAAAGCAGCTCATGGTCGGCATGAAGCGTAGCATCCGCTATGCCGAGAGCATAGCGTTTTCCGACCAGAGGAAACTTTCGCTGATCGGTTGGGGAGGGCGTCGGCCCGGCGAGCGGCTCGAATCGCCGGGTCAGGTCAGGGACTTGGAGATACTGCATGAGGGTCCGGACTGGATCGCACTCGACTGGAAACCACCGGCGGACGGAGGCAAGGTGGCTGCCTACAAGGTGCTGCGCTGCCGGCGCGGCACAGAAAAGACGGAGAGTGCGGGCACTGCGGTCGAGTGCGCGAGCGTCCTCCTAGATCAGGAGCGCGGAGTCGAGTGGCAGTACTGGGTCGTCGCCATCAATCGGGCGGGAGAGGGACGGGAAAGCAACACGGTGACCGCGGTGTTGTAAGGGGGATGCCGGCTTGGCACAGGTAGTCAGGTGACTCGGCCGCGCCAGAAACCCCGCAGCCTTAGCGCACTGCGGAGTCTTTCGTTAGCCTACCTCGCTGATCAAGCCAGGCACTTCGTGGTGCTGCCAATGGACGTGGGCGGCGGATTGAATCGCGACCGAGGCGCCAGAACGACGGCACAGTTGAGTAGCAGCGCTGAGACTGGGTAGGTCTTGGTAGCTCATGCTTGGAAGGGTTGAACGTGTTGGTGAAGATCGCCGACGACAAGTGGTGGACTTGACTGCGGTTTCTATCTCCGCCAGTCTCTTCGCAATCAGTTCCGGATCGGTCATGTCGGCCGGCCTTCGAGCTTGCGGTACCGTCGTAGAACGGGGAGTAGGTCGAAATACTCGTTGCGCACCCGCACCTCGAATCGTATGCGGAGCGACGGGTTGCTGTCGACAACCAGGCGTCCATCACGCAGTACGCGGTGAACGAGATCGGGCGGTGCCTCGTTCAGGACAACGACCTGCACAGGGTGCCGCATCCTTGCCTCGAGATCCAGCGAGAGACTGACCGACGGGTGAGCAATCGTTTTGGCAGGCGATGTCGCAAACAGAACCGCCACATCGACATCGGAGTCCGCTCGACCCTCCTCCCGTGCGACGCTCCCGAATAGATACGCAGCAACCAAGTCCGGTATCTGCATCTCGCAAAAGCAGGCTTTGAGTTCGTCCTCCACATCTCTTCTACGCAGGGACAGAATATACACCTGGCCGATGATCGTCGTGCGCACAGCAACCCGCCGCTCCCGGAGCTCACCCAGCCTGGTGGACGGCGTCGGTTGCCGGTCTGCAATGGTGGCTCGGTCGTCGGACACGATCCCGTTCATGGGCGAGCTGATGGACCCCAACTTGGGCTGGACTGCACTTAGGCCGAGCTTCGAACTGGGAGCGGCGTCGGCCGCGATTTGACCCCTCCGACTTTGCTAGGTCGGCATCTTTGTTTGCGGAGCTCGCTGGCGTCTGGCGAGCACAGACCACGATACGTATGTTACATATGTATTTTACTGACGGGTAACTGCATTGGACGACTCCGCCGACCGTCTGGCGGCCGCACTCACTGGCCGCTACACAGTAGAAAGCATGCTGGGCCGCGGCGGGATGGCCGCGGTCTACCTGGCTCAGGATGTCAAGCACGGGCGCCAGGTGGCAGTGAAGGTCCTCAACCCGGAGCTCGCCGCGGCACTCGGCCCCGAGCGGTTCCTGCGTGAGATCGAGATCGTGGCGCGTCTCACCCACCCGCACATCCTACCGCTCCACGACTCGGGTGAAGCCGATGGCTTGCTCTACTACGTCATGCCATTCGTGAGCGGCGGGTCCTTGCGCACCCGGCTCAATCGGGAGAAGACCATCGAGCTATCTGCGGCGCTGGAGATCGTGGGCGAGGTAGCCGAGGCACTGACCTACGCGCATAGGCAAGGCATCGTCCATCGTGATGTGAAACCGGAGAACATCCTGCTGGCAGAGGGGCACGCTGTCGTCGCTGACTTTGGGATTGCCAAAGCTCTGAGCGTCGCGAGTCGCGGCGAGCTTACACGGTCCGGCTTCCCGCTCGGCACCGCTGGATACATGAGTCCGGAACAAGCGGCCGGCAGCACGGAGCTGAACGGCAGCACCGACTTGTTCAGCCTGGCCTGTGCCTTCTACGAGATGGTCGTAGGTGATGTGCCCGGTGCTTGGCCGTCCGAGGAGTCGGTGTTTCGCGGGCGATTCGTAGATGCGCCCGCTGCCCATCGGGAGAAACTCGCAGCGCTCCCCGCGCTGATCGAACTGGCGTTGACTCGTGCACTGGCACTGCGGCCCACGGATCGCTTCGAAACGCCTGATGCCTTTGCTGCCGCCCTCGTGCGTCCCGTGGGCCATGCCCAGCAATACGCGGACACGGACGTCCGGCGGATCGTGCAACGCGCAGCCGAACTGGAACTGCAGCGGCCCAGCGAAACAGGATCGATGTCCCTGGGAAGCGTGCGGGAGATCGCGGCCGAGGTAGGCATTCCATCCGGACACGTGCGTGAGGCCGCCCGGATCCTGAGTGAATCAGAGCGTTCCGTCAACGAGTCTCTCGTCCATGGTGCACCGGAGGTTCTGACGGTTGAACGCACGGTGGTGGGTGAAGTGTCCGCGCGAGACCATCCGGTATTGGTCGAGAAGCTGCGTGATCTCGTGGGGTACGTCGGCAATACCAGCACGCTGAGCTCGTCGCTGGAATGGGAATCGACAACCGGCCATACTTTCTGGCACTTGGACCGCAGCCGCGGTCCCAGCCAGGTTCGCGACACTCACGTGACGGTCACACCGCACGATGGGCGGACGCGGATTGTGGTCCGGGAGCGGTTGCAGCCTGTTGCACAACTCACATATGCGATGACCACCGCTGCTATGGTCGCGCCAACATTGCTGGGTGCCCTCCTGGTTTCCGATTCATTCGGCGTTGGTGTCGGCGTTCTCACGGTGGCTGCGGTGTGTGCCGGCTCGTTCGGCCTCGCTCGCTCGTTCATCAAGAGGCTGGCAGGTAAACGGCGATCACAGGTCCGGGCCATGGCGGATGAACTGGCGCAAGAGGTAGCCAGACTGACATCCGCGCATCAACGCTAGAGTTCGCTCCGGATCCGCCGGACTCCACTCACGCCATATGCCGATCTAGCGAGTCCGTCGAGTTGAGTCCGCAGCAGGGTTTCACTGCGTCGAGGGGGCCGATGCACAAGACCCGAGCACTCGACGAGTAGTGGTCTTGATCGTCACAGGAAGCAGCCTGGTACCGACAGCCGACTAGTGGGCGCTGCGCCATTCACCCCGGCATGCGGCCCGCTAGATCCCCAAGCGGGATCGCCCGCCCTTGAAGCCTTTGCCCAGCTGTTCCCACTCCCCAAGCTTCACTCGCATACCACGCCTGCGGCTCAACCAGACCCGTGGAGGTGAAACCGATGAAGCGGACCGGAACGTTACTGGGTGTGTTCTTCCTGCTCAGCAGCTGGGCGTGCTCTACCTGGAAGCAAGGCCAGGTCATCGTTGCCCCCGAGGGCTCTCGCCTGGTCTTCGTCCCGGGAGGTTCGTTCACGATGGGTGACGCATTCGGGGAGGGGGTCGCGGACGAACTCCCGCTCCACGAGGTGACGGTGGCCGACGTCTTGCTGGGCGAGGCTGAAGTCACGGTGGCGCAGTACGCGAGGTTCGTGTCCGAGACCGGGTACAGGACCTCCGCGGAGAGCCCCGTTGATTCGGCTGTGAGAGACAGCCTCATGGCACGGGCGTCGGACCCGGGCGCGACGCCCGCGCTGCGGATTGCACTGTACGACGAGGTGCTACGGCACGGCGGGTGCGGGCGGTGGGATCCCGATCAGCGAGGCTTTGATTGGGGTGATCACCTCGACTGGAGAACTCCCGGGTTTAAGCAAGCGGAGGACTACCCGGTCGTGTGTCTCTCCTGGGACGACGCTGCGGCCTACGCAAACTGGGTGAGCAGATCGGATGGGCTTCCCGAGGCTTACGACCTCACAACAGAGTCCTTGCTCAATGCTGAGGGGCGGCCGACAAACAATATCACAGAGGTGATGGGGTACCGGCTTCCCACGGAGGCTGAGTGGGAGTTCGCCGCTCGGGAGCGGGGCGGTGCCGCACGGTTCGGCAACGGCCGGGACATCGCTGACCCGGAGCGGGCGGCATTCGACGCCAGTGGGGACGAATACGACTACCAGGTCCACGGGCCTGTCCGGAGGAGCCCTACCTCCGTGCTGAGCTATCCCCCCAACGCCTTGGGGCTGTATGACATGGCAGGGAATGCCTGGGAATGGGTGAGCGACTACCGGGCGCCGTACACGGCTAACGCCGCGTCCAATCCACACCAAGGCTCCGGGACAACCAGGGTGATACGGGGTGGGCGCTGGGGCGGGGATGCGTTCGAGATGCGCGTTGCGAAACGGTTCTCCTGGCAGTCGCACAACCGCTGCAACGCGAGCGGCTTCCGGCTTGCACGCTCCACAGGTGGCCCGTAGCGCCGGAGCGAAGCGCCACGCCGAGCGATCTGCAACGTCTGTCGGAGGCAAGGTCCTGCTCGCGTTGCTCGCCTCGGTGCTGCTCGTCATCCTTGGCAGCGGCTTGACCTGGTTCGTATATCGTCCCTGGGCCCTGCACTGGGGTGCTACCGCTGCCGAGATCGCCCGTGCGATGCCCGGGGATTCCATCATCCAAGCGGCGACATTCGACGCCACTCGCGCGGTAACCGTCACTGCCGGCCCGGAGGATATCTGGCCCTGGCTGGTTCAGATCGGCTATCTAAGAGCCGGCCTGTACAGCTACGACAGACTGGACAACGACGGCATTCCCAGCGCCGAGCATGTCATCCCGCAATACCAGGGGCTGCAGGTTGGGGACAGTATACCGATTGGCCCCGGCTTCTTTGTTACAGTAGCGGTTTTGGAGACCAACCGCTCGATGTTGCTGGTATTTCCTGACTGGGCGGAGGCAACCTGGGCGTGGGGTCTCTACCCGGTGGGTCCTGGTGAGACGCGTTTGGTGACGAGGCTGCGAGGCCGCCCTCAGGGCATTCTGACCCGGCTATTTGTGGACCTCGGCGAGATCTTCCCCATGCGCAAATCGATGCTCGGGATCAAGCGACGGGCGGAGTCTCTGGCACAGCAGCGTGACCGGCGCGCTCCGCTTCCTAGGCTTCCGCGGTGATGTTAGGCAACTTTGTGAGTGGTAGAGCAGGCGGCGGCAGCCCAGGTCACTAGAAACCTTGGAGGTGCCGTGACATCCCGCAGTGACAACAAGGCGAGGGCCCCGTCGTTTGGGGCCGAAACCATCGAGAAGCCAGTCAGCGATCGGAGTTTCTGGCTTCTCTTTGCCGCAGGTTCGCTCGCCTACGTTGCGATTCTGGTGTTGCCCGCGGGCTTCGACAACGAGTCGTTGCTTCCCCGGTTCCTATGCACTATCGCGCCCGTGGCGCTTGGTTACCTGGTCGCGTGGCGGCGCCGCGATCTGCTCCGTCCCGAGGCCTCCCTGTTAAAGACGGCCGGTATTCTCCTCGTCCTGGGAGTGGCCTACGCCGTTCTGTCAGCCGCAGTCTCCGCCGGATTGCTCAGGCTGGCGGTCACACCCCCTGACACACTGTGGAGTGCCAGACCGACCGTGCTGGTTGGTTTCCTGTCCGTCTCATACCTTCTGCTGTACAGCGTTCTGGCGGGCTTCCTGATGTGGACGGAATCGATCAATCGAGTGCAGGAGAGTCGAGCAATCGCGGCCCGTGAGGCAGTGTTGCGGGCCCAGGCGGAAGCCAAAGTGCTGCGAGCACAGTTCAACCCGCACTTCGTGTTCAACACCCTTCACTCTCTCATGCTGCTGGTGCGAGCAGATCCAAAGGCGGCGGAGCGGGCCATTGAGGACGTCGCCGCCTTGATTCGTTACGCCTCGCTGCTGGATCGGAGCGGCCGGGATACGGTTCCTCTCAGTCGGGAGGTAGAGATGGCCGAGAAGTACCTGGCGCTCGAGAACCTGCGCTTGGCCGAGCGGCTCGAGGTAGAGTGGGATGTAGCCGCGGACGTGGGCCGGTTCGCCGTACCGTCCTTCTCGCTCCAGACCCTGCTGGAGAACGCAATCAAACACGGCCTGTCCCCGAAGCCGGAGGGCGGGACTGTCAGGATCCGACTTCGCCTCAGCGATGAGCGGCTCGTCCTGTCGGTCGCAGACGACGGAGTGGGAGCCAATCCTAGCGACGTGACGCGGGAGGAAGGACGAGGTTTGAGTGTCTTGGGACAGCGACTGGCTGCCCTCTATGGTTCTGCCGCGTCCCTGTCCTGGCACACGGCCCCCGATGAAGGGTTCTCGGTTCGCCTCGAACTACCGGCGACCCCGGCCCCCGAACCCGCGACGGGCCAAGTGGTAGATACGGACGCGGAACCCGGGAGGAACAGATGACCGCAGGGCATCCTTTCGGGCCGGTCAGCGCCCTCATCTGCGAGGACGAGCCGTTGGCCACGAGAGCCTTGCGCGAATACCTCAGTGATATCGATTGGATTCAGGTGGTCGGGGAAGCCAAAACCGGGCCCGAAGCTATCCGCCTCATCCACAAGTTGGAGCCGGATTTGATCTTCCTCGACGTACGCATGCCCGGGCTCACGGGCCTCCAGGTTCTCGAGGCTTTGACGTACCAGCCCGCGATCGTCTTCACAACAGCTTTCGATGAGTACGCCGTTGCGGCATTCGAGTTCGGGGCGGTGGATTATCTCGTGAAGCCGTTCGGCAGAGAACGGCTTCACGCTACACTCGACCGGGTTCGCGTGCGCCTGCTAGGTGAGAGGC
The DNA here is from genome assembly GCA_039586365.1 of Gemmatimonadota bacterium. GTDB lineage: Bacteria > Gemmatimonadota > Gemmatimonadetes > Gemmatimonadales > GWC2-71-9. The sequence goes on along the minus strand of JBDHKN010000016.1, from coordinate 33,964 downwards.
TTGGCGGAGAGGAGCAGAAAGCACCCCGGACCGGACGCTATCCTGCCCGACTCTTTGCACGGCACCGCGGGGGAGTAATCCCCGTACCCACAACCGAGATCCTCCGCATAGACGCGACTGCGGGCGGAGTGAAACTGGTCACGCACAAAGGGACCTACTCCGCTTCTGCGACCATCGGCGAACTGCAGGAACGTCTCGATCCCAGGGAGTTCGTGCGGGTGCACAGGAGCCACATCGTGAGCGTCGCGCACGTGACCATGATAAAACGCTACGACGAGCGCAGGCTCATCTTCCAGCTGGACGACGGCGGCAAGTTGGTGGCGAGTCGCAGGGGATCGAGATTGTTCCGCGAGCTGATGGGGTGAGACGGACAGGGAGACCAGAAGAGACATTGACAGCCGGCGACCGGAAGCGAGCCTGCACCGTGGCAAACCTCGCGGCATCAGACCGTGTCGTCTCCACTCTAGCCGACACCTGCACTACACCTCATACTAGTATCTGCCCTCACGGCCACAGCGCGTGCGGACCAACACGCCGGTGGCCTTTTGCGCCCCGCCGCCTGACAGACGCCCCGTTGGACGCCCGCCCGACGACGAGACCGCAAGGAACACCGTTGCCCAGAAGCCGGGCACGACTCTAGGTGAAAGGAGACTCTATGCTGTGCCGGATAGGAGGGTACCTCCTCGTAGCAGCTCTGGTTCTTTCTGCTGTGTCCTGCAGCGAACTTCGCCAGACGACTCCACGCGAAGGACCTTCAGTTACGATCGAGGAGATGCCGTACTCCAACTCAGTGCCGTTGGAATGGGGACAGTTGATTTCGGTGACCGCGGATGTCGCTTGGCCAGCTGCGACGTTGTGGTTCCAGAACGAAGCAGGAGAAGTCCGTCTGGTGGGCTACCATCACGAGTCCCGCCGGCTTGTGGACAGTGTTGCAGTTATTGGCCGACGCTAAGGGGGTAACAGTGATAGACCAGATTGCCAGTGTCGCTAGTCGGTTCCTGTTCGTTGCTGCCTTCGTTCTGGGTGGTCTCGCTGTTTGGGAGAAGCTCACGAATATGATCGGACTCACCCTTGTGTTCTTGGGGGGGTACACGCCCGCGCGGCTGCTGGAGTTGGCCGCCGTAGCACTTGTCTTCGTCATCGCCCTGCAATTGCGGGACATGAAGTACGGGGCATCGGTCACAAAGGATTCTGGTTAGGCGCTGCGAATTCTTTGATGGATATGTCATAGGGTAACCGCGGATCGCCGTCACAACCGCTGGACGGCCGGATTACCAGGGGTATACTTGGAGTGGGAGCTTTGAATCCCACACGTCGTATCACGTGACAGGCCTGCAGGTTGGCCCGTGAGATACCCGTCACCAAGCATGGGTCGACCCTGTGACAAATCCATTTCGCATTCTCCACATCGAGCCGCCACCGCAGTGGATCCGGGACATCTACGCCAAGACACTCCCGCTGTCGGGCTGCGACCTCACCTGGGTCGAGGACCTGGACGATGACGGAGCACCCGATACACTGAGCGGTGCCTCCGCACTGGTCACCAACCAGCGACGGGTTACCGGGCCACTCATTCGAGCCGCAGGGCCAGGCCTCCAGCTCATTCAGGTGCAGGGACGGGCGCCGTGGGCCGTCGATCACGAGGCCGCTCGTGCGGCCGGCGTTCCAGTCTCGCTCATGCCGCACCGAGGTGCCATCGCCGTTGCCGAACACACCTTCGCCCTCACGCTCGGGCTAATGCGAAAACTGGTAGCCGGCCATACCGGAACCGCCGGAGCCGACTACCGGACACTCGGCATTGAACCGATCCGGACGGCGGAACGCACGATCGCGTTCAACTGGCTTGGCTTCTCCGACCTGCGGCAACTCTACGGATCGACGATCGGTCTCATCGGTTTGGGTGACATCGGGCTGGAAGTGGCCCGGCGCGCCCGCGCGTTCGACATGAATGTGCTCTACACCAAACGCCGGCCGCTGCCGAAGGAGTACGAGGAGATGGCGGGCGTTCGGTCCGCGCCCCTCAGCGAACTGCTCGAGCATTCGGATGTCGTCAGCATCCATGCCCCGCATACAGCGGAGACAGAGCGACTCATCGACGGCGCGGCGCTCTCACGGATGAAGGACACCGCGATCCTCGTGAATACCGCACGCGGCGGGCTGGTGGACGAAGACGCCCTGACAGCATGCCTTCGCGACCGCGGCATCGCAGGCGCCGGACTCGACGTGTTCCTCGATGAGCCGCTGCCGGCGGGACATGCCTTGCTCAAACTCGACAACGTGCTGCTGTCTCCGCACGTGGGCGGAGGTACCGGCGGTGGTCAGAAGGGTATGGTCACCGACATGATGGCAAACATCGAGCGGGTCGCTCGCGGCGAGCCGCCGCTCCATCTGGTCGAACTGTGATCAGCAATCCCCTGCTGCTTCTCGCGTGCATGTTCGCGATCGTCGCGTTCACTCGCTTCTTGGAGCAACACTCCAAGTTCGTTGAGCGCATCAGTTCCGCTGTAGTGTGCACGCTACTCGGCATCGCCCTGGCGAATACCGGAGTGATTCCCACTACAGCTACCTCCCCCACCAGTGAAGCGGTCTTCGAGTTCGCGATCCCGTACACGATCGTGTTGGTGATCATCGGCACCAACCTCAGGGAAATCCTGAAAGCGGGCCGCCCGCTCCTGCTGGCATACGGACTGGCTGTGTTCGCGAGCCTCGCGGGAGGAGTCGCCTCCGGCGTACTCATGACCACCTGGGTCGGGCCGGAAACATGGAAGCTGAGTGGGACCTTCTCGGCAGCGTTCGCGGGCGGCGGAATGAACTTCGCCGCTGTGGGACAGGGCCTCGATCTCTCAGCGAGCACGTTCGCCGCCGGAGCCGTCGCCGACAACCTGTCGACCGTACCCTACCTGCTGGCACAAGTTGGGCTGGTGGGAGTACTCGGCGCCGGGTTCGCGCGACGGGCAAGGCAAGGTGCGACGACCGACACAGCAGCGCAGCGTGGCACTGGAGCGGCCACGGCTCTCGATCTGCGGCGCGAGTGGACCGTTACACAGGTCAGCATCAGCGACATGGCGATACTCGCGGGATTGCCGCTGGCAACGCTGTGGCTGGCGCGCCGTTTGGGCGAGGTGGTACCGGGAATCCCCGAGGTGCTCTGGCTCACCACGATCGCTCTCGTGCTGGCCCAACTACCGATCATCCAGCGACTCCGCGGTGCCCAGGTCGCATCGTACTTCGCTCTGCACATGTTCTTCATCGTCCTGGGCGCGTCATCGGTGATCGCGGAGGTGTTCGAGGCCGGCCTTCCCATCTTCGGCTTCATGATCGCCATCATCGCGGTGCATGCGCTCATCACTTATGGTGTTGGCTGGATTGCGCGGCTGGACCTGCCGACGGTCTCGGTGGCTAGCCAGGCAGCGATTGGAGGGCCCGGCTCAGCGCTGGCACTATCGATGGCAATGAAGTGGGATCGCTTGATCACACCGGGAGTGATCGTCGGCATCCTGGGCTACGCGCTCGGCAACTACCTGGGGTTCGCCTGTGCCTATATCGTGAGGGCGTGGATGTGAACCCACCACGCTACAAGGAGAGCCCGGTGGGACAGCTTGAGTAGCGAACCGACCGACGCTGTCGTGACCGGTGCCGGACGCGGCCTAGGACGGGCCGTCGCGCAGGCGCTCGCAGCCGACGGCGCGCGAGTTTGGATCTGCTCCGAGAACCCGACAGAGCTGGAGAAGACGGCAGCCCTGATAGAAGCGGCCGGTGGCGATGCCCGAGCGATCGAGACCGATCTCGCCGAGCCAACCGCATGCGCTGCGTTTGCTCGTTCGGTGACACAGGGCGCCGATCGGCTCCGGGTGATAGTGAATAACGCTGCGGTGTTGCAGCCCACGCGGGTGGAGGACCTCACTCTGTCGCAGTGGTCCCATACCCTGGCAGTGATGCTCACGGCCCCCTTCCTCGTCACCCGTGATCTCCTGCCACTGCTGCAACGGGAAGGCGGTGCGGTGATAAGCGTATCCTCACGCTCGAGTGTAATGCCTTTCGAGGGAGAGGCAGCGTACTGCGCCGCCAAATACGGAGTAGAGGCGTTCTCGCAGTGCCTGGCCCTTGAGCTGCGCTCCAGCGCCGTCAGCGTGAACACGATGACGCCTGGTCTCAAGATCAAGCCGACGTCGCTAACCGAGGAACAGATCCCCACCGTGCCTGAGAGCGAACGGACGCAGTGGTCCGACCCGATGGAGATCACGCCGGCATTCGTATTTCTCGCCAGCTTGAGAGGCGAAGTCACGGGACACCGCTTCGACGCATTCGAATTGACTGGAGCACTCCGCCGTCTGGGCCGGAAAGAGACACTGGCCAGGATCGCTGAGTTCTACCGCTAAAGCGAGATGGCCAGCAGGACGCGCTCAACGGTGACGGGACAGCAGACATGACCGAGTTGGGAGATTCGACCATCGCCCAGCGGTTGGCGCAGCGAGTGCGAGCCGTGAAGCCGGCTGCTGAGCGCGTCAATTTTCGCGACGAACCGGTACCGCAGGGGCTGGCCGCCTACCTCCGGGGACATCTCTCCGCAGGCGACACGCATTACACGACGCGACCCGGCATCGTGGAGCTACGCCGCGCAATCGGCCTGGAAATCGGGAGGTGTGGCGGTCCGGACGTCGCAGCTGACGGCGTGGTGGTGACACATGGAGAAGGCGAAGCGCTTTTCGTCACGCTGCTAGGACTCGGCATCGGTGCGGGGGACAGCGTCGTCGTCGCGGGCGATTGCCGGCACCGCAGATTGTTCGACGTGATGGGCATTGATCTCGTCGAACCGGGAGACTCGAGGGCTAGCCGGGCGGTGGCTACGTATCGCCAGATCGAGAACGGTGTAGGCGCAGCCGCTACGCACGAGGACGCGGAGAGGGCGGAGAGGCAGGAGATCCTTGCGCTGGGCGGGTTGCTGTTCTCACGGCGTGCAGGTGACGCGGAGCCGGCTGGCTTCTCTACGCAGGCAATTGTGATCGGGCAGCTCGATTCACTGCCGGGAATGGGCCACTTCCAGGTGGGTTGCGCAGCAGGCCCTCCGGCACTGGTGAAGCGCATCATGACCTGGAAGCAGGCCTTTTCCATTTGCAGCGCAGCACCATCGCAACGGGCGGCGCTATTCGCAATCTCCAGGGAGCGACCGTCGTGAACGGTCGCATCACACGACAGGGCGAACAGGCGACTTCGCTCCGCTACCGAATTATGGAGCTGGCGTCGTCGCTGGACGACGTGATCTCGCTGGGGCGGGGCGATCCCGACCTCGCCACACCAGCGGACATCTGGGAAGCAGCACTAAGGAAACTGGAGCGGCCGCTAAGCTCCACACCGGTGCGCGGCAGCGAAGAACTGCGTGCTGCGATCGCCCGCCGGTACGCGCTGGAGAACGGGTTGTCGTTTGATCCCGAACGGGAGATCCTGATCACCAACGGCGGTCAGGAGGCACTGTTCCTTGCCATGCTGGCCTTAGTGGATCCCGGTGACCGAGTCGCGACGCCCGATCCGCGCTACTCGTCATACGATCAGGCGATTGGGGCAGCCGGCGGTGAGTTGGTGGAGATCCCGACCGGAGCCGAGCGAGACTTCGTGCTTCGGGCAGACGATGTGCGTACGTACACCACGGACGCCAAACTGCTGGTGCTAGTCAATCCGAGTAACCCGACCGGTGCATTCGTGGCCGCGGATGGCGTGCGAGCCATCGCGCAGGCGGTGCAGGACACAGACACGATAGTCATCTCCGACGAGATCTACGAGAGCGTTGTGTTCGACGGTGAGCGGCTGCTATCTCTCGCGGCTTGCGATGGGATGCGCGATCGCACCGTCACGCTCTCGGGATTCTCCAAGGCGTATGCGATGACCGGGTTCCGGGTCGGATACCTGCTCGGCGACCCCAGCTTCATCGATGCGGTGGAAGCACTCAAAGCCGCCACGTCGGGTCCGTGTCCGCTCTTTTCGCAATACGCTGCGCAAGCGGCACTCGAGCAGGAACCCGACAGCCGCCGTGAGTTCCTGGAGATCTACACTCGGCGACGCGTGCGCTTGATGGCCGGTCTCGACGAACTCGGCATCCCATACGGCTTCCCCGGTGGCGGTTTCTTCGTGTGGGCGGACCTGTCACGCTTTGGGATCGATGCCGAACAGTTTTGTTACCGCCTGCTAGAGGCGACCGGTGTGCTCCTGTTCCCGGGGCGGTCGTTTGGGGAACGATGGAACAACTGGGTGCGCATTTCGCTGCTGGCACCGGAGGATCGGATCGGCGTTGCCATCGAGAGGATGCATGGATTCGTGGAGTCACTCGAACGATGATGGAGGGAGGTCGCAGCTAGGAGGTCGTCGGAACTTTTGATACGAGGCGGGACACTGGTGACCGCCGCGGACTCGAAACAGGCTGACCTGCTGGTGCGCGACGGTAAGATCGCCCAGACGGGGGCGGGTCTCCAGACCGCCGGCCAAGTGCTCGACGCGTCAGGGCAGCTAGTGATGCCGGGTGGCATCGACACGCACGTGCATCTGGACCATCCCGTCGATCGCCTCCGCATCACCACAGCGGATGACTTCTACACGGGCACGGTGGCGGCGGCGTGTGGGGGCGTGACTACGATCATCGACTTCGCTCTGCAGCGCCGCGGTGAGTTTTTGACCCAGGCGCGCGACAACCGGATACAGCAGGACGCGGATGGCCATGCCGTGATCGATTACGGCCTCCACATCATCGTTACCGACGCGCGGGACGACGTCCTCGATGAGATTCCAGCAATGATCGGCGAGGGGTTTCCGTCGTTCAAGCTGCTAATGACGTACAGCGACAAGAAAGTGGACGACACCGCCCTGCTACGTGTCATGGAGAGGACCGCGCAGCATGGAGGGCTCGCATACATCCATTGTGAGAACGACGCAGCGGTCACCCACCTGATAGAGCGCTGCCTGAGCCGCGGCGAAACCGGTCCCGTGTTTCACGCGCGCACCCGGCCACCCCAAGTCGAAGCCGAGGCCGCTAACCGCGCGATCGTGCTGGCCGAACTGATGGGAGCACCACTGTGCATCGCGCACGTCACGTGTGCCGGGGCCGCCGCCCACGTTGCGACCGCCCGCATGCGGGGCCAGCCTGTGGTGTCTGAAACCTGCCCCCAGTATCTCACCCTCACCGAGGATGTGTACGACCCTTCGCACGGTTTCGAGTCAGCCAAGTACGTGTGCAGTCCGCCGATCCGCGCGCCGGAGCACCGCGAAGCGCTGTGGGAGGCACTGACCCTTGGTGAGATCCAACAGGTGGCATCCGACCATTCGCCGTTCCGGTATGGGGATCAGAAAACGCAGGGGCGCGATGACTTCACCCGGATCCCGAACGGTGTTCCCGGCATTGAGACGCGCCTGCCGCTCCTCTTCACCGGAGGGGTGCACCGCGGGCGGTTCACCGCCAACCGGTTCGTGGAGTTGGTGTCAACCAATCCCGCGAAGATCTTCGGTATGTACCCGCGCAAGGGATCGCTGGAAATGGCAGCCGACGCCGACATAATCGTACTGGATCCCGCGCGCGAGGTCGAGATCGACCATACCGAGTTGCATTCGGCGATGGATTACAGCCCGTACCAGGGAATCCGTGTGCGGGGCTTCCCCACCTGGACGATCTCGCGTGGCGAAGTCATCGCGGAGCGGGGCCGGCCCAATGCAGCACGCGGTCGTGGACAACTCGTGAAGCGACGACCCGTGGAGCCCCAGCTGTTGCCGTAGCTCCGGAGGTCACGACGGTACGAGGTCGTCGCGGCTCTCGTCGATGATTCCGAAGAAGCAGCACCACTCACCCTCCAGCACCGCCGGCCGCGAGCGGAGCCCAAACACGACACCGTCACACGGTGCGTGTACCTCAGCCGCGATGTCCCCATACAGCGTGTAGATCTGTCCCAGCAGCGTGCCCGCGGTCACCGCCGTCTCAAATACTAGCTCCGGATTCCCCACCCACATTCCCGAAGCCGGCGCGAGCATCGCCTCCTGGTGCCCCATGCGCCAACGGCCGGCATAACGCGCCTCTCCAGCGATCATCCGGTAGTGGCGCATCACGTTCAGGTAGCTCTCAGAGAGGTCCTCTGCAACCTCATGAAATTCACGGGTGAGGGTACTACAGTTACCGCCCAGCTCCACTGTGATTCCGGCCTTGCCCAGTTCGGCGATTTGCGATGCTGGATTGTGCCCGCCCACGCCGCTCTTGAACACCAAGTCCCACTGCGACCCCATTGCGGCAGCGAGTTCCAGTGACGCCGGGTTGTCGGACGCGAAGATCATGTGTGCGAGATACGAGTGCTCGCCGCCCGAGTGGATCGCGATCTGCAGATCGCAGTTGTCCTTCATCGCCACCCAATGAGCGTGCGCTGCTCGCTCGGTGGGGTAGCCGTTTGCCCGTCCCGGATAGAGTCGGTTCATGTCATATGAAAACGTGTCGAGCGGATTGCCCCGTTCTCCCGCCTGGAACGCAGGTACGTTCATAGCTGGCACAGCGACAACCGTTCCCTGCATCCGTGTGGGGTCGAGCTTAGCGATCGTCTTGAAGATCGAGAACGCACCTTCAGGCTCGTCCCCGTGCGTGGCTCCGTTCAGCCACAGCGTGGGTCCGACCTCACGGCCACGGCATACGATTATCGGGATCGCGTCGGTTCTGCCACCCAAGTCAGTGCCCGTTACGATGCTCCCACGCGTGATCGTCCCGGGTTGGGCGGATACGGTACCTATGTTGAGAGGCTCAGCCATGGGTCTCCGTGCGTTCGTTGTTGAGTGGAGATGAAATGCCGAGTTCCTTGGCCAGCGCAGCGAGGCCAACAACGGTCTGCTCGTCGATGGGAATCCCGTCGCGCATGCGGTGCCGCGCAGTCTCCTGTTCAGGCTCGCCGGGAAGCATCACCGGTCGGTCGCTGTCGATCGGTGGCGCGCTCTTGACCTCGTCGATCAGTCGCTCGAGTCGCGCCTCGAACTCCGCACGCGGCAGGAACACAACTGGATCGATCGCTATCATCGTGTGGCCGACGTCGTAGTTGCGATCGTCCCGAAACACAGAACTGCCGAACAGCGAACCGGTCAATACGCCGGTGAGGACGTCGGTGACAAAGCTCAACCCGTAGCCCTTGTATTCGCCAACCGGAAGGAGCGGCCCATCCATTGCTGCCGCGGGATCAGTAGTGCGCCCACCTCCCGGTGTAAGCGCCCAGTGGTCCGGCATCGCGATACCGGCGCGCTCGAGCCACCGCATCATGCCCTTCCCCGACTGGGTGAGCGCCATGTCCAAGACGATCGCATCGTGGCCGCCGCCCCGCGGAATCGCAATGCCCCAAGGGTTGGTGCCGAGCACCGGCTTGGCGGATCCCCACGGCGCCATCTCAGCACCGGCATTGGTTTGGGCGATTCCTATGAGCCCAGCAGTAGCGGCCTGCAGGGCGTGGTAGCCCGCGATCCCGAAGTGGTTGCTGTGCCGGACAGCTACCATCGCGATCCCGCTCCCCCGCGCCTTCTGGGTGGCGCGGGCCATGGCGCGGTGCGCAGCCACGTAGCCGAAGCCCTTGGCGGCATCGAGCAGTGCAGCTGACGAGCGCTCACACATCCACCGCATGTCTGCTGCCGGAACGATGCCGCCGTTTCGTACTCGGCGCGCAAAACGAAACAGCTTCTCGAGGCCCTGTCCCTGTCCTGGGTGCCACCACAGGCAGGCCGTGACCAACCCGTCCGCGGTGATGCGTGCTTCCTCGTCCGTAGCACCCAGGGCGTGGAGCGCGTCCTCGGCGAACCGCCGAACGATGGGCTCGGGGAACCGTGTGACCGCGACACGGTCATCTAGCTGGTACGTGATCCAGGCTCCTCCTCCGGAAAGCTCCAACTGTGCGCGTGCGGCTGAATCAGCTCCACGGTCATGCCCGGAAGCTGATCGGGATAGACGAACGATTCAAAGCCGTCGGCCGCGTTGAGAATCTCGTCGCGGAACACTGGTATGTTGTTCTCTCTTAGATACGCGACGTCAGCTTGAACGTCGGAGGTCTGCAGCGCGATGTGATCGAGTCCCTCCCCGCGGCTGGTCAAGAAGCAATTGACCCGCGACTCCGGGTTCCAGTTCTGCACCAAGTGCAGCCAGCAATGGTTGGGGAAGAGGATGCGGGCATCGTACTGCATGCCGTGTCCCTGATCGTCGCGGAAATCCTGAGCCTCGAGACCAAACAGAGTCTTGAAGCGCGTACATGCATCCTGCAGATCCGCGACCACAAGACCCAGGTGATGCAGCCGGACCAGGTTCATCACCGAGCTGATGGGTCGGCCGGCCGCGTCCGCGGGATATGTCCAACTGCGGTCATGTGACTGGATCAGCTCGACGGTGAGCCCTGGCAACTGATCGGGGTAGACGAACGCCTCGTACCCGTCGTGCCGATCGAAGATCGTATCCTCGAATACTGTGGTCCCACTCGCCCGCAGGCGCGCCACGTCAGCCTCGAGGTCGTCTGTCTCGATGGCTATGTGCTCGAGACCTTCACCTCGCTCCTCCAGGAAACGGCAGACCCGGGAGTTGGGATCCCAGTTCTGTACCAGGTGCAACCAGCACTCGTTGCCGAGCAGGATGCGGGCATCGTACTGCATGCCGTTCGCCTGATCGCTCCGCAGATCCCGGGGCTCGAGACCGAAGATGCGCTCAAACCGGTAGCAGGCATCCCGCAGGTCGCGGACGACGACACCGATGTGTTGCATACGGAGGAAGGCCATGATCTCCGCCGTTGGATTGAGGCGTGTCCGCTTTACAAGGTAGTGGGGAGACGCATTCCGCGCATTCTACACATAGCAGCTCATTGCGTAACCTGAAGGCCATCGTATCACCTATCGGATCAGGTGAAACCGGGTTTGTCGCCCATCCAGAAAGACGGTGCGGTCTCCCAAAAAGACTACGTCTTGCTCGAGCGGCAGGCGGAACTGCTGACCGCCCCATTCGGGAACTGGCCCGGTTACGCTCAGCTCGGCGGTGAAACCGCTCATAGGAACGAGCTGCACGTCACCTCGGCCGGGGTTGTTCACTTGTTCCCAGGGCAGGCCGATAAGCGGCCCCGGCTCGTGGAGGAAGTAGCCGAGCGAGTGCGAGTAGATACGGGGCTGGGGTATTCCCTCCGCACGAGCAGTGGTGAGCATGTTGGTGAGCAGCTCGTTTCCGGTCAGGCCCGTCTTGAACTCTCCCACGAAGACATCCTGCAACCTGTTGGCCTCGGCCATGAGCTGTTTGACGCTCTCAGGCGCGTCGGTCTCCCCTACCCTTAGCACGTATGCCAACTCTTGGTGGTCGGTGTTGTAGCGCATGTACTTCAAACCGACGTCGCAGTGCAGGATGTCGCCCGGACGGATGATGTTGTCTGTCGGTCCGTGCTTCTCCCTGCTCTCGGGACTGCGGCCACGGATCGAGACAAACGGCGTGAACGCGATGTCGAGCCCCAAATCGGCCACCCTCTGCCAGTAGTAGTACCGCAGATCCTCCGTGGTGGTAATGCCGGGAGTGGCGACCGCGCTCGAGAACATCTCGGCGATTATGCTGTGGGAGACCGCGACAGCCCGTTCCCACACGTCGACTTCCCGCTGCAGCAGCGTCTCCGACCATAACGTTGCCAACGGTTCGGCCGACTCGAGCCGCGCAGCGTATTCTGGCCCGATGGCTGCAACTAGCTTCCGCTTGAGCGCGACGGTGAGCCCTCCGGCCGCCCACTGGATCTCACCTTCATTTATCCCGATCCGTCGAGGGTCGCGTTCACGTACGATGCGGCCGAGACAGTCCCACTGACTCTCTTTCTGCTCCGTGTCCCACGCGGCGGCGTCCCAGGCATTGACGAACAGCCCCTGAGTGTTGGTTCGCGAGACGTTCAGTCTTTCTACTCCCAGCTCAGGGCCACCGTCGTACAATACCAAGATCTGGGTGATCGGAGACCAGTTCTTGTAGGGCATCATGGTCCAGAAGATGGGGTCGTGGTTGTCCTCGTTGCCGGTGATGATCCACATGTCGAACCCGGTCTCCCGCATCAACCGGGGAAGCAGCGTGTCGAGTCGCTCTTGGGTGATGTCGTAGATCAGTTCCGCTCTGGCCCGAATGGGCAGGATGTTCGGGTCAGTCCCACCAGGAAGTTGGCACAGTGCCGGCTGTGCGGCGATCCACAAGACTGCGGTGACGAGAATCGTCCTCTGCATGCTCACCCTCCAGACGAATCGTGGCCGCGTATGCCTCCGCGCAGGCCCGAGTTTTACCGATTTCAATGTGATCGACTCCCACACGTCGCACTGCACTTCTCGGCCGGTTGCCCCTCACTGAGCCTCACACTCATCCGACCACTCATGCAGCCATCATGTACCCAAGGACCAAAGAACAAGACTGAGCGCACGCAGGCCGATGATGACCTTGACCCCCGTGGTAGTCCCGCGGTTCGCGTCAACACGTGAACCGCGCTGCAAAGTGCACCTTCAGGTACCGCGGACATCGGCTGTAAGATGCAGACCCGAAGGCCGAATGGCGAGCAGCTCGCTGGTAAGGTTCCTTCAATGTTTGCTTGATACCCTGCCTGGAACTCGGTTGTGTGGTGTGCTGCGGTGTTGAGAGGGGAGCAGATCGAGCACGGGTGACGCCTGCGTGTAGCTCCACCAGCCACGGTGTGCACTGTTAGTCAGGCCACCACTGATCTCACGATGACGAAGCCCCGCCTGGTTGGGCTCCTCCTCTGCGGTTCGAGTCACGCTTCAGTATCTCTCGCAACGTCTTCCGGTCTATGCCGAGGATTTCGGCTGCCCGTGTCTTGTTGCCATCTACACTTGCCAGCACGTTGCGCACGTGCTCTGCCTCCACCTCGGCCAGCGTGCAATGTCGCACGACACCCTGCTGAGCCGTGAATCGCATCACGGAAGGCAAGTCGGCAATGTCAACAACAGCGCCTTCACTCATGACCACTAGCCGGTGAATCACGTTTTCGAGTTCGCGGACGTTACCTGGCCAGTGATAGCATCGTAGCGCTTCCAGAACGCGGTCAGAGAACTGGGGCGGCTCCTTGCCCAGCTCATTGGAGTATTTGAGTACAAAGTGGTGTGCGAGGAGAAGTGTGTCGTCGTCCCTCTCCCTAAGAGGTGGAACGTCGATGTTGATCACGTTGATGCGGAAGTAGAGATCCTCGCGGAACAGCTGCCTGCGCACCAGTTCGAGCAGGTCCTTGTTAGTGGCGGCGATGATCCGCACGTCCACGTTCACGTGCTGCCTGCCACCGACCATGCGAATTTCCTTGTCTTGCAGGACTCTCAGGAGCTTCACTTGCATGGATAGGCTGGTTTCGCTGATCTCGTCGAGGAACAGGGTACCTCCATCGGCGGTCTGGAAGAAACCAGCGCGGGTCTCGGCGGCTCCAGTAAACGACCCTTTTACGTGACCGAACAGTTCGCTCTCAAGCAGACTCTCCGGAATGCCACCGCAGTTGATCGGGACAAACGGAGCCTGTGCCCTGCTCCCACCATAGTGAACGCCCCTAGCTACTAGCTCCTTTCCTGTTCCACTCTCTCCCGTCACAAGCACGGTGGCTGAGGTGGTTGCGGCCTTATCCACTGCTTGGTACACGCGGCGCATCGCCTCCGATTCACCTACCAAACCATGGGAGTGGACCGATAGCACGGTATCCCGCCCGGCGCGGCGGAACCGAACCTTCTCAAGAACGTCGTGAACCGACGCAAGGAGTTCGGCGTCGGTGAACGGCTTGGCAAGGTAGTGCTCCGCCCCCTCTTTGACCGCCGTAACCGCAGATTCGACTGAAGCGTACCCGGTGATCATGATGACGCCTAGGTCCTTTGATCGGGCACGAACATGCTTGATCAGTTCGATTCCACCGACCTTTGGCATCTTCAAGTCCGTGATCACCAAGTCGTACGATTCGGACTCGAGCATCCGTATCGCTTCTGGTACCCCCGGTGCTGCGGAGACAAGGAAGCCCTCTCCGCTCAGGTTCCGGCTCAGTACTTCGCGCGCGTCAGCTGAGTCGTCGACGACCAGAATTCGGTCCTTGCGATTACTCATCTGCGCACCCCATCTAGCTCCGCCGACCCAGAGATTGGAATGTGTACCGTGAACTTGGAGCCTTTCCCTTCGACACTAGCGACATCGATCTCGCCACCGTGCGCATTCACGATACCGTGGACTACGCTTAGTCCCAACCCTGTTCCCTCTCCAACGTCTTTCGTGGTGAAGAATGGATTAAAGATTTGCTTCAAGACGTCTTCAGTCATGCCAGGCCCGGTGTCGGTCACCTCAATGAAGAGCCCGTCTTGGTTGGCACCAGTTCTGACGGTAAGGGTTCCGCCATCCGGCATCGCCTGGACGGCGTTCACGGCCAGATTGACGATGACCTGCTTCAACTGAATTGGATCTGCCTCGGTGTTGTATACCTCACCCTCCGACTGCTGTATCAATTCGATCCCTTGGCTGGCGCACCGACCGCGAACGAAGGAAATGGCCTCCGCCACGACGTCGGCGACTGATACCCAACGTCTATCAATTGGAGTTTGCCGGGCAAAGATCTTCAGCTTGTTCACGATCTCACGAGCCTGGAGGCAGGAAGCGACAATCTTGTTCAGATCCTGTACAGCATTATCTACGGCATCGCCACCTTTCAGTGCCAGTTGTGCAAATCCCAAGATGCTACCGAGAGGCTCATTGATCTCGTGCGCCACCCCCGCCACCAGTTGCCCGACGGTGGCCAACCGGTCCGCATGATGCAGCTGTTCTTCCAATCGCTCGCGCTCGGCCGCGGCTTGACGCCGCTCCATAAAATCTCCGATCTCCCGCGCGACGGCCTGAATCAGCTGGCTTTCCTCTTCGAGGAAGGGATTATCTGGAAAGTACGCCACCCCTTCGACATAGCCCACCTCCACAGTGCCACGCCGGACCTTGTCGACAACAATGTCGGCCGATTGTCGTGCAACTACTTCTTCGAAATCAGCCGTAGCGTACATGGTGCCATCGAGTACGATTCGGGAGACAGCGATTTCTGGATACTGCCATGCAGGAGGAAGCAGCGAGACTATCCGGTAAAGTGCAGCACTCACATTGCCCGCCGCAGTCTCAATCACACGCGCAATACCGTAGAGGCAACTCAGTTCCTTAACCCGTTCACGGAGCGCCGCCTGAGCCCGACGCTGTGCAATGGCCAGCCCAATCGTCTCCACCACTGCCTCATATGACTCGATCCTGTCATAGGAGAATCGACCCTGCTCCGCACATTCGAACCGCAATAGACCAACGTTGGCCTCATCGATCGCGAAGGGGATCAGCGCCATCGAAACTGCATCGGCATAGGGCGCTTGCTCCCCACTCTCCATCTCGTGGTACTGTTCCATCGTTTCTCGGACATCGCTGGTCCAGAAACTACCATACCGCGTGAAGCAAGGCGCCGACCATTCAACAGTCGCTCCCAGCTCAGCTAGTACAAGCTGTCGCAGGACGTGAGAATGCCCTCCCTGTGACAACTTCACCTTCCGTGTCTCAGCATCACCGCTCGAGGGGTTGAACACAAACTCGCGTTGCGGCTTGGCCGTCGCACGCGCGCGATATTCAACCTGTCCCCGCGCCACCAGCTCCACAGAATCGCAATCCGAGAACTCAAGCAGCAGATGGGAAAGCTGCTGCAGGAACTCGGCTCGTGGGATCGCCTCGTTGGCCAGCCGCATCACGCGGCGGGACAATTCGACAAACCCCTTCAGCGAATCAGCTTTCACGTCCGGCCCATCGGCTGACTGCTGCTCGAGATCACCCATCGTTGACCGCCATCTGAACTTCCGCAGCACGACCGACCGGTGGCACCGGACGCCACCAACCCAACCCCTTCCCGTAACCCAGCCTTGGCGACTTGAATCCTAAAGCGCCAGCTACCCCCAGGCCTCCAGCAGGTACTCGGTGCGCGGAAACCCACTCCCAAGTTGCCGATTCCGTACGCGGTAGCGACGGGCGAAGTGCTCCTTGCCAAGCAGACATGCGGCACGTCGAGCGGTCAATCACAAGACTGCCAGATCGCGCCTGAGTGTCGGACCGTCTCCCGCGTCACAACAGTCAGGGCCGCCAGGTTTATGTCCTCCGTGGCCACCAAGTCTTCGAAAGCCTCTCGCATCGCGGCCAAACGCGCCGCGTGGCGCTCACGGAAAGCCGCGAGCTGCTCACTAACCGAAACCCGATTGCCGCCGGTGGCCAGCGCGGCCAGCGTCAAATCGCGCCGCGCCTGCGCCAGGTCTTGCAGCAGCCCTTGGGCCGTGCGTTGTTCCCACTTGTCGTCCAGGGGCTTCATTTCGAGCAGATTCAAAAGGTGAGCAAAATCGACGTCCTCCGCCAACGAGCAGTACACATGTCCGACATCGGCTACCGGACGATCGGCCTCGCGGGCGATCCGCGCTACCTCCATCAGCTGTCCGAGGAATTGCAGCGCCGCCAGCTTCTGCGCCTCCTCGGCAGTAAGGCCGGCACCCTCGAGTTCTTGCAGCGCATCCGCGAACACGGACCGCTGGGACCCGACGACCATATCGGGCAGCATGTGAAACAGCTCTCCAACGGGACCCTTGAACTCCTCGATCACGGGGCCGATTTTCACCTCTTCCGGTAGATTCTCGACCGCCCACCTCACAGTGCGATCGAGGACTCCTTCCAGCACCAGAAGCCACCTGTATTCCCCTTCTGCCGGCAGTCGCTCACGGCTTCGCTCGATGGCTTCGAGCAACTCAGCAGCACCCGCAATGGCTGCAACTACATACCAGCCGCGCGCAATGGTGGCAGCCGACGCCCCGGTGTCGCGCTTGACCCGCGGTATGAACGTCACCCCCATCAAGTCGATCAGGCTGTTGGTGAGAACAGTAGCTATTATTTCGCGCTGCAACCGGTGCTGCCGAAGGTCGCCGTCCACCAGACGCTCGACAACCGGCCTCGGGAAGTAGCTACACAAGAGATCCGTGAGCATCGGGTCGTCAGGCAACTCCGCAGCCAGAATCTCGCGCTTCAGGTGCAACTTGCTATAGGCGAGGAGTACGGCCAGCTCCGGGCGCGTCATGCTCTTCCCGCTCTCCTGGCGCGCCTGCAGTCGTCCCCACCCCGGTAGGTACTCCTCGGCTCTCTTCAGCCCGACCTCACGTTCGAGATAGTACGAAGCGTCGCGAAAGTCACCGAGTCGATCCGCAGCCCTCCGTTGCTCGAGGCTGAGCGCACGGCTCTGAGAGCGGTTGTTGGACAACACGCACTCCGCCACGTCACCTTTCACCTGTGCGAGCAGATCATTCCGCTCCTCCACCGACATATCACCTCGGTCTATCGGCGCACTCAGTAGTATCTTCAGGTTGACCTCGCGATCCGACATGTCGACGCCACCCGAGTTGTCGATCGCGTCAGTGTTCAGGCGGCCACCTTCCAGCGCGAAGGCAATCCTAGCCCGCTGCGTAAGACCCAGGTTACCTCCCTCTCCCACAACCTTCACGCGCAGCTCGTTCGAATCGATGCGTACCGCATCGTTACTCGAGTCAGCGACGTCAGCGTTGCTCTCATCTGGCGCCTTCACGTACGTGCCGATCCCACCGTTCCACAGCAGGTCGGCCGGTGCTCGCAGGATCGCTCGAATCAGCGCTGGTCCGTTGACCACCTCCTCAGTCAGGCCCAAGAGGCTTCTCACTTCGCGGGACAGATGAATCTCCTTTGCGTCCCGCGGGAACACCCCACCTCCGTTACTGATGAGGGAGGCGTCATAGTCCACCCAGCTGGAACCCGCAAGCCCGAAGAGACGAAGGCGTTCCTCATACGACGCGCCGGGATCGGGATCGGGATCGATGAAGATGTGGCGGTGATCGAAGGCAGCGAGGAGTCGGATGGTTCGGCTCAACAGCATCCCATTGCCGAACACGTCACCGCTCATGTCCCCGATCCCCACAACGGTCACAGGTTCTAGGTTGATGTCTTTGCCCATCTCCCTGAAATGGTGGCGTACACATTCCCAGGCACCGCGGGCGGTTATCCTCTCCTTCTTGTGGTCGTAGCCGTACGATCCACCTGATGCAAAGGCGTCTCCCAACCAAAATCCATATTGAGCTGAGATCTGGTTCGCCGTATCCGAGTATGTGGCGGTTCCCTTGTCGGCGGCCACCACCAAGTAGGGGTCATCATCGTCGTACGCCACGATCCCTTCAGGCCGCACGACTTTACCCTCCACGACGTTGTCCGCCACGTCCAGCATGCCGCTGATGAAGTCCTTGTAGCACTCGCGTACGAGCGGCCGGACGTCACCTCCCTGGGCAGGAGGCTTGCGGACATAGAACGCACCCTTGGCTCCGTTGGGCACGATAACCGCGTTCTTCACCTGCTGCGTCTTCACCAACCCAAGCACTTCGGTGCGGAAATCGTCCGGCCGCTCGCTCCAGCGCAGGCCACCCCTCGCGACCGGCCCGAACCGCAGATGGAGCGCGGCGGTCCGCGGTCCATGAACGAACATCTCCCGGGCCGGCCGTGGACGGGGCATTTGCTCGATCACGGAGCAATCGAACTTGAACGTAGTGCGTGGCACCGGTAGTTGGTGCTTCTGGTTCTTGAAGTAGCTGGTTCGGACGACGGCTTCGACTAGGTTGTGAAGCCGACGGAGAGCGCCATCGTCTCCGATGCCGCGCACCCCTTGAAGCGAATCGCGGAATGCCAGTTCCGCCGCTTCGAGAAGATTCCTGCGATCTTTGGCGAGTTCCGGATCGAACTTCGCTCGGAATACGCCGAAGAGAAGCCGCGCCACATCGGGATACTTGAGGAGGGCGTCGGGAGCAGCCCGGCGGCTGGGAACTGCACCGATTTGGAAGGCATATGCCGACAACGCCCGCAGCACCGAGATCTCTTGCCAAGCCATCCCGGCGGTCACGACCAACACATTGAACTGATCGTTGTCCGTCAGCCCAAGCGATACGGTGCGCAGTATGTCGGTGAGACGCTGGCCCACCTCATCACGGTCGAGACGCTCACGTCCAGGGCCCTGCACCACGAACCGGTGAATCGTCGCCGTACTCACGTCCAGTGCGTCCGCCTCGATGACACGAAGTCCCAGATTCTCCAACACCGGCATGATGTCGGCGAGAATCAGCGAGCCGTGTGCCACGAAGAGTCGCAGGCGGCTCCCACTCAGGTCACCTTCTTCGTGATCGTCAAGGGACACCTGCATAACGCCCGTCTCGCGCAGGGTTTCCAGCCGTCCGATATCGTCGAGCGCTGCATCTACGTCCACGGTCGCCACGTAGCCCGGCTCGAAGGCGTCGAAATAGCGGTCCTCCAGCCGGCGGACCTGCCCGGCGTCGTACTTCTCTTCCAGGAGATCTCGCAGGCGCTGCTTCCACGTCCGTACGATGGAACTCACTTGCTTGTTCAAAGCCTGCACATCAATTCGCTCAACACGTTCCGACGTTGCCGAGATGTAAAAGTGCAGGCGCGCCGTATCGCCAGCGCCAAGGGACAGATAGTCGTTCAGAACAGCGCCGCCGAATGCTTGCGTGATCTCCGAGCGCAGCCGACCGCGAACTTCATCGGAGTAGTTCGGCCTGGGAACAATGACCATCACGTTGACACCACGTCCCGAAGTGTCGGGAGCTAGCACCAGCCGCACGTCACCGGTATTCTCAGTCGCCATCATGGCCGATATCTGTCGCCGCAGATCCTCCACACCCACGAGGAACAGTTCCTCCAACGGCATTTCGTTGAACAGAGCGATTATGGTCTTGTGGTCATGCGAGCCCTCCGGCACATTTGCCGCCCCCAACAACAGGTCAAGCTTGCGTCTGAGGATCGGAATCACTCCTCGGCTCTCTTGGTAGGCTTGCCAAGTGAACAGACCCAGAAACCGGCGTTCACCGACGACTTCACCTGCACCGTCCAATTTCTTGACACCGATGTAGTCCATGCGGGCCCGTCGATGCACCCGCGACTCCGAGTTGGCCTTCGACACGAGAAGCAGCGGGCCGTGTAGCGCTCGTGCGCGGACATCGGCTGGAAACTCATCTATCGGAGATGCTTCCCAGACTGAGGAGTCCAACTCACGCCGGAGGATTCCGAGCCCCGAACCGCGCACGACTTTCGCCACCTTCCGCCCCCCATCATCGAGATGGATGTCGTATTCGCGGTAACCGAGGTAGACGAAACTGCCACCTTTGAGCCAGTTGAGAAACGCAACGATCTCGTCGATCTCTGACTTGTGCCCCTCCAATCGCTCGCCATAGCCACAGAGCATGTCAGCCACTTCGTCCGTCTTCACAAGCATCGCGTGGAAGTCGTCGGTCGCAAGACAGAGGTCCTCAACGGATGCGCGAACATCGTCTTCGAGAAGGTGGGCGAGGTCCGCGTCGAGAGGGCCCTCGAATTCGGTGTAGACTACCGACGTGCGCTCGGGCGTAACCGTCCAGTCGCGTATCTGCGTTATCCGGCCTCGGTCATCGCGATCTACCACAACTACTGGATGAAGCTCATGCCGTATTTCGTATCCCTTATCTATCAGGCACTGGCGAACGGTGTCTACCACAAACGGACGGTCACCGACAACGACTTCAACAGCACCCTTGTGTTGACCTCGCTGCCGTTGCCGGACGCGCACGGTCATTTTGCCAGGTGCCGTCTCCTCAAGCAGGCCGAAGACCGAGGTCACAGCCTCGGTCAATTCGGCCTCCTCCCGGCCCAGATAGAAATCCTCCGGGGCCTTGCCAAGCATCTCCTGTGTAAACGACTTCAGCGTCGCTTGTTCCGGACCCTCGAACTTGGCGATTCTAGCGAGAACCCGCTCCATCAGGGCAAGTCTCGCATCATCTTTCACCTCAGCGCTCATGATCCCAACTGGCCTCCTCTGTCGCACCAAAACGCTCGGAAGCTTCAATATGTGGGTCGATACCCTCGAACCGGCGGCAGTGTGGCAGCTCACGAGGACAATCACGACGGCACCGCCCATGGCTTCCCCATGGTCCCATACTCTAGTCGAATCTACCTTCTGGGAAGGACGCAGGCACCTGCGTGTTGTCGCTGCAATACTTCATGGCGGCGTATGTACGGTGGAATCTCAGGTTGAAGCGGCCACTTCCATCCCCTGGAAAGTCTGCGGCAGCTTGCCAGTTCTGCCACATCGCGGATGGGAATGGAAGCGGCCTTTTCCGTTGTCGGGACGCCTCCGACTAGACACCCAGTATGCCGTCAATAACCCCCTTGTCCACGTCCATGACATACGGCAGTCCAGTGACTTCCGCGGCGTGTGGTGTGAGCGCAGCCAAGTCGTCGCGGGACAGATACTGTGGTGAGAACTTGCGGCTCCCAGCCAT
The DNA here is from genome assembly GCA_039586365.1 of Gemmatimonadota bacterium. Classification (GTDB taxonomy): domain Bacteria; phylum Gemmatimonadota; class Gemmatimonadetes; order Gemmatimonadales; family GWC2-71-9. The sequence continues at coordinate 12,616 of JBDHKN010000016.1, read as the reverse complement.
GAGCTGGCGCAGTCCCTGACCCAGACGTTCGTAATACGTGTAGAGCCCGATTGCTCCGGTGGGCACCCTGCTAAACTCAGCGGCACCCAGTTCCTCTCGCAGCTCGTGGGCTGTGACAAACACTTCGTCAATGGAGTTTCCGAATCTCCCGACATAGACCGGAAGCTCTCCCCGCTCGATGGCACGACCGATAGTCTTTCCAACCATGGCGGCGGCAATCGGGCTACGCGCCATGCCGACCAACTTGACGAATGGCGCACCGAGGGCCAGCCCCTTGAAGATCTGATCCTCAAATGTGAAGCCGCCGGCAACAGCCAGCGCCGGGACCGGCTTGCCCTTCTCCGCCAAGCGAGCCGCGTATTGGTAGAGCAAGGAGTGCAGTTCGACCGGTGGGACACCCCACTCGTTCATCATCCGCCACGGACTCATTCCCGTGCCGCCGCCAGCCCCGTCAACAGTCACCAGGTCGATCCCATATCGTGATGCATAGCCCAGCGCCTGCGCCAGTGCCGCTGGACGATACGCACCGGTCTTGAGGAAGACATACTTGGCACCCAGGCCTCGCAAGTACTCCACACGTTTGGCGAACGACTCTTCTGTAACCATGCCCACGCGGGAGTGCCGTTCGAACTCCTTGAAGGCTCCGGCCTTGAAGGCGCTGATTACCGCAGGCTCGGTGGGATTGGGCAGAACGACGTAGCCGCGCTCGTACAACAGCTGCGCCTTCTTCAAATCCTTGATCTTGACCTCACCACCGATGTTTTTGGCACCCTGCCCCCACTTTATCTCGACGCACTCGACGCCGAGCGTGTCGATTGCGTATTCGTGATCGCCCAGGCGAGTGCCCTCGACGTTCGTCTGCACTATGATGGCACCGTATCCGTCTCGCTGGTGATCCTGAAACAACTTGACGCGCCGCTTGAGGTCGACCGTGTCCACAATGCGTCCGTTGTTTATCACAGCCTCGGGATCCATCCCGACGACGTTTTCACCAATGGTGAGACCCGTGCCGGCTAGCGCCGAACCGATCGCCAGGCCCTCCCAATTGTTTTTCGCCACGTCCGTCGAGCCGATTCCCGGTATGATCCAGGGGTATTTGAACTTGAGTCCCTCATCGTGACCGAACCTTACCTCGAGGTTCACCGCAGGGAAAACGGCTTTGTCACTGTCGGCCTCGATGCCTTGGGCACCCACCACACCACCCATGATGTTGATGTGGGAGTAGTCGAGGGGATAGTCCTTCTCCGCCGCAGTTGTGATGACGCCGAACGGCTGGGGATAGATCACCTCGTGGCCGCGGAACGCTGATTTCCCGATCTCGCACATGCCAACGCAGCCATCGACGCACGTGACACACATGCCGGAGATCGGTGTGATCGAGCCTTCGGTCCGGTTCTTGGTCAGGGTCGCTGCTGATGTATTCACTCTGGACAGCGTCATCGCTCTCTCCTTGGGCCTAAACTCACCTTTAGCGCCGCACGACTTCGCAAGCGACGCAGGGATTCATATAGCACATCATGTCGTCGAATTCATCCACTTCGACGCATGGCGGGCTGATGTTGGCACAGCCACCGCAGACTGCCTTCTCGGGTTCGGTGTAGGTGCACCTCAGCTCGCAGGCGGGGCACACGTAGATACAGGCACCGCACAGACGGCAGACGTCGGATTTGATATCGAACGGAGTGCCAATACTCCGGCTCTCACCCCTGCCGCGAAAGCCGATAGCCTTGGCCATCATCTGTTCTTCGCACATTCGCACGCAACGGCCGCACAGAATGCAGTCCTCATACTCCTGACGGAAACGCTGCTGCCGTATGTCGTGCGCGGCAGCGAGGTCCTGAATGGTCTTGGACTGAGGACAGGACGCTACCAGCAGTTCGAGAATCATCTTCCTCGTCTTGACCACGCGCGACGATGCGGTCCGGACCTTCAACCCCTCCTCGGCCCGGTAGGTACAGGAACTGACCAACCTAGATCTGGCCCCTGCACCGATCTCCACCACGCAGAGCCTACACGCACCGTAAGGAGACAGTCCCTCCATGTGGCACAGAGTCGGGATGGGAAACCCCAGGAATTGAGCGGCTTCGAGCAGCGTCGTGCCCTTCTCCACTTCCACGGTAATCCCGTTGATATTGAGTGTGATCATCTATGTCCTCTGCTTGTCTCCGGGAGCACACCTTCGGCCTCCGGGCAGCTGGTAAACTCTAGGTCGCATCTCAGACACCGCCTCGCTTCACGGACGGCGGCTTCAGCAGTGACCGTCGCCTCCACTTCGGTGAAGAGGCGTCTACGCTTCTCCGCTGGCTGCACCGGTATCTCCACTCTCCCTATCCGGTCGTCCGCTGCTCCGCTACTTGCGACCGGTTCGACATATGCTGTCGGGAGAAGCGGCTCGACTGGCGCGACCAGGCTCTCTCCCTGCAGATATCTCTCAATCACGGCGGCCGCACGCCTGCCGGCAGCAATCGCGTCGATGACGGTGTTCGGGCCGGTTGCGAAATCGCCGCCTGCAAACACACCCGGCCTACCCGTCTCCAGCGTGCGCTTGTCCACGACCACCGCCCCATTCTTCACATGAATCCCTTCGGTCACGTCGGCACCGTCGTCTACCGATTGCTCTCCGATCGCCACAACGAGTGTGTCGAGCGGCACCCGCTTCTCCGATCCAGCCTTGGGAACCGGTCTGCGGCGACCACTGGTGTCCACGTCACCCAGCTCGTTAACGATGAATTCGACGGTGGTCATGCGTCCGTCCTCACCGTGCACAGTCACAGGTGAGGTAAGCAGTTCCAGTTTCACACCTTCCTCGAGGGCGCCCTCGATCTCCTCCGCAAACGCCGGCATCTCATGGCGAGTGCGACGGTAGAAGATCGTTACCTCGCTCACCCCCTCCTGGCGGACGGCGACACGAGCGGCATCAATCGCAGAGTTCCCCCCTCCGATGACTCCCACCCTACCCTTGGCAAGTACCTCGCCCCGCAAGTTCCACGATTTGAGGAACTCGATAGAGGGATAGACCCCAGTCAAGTCCTCTCCATCGATGTTCATGCGCCGGCTCCTGTGCGCCCCCAGTGCCAGGAACACCGCATCAAAGCCAGATGCAAACAGGCTGTCGATCGTGAAATCGCGACCCAACGCTGTCCCACAGCTGAGCGTGACGTTCTCGTCGATCAACGCATCGATTTCTTTGTTCAAGACGTCCCGCGGGAGCCGGAAACCCGGTATGCCGGACACCAGCATCCCCCCCGCACGGTCCTCGGCCTCGAAGACCGTTGTCTTGACACCCTGCAGCGATAGATGGTGTGCCGTTGTGAGTCCGGCCGGACCGGCGCCCACAATCGCCACCTTCTTGCCTGCCAAAACCGGATTGGCATACCTCTCAGCTTGGTATAGGCGCGGATCGACAGTGTCGGTTATGAAGCGCTTCAGAGCGCGGAGTGCTAGTGGGTCCTCTCCCGATGCGCCGAGACGGCAGCGCTCTTCACATTTGTGGTCGCACACGCGTGCGCACACCGACGGGAATGGATTAGGTTCACGTATGGCCCTGTACGCTTCCTCGTACTCGCCTCGGGCGATGAGAGCGGCGTACCGCCAAGCTTCTGTCCCAACCGGACAGGCAGCCTGGCACGGTGCACCCGTGAGTCCCCTGCAGACCTGAGCATCACATCGTTTGTCGATTACGTGTCGCTCGTATTCACCACGGAAATAGCGGAGCGTACTCAGTACTGGATTGGCCGCTGACTGCCCCAGGCCACACATCGTGGAGTCCGTGACTGTCTGGCCTAGCGCTTCCAGGAGATCGAGGTGTGCCAAGGTACCCCGCCCCTCGGTGATGTCGTCCAGCAGCTCCCACAGCCGCTGCGTTCCCTTGCGACACGTGAAGCACTTGCCACATGACTCGTCCTTGAGGAAACCCATGAAGTATTTGGCGACATCCACCATGCAGGTCTTATCGTCCATGACGATCATGCCGCCCGAACCCATCATGGCGCCGGCCTCCTTCAGGCTGTCGTAGTCGATCGGGAGGTCGAACCGCCAATGCGGGATGCACCCGCCGGACGGCCCCCCTATCTGAATAGCCTTGATCCTGCTGCCCTCGAGTGGGCCGCCGCCAATGTCGTATACGATTTCCTTGATGGAGGTACCCATCGGCACTTCCACCAAGCCCGTGTTCCTGATCTTTCCAACAACTGAAAAGACCTTCGTACCCGTGCTGGTAGGGGTCCCAATACGGGCAAATTCGTCACCCCCCCTAGCGATGACGATTGGAATGTTCGCCCACGTCTCCACATTGTTGATGCATGTGGGCTTGCCATTGATGCCACTCTCTGTTGGGAAAGGGGGTCGCTGCCGTGGCTCACCCACAGCACCCTCGATGGTGCGAATGAGAGCTGTTTCCTCACCGCACACGAAGGCACCGGCACTCTTCACAATGTTGATGTCGAAGTCGCGGCCGGTGCCAAGTATGTCTTCTCCGAGGAGGCCGTACTCGCGAGCCAAGCGGAGCGCAATCAACAGGTGTTTGATTGCGAGGGGATACTCATGTCTTACGAACACGAAACCCTCGCTGGCACCCATAGCGAGCCCGCCGATGATCATCCCCTCGATGACGCTGTGAGGATTGCCTTCAAGGATACTGCGATCCATGTAGGCTCCCGGGTCTCCCTCGTCGGCATTGCAGACGACGTACTTCTCTCCGCTCTCCTGACGCCGTGCCACGTCCCACTTTTCAGCGGTGGGGAAACCCGCCCCGCCACGCCCCCGCAGCCCTGAACGTTTTACCTCGTCGATTATCTGTTCAGGTGTGTACCGCTCCAGAACCCGCGCCAGCGCTTCGTACCCGCCCTCGGCGAGATAACCGAACAACCTGATTGGATCCAGGCGTTGGTTTCGCCCGAGCAATGTGCGTTGCTGTCCTGCGAAGAAGCGGATGTCATCCAAACATTGGCAGGGAACGTCAGTGATTGGATCGCGATAGAGAAGATCCGGGAGGGTCTCACCCAAGACGGCTGCGTCGACGATTGCCGGCACGTCTTTCGTAGTGATCTTTGGATAGAAAGCGTCTTGCGGCTCCTGAACCACGAAGGGGCCCATCTCGCAAAACCCATGGCATCCCGTTACGCGCAGCAACACCTGGTCAACGAGGTCTCTCTCGATGAGATGTCGCTTGATGACGCGCTGAACGTCGTTGGCTCCGCTAGCCTGACAGGCGGTGCCAGCACAGACTGTGACACATGGTCTTTGCTGACCCACGCGGTCGCGTATGCGCCGGCGTAGCTGCTCTAGTTCTCCAATCGTACTGAGTCTCGGCATAGTGCGTCGTCAATGGTTTCTGTTTACGTTCGTTTTCAGGACGCCAAAGTCGCCAACCGCTGCTGGTCCATCACACGCCCAGATCCAGCATGTGTTCCTTGCACCCGCGACGCGAACAGAGTTGCACAGTTCCGCCGCCTCGCACGAGCAGGATGATCATCGGGGCATCGCAGTTCGGGCAGAGTCGGGTGGATCTGAGTTCTGCATGACAACGGGGACAGAAGAAATGGACAACCGCGCCGTCTGGAATGTCGTACTCACTCTCTATCCGGTAGTCACCGTACAGGCTGCTCAACCTCATCCAGCCGTGTTTGCGGCCGAAGGAGGCTGTCACACGGATCATAGGATGACCCTCGAGCAGGTGCTCTCGAGTCATCAGGCTGCGGTTACAGCTCGGACACGACACATTCACCCCGAACACCCGCTCGTCGTCGCTCAGGCTAAGGGCGCCGTTGATTCGCGCAGAGCGTTCGAGGACACCCGGGACGTCGCGATCCTTGACAGTCCTGTAATACTCGCCATCCACGACCGCGACCGGCCCAAGCGCGCATGCACCGAGACAGTTCACTGTCGATAGAGAAAACTCCCCACCATCACTAGTACCACCCGCCCTTACTTTAAGCTGCCCTTCGAAGGCCTTGAGAAGCTGCGGTGATCCGCGCACGTGACAGGCGGTACCCATGCAAACCGACACGAGGTGCTTGCCCCGGGGCTTCAAACTGAATCCCCGGTAGAACGTCGCAACACCGAACACATCAACGAGCGAACGGCCTGTTCTGTTCGCGACGATCTTGAGGGCCACCTCCGGCAGGTGATTGTATTGGGCCTGAATGTCTTCGAGAATTGAAATGACGGCGCCTTCCCTACCGTTGTGCCTATCGACGATCCGGAACACTTCCTCCGGGTTCATCCGAACACTCATGTTGACATGCCTCTCCGTTGTGCGATTCGAGCAATACGCGACCTAGTGGTATTCGTCGCAGTGCCAGACGCCTCCCTCAGGTTGGCGAAAGGCGCAGGCCTCCCACGCCTCGCAGGTGCTGCATAGTCCCAATCGGCCGTTGGGTCGCAGCGAGACCACCGGCTCATTGCCGGGTTTCGCGATTGTCGGATTGGCCTTCCGTACGCTGAGCGGCGGCACGTAGTCGTCGAATTGCTCGCATTGATGTACCGGATGCCGACGGGACTTCAGGTACATGCAGGTCGCGGCGTTGACACAAGTCGAACACAAGCCCTGCTTCACGATGCTCTGCGTTGGCACAGTATCCCCCAGCCATTTGGTTGCGCCGCCCTCAAAGGCAAGGGCCGTGCTAACCGGTTCAGCGTTCAGCGCGCTGCTGGTGACAGTGCTGGTTCGGGCATGTAAGTCTCTGTTCTCTTGGATGTTACGATGTCCCTATCGATTACGGAGTCACGCTGAGGGCGGGGTCAGGCGGCGAGCAGAAAGCGGCCGGTTTCGTATCGCCGGGGAGTTTTTCCCCGGTGACTTACCGACCTTACTTACTCTCAGCGGAGCGCTACGGGAGGACTACGACGCGCCCACGCACGAGGTAGGTTCAGGCTTCATGCCGCAGAAAAGCCAACTCAAAACTGCGCCGTGGAACTCTTTACGCAGGAGGCCCCGTGGCGCGTTTCCTTCCGAACATCGTTGTGGTGATCCTGGTGCCGTTCGTGTCCCGTACCGTACACCGGCTCGGTTCGGAGGCCACGAAGGCGCAGGAACTCGGGACTTGCTAGAGGATGTGAATCTCACCCGAGAAGGGTTCGCTCCCTGCAAGCCCGGCCATGTTGCTCCTGAGATTGCCTCGGGCAAGAAGGACTTCACGGGAGCGGCGGATCTCTATAGCTTGGGCTGTGTGGCCTACTGGATGCTGACGAGTGAGCTGGTATTTGAGGGTGATACTCCGATGGACATGATAGTCCAGCACTTGAGTGAGCTGCCCGGATCTCGGTCCGACAGGAGTCCGTTTGCGATTCCGGCAGAACTGGATCGGCTGATCTTACAGTTGCTGGCCAAGGATCCCAGCGACCGACCTGCCTCTGCAGAGGCACTCGATCGCGCCTCTGGTAAGATCCGAGGTGATGCGTGGACCGAGGACTCGGCCGCACAGTTGTGGGCCTTGCACCAGTCCACTCCACATCGCGACCTAGAGGATCTGGAGATGTCGGAATCCGGAACCCTGGTCCGCGCCGCGACTCGGTAAGCTAATGGCTCTGCCACGGGTTCCCACGCCATGTTCCGCCCCACTACGATGACCGCCAATAGGGAAATCAATGAGCTGATCGACCAGGTCAGTCGCCTGCGCGACTCGGCGAAAGAGTACACGGAGAGATACAGGACCGAGATCGAGAACGCGCATGCCAAGAACCAGGTCAGTGCCGTCAATCTCGCGCACTACCTGGGGATAAGAAACCACGATCTGCGTGCTCTACAGGAATCCCTCCATGGGCTGGGCGTGTCAACACTGGTGGGTACGGAGAGTCATGCACTTGCAGGCCTGGAGTCGGTCTCCAAGGTGCTTCACGGCTTGAAGGGTACAGCCTACCGCAATCGCAAGGTGCTCATTTCCGCCGACAAGGGTCACAAGCAGATCCGGAAGAACACCAACCGGCTGTTAGGCAAGAAGCTCAAGGGTTCCGTCACCAGGATAATGGTGACGCTCGCCTCCGAGGCGGCGAGCGACCAGGATCTCGTGCATGATCTGGTGACGACAGGGATGAGTGTCGCCCGCATCAACTGCGCCCATGACGGACCCGGGGTATGGGAGCGGATGATCGCCAACGTCGCCAAGGCACGAGCGAGGACAGGTCGCAACTGCAAGATTGCCATGGACCTCGCGGGCCCGAAGCTGCGCACCGGCGCGATTCAGCCTGGACCGTGCGTCGTTCGTCTCAGACCCAGACGCGACGTTCTCGGGAGAATCGTGCATTGCCCACGAGTAGCACTGGGACCTCAGGAACGCGCGACGACGAGCGATGGCGACTGGACGTTCCTCCCCGTAGCCGAAGACTGGAACCGACAGCTGCGGGAAGGGGACACCGTGTCTTTCCAGGACACGAGAGACAAGAGGTGCACCCTCACCGTAGAGAGCATTGATGACGACGTTGCGTGGGCCAACTGTGACAAGTCCGCGTACATATTGAGCGGCACACAACTGGAGCTGGAGCGTGCGGACGCCGAACCGGCGATCCGCCACGGGACTGTCGGCGATCTTCCCGCGACCGAGCAGGCCATCATCCTCGCGCGCGGCGACACGCTGATTCTCACACGGGATCAGAACCCCGGTGCTCCTGCGGAACAGGACGCTTCCGGCAGGACCGTCGCACCGGCTTTCCTTCCTTGCACACTTCCAGAGGTCTTCGGCGAAGTGGCCGTTGGTGAGCCGGTATCCTTCGACGACGGCAGGATCGATGGTGTCATCAAGTCGGTTGACGAGGACAGAATCGCCGTCGCAATCAGCTACGCTCGTGGAGGGGCTGCCCGGCTCAGGTCCGACAAGGGAGTCAACTTCCCTCGCAGTCGCTTGGGTCTGAGCGGGTTGACACAGAAGGACAAAGAAGATCTCAAATTCGTCGTCCAGCACGCTGACATCGTGAATCTCTCGTTCGTCAACCGGCGTGAGGACGTACGCGACCTGCTCTGGGAACTAGACCGCCTAGGTGCAGACAAGCTCGGTGTCATCGTCAAGATCGAGACGATGAGCGGGTTCCACAACCTTCCGCTCATTCTCCTCGAAGCTCTCAAACACAGACCAGTCGGTGTGATGATCGCGCGTGGTGACTTGGCGGTTGAGGCCGGTTGGAAGAACCTCGCTAAGATCCAGGAAGAGATCATGTGGATGTGCGAGGCAGCTCACATTCCTATAGTCTGGGCAACACAGGTGCTGGAAAACCTCGCCAAGCAGGGCACTCCGTCGAGGGCTGAGATCGCGGACGTCGTGATGGCGCAGCGGACGGAATGCGTGATGTTGAACAAGGGGCCCCACATTCTGGAGACAGTGCGGCTCCTCGACCTCATAATCCAGTCGATGGAGGATCATTGGGGACACGATGCGCCTACCTGGCCGGCACTCGAACTAACAGAGGATTGGGCCAACATCAGCTACACGTCGCCAGGATGTGGGATTGCCAAGCTCGACCTGAAGTCCACCAAGGATAAACGGAAGAAGGGGAAGAAGGCTCGATAGAGCGGAGGCCATCGCCAGATCAGAATCGGCCTCACCTCGCCGCTACCCCCTCCGTCCGGTACCCTCATCTCTTACAGTTCTCTGACACTCTGCACTTCAACAACGAGGCCCGCTAGATCGTAGGCACTGTAGAGGTAGCTTGCACCTGCGCGCCGACTGCCCCCAGGAGAACCATGAGACAAACGCCGATCGCTCTTCTTCTAGTGAGTGCGTGCGCCACAGGCTTCTTGTCGGGTCAGCAACCTGGAGCCGACGAGATCCGGGCCCTGCGACTGACCCCTGACCAGGCGGAAACCCTGCACCTGGACGGCCTGCTCACAGAAGCATTCTGGCAGCAGGCCGCCGTCATCCGGGGCTTCAGTCAGCAGGAACCCGACGAAGGAGCCTCCGCCACGGAAGACACGGAGGTCAGGGTCGCAGTCGACGGCGAGAACATCTACGTGGCGGTGATGGCCTTCGATCGGGAGCCGGATCGAGTGGTGAGCCGGATTCTCGGGAGAGACCGGGTCATGGAGAATGAGCACGGCGGGCTCCAGTTCGCCGGCGACGATGCCGTGGCCATCCTGTTCGACACCTTCCACGACAGCCGCAACGCGTTCGTCTTCGCCACGAACCCGAACGGTGCGGAGTTCGAGGCCCTCATCACCGATGAGGGGAGCGAGGTCAATGTGGACTGGCGGGCGGTATGGGAGGTGGGGGCCGCCCGGAACGGCGAGGGGTGGTCGGCAGAGTTCGCCATTCCACTTCGTACGCTGAGGTACCCGGAAGAAGGGGAAGGAGAGCCCTGGGGCTTCAACGTGTTCAGGATCATCCGGCGTAAGAACGAGATGGCTCTGTGGCAATCCTGGTCTCGGGACAACGAGGGCTTCCAGCGCGTGAGCCGGGCCGGGCACCTGGTTGGAATGGAGGACCTCCCAAGGTACGGGATCAACGTGGAGGTGAAGCCCTTCATTCTGGGAGGGGCTAGGCAGGAGCTCGATACTCTCGGACAGACGCCGGTCCAAGGTCAGACAGATATCGGGCTGGACCTGAAGTCGGAGCTGCTACCGGGGCTGGTCCTGGACCTGACGCTGAACACCGACTTCGCCCAGGTCGAGGTGGACGACGAGCAAGTGAACCTCACTCGCTTCTCCCTCTTCTATCCAGAGAAGCGGGACTTCTTCCTCGAGAACGCCGGGATCTTCGATGTGGGATTCGGTGGCGGATTCGGTCCTCCACCCTACCAGCTCTTCTTCTCCCGCCGCATCGGGATCGGAGCCGACGGGGAGATACCCATCCTCGGAGGTGCCCGCCTCACCGGCCGGGTCGGGGACCAGACGGTGGGGTTCATGAACGTCATCACCGTGGAGTCCGGGGAGACGCCCAGAACCAGCTACTCCGTGGCTCGAATGAAACGGGACATCGGGGAGAACAACTTCCTCGGTTTCATGGTCACGGACCGGCGGAACGGCGATGGGTCGAACACGGTAGCGGCGGTGGACGGCTCATTCTGGCTCCGACCAACCCTGAACGTGACGGGTTTCTACACCCGGAGCTTCACGAGCGGGGACGGAGGGGAGGACCACACCTTTTCAGTAGCTGCGGATTACTCGACGGACCTCGTGGGGGCATCCATCGAGCACCTTACCATCGGACCTGACGCCCGGGCTGACCTCGGCTTCATCACCCGGACCGACATCCGCCAAACCAGTGCCGAGTTCCGTCTCTCCCCCCGACCGGGACGCTGGGGGATCCGGGTCGCCGAGACCCGCATAGAGGGGGAATACATCTCCACCACGGACGGAACGATGCAGGACTGGGAGGCAAGTGTCTTCTTCGACCCGGAGTTCGAGTCGGGGGAGAGCTTCGGTACCAGACTCGCCATAGGGGAGACTCAATTGGACGAGACCTTCGTGTTGGCCGATTCAATCCCCATCGAAATCGGACGGTACGATGCCTCCGAGATTCGGTTCTTCCTCAACAGCAGCCGCCATCGGGCCGTGGTGGGTGAGCTGCACGGCGGCTGGCAGCAGTTCTATGGGGGAACCCACTGGTCGATAGAGCCCAGCGTTTCGGTGTCGCCGAGCCCACAGGTGTCGATGGAATTGGCCCACGAATGGAACCGGGTCGAAGTGCCCAACGGTGAGTTCACGGCCAACATCACCTCGCTCAGATTCGGCTACGCCTTTTCCACCAAGCTCACCACAAACGCCCTCCTCCAGTACAACAGCCTGGATAACAACTTCTCTGCCAACCTCCGGCTGAACTTCATCCACCGGCCGGGCAGCGATCTGTTCATCGTGCTGACCGAAAGGCGAGGGGTAGCGGACGAGCTCTGGGACCTGTCGAACAGAGGATTGGTGGCAAAACTGACGTACCTCGCAAGACTGTAGACTCGGAGAGGCAGCCGGATTGTCCGCGGGCCAACTCACGTCGTAGAGCGCTGCTTCCGGAGCAGTTCTGCAAATCCCTCCTCGGCCATCAGTTGCTCGATATCCTCGATCTCGATGGGCACGAACTCCGAGAGGTTTTCGTAACCTGTCTCGGTAATCAGGATGACGTCCTCACAGCGAATGTAGACCTTGTCTTCCGGGATCCGGAGCGCCGGCTCGATAGTGAACACCATCCCCGGCTGCATTACATCGAACGGTACGTCCACGTCGTGCACCTCCATGCCCACCCAATGTCCCAATCGCTGCTGCCCACTCCCGCTGCGATACATTTCGACGAAACTATCCGCCGCTGCGCGGATCTTGGAGTTCGTAAACTGATAGGAATCGACGATCGCTTCCATCTTCTCGACCGCATCTGCGACGATTTCGGCGGGAGTCGCATACGGTCGGATTGAGGTCATGAGTGCTCGATACAATCGGAGATAGATCGTATAGAGTTCTCGTTGTTCGTCGTTGAAGGTGCCGTTGGCTGGAAACATCCGGGTCACGTCAGAAGTGTAGTACTTGTAGTCGGGCGCCCAATCCCACAAGACCAAGTCCCCGTCCTCCAGCTGGCTCTGTGACGCGTGGTAATGGGGATAGTGCGCGTTGTCTCCCGCAGCGATCAATGAGAAGTATGCCTCGCCCTGCGAGTTGTGCCGTTTGAATACGTAGTCTCCTACCGCTTCGAGCTCGTACTCGTAC
>JBDHKN010000085.1:0-19264 GCA_039586365.1 Gemmatimonadota bacterium | reverse complement strand
AGCCAACCGACAGATCGTGATCGACTATCTGCGCCGCTGGGGCCGTCCTGTGGCCTTCTACACCGACAAGGCAGGCCACTTTGGTCAATGGATCCGCCCGGTCTCCAAGGTCCCGTTGGAGGAGCGCGAGACCAAGCGTACGGAGTCCATCATCCGGAGGGCTCTGGCCGAACTGAACGTCGCGTTGATTCAAGCTCATTCTCCCCAGGCCAAGGGGCGGCTAGAGCGCAACTTCGGAAGACGTCTACCTATCCCGCTGCGCTACTTAGGACGTAAAGCTGCCGTCTAGTCTTGAACGTGGCTAGAGCACAGTAGGGTTTGCCAAGCTACGTTTCTTGGTCGGTGGCGTGACAGGTTGGGTGTCAAGCAGTAAGCAAACGGGGCCGAACTCGCGCCCGGCCCCGTGAAGCCCCGAGCGCCGCGAGACGCCCCCGGGGCTAAAGAATGTTTGCGACCCACGCTTTCAGGATTCGGACCTCAACCAGGTCCGTCTCGTCTGTTGGAGCGGTACAGTCCAGAGTTTCGTGAGCGGCACATCCACACCAAGGCTACCGGCGAGTTGGTGGCCGCAGACACCTTCTTCGTGGGGACGCTCAAGGGTGTGGGGAAGGTCGCGTTCCTTGCTTCACGATCGCTCGGCGGCCGTCTTGATTTGGCTGGCTATCCTGCGGGCCAGGTCGACCAGACGGGACGTCATGCCCATACCGGAGGTCGTCCGGCTCCCGTTCGGCAAGACCCGTTCGTTGCGCGGACTCACCGTGAGAGAACAGGTTCCGTCTATCGCTTTGATAGATACGAGCATAGTCTGGCGGACACATTCGCCGGCGACAAGGCAAGTGATCTGCTCATACGGCTGAGATGCCTTTACGTATCCCGCCTCACGCTCCGCCATTTCGACCTCGAATCCCTGTGCCTCTAACGTTGCCACGGAAGCGCTGAACACCTGGTCGATGCTGGCGTCGACCGTGAGAGAAGTGCTGTGCTCGGGCGCTGCCTGGTTCGAAGACATGCAGGCAGCTAGCGCCAAGGGTGCCAACGCCATACTACGTCGCATCTTAACCTCCTCTAGCACACCCACCTGTATCTTTGCCAGACGTCACGCGATCGCGCCAGTGTAGATCCGAGCTCGGAGGGACGGAAAGTCTCATACATCAGGACAGCACCAGCCACCTCAGACGTAGCGGCCTCCAGATGTCCGTGTCTATGCCCGGCGAGTCCCTTAGCGTGATCGCTGGGTAGAGTGCGCAGTGATGCTCGCGTGCGTCGAAGACTTAGCGAACCTCCTCTAGCACGCCCTCGACGTCAGCCTCAGTGAGCGCTCAACTCCGCCAACTTCTCCTTGGCGTTCCTGCTGTCGGGGTCCAGCTCCAGGACCTTGCGGTAGTTCTCGATGGCCAGCTCGCGGGAGCCGTTCACCATGTAGGCTTCACCCAGGCTGTCGTAGGTGTTGGGGACGTCGGGGAAGAGTTGGACGTTGAACTTGAATACCTCGATAGCCTGGGCGACCTGATTCTCGCTCAGGAAATAGTCGCCGACCATGTTGAGTTGACGGTACCCGAAGATGTACTCCTCTGCTGCCTCGGCCTCGAGCCTCCGGTATAGATCTTTCGCGGCTTCGAGTCCTTCCTCAGTGTACATTTTGGCGAACACCATGCCGACCTGCTGTTTGGGCATCGTCGGCTCGTATCCTAGCAGGATGTCGAGCACACCGTCACGGATCGAGCCGATCGGTGTCCTGTCGTAGTTGCTCGCCATCATGACACCAATACCTTCCTCGGGCAGCAGCACAAACTCACTACTATAGCCGGTGTCGCCGCCGCTGTGCCCAACGGTCCGAGTGCCTCGGTGGGTGCCCAGGAACCAGCTCAATCCGACGTGGTGATCCTCGGCAACTTGGGCGGAGGGACTCCACAGAGTCTCGTAACTCTCTTCGGTCAGAATCCGTTCCCCGTTCAGCTCGCCCCGGTTCAGGTTGGCGAACGCCCACTTCGTCATCTCCAACACGCTGGAGTTCAGCGTCGAGCTGGGTGCGTGGCGCCGGTTGTAGGGATAGACCTCGCTCACTGCCGGCCCTAGCCGCCACACGTGTCCCGTCGTTCGCAGTTGCTCCGATGTCTCCGCGTGCAAGAAGCTGCTCTCGTTCATCCCCAGTGGATCGAGAATGTTCTCGTCGACGTAGGCCTCGAAGGGACGGCCCGAGACCTTGGCGATTACGTCCCCCATCGCGTCGAACGCCATGTTGCTGTAACGCCAGAGTTCACCTGGCGTGCCGATCATCTGCTTGTCTTTCAGGCTGCGCACGTAACGCTCGGCAGCTCCCTCGTCGTACTGAGGTTTGTCCCACTCGTAGTCCTCCACATCGGGCATGCCCGAAGTGTGGTTGAGCATCTGCCGCACCGTGATCTCTCCGTAGCGTTCATCGGCCAACTCGAAGTATGGCAGGTAGGTCACGATGCGCTCGTCGAGCTCCATCCTGCCCTGTTCCACTAACTGCATAACGGCTGTGGCCACGAACGGCTTGGAGACCGATGCCATGTGGAACAGATAGTCAGCTCTCATAGGCTCGCCACTATCGAGGCTTCGCACACCGAACGCTCCGGTGTATACAACCCCTTTTCCCCGCGTCACGGCGAGTGTGAGTCCCGGTATCTCGAACCGCCCCATGACAGCTTCGATGTAGCTATCCAGTGCCATGGCCAACTCCTCGCCGGCGCCCTTCTGCTGCCGGCAGCCAACCACCGTGCAGAGGCATATGAGAACTGGGACCAGGAATATTCGAGAATGCATGGGACGATTCCCCTTCCGTGGGTTTGCTTCCGTATGGATTCCATGTTTGTCTGCCCCTCACCCGCCGAGGCTGCTATCGAGGCTGGAGGACGAGAGGGTAGCTTGCAGCGCGGTACGCTGGTTCTCAAGGCCGAGCAACCAACGTGTTGATCCCGCTCACCGACGCCGCGGGATCTCACCCTACCACGTTCTCGACCATCCTCATATTTCAGTTGTCTCGGAGTCGCCCTCCAAAAAGACAGGAGGAGTGTATGCGCCGTCTCGTATTTTCAGTACTGTCCCTGACCTTTCTGGCCGCTTGCCAACCTGCCACCACAGAATTGACCGAGGAGCAGAAAGCCGAGATCGAGCAGGAAGTGAGGGGTCTCGACGACGACTTCATCGCGTTTGCTAGCAATGTAGAAGCTGAGGGTTTTCTGAGTCTCTTCGAGCAGAGTGAGGATCTCACCTTCGCCATGTATGGGGCCGTCCACAGTTCATGGTCTACTTGGGGCGGCATTGTGAAACGCGGCTTTGCCCGGATTGGGGAAGCCGAGGTGGAAAGCTGCGAGCGCCCCCTGTGCTCGCACGGCCTGAGAACGTCTGCTGCGAAAGTGCGGATTCGTGTCGCAGGGGCCGTGCGGGAGTTCACTCCCGGAAATAGCGGACATATCGCTGCAAAGGCTGGCCAAGTCTTGCGGCAATATGGTTGTCGCCTCAGTGCAGAGCACCTCTATCGTAGCGACATCGCCGAGCGGCTCGCGCCCTCCCAGGGCTCAGGTCCTCCCGGACTACCACGACAGATTTGACATAATGACAGATTCGTCATATTTCTCATGAGTGCAAGACCGTTGCGGTGGCTAGCCGATGAGGTCACGGTCCCGCCGTTCTCG
The DNA here is from genome assembly GCA_039586365.1 of Gemmatimonadota bacterium. Lineage (GTDB taxonomy): Bacteria > Gemmatimonadota > Gemmatimonadetes > Gemmatimonadales > GWC2-71-9. Next base: position 15,605 of record JBDHKN010000085.1, on the reverse strand, counting down.
CGGGACGCGGCGCTGGCTGTAGGGGCATTGCTGGAGGTGGTTGCCTTGGGAGGGATGCCGACGATGCCGCTTCCGTCGGTCGGACCGCGGTGCGACGAGTTGCGAGTGAAGGACGGCGACAGGACATGGAGAATCGTCTACCACATTGCCGGGGATGCCATTGTAGTTCTGGACGTATTCTGCAAGAAGACTCAGGCGACACCCAAGCAGGTGATCGACCGCTGCAAGAAGAGGCTCAGGCGTTATGAACAGCAACACTAGAACGGGCACAAGGTCGCGGAAGCGCGTGGTGCAGGGCAGCTCCGCTGCCGCCTGGCGTCAGGGCAGCGTTCAGGAATTCCTGGGACTCACCGATGAAGAGGCGGTTCTCGTTCGGACAAAGGCGGCCCTGGCGGCCTCCCTCCAAGAGCGTCGCAAGGCAAGGGGTTGGAACCAGACCGTGCTCGCCGAGGCGCTCGGCTCGGGACAGTCCCGAGTTGCCAAGATGGAGGCGGCGCACCCATCGGTGAGCCTCGATCTGTTGGTCAAGGCCCTGTTGGCCACCGGCGCAACGATGTCCGATATCGGGGCGGTGATGGCGACTGGTGATCCCAGTGCGCGGGGAGGCATCAGGGATTCGAGGTCAAAGCGAGCGAGGCGAGGTCAACGCAGAATGGCCGCTGGGTAATCGACGCTGCTGTTCAGCTCCGAGTGTTGACCCGCGAGACCAATCCAAGATTGTCACACAAGTATGCTGCAGTCACGGCAGTCCTCGGCTCAGTATCAAAGTGCTGAGGAAGTCGTGAAGCAGTCTTGACGGTCGAGAGACCACACGTCCAGTACACACGGAGGACAACTAGTTACGGCTGCGCCACGGTAGTGTCTTCGCACGTCACCAGTCCGCTTCCGCTACACCGGCACAGGTTGACGGTGGCCAAAACCAAGCAGACTGAACCGCAACCATGCGCGCAGCTCGCGGCCCAGGAGGCGGATGCACGCTCGCGCGAGGAGAGACACTTCGTATTGCCCAGCTGTCAAGGAAAGGAGCAGCTATGATAAAGAAATCGGTTCTTGTTGCAGTGTTCGCCCTTGTTGCTGCGACACCATTGGAGCTTCACGCTCAGGAGGCCGCGCCGCTGGGGACGGGCAACGTGTCGGTCAAGTTCGGGTATGTTGTTTTCTCCGAAGGTGCTGTGGAAGATGACGGCATCTATTTGGGGCTCGAAGGCTATGGCCGGGTCGCAGGCAACCTGTACCTGGGGGGGGGAGTCGCCGCGGCCTACAGCATGGCTCTTTCCAGCGACGAGATGACGCTGGTTCCCCTCGAAGTTAACGTGAAATACGCGAGGGGGGTGGGCTCGAACTTCGTCGTGACCGGGGGAGTCGGCCTCTCCTACTCGTATGCCGAATTCCTCGACGTCAGCTTGTCGGCACCAAATGAAACAAGCGATGCGTGGCTATTCGGTGGGCAGATCTTCGGTGACTTCGTCTACCGGATCAATTGGTTCGATTTCGGGATCAGCGCCAAGTACCAGCTGGTCCAAGATTTCGAGGAAGTAGCGGCCGATTTCAGCAACCTGAGACTGGGCTTTCAGCTGGGCGTCATCTTCTGACGCTTGCCGAAGGCGAAGGCGCCCGAAGCTGTCGGCTCCCTAGGTGCTGTTCGCACTGAGACTATGAGAGCCCCACCGGCCAAGAAAAAAGGCCCGAAGCCTCAGCCGACACCGCCAAAGCCCGGACCCGATCATCCCTGGCGAAAGCACAACAAACTCATCGCCAATCCCTATGCGATCGCCGGGTATCACGCCGCGCAGGCTGCTCAGCAGCCCGCCCACTCTTCACCCTAACCCTGGGGAGAGGACATTTCTGTTTCACGCTACCCCCGGACTTTTCTATTTCACTCTGACATGGGGGAAAAGCTCCGCAAGCCGCGATACGCCCGGGGCCGGGCCGGTGCCGACCGGATCGATGGCGTCGAGGATGGCAACAACTGTTCGACTTGCACGGGCTGGTCTACAATCGACGTGTGACCCGCAGGATCGTAGTTTCCGAGGAAGGTGACGGCGGGTTCCCAGCCGACGACGTCGCCACCCGAAGGCGGGACCGAGCCGGGAAAGACTTCCAGTGGATTGGTCGTGCATGCAAGATCTACACGTTGGTCGAGGGTGAGCGGAAGATGATTGCACGGACCGGCGTGCTGACGGATCCCGAGCCATGACGGCCGGACGCCGGCGCGGCCAGCTGCGCGCGATCATCTGGGACTTCGACGGCACACTGGTCGACACTAGAGACAAGAACCTCCAGGTGACCCGGAAGATCGTCCAGGCGGTCACCGGTAGGCCCGCGAGTGTCTTCCCGTCGCTTCGCTCGGTGGATGCGTATGAGGATGCAACCAGGCGCGCCACCAACTGGCGGGATTTGTACCAGTCGGCCTTCAAGTTTACCGAGCAGCAGACCGATGACGCCGGTGCCCTATGGACGGAGTATCAGCTCAGAGATGACACTCTAGCGCCGTTCTTCCCGGGTATCGTCGAGGTGATTGCCGAGTTGGATCATCTAACTCATGGGATCGTTTCGCAGAACTCACACCGGAACATCACGGAACTGCTTTCGGGAGTCGGGCTCCTCGAGTGTTTCCAGTGCATTGTTGGCTATGAAGAAGTGGACCTGGCCAGGCAGAAACCGGAGCCGGACGGGTTGCTCATGTGTATTGAACGATTGACGGGATTCGCGCCGGGTGTGGTTCTCTACGTGGGAGACCATGAGGCGGACGTACAGTGTGCCGCCAGAGCGGATAGCGTCCTAATGGATACGGCCAGTCAGATCCGTGTGATGGCCGTCGGGGCGTTCTTCGCCGTGGGGTCGGATGATGGGCACTGGCCGGTGAAGCCCGAGTTTCGCGCATACCACCCACGGGACGTCTTGCAGGTCGTTGGGTCACTCCTACCGTAGGGAGCGGCGCATCCACCGAGTGGCGGCTTCGTCCTCTCGCTTGACGTGGAGGATGCTCCGATACTTGGTGCCATTGACCCGCCGGATGCCGAGAAGGTCGCGTCCTGGGGCGATGTGAATTGCACTTCACCGTTCACCCCGAAGGCAGAAGTTCTGACAGGAAGTGGAGGCGGTCACGAAACGGAGCGTGCACTCCCGAACGTGACACACGACTAAGCGCAGTCTTGGTGGCGACCTGTGCCTCCGTCCGGAATCTCGCAGACGTCCCAATTGTGCTTATCGAGAACTTGTGAGCGGCGGAGCCCTCTACTGGTGCACGAGACAGACTCCATACCGGCCTGGTTGAGGACAACAAGATGGCGTGGCACGACGGTATCCGCACCGGCGGACTTCTTGGTATCCCGAACGGATGGCCACATCCAGATGACTAAGCATGTGTTGCGCAGAGTTGGCTTGTCAGTACAGGGCTGCAGCTCATGCGCTGCACTCGATCCCCTCCTCGCGAATCTGGGTAGGCAGTGAAACGCAGGCTCCCGCCGCCGAAGTATCTCAACTTGGTCATAGGGCTCCAGGTGGTCCTGCATTTCATGCTGCCGATCAGGCGAGTGATCTTCTGGCCGTATTCGTGCCTTGGTCTGGTATTCATTGCGCTCGGGGCAGTCATCAATGTGTGGGCTGTGCGACTGCTCCAAGAGAGGAACACGACTCTCGATTTCCATGGGCAGGCCAATGCGATGGTAACGGATGGCCCCTATCGTATCAGCCGGAACCCTGTGTACCTGGGTGGCGTCCTCGTATCTCTCGGCCTTGCCATCCTGCTGGGTTCATTGATTGCGTTTGTCTTCCCGGTGACGCTCTTCTGGATTCTAGACGGTCTCTATGTCCGGCTTGAAGAGCCGGCACTGCTGACGAGGTTTGGTGCACGGTACCTCGACTACAAACGCAAGGTCAGGAGGTGGTTCTGAGAGCAGCTCCAGCCCACACATAGGTCGCGCTGTGTACTGGCCCCGCGCCTGGCATTGTGCTACACGCCATTCTGGCCCTCTCCGGTAGCAACCCCTGACTTATAGCGGCACGACAGGGCGCCTGTGTATGGCCGGGTCACACCGGCTGCCATAACGGGTGAAGTCTTGACCCCGTTCGCGGCCTTGGTGAGCGTGGTGATCCGGCGCGGGCTATTTGGAAGGGCGTTTGTCCGCGGAGCTACCGGGAATCGGTGGCGGAAGTTCGGTCCACCCGGGTTCTGCCTCGTCGCCCTCTGGTACACGCAGCCATACTGTTCCGTCATCGCAGACCACAATCAAGTGTCCGTCCTGTGTTTCAATTGCGGAGACTGGCTTTCTCATTGCTTGGGTGCTCCCTTCGTATTCGTAGATGGGGGACGATCTCACCCTTATCATTTAATTGACCCACTCAGCCTCCTAAGCCGCAAGATGCGGATCCTCGCCGGCAAGAGCACACAATTGAGTCTGCTGGCCCCTGGTTTCTGGTGGGGACATCCGCTCAATTCACACACAAAAATTCGGCAAATGCTCTTTGGGGCCGCTTTTCGCTTGGTGGGGTGTCTCCCCCACAGGCGCGTGCAGTGAAAGACGTGAGCAAGCTCGCAACCTGCATACACCCCCTGCCGGGTGGCTGCACGGCCCTGGAGGGCTGTCGGTTGGTGGTCATTCGTCTTGAGCTGGCCCGCGATCGCTGCCGCCATGGGACTGCTCGAGGCAGCGTGAACAACCCGACTATGTACGGCTGTGCTGGATAGGAAACTCGCCGACTGTGCCGGTACGTTCTCCTTGGGCGGTTTGTATATGAACCATGCTACCCGAAACAAGGATGCGGCTGCCGTTTGCGATCTTGTGAGACGTAGACCTGTCGGTGCCTGCGAGGATGACCTTCAAGACCGCATCGTCTTTCGCAGTGTAGACCACGCAGCCTCTGTTGTCGTAGGCAGCATTCATGTTCTGAAACTCCGCACTGTCGACTTTGATCGCTGTCCAGCTGTCGGCTTTGGGCACGGTGCTACCCTCTGTATGGGACGTTCTGAAGAATGGCGCGGGCTCGGATTCGGTGCTAGTGTGGTTTCGGGGACGGTACGTAGATGGGACATTTGGCGAACTCGAGGCCCCAGAATCGCTGGTAGTGGGTCAGTTTGAGAGAGGAGATGGCACGGAAGTTGGGTGAACGTTGTCACGATCAACCGAATTCCAGGATGACTTCTTCATACGATCCACTCCTTGTTGAAAGCCGACTAGGGAAGCTCGCTTGGCGAGAACTCTGGAATCTCGCCGTCGATAATGCGGCGACCGAACTCCAAGCAGCCCGCGATCGCATCCTCCTCCGTGGGAAATGTGTTTGAAGCGGAGTACGACTTAACGTGCCTGCGCCCTTTTGCATCACGGATGATTTCTATGTTTGTGTTCCAGTTACCATCCTGTAGCTGCTGCGGCCGAGGGCAAATCTTGAAGCCTTTGTAGTGTGTGTCATTGAAGTGCATGATCGTCACTCCTTGTATTTTCCCAAGCTACTGATCTGCACCGGATGGCGTTAGTGTGCATCTGGAACTTCATATGTCGGTTTTGGGGGACTTGGCGAACTCGAGGTCCCAGAATCGCTTCTAAGGCCGTTTCTCCCCTCCGGAGGGGTCCCACTACGGAAGAGTCTGCGGTCGTCGGTAGACGGGGCAGTCTACGACACCAAACGGTGTTGAGTGGGTAGGTGTGGAGGGAACTAAGACGTCGGCGGGACGATGCCCTGAGCCTTCCATTCCTCTTCAGTGACTCGGGTCAACAAGTAAGCGGGTACCCGAACCATAACAGAGCACTCGTCGTTGCTGAAGACGCGGATTGTGCCGGAACGCTTCCCGGCTGGTTCACCACGGTAGATCTCACCCTCCTTGAGCCAGCCACCTCTCGGATCGTGAGCAGCGAAGGTTGCGATGTCCCCAGTCACCTTGAAGTACTTCATATACTCTCATACGACCTCTATTCTGTTGATGTTCCTTCCCGCTCCAGAGGCTGGTTGCCAACGTGAAGTGACAAGCAAGAACCCCGAGCAGGATCCGGCTAACGACGATCTGAACCCCCGGTTACCAACCGGAATCGTCGAAGCGGGTCTGACCGCTCGGGGCCTTGTTCAGGAGGCCAGTGTTCGGGCTGCTAAGACAGAGTGAAGGGAGGTGTCCGAAACCAGCCTCATATTGAAAGCTAAAGGTGGTGCAACCGTCCCGACAGGGTAGGACTGGGGGCCGAGCCCCGAGCGCCGCGAGACGCCCGGGGCCGGCCCACAGTATGCTGTTGAAGACTCCATTACGGTTTGGCTCAGCATGCTGGGTCTCTAAAGTGGCTCGCGTTCAGGGTCCGACGTGCGACGTTCTTCGTTCAACGTTCCCTGTTCCAGTAGTCAACAGGGCGGTTGTCATCTCTCAGGGCGTCGTCGTCAACCCAGTAATACGGTCCGAACGGAGTGTCGTTGGGCCAGACCTCGTTAAGGGTCTCGGCCTCGTACAGGATCCCACCTTTCATCACATACAAGATGTCCATCGTGTTGCGGACATTGTCCAATGGGTTCGAGTTCAACACCAGCAGGTCGGCGAGCTTGCCAGACTCAATTGTTCCGATGTCCTCTGATGCGCCGAGGAAGTACGCTCCGTGCACGCTGGCCAGGCGCAGCGCCTCCAGTGGTCCCATTGCCGCAGCCGCCATCCAGATTTCCCAGTGAGCATCGGGTCCGTGGTGCTCGCCGTGTGAACCGATTGCCCCGTATCCCCCCTCGGCAATGATGTCGGCTAGACCCTGTGCGATGAGAGGGAAACTGTAATCGGTGTCCGGTCTGAGCGTGCGACGCCGCAGGTGACCGGCGGTCATACGCCACGGCATCCAGCGACGCTGCTTGGGGTCCTTCCATACGTCCGACTCGGCGTAGAAGTACTCGATGTTCCAGGGGCCAGGACCCGCCACGACGAACGTGGGAGAGTATACGGCTTTCGCCTGGCCGAAGAACTTGGCCGCGTCGGAGTAAACTGGCACGTAGCTGAGTGGGTGTTCCCACGCGGTTTGGCCATCCATGATCATACCGAGATTGAAGAACAAGTCCCCTCCTTCCGACGTGACCATGAAGCCTTTCTCCCTCGCTATATGCGACACCCACTGCCGCTGGTCACGCCTGGGTTGCAGGTACTGCTTGAGGGAGACTACTCCCCATGATTCCAATCGGTTCACTTCCTGCACAGCAACCTCATAGCTGGACAACAGATTCTGTCTTGCGGCATCACCGCTGTAGAGTGGATCTCCCGTGCTGAACGTGCGGGGCCCAATCATCTCGCCTGCATCGATGAGTTCTGCTGTCGGGAACACATTCTGCGACCACATCGAGTTGTCCAAATTCGCAGTGACCCCGTAGGCGAGGTACATGGCCACCTCGTAGTCTCGCAATGGGCGGTAACCGCGGTGCTCGCGGTAGTGGTGCGCGTGCATGTCGACGAAGCCGGGGACCATTGTCTTGCCGGAAGCATCGATCACCCGATCCACGCCGGCTGTCTCGCACGCCCCCACGCAGCTGATCCGGCTACCATGCACCACCACCGTGCCAGATTCGATCACGTCCGCAGCACCACCGGCCAGAGTGACGATGCGCGCGTCGGTGAATGCGATGGCGCCTTCCGGAGTCCTGCGCGGCACACTCAACTGTATTGAGACTGTGTCAGCTGTCTGTGAGTCGACGTGGTACGCGAAGTACCGGTTACCACTCCCGAACTCGACCATGTTGCCGCGCCAGCGGGGAAACAGTCCCCCCTCGAGGCTAAGACGCGTCACGGGCAGCTTGCCGTCCCGCTTGTTCAGATCGACTGGTTCCGACCCGGACCCCAGCCAGGGAAACGCAGTCAGGTAGACGTTGTCGCCTTCCTGGAAAGCGATCCACTTGCCGTCGGGGGAGGGAACCGCCTCGTCGGCAGCTGGCAGCGTCATGTGTTCCCGTCGGTCACCGCCATCGCGCTCCACTGAGACCACAACTGTCTGGAGTCCCCTGGTTCCACCGCTCTGGAACTCGGGAAAGAAGATCCTACCCTCGGGACCATATGACGGTTGTAGGATTGCCCTCCGTGCTACGCTGCTGGGATTGGTCCCTGCGGGAAGCGCTACTCTTGCCACGTGCTGCACGTTTCCGCCGTCAGCCGGTATCCGCACCACGTCCCACCACGGGTTGTGGGTCACCGTCCGCAACCTCGCAGTGGCTCCCGATCCCCGAACCAGGATTAGTTCGGCACCGTCCGGGCTCCACGCGGGGTGGAGGTACTCTGCCGGTTCGCGCGTCAGTTGCTGTGGTTCACCGCCAGTTGAGCGCACCTTCCAGAGCTGGCCGCCCTCTCCGTCCACCCAAGTTGTAAACGCAATCCAGCGCCCGTCGGGCGACCACGCGGGCGCGAACTCCTGCATTGGCGTGGTGCCGCGCGTGAGACGCGTGGGTGTGCCACTCGGCAAGTCCATCACCCACACCCTTCCAACGGCCTGAAATGCCAACCTGGAGCCGTCTGGTGAGGCTGTATGCCATCTGAGGAACTTCGCCTCGAATGCGTCGTCAGTGATCCGGAACGGCTCATAGGCCATCTCGGAGATCGTGCGGTGGACGCGGGCAGAGAACGGAATCGTAGCGACCGCGCCAGTTGCGACATCCAGACGGCGCAGCTTTCCTCCCTGCGACAGAACGATGGCGGTGCCGTCTTCGGTCCAGCTGTAGCCCGGCAGGATCCTCAAGCTCTTGGAGCCACTCTCGATGGCTACCGAGATGGGGTCCATCACGATCCGTTCGACGCCGTTCTCCAGGTCTCTCAGCCAGAGAGCGGTCCGCGGCCCGAATCGGTGTCCTTTGAACGAGATGGTGCCGTCAGGTATTTGGCGTCCGAACGCGAGCCAGCGGCCGTCGGGCGAGATCTCCGGCGCGAATGCCCCGCCGCTCGAGACCCGACCCGCAGCGGCACCGTCGGCGCGTCCGGCGGTGATGTCGATCTTGTCGCCGGTGCGGAGATCGAACCGCCGAATCTGATAGTGGCCGGTAAGAGCGTCGCGACCGCCGGACCTGGTGTGGTGATAAACGTATCGCCCGTTGGGCGAGATCGAGGGCCAGGTAGCACCCGACACCTCTGTGCCCATCAATGCGACCCCGTCGCCACCGTCCCTGTGATACATCCAAATGCCAGCGCGGCCTTCAGGCGCCTGTTCCGCGGCGATGTCGTGGTCAGGCACGCCGCCCGAGCGTGGGCCCACGTAGTCGCGTCGCACCAGAATGTACTGGCCGTCGGGTGTCCAGGCGGGCAGGGAGGCGCGCACATTCAAGTCCGTGAACACCGGCCGCGGATCGGTCCCGTCCGCGTTCATGATCCATAGGTTACTCTGTCCCTTGCGGTCGGAAATGAATGCGATTTGCAGCCCGTCCGGCGAGTAGCGCGGGTGATAGTTGACGGCCACTCCGGTCTCTTGAGTGAGGCAGTCAGCGTCTCCTCCGCCGATCGGCAGGCGGTATATGTGGCCCAGCAGATCGAACACCACCCAGTCTCCGGCCGGTGCAACGTCCACTGACATCCAAGTACCTTCCTCGGTCGTGAAGTCGATTTCGCGGGTAGCTCCGCGTGCCAGGGTGACGTCCCACTCATCTCGGTCCTGAGCGAGGACGGGAGTCGCAGCGAGAAGCATTAACGACACAGCGAGTATGGCGCGGGTCATGGGGTCGTCTCCGGTGGTAGGGAGAGAGATGGGCGTGATGTCAAAAGCTAATGCAAAGGACAGAGCTAGGGCGGGCTAGGGCGCTAGAAGAAGGTCGAAGGCGGTCGTGCCCTAACGGTCATGTGTTCGAGCGATTCCGCGCGCAGCCGGGAATGTGTCTAGTCTCACCCGGTTACTAAGCGCTGTCGCGACGCGCAGCCCCGCGCCGGGCGTTGTGCCAAACGCCAATCTGGCCCTCTCCGGTAGCGATCCCTAACTTTGAGCGGGACCCAGAGGAGTCGCCGTATGGCCGACATTCTGGACCGCCTCAAGGCAGCACTGTCAGACCGCTACCGCATTGAGCGCGAGCTTGGTGCAGGTGGGATGGCCACCGTCTACCTCGCTCAGGACCTGAAGCACGACCGACGAGTCGCCCTCAAGGTCATGCGTCCCGAACTCTCGGCGATCCTTGGGGGAGAACGGTTCCTGCGCGAAATCCGCATCGCTGCCAAGCTGAACCATCCCCATATACTCGCACTCCACGATTCGGGTTCGGCCGACGGATTCTTGTACTACGTGATGCCCCACGTTGAGGGCGAGTCTTTACGGAGCAAGATCGAACGAGAGAAGCAGCTCTCCATCGACGAAGCCGTGGCCCTCACACGCCAGGTAGCCTCGGCGCTCGACTACGCGCACCAACAGGGTGTGATCCATCGGGACATCAAGCCCGAGAATATCCTGCTTCATAGGGGTGAGGCCGTGGTGGCGGACTTCGGCATCTCCCTGGCTGTGACTGCCGCTGGTGGCGAGCGACTGACTGAGACCGGCCTGTCGCTGGGGACTCCCGAGTACATGAGCCCCGAGCAGGCGACTGGTAGTGGGGAGTTGGACGCACGGGCTGACATCTACTCGTTGGGTGCAGTGCTGTATGAGATGGTTACCGGAGAGCCGCCGCAGACTGGTGCGACGGTACAGGCGGTCATCGCGAAGCTGTTGAGCGAGCGTCCCACTCAGCCTCGTGTGGTGCGAGACAGTGTGCCGGAGATGATGGATCGCGCGATCATGAAGGCATTGGCCAAGGTGCCTGCGGATCGGTTTGACAGTGCGGAGCAGTTGGCAACGGCGCTGACGGCAAGGGTGGAAGCGGAGGAGAAGAAATCGATCGTGGTGCTGCCGTTTGAGAATCTGAGTCCCGATCCGGACAATGCGTTCTTCTCCGACGGGTTGACCGAGGAGTTAATTGCGGAGTTGTCCGGTATCCGTGCCCTCCGCGTGATCTCGCGTACTACGGCGATGAGATTGCAGGGCTCAGACAAGGACGTTGCCACCATTGGTCGAGAACTGAATGTCCAATACGCCCTGGAGGGTAGCGTCCGCAAAGCGGGAAATGCGCTTCGGATCACGGTGCAGCTGATCGACGCAAGAGAGGATGCGCACCTCTGGGCCGACAGATACACAGGGACGATGGACGACGTGTTCGAGGTGCAAGAGCGCCTGGCGCGCAAGATCGTCGAGCAACTGAAGGTCAGCCTGAGTCCAGAGGAGGATGATCGCCTGACTAGGCCTCGGATCGCTGATCCCCTCGCCTACGAGTGTTACCTGAGAGCCAAGCAGCATCTGACCGAATTCACCGCGGAAGGGGCCAACCGAGCAATCAAAGTGCTGAAGAAGGGGCTCGAGATCGAGGGGCCTAACGAACTGCTTTATACCACCATGGGCAACGCGTACAGTAGCCGGTGCATCTGGGGCTCCGAGTCTGGCGAAGTCTTGGAGGAAGCAGAGCAATGGGCGGCCAAGGCATTCGAGCTGAACCCTGGTTCCCCCGGTGGCCATGTCGTGCGGGGGTCGGTCCTGTTCTATCAGGGACGGACCCAGGAGGCAGTGGCACAGTTCAAACAGGCCCTGCGGTCTGATCCGGACAATAGCGATGCGCTGTTCTACTTGGTGTTCGTGGCGGGGTGCTCAGGGCATCTGGACGCTGCGCGATCCTACTTCGAGCGACTCGCCACGGTGGATCCAATGGCAGGGGGCGTGAATACCCGGTGGTGCGACTACTACAGCGGCCGGTTCGACTGCGAGTGGTGGTGCGCGGCATTGGAGACGTTGATCAGGGACCATAGGTATGGCTGGGGGACGTTTCGTCATGACCTACGCCTTCTCCCGCCTCCGCGCTGCGCTCGCCGACCGCTACACCATCGGGCGAGAACTCGGTACCGTGGGATGGCTACCGTGTATCTTGCTCACCTACAACGGACGCACCTGATGAAATCCATGTCACTTCGCACTGGCGCGCTCTGTCTCATGCTTCTGGCATGCGCGGGATGCATTTGGCAACCTGAAGACACCAGGGCCGACGAGGGCGTTCTTGGCTCCTGTACGATCTTTGCCGCTTCCCGTGGCAACACTGTCCTCTACGGCAACAACGAGGATTACAACAATCCCAACACGTACTACTGGGTGCGACCTCCCGCTGAGGGAACATACGGTGGAGTATACCTGGGCTTCGACAACTTCTCTCCTCAAGGCGGCATCAATGAGAAGGGTCTCGCGTTCGACTACAACGCCCTGCCAGAAGCAACTTTGAGTCCCCACCCCGAACTCCCGGACCGTGGTGCGATAATGAGGAGGATCCAACAGACCTGCGCCACGGTAGAGGAAGCCATCACGGTGGCGAGGAGCTACAACTGGGGCGACTCAATCCGATGGCAAGTCCTGTTGGCAGATGCGACCGGTGACGCGGTCGTCATCAGTGCGGGACCGAATGGCGAGCTTGCGTTCACCAGAAAACCGCAAGGAGACGGGTACCTGGTATCGACGAATTTCAACCGCGCCAATCCGGACAACGCCTTTGACGGCAGCTATCCGTGCTGGCGCTACGACAAGGCGACCGAGATGTTGGAGCGGATCGAAGCTGAAGCGGATCTCACCGTAGACTACTTCCGATCCATTCTGGACGCAGTTCACATTGAAGGTGCGGTCGGCAATACCCTCTACTCGAACGTCTTTGACCTGCGCCAGGGCCTGATCTATCTGTATCACTGGCACCAGTTCGACGAAGTAGCTGTGCTCAACGTAGCAGAGGAGCTGGCCAGGGCACCATCACCCACGCGAATCAGGGACCTCTTCTCAAAGGAGACGGTGGAGCGGGCGGCCGAAGAGCACTTGCGATACCAGAAGAGCCATCGCCCACCCCCTTCGCAGACGAGGTGAGAGGGAGTACAGTGCGCCGGGCGTCTAGCGACGCTCAGAATTCTGTCTTGCACTCTGGCCTGACTCTCAACCGACCCGTACCTTAGACGGTACCCAGAGGAGTCGCCGTATGGCCGACATTCTGGACCGCCTCAAGGCTGCGCTGGCCGATCGCTACCAGATTGAGCGAGAGCTTGGGTCTGGTGGGATGGCCACCGTCTATCTCGCCGAGGACCTGAAACACCATCGCAAGGTGGCGGTCAAGGTGCTACGGCCCGAACTTGCTGCGGCTCTCGGCGTAGATCGGTTCCACCGTGAGATAGAGATCGCGGCCGGACTCACACATCCTCACATCCTCACATTGATCGACTCCGGTGACGCCGACGGCTTTCTGTTCTACGTGATGCCGTTTGTAGAAGGTCAATCATTGCGCGACAAACTGGCTCACGAGGGCGAGCTGCCTATCGGAGAGGCCGTCAGAATCCTTCGAGACGTAGTCGATGCGCTAACGCACGCACACAAGCACAACGTGGTTCACAGGGACATCAAGCCCGACAACGTGCTGTTGTCCGAGCGTCATGCCCTGGTGACCGACTTTGGCGTTGCGAAAGCGGTAAGTGAGGCAACCGGACGGCAGAAGCTGACGACCGAAGGAGTAGCCCTCGGCACTCCGGCATACATGTCGCCGGAACAGGCGTCTGCCAATTCTCACATCGACCACAGAGCCGACATCTATGCTGTAGGCGTCGTTGCTTATGAGTTGCTGACGGGCAGAACACCGTTCCTCGGCACCACTCCGCAGATGATTCTCTCGGCTCACATGACCGATACACCCGAGCCGGTGAGCAAGTATCGGGAGTCAGTGCCGCCAGCTTTGGCTCAAGTCGTGATGAAGTGCCTGGAGAAGAAAGCCGCCGACAGGTGGCAGAGCGCCGAGGAGCTGTTGCCACAGTTGGAGGCTATGGCGACGCCGAGCGGAGGTGTTACGCCGACTGCTATGACTCCGGTGGGCGCGGTATGGGCACAGCGACGGAAGACGGTTCTTGGAGCGGGCGCGGCCCTGGCGATTGCTGTCGCTGGATGGTGGGTATTGGTGGGTCGAGGCGGAACGGTTGCCGATCAACCGAGCGCCAGCATACGGATCGCCGTGTTGCCGTTTGAGAACCTGAGTGCAACTCAGCAGGACGAATACCTCAGTGAAGGTGTGACGCAGGACATCAATACCCAGCTTTCAAAGATTGACGAGTTCGTCGTTATTGCTCACGGCTCAGCACAGCGGGTGGGGAGTGCGGAGATGACTCATGCTGAGGCCGCAACTGAGTTGGGAGTTGACTACCTCGTGGCTGGAAGTGTGGCCCGTGCCGCCGACCGAATCCACATTACGGCGCGTCTGATCGACCCAGAGACGGACGGGCAACTGTGGGCCGACGACTATGATCAGGAGTTGTCGGCGTCGAACGTATTCGCTATCAGAAGAGAAGTTGCAGAGCAGGTCGCCGCCGCACTCAACGTTATTCTCTCACCGGGAGAGCAGGCGCGACTCACGGCACAGCCCACCGAGAACACCGAGGCATACCGGTTGTACCTGGAGGGCCGGTTCTTCTGGAATCAGAGAACTCCCGAAGGTCTGCAGCGGGCCGTCGAGCTATTCCAGCAGGCGCTACAAAACGATCCGGACTACGCGTTGGCGTATGCTGGGCTGGCCGACGCGTACAACATGTTGGCAGACTACAGCTACCTACCTCCTGCAGAGACGTTCCCCAAAGCCGCACAAGCCGCTCGACGGGCGCTTCAGATCGATACTACGCTCGCCGAAGCGTACGTATCGCTTGCCCATGTCCAATGGTCCTTTGACTACGACTGGACCGAAGCGCAGCGGACCTATGAACGAGCCATCACCCTGAATCCCAACTACGCTACTGGGCATCAATGGTATGCCAAAGCTCTAAGGGACCTCGGTAGATCAGACGAAGCATTGACGCTGGTGCAACGTGCCCTTGAGCTCGATCCGACTTCATTGATCATCAATCGGGCGATGGGCCGTGTGCTCCTGGTGAAGAGAGACTATGACGCTGCCATCCAGCAACTCCTCAAGACTCTGGAGATGGACCCGCGCTTTATTCCGGCTCGGCGAACACTTGGCTTAGCATACCTCCACAAGTTCATGTACGAGGAAGCGATATTGGAACTCCAGAGAGCGGCTGACCTGTCGAGCCACGATCCACGTGACGTGGCACTGCTGGGTTATGCCTATGGCGTGTCGGGGCAAGAGCGCCGGGCTAGAGATGCCCTCGACAGACTACTATCGGACAAGCGATACGTAGAACCCATCAGCATAGCCAAGGTCTATGTTGGGCTAGGGGATCGTGACCGAGCGGTGGAGTGGCTCAACGGGGCCTACGAGGAGCGTTGTTCCGAGCTAACCCATCTCTTTGCATGGCCGACGTATGACGCAGTGCGGACCGATCCACGCGTCCAGGACCTGCTGCGGAGGATGAACTTCCCTAGCGATGCTGTGAGTCGCTGATGTCGAAGGAGTAGAGCAGTTGGGGGGTGGGGTAAAAAGTGGGGTAAGAACATGCTACATCTTGTCGTATTACCATACATCAGATACGACAGAGGACACCCGAAACACCGCGTTAATACTACATTTTGTCGTATCTGACCCACTCTGTGGACTGAATGGGGTTCAGGGGGTCGCGGGTTCAAATCCCGCCGTCCCGACTTGGTAAGGACCGGTGGAGCAATGAGTTGGCCCCACCGGTCTTCTACGTATCCAACATGGGGTTGCCG
>JBDHKN010000084.1:0-22840 GCA_039586365.1 Gemmatimonadota bacterium | reverse complement strand
CGATTTGTCAGTGGACTTGAGAGAGGGGGCAAGCAGCCAGGGTGGTACGTGTGCGGTGGATGAGGTGGTGGTGACGCCGGGTGGAGCGGCGATATCGGGTGTGGGCGCGATGCAGGCATTCACGGCCGAGGCGCGCGATGTGGCGGGCACGGTGCTCACGTCGGTGCCTGTGACCTGGGCGAGCCTCAACCCCAACGTCGCGACGATCGATGAGTCAACGGGCGAGGCGACTGCGGTGGGCAACGGTCAGGTGACGCTAGCCGCCGAGGCTGGGGGTGTTCGGGGGTACGCGGTGCTCACGGTGGCGGTGCCAGGACTCGAGCCGGTCAACCTGTGGAGCGTGATGGACAGCCCGACGAGAGCGGGGTTGCCGGGCGTGTGGGGTACCTCTTCGAGCGATGTCTTTGCAGTTGGTGGGGGCGGGGCAATTCTGCACTATGACGGCAGCACGTGGACCACGATGAGCAACCCGGACGCCGGTGACCTGCATGCTGTCTGGGGCACCTCGTCGAGTCACGTGTATGCAGTGGGGAGTTCGATTCTGCACTACGACGGCAGCGTGTGGAGCGCCATGAACGCTCCAGAGGGCGGTGGGGACGGTGTCTGGGGCACCTCTCCCAGAGACGTATTTGCGGTGGGTGGGGGACCGATTCTGCGCTACGACGGGAACTCATGGAGCACGATGAACAACCCTACGGGCGAGAGCGTGGCGGATGTCTGGGGTTTCTCCAGCGACGATGTGTATGCCGTGACCTGGAACGCAACCATCCTCCACTATGACGGCAGTGCGTGGAGCACGATGGACAGCCCAAGTAGCCTGTTCTTGTCGAGCGTGTGGGGAAGTTCCCCGAACGATGTTTACGCGGTCGGTTTTGGCGGATTGATCCTGCACTACGACGGGAGTGGGTGGAGCACGATCAGCTCCGGGCCGGATCTGTCAGTAGACGGTGTATGGGGCAGTTCGTCTGGCGATGTCTACGCTGTGGGAGACGGCGGAGCAATTCGCTATTACGACGGCAGTACCTGGAGCACCGTGGACAGCCCGGTCACTCTCCCGTTGGCGTTCGTGTGGGCCAGCCCGAATTCGGATGTGTATGCCGTGGGCGACAGTGGCACGATCCTCCGCGGCATCCGCGGGGGCAGCGTGGTAGTCACATCAGCAGCCGGTGCCCTCACGGCACTAGGCGACACCGTACGACTTGCTGCACAGGCCGAAGATGCAGCCGGCAACCCGGTGGGCGGGGTGTCGATCACTTCATGGAACAGTAGTGACGAGGCCGTAGCCACAGTGGACACCACAGGCTTGGTGACGGCGGTGTCAAACGGTGTCGCGACGATCAGCGCGACTGCGCCGGGCGGAGCAGCGGGCAGTGCCGAGATAACTATCGCTCAAGCAGCGGCGACGGTTGAAGTCACGCCAGCCGGGGCGACTATCGCGACGTCCGGCGCCACGCAGTTGTTCACTGCGACGGCCTGGGACTCAACCGGGAACCTGATCCCCGGCAAGACGTTCACCTGGTCGACCCTCAACACGAACGTGGCGAACATCGATCCCTCTACCGGCATCGCGTCACCAGTCGGCAGCGGGCAGGTGACGGTTGTCGCCGCGGCGGACGGTGCTGTGGGGTACGGGTTGCTGACGGTGGGGGTGCCCGTGGCGGAGCCGGTGAACCTGTGGAGCACGATGGACACCCCCGTGAATGTATGGCTGGGGGATGTTTGGGGTACTTCTTCGAGCGATGTCTTTGCAGTCGGGGGAGGTGGAGCGATTCTGCATTTTGACGGTAGCGCGTGGACCACAATGAGTAACTCTGATGGTGGCAACCTGCATGCCGTCTGGGGGACCTCGTCGAGCAACGTGTATGCGGCGGGGGGCCCGATTCTGCATTACGACGGCAGTGACTGGAGCACCATGAGCAGTCCGGCCGGCGGGGAGGGTGTGTGGGGCACCTCTCCGATCGATGTGTACGCGGTCAGTGACCCTGGGTGGATTCTCCATTACGACGGCACTGCCTGGAGTACGATGAATAGCCCTACAGCCGCTGGCATACATGATGTGTGGGGTCTTTCTGCCGATGAAGTGTACGCGGTGGGTGCTGATGGAGCCGATGCAGCGATCCTTCATTACGGCGGCAACACGTGGAGTGTGGTGAACAGGCAATCCACCGGCGAGCTGTATGGGATCTGGGGTACATCTGCGAGTGATATCTACGCTGTTGGTCATCCGTCGATAATCCTCCATTACGACGGCAGTGCCTGGAGCAGTATGAGCAATCCAGAGCAGTACGGTGCGGGTGATGTGTGGGGTACATCCTCTAGCGATGTCTACGCAGCGGACGGCAGCATTCTCCATTACGACGGCGCCGCGTGGAGCATCGCAATGAACCGGCCAAGCAGTGGGAGCGTGTGGCACGTGTGGGTAAGCCCGGACTCGGATGTCTTCGCGGTAGGCGACAGCGGCACGATCGTGCGCGGTTACCGCGGTGCCAGCGTGGTGGTCACTCCTGCAGCCGACACGATCACGGCGTTGGGCGACACAGTGCGATTTGCAGCGCAAGCGCAGGACGCTGGCGGTAACCCAGTTAGCGGTGTGCCACTCACCCTGTGGAGCAGCAGTGATCTCAGCGTAGCCACAGTGGACACGGAAGGTCTGGTTACTGCCGTATCAGGCGGTGTCGCGACCATCACCGTAACAGCGCCGGGCGGTGCGTCGGGCAGTGCCGAGGTAACTGTCAATCAATTGGCGACTGCAGTTGAAGTCACGCCAGGTGGCGCGACTATCGCTACAGCAGGCGGCACACAGGCTTTCGCTGGCATCGCGTGGGATGCGACCGGGCACCTGATTCCCGGCAAGACATTCACCTGGTCGACCCTCAATTCGAACATCGCTGCGATCGACCCGTCCACCGGCGTTGCGTCACCCGTCGGCAGCGGTCAGGTGACGATCGTCGCCGCGGCGGACGGCGCTGTGGGCTACGGGTTGCTGACGGTGGCCGTACCCGGCATGGTGCCGGTCAACTTGTGGAGCGTGATGGAGAGTCCGACGAGTATGGATTTGCACGGTGTCTGGGGTACCGCCGTGAGCGACGTGTATGCAGTGGGTAATGGTGGAGTAATCCTCCATTATGACGGCAACGTATGGAGCCTCATGAGTAACCCCGAAGCTGAGTTCCTGAACGCAGTCTGGGGTTCGTCGTCGAACGACGTGTATGCGTTGGGATGGCCGATGCTCCATTACGACGGTACCGCTTGGAGCGCAACTAGCAGTCCCGCAAACGATGATGTGCAGGGTGTGTGGGGCAGTTCTCCTAGCGACGTGTTTGCAGTCGGACGTGTTGGGACAATTATCCACTACGATGGCAGTGCATGGAGCGTGATGAGTAGCCCAACTCTCACAGGCATAGATGGTCCTCAAATACAATGGCAGCGCGTGGAGTGTGGTGAGCAGGCCGGCCACCAGTCTAGGTTCTATTTGGGGCACCTCTCCGAGCGATGTGTACGCGGTGGGCGACGCGATCTTCCATTATGACGGCAACACGTGGAGCGCGATGGCCAGTCCGACGGGTGCAAGTGCTGTCTGGGGCACATCCTCGAGTGACGTGTATGCGGTGGGTGGGGACATTCTCCACTATGTTGGCACATCTTGGAGTTTGATGAGCAGGCCGACCACCATGCACTTATCCGACGTCTGGGCAAGCCCGGACTCGTATGTGTTTGCCGTCGGACACTCCGGAACGATCCTCCGCGGCATTCGCGGGGGGAGCGTGCTGGTCACACCCGGCGTCGCTACGCTCACTGCATTGGGCGACACGCTACGGCTCTCGGCGGAGGCGCGAGACGCGGCTGACACGCCGGTCGCCGGCGTGACGTTCACCTGGAGCAGCAGCGACGAGGCTGTGGCGACGGTCGACACCACGGGCCTGGTTACGGCGGTGGCAAATGGTGTCGCCACAATCACCGCAACAGCGTCAGGTGGCGCGGCGGGTAACGCGGAGATAACCGTCAATCAACTGGCGGCGACGATTGACGTGACGCCTGCCGGCGCGACCATCGCGACGGCCGGTGGGACGCAGGCTTTCACCGCCACGGCCTGGGACTCGACCGGGAACCTGATCCCCGGCAAGACGTTCACCTGGTCCAGTCTTAACACCAACGTTGCGACGATAGATGGCGTAACCGGTGTGGCGACGGCCGTGGGGAGCGGGCAGGTGACGATAGCTGCTACGGCCGACGGTGCTGTAGCCTATGGGTTGTTGACCGTAGCTGCGCCCGGAATGGTGACAGTGAACCTGTGGAGTACGATGAGCAGTCCGGTGAGCAACTGGCTGTGGTCTGTGTGGGGTGCTTCATCGAGCGATGTCTTTGCGGTCGGCGAAGGCGGGACGATGCTACACTATGACGGTAGCACATGGAGTGCAATGAACGTCCCGACGGCCGGTTTCCTGCGGTCTGTCTGGGGCACTTCTTCAAGCGACGTTTATTCCGTTGGCGACGATGGTTCGATCCTCCACTATGACGGGGTTACCTGGACCGCTATGAACACTCCGGCCACCGGTGGCCTGGAGGCTGTTTGGGGTGCGACCCCGAGGGCGGTCTATGCGGTCGGTGCTGGTGGAGTGATTCTCCAATTCGACGGCAGCACATGGAGCACAATGGGCAGCCCAGTTAACGTGCCGCTGTGGCATGTCTGGGGTACGGCCTCCAGTGATGTGTATGCAGTCGGTGAGAACGGCACGGTTCTGCACTATGATGGCAGCACCTGGAGCACCATGACCAGTCCGACGAGTTATTTCCTGGAGACGGTCTGGGGTACGTCCGCAACCGACCTGTATGCGGGTGGGACGGGCGCAACGGTTCTACAGTATGACGGCAACGCGTGGTCCGCGGCTAACCACCCTGCAGGCGGGACCGTTCACGACATCTGGGGCAGCTCAGCGAGCGACGTGTATGGCGTGGGTGACGGCGGGGAGGTCCTCCACTATGACGGCAACACTTGGTCTCTGATGAGTAGCCCGACCAGCATTTGGCTGTGGGGCCTTTGGGGGACCCCGAATGCAAGTGTCTTCGTGGTTGCCGATAGTGGAATGATCTTCCGCGGCCTCCGCGGCGCCAGCGTGGTGGTGACTCCCGGTACCCATACATTCACCACACTGGCTAGCACAATCCAGCTCTCGGCGGAGGCGCGAGACGCAGGCGACACCCCAGTCGCCGGCGTGACCTTCACCTGGAGCACCAGCGACGAAGCTGTGGCGCTAGTTGACACTACGGGGCTGGTAACGGCGGTGGCAAACGGTGTCGCGACGATTACCGCAACCGCGCCCGGCGGCGCGTCAGGCAGCGCCGAGGTGACTGTGAGTTCTTCCGACGGGGACGGTGATTGAGCTCGCGCGTTCTAGCTGGCCGCTAACACATTAGGTCACGCCGTTCGCCGCGTGATATCCCAACCAACACCCCGACCTCACCTGATATTCTCACCGCTGCGAGCGGCGTAGTAGTCGAGTAGGCCCTTGCCACTGGTCACCTGGAAGTGGCCCCGCGGGGAAGTTCGCTGGGTCTTTCGGGACCTGGACGTCTGGCCCTCACGGGTGAGCTGTTGTTGGCCAGCAGGCCGCAAGGGCACGCCGTGCGAACCCGGAAAGGTGGCATTGCCTTGACAGAAACATGATAATAACACCGTATTATTACCACCTTTTGGCCGTCTATTACGCATTCTGAGAACGAGTTGGGCTGCCGTGCAATCCCTTCAAGCCATTTATCTACAACAGCTTAGGCTCACTGCCGAGGATGGGTCGACCCTCAATGTGCTGGGAGAGTTTCGGGGAAGACAAGAGCTATTCAGGGAGCAAGCGCCGGAGGTCCTTGAAGCGCTGCTTCAGGCCGCACTCATCGAGTCAACAGAGTCGTCCAACCGGCTGGAAGGTATTACAGCGCCACGCGAGCGGCTCGAGGCGTTGGTGTTGCGGCCGACCGCGCCCGAGAACCGGTCGGAGCAGGAGATTGCGGGCTACCGCGACGCGCTGAACCTCATTCACGAGTCCCACCGTGACATGGCATTCAGCGTGAACGTGATTCTCCAGCTACACGCTATGTTGTTCCGTTACACGTCGGGTAGTGGTGGGCGCTGGAAGACTTCTCAAAACGAGATCATCGAGCGCAGCCGTGAGGGGAAGGTCCGGGTGCGGTTCACACCTGTTTCACCGGTTGCGACACCTGGTGCGATGGACCAGCTGGTAAAGCGGTATGCCGCAGCGGTCGAACGCGGCCGGGAGCCGCTAGTTGTGGTTCCCCTGGCGATTCTCGATTTCCTCTGCATCCACCCCTTCGCCGATGGCAACGGTCGCATGGCTCGGCTGCTCACGCTGCTCATGCTGTATCACTTCGGATATACAGTCGGTCGGTACATCAGTCTCGAGCGAACCTTCGAGGAGCTCAAGGATCGCTACTACGACACGCTGGAGTTGAGTTCCGAGGGGTGGCATGAAGGATCCCACGACGTCGCACCGTGGATGACGTATTTCTGGGTCGTGCTGCATCGTGCGTACATGGAGTTCGAAGCCCGCGTCGGGACGATCCGGTCGGGCCGCGGCTGGAAGACGGAATTGGTCGAGCGAGCGATTGCACGCCGCACTCAGCCGTTTGGGATTGCGGAGCTCGAACCCGAGTGCCCGGGCGTGAGCCGGGAGATGGTGCGGTACGTGCTAAGGCAGTACCGAGACGCCGGGAGATTGGAGGTTCAAGGGCAGGGCCGCGGCTCAAGGTGGGTGCCGACAGGTCGCTGAACGAGTGACAACCGAGTCAGTTCGGCGTCTCGCGATAACGTTACCTACCCCGCACGCCCGATCCGACCGTCAAGTACAGCCAGTGTGGGCGGAGTGCAACTTGCTTGCCGATTTGCTCGAACACTGCAACTGCGAGCCGAGGTAAACTGCTTCACCTCGGCTTGCTGGATTGGCGAACGCCTGCGCGGCTAAAGTTGGCGCTAGGCTTGTCACCCTCCGGCCGCCTGACCCCCGACCAAATACGACTACCACACTAGATATTGGCACCGCTGCGAGCAATCGCGCGGTACTCTTGTTGCCTCTGTCCTCGAGACGATAAGTTCAGTCTCGACACTGACAGCCGTCGCCACAGGTATTCGTCTCTATCAAGCACCGATTACCTCCATCCGGTCCCACGAGGCTGTCATTGCTATCATCACAGCAGTGTGACCAACGATGGAGGCTTGAGACTTGGAGGCCCTCCCATGATCAGAAACGTGTGGCTCTACATCCAGACCCTAGTTCTGTTTGCCGGACTCGTCGTGCCGGTTCGTGCCCAACGACTCGGCTATCCGCCGGAGGAGTTCATCGCCCGCCGCGAGGCGTTGTGCCAGCGGCTGGAGGGCGGTACCGTCCTGCTGTTCGGCACCACCATGCCCGCCCTCGCGGCACGCAACCACCAGGACCACGACTTCTACTACCTGACCGGCAACGAAGACCTGAACAGCGTCCTGGTCATGGATGTGGCGACGCGGGCAGCCTATCTGTTCCTGCCCAAACAAGGCGCGGGTGAGATCCGCTCCGACGGCTCGAACTGGCTGGAAGATCCCACAGCCGCCGAGCGATGGGG
This sequence comes from Gemmatimonadota bacterium, assembly GCA_039586365.1. Taxonomy (GTDB): domain Bacteria; phylum Gemmatimonadota; class Gemmatimonadetes; order Gemmatimonadales; family GWC2-71-9. Next base: position 15,232 of record JBDHKN010000084.1, on the reverse strand, counting down.
CTTCGCGGCGATCGCGCCACTCTACACGCTGAACGAGTTCCTGGCACGACGCAGAGACTACAACACGGCGCCGACACTCTGGGTACGGCTTTCCGAACGGGACGAGATCAGTCAGAGTCGGAGCGGCAAGGCCATCAACCTCGCCCGCCAGTCCATGAACTTGTGGTCCGCGCGGCCGTCTGAAGACGCGTTCCGGGTCGAGTTGTTGCGGCGCCACTATCCGTTCTATGAGCTGAAGGACATCAGTCCGCACATCGATCGCATGCGCATGATCAAGACGACGCGGGAGATCGAGATCCTGAAGCTGAACGGCCGGATCGCAGCTGAGGCCATCAACCGGGCGATTGCCGTAACCGAGCCGGGCCGCTTCGAGTACGAGATCGAGGCGGAGGCGACCTACCATCACGTCAGGAACGGCGTGCAGCGGGCCGGCTACGGTGCCATCGTCGGTTCAGGGGCGAACGGCAACATCTGGCACTACCGTGACAACGGGAGCCAGGTGGCGGCGGGCGAAATGATCGTGATGGACTACGGCGGGTCGCTGGACTACATGATCATCGACATCACCCGCACCTGGCCGGTGTCCGGCGAGTTCGACGAGCTGCAGCTCCGTGCGTACGAATGTGCCTTGGAAGCCCTCAAGGCCATCACTGAAGCAATGCGTCCCGGCGCAACCCGCGCGGGGATCCGTGAGATCACCCGGGAGATCTACGACAGGCACGGCTTCGCGGATCAATCAGCTCCCAGTGCCGGCCACTTCGTCGGCATGTCCGTGCACGACGTGGGCGATGCAGCGCTGCCGCTGGAACCTGGAATGGTGATTGCCGTCGAGCCGATCATCGAGATCAAAGAGAAGCAGCTCCACGTGAGAATCGAGGATACGATCCTGGTGACCGAGGGAGAGCCCGTTGTGCTGACCGCGGCCTCACCCAAAGAAGTGGACGAGCTGTTGGCGTTCATGAGACAGGCGCGCGAAGCCCGGAGCCGTGCGACTCACTGATTGAGTTAGTTACTCCTATGCCACACCGCGGGCCGTGCGCTCCTGGGAGCGCACGGCGCCGCTCTGTGAATCGAGTTGCTGTCGCGCATCGTCCAGCATGGGACGGAACGCGGCATCTGCTTCACTCCACAACTCGAGGAATCGCAGGTAATGCGCTTGGGCAGTCTCCGCGTCGCCCAACTGCTGGTAGACGTGGCCGCGGCGCCAGTGGGAGGGCGCCAAGAAGATCAAGTCGTGCAGCCCGGTCGCCTCAAACGATCCGTACCAGCGGAGCGATTCCTCTAGCCGCCCGGTTTCTTCGAGCAGGCTGGCCCTGAGGTACCGCTCGTATGCCTGCGAGTGGTACAGTGAGGCGGTGGCGAGTTGGTACCACACCTGGCCCTCGAACTGATCGATGTCGCCGAGTGCGGCGTCGACGTTACCTGACCGCCACGCCGCAGTCGCCCGCACGGCACGCGCCCAATCGCGCACCACCGATCCGTGACCGTCCGGCGTTCCCAACCGCTCCAACGCTGCCGCTGCGGCAAGTGCCGCAGCCGTGTCACCCAGGCGTGCACTCGCTAGTCCGATTAGATACTGGGCCAGCTGCGCTTGAATACTGTCCAATGCCGTGTACCACACGCCCGGTGCCGTTCCGGGCGGAATGTTGGTCCAATCGACGGCGCTGAGCTCCGCGCGGTACGTCTCGAGCGCGGCGGAATCCACCGCTCCGACTGTCGTCGCTGCCAACATGGTGCGCTGTTCCAACGCGCCGACTGGGTTGAGCCGAGCCATCGAGTCCAGCGCCTCAGTAGCGGTGGCCCACTGGCCCCGAGCCAGCGCGACCGATGCCAACACTCCATATCCGACCACCCGCGTATCCGACGAACGAGTATCCTCGGCCAGGATGCTGGCTAGTGCTGCCGTCGCGCCCAGATCGTCGATGTACGAGCTGGCACTCCACGCCGCTTCGGCGACAGTGCCGTCACTCGCCTGCCTGAAATCGGCGAGCACGCGCTGCTCAGCTTGAGCGTCGCCCCGCACGTAGGCCTGCAACAGTCGCATCTCCAACAGCCGATCGCCCTCGGGCGCAAGCTCGCTGACCCGGCGCACCATCTCATCCAGCGCTGCCTCGTTCCCGGCTCCCGCCTCGATCCGGGCGAGGTGCACCAGAGCGTCGGCCCGGTCGGGCTCCAACTCCAACAGGCGGGTCCACGGCTCGCGCGCCGCCTCGAGTGGCTGGCCCAGGCGGGTGCCCCAGTGCAGCAACAGTTCGCCGAGCTGCGACCACGCTTCCACATCCGTGGGGTACCTGCCCAGGATCGTGCGATAGCGACCTTCGGCGTCGGTGGCGGCGGCCTCGATCACCACCGAGCCGCGGGCTTCGAGCAGGAGGCGGTCGCGGTCCGACAGGCGATCCGCGTAGCGCAGGGCCTGTCGCGTCGCTTCCCGCGCCAGATCGGCGACCAGCAGCCAGTCGGCAGCAACACCCAGTTGGTACCAGGCGAGCGCGAACGCGGAGTCGGCGGTGATGGCGGCCTGAAACGCGTCGGCCGCTGCCTGATACTGCGCGGCGCGCATCTGGGTTACGCCCCGCAGGTACGCCTTGAGCGCGGGGAGAGAACTCGAGGTGACCAGAGCGATGCGGGACAGTCGCGCCCCGGCAGCTCCTGGTTGCGCGGCCAGCAGCTCTGCCGCCATGTCGTCCAACAGAGCGAGTACCGAGTCGACGGGACCCTCTACAGATGCCTGGACCAACGCCTCCTCTTCGTCGGCGCGGTCATACAGCGACGCGTCGAGCCGCAGCTGCTCACCCACCTGTACCACGTTGCCGAGCACGAACAGATCGGCACTGAGCTGCTCAGCGATGTCTCGCCCCGCGCGGGGATCGATCCCCGCCGCCGCTCCCTCGCGCTCGGTTACGCCGAGCACCAGGCGCGGGTCGACACTGCGCCAGGTACCGGCGCCGTCCAGTTTCGTGGCGAGCAGATCGACCATGCCTTCGGCCAGGTAGGCGAACTCCGTACCACCCCGCACTGTGAATGGCAGCACCGCCACCCGAGAGATGGCGGTCACTGGGGCGCTACCGTCGCGCCGGAGCCACAGACCCGTCAGTACCACACCGAGTGTAACCGTTACGGCTGCGACCAAGGCTACGAACCGGCGCCGACTGCCTCGCAGCCGCTGCACGGGGCCGAGCAGGACGGTGCGGAATGTGGCCGCATCGGGCCAGCGCTGCTCCGGTGCCCACGCCAACGCTCGCTTCAAGGCCGGCAGCACGCTCGCCGGCACGCCCCGCCAGTCGCTCTTCTGTAACCGCTCGGCCGGCGACCAGCTGCGACCGGTGAGACATTCGTACAGTACCACGCCCACGGCGTAGATGTCGGTCGCCGGGGTGACCTCCAGACCTGCCACTTGCTCCGGCGCCATGTATCCGGGTGTGCCGATCATCGCACCGGGCACGGTGAGCTTGCCGGGGCCGGTGCCGGGGCCGGCCGCACTCACCGCCCGGGCGATCCCGAAGTCGGCCACCAGCGCGTGTCCGCCGGAGGCCGACAGCAATATGTTGGCCGGCTTGATGTCGCGATGGACGATGCCTCGTTGGTGGGCGTACTCAAGGGCACTCAACACGTCGGCGGCTACCTGCACGGCCTCGGGAGCCGGCAGTGCGCCGCGTGCGATCCTCGCGTGTAGGGTGCTCCCCTCCACGTACGGCATCACATAGTAGAGGATGCTGCCCAGGGCTCCCGAGTCATATAGCGGCAGGATGTGAGGGTGCTGCAGTCCGGCGGCAATCTCAATCTCCCGCAGAAACCGTTCGCCCCCCAGCGTTGCTGCCAGCGCGGGGCGCAGCACTTTGATCGCGACGTTGCGGTTGTGCTTTAGGTCGTGCGCCAGGTACACGGTAGCCATACCGCCGCTCCCCAGCAGGCGCAGTACGTCATACCGCTCGGCCAGGTCGTCGCGCAGCAACTCCAAACGGGGCGCCGCCCCGTAGGGGGAGTCGTCCATTTCCTCTTGCTGCCGTGCCAAGAGCAGCGCGTCGACCTCAGCCCGCAGCTCGCGGTCGCCTCCGCAAGCTTCCTCGATGAACGCCCCCCGAGCAGGAGGGTCGTGCTCCAGGGCTGCGTGGGTGATTTGCTGGATTCGTTCCCAGCGGTCGGGATCGACTGTGGGATCTGTCACGTCAGAACTGCCATGAACGCTGGCTCGGTCCAATCATACAGGCCGCAAAATGGGGACTGAGGTGCCCGAGATCCAGGTGTCCGCTGTCAGCCGTTAGCTATCAGCTGTGAACAAAGAAAACCGCGTCGCCGGTACCGAACACCCGACGACGCGGCTCTTGACCTGCGCAACCTGGTACGATCGCCTAGCGGCACTCGATCAGAGGCGCAGATCGCGGTTCGGTCCTGGATCAGCTACCGATACGGCGATCGCTTGCCCAAACCAGGTTGCGCTCAGGTTTATAACTGGACAATGGATCACCTCCTTCGTTAGGGTGGAACATCGGGCGTGGACAAACTCATTGTAGGCGTTTCGGTTGGGTATGGCAACCCGTCGAGCAGTCAGGGTCGTGCCAGCGTCAATGTGTAACTGGATTGAGTAACCGAGTGACGCCCATCCACCCGCTCTGACTTCTCACTTGACCCTCGCTTGACGCGGCCGCGTAGCTTGGTAGCAAGGTCCCCTGCTGGAGGATGCAGCTATGCAAGCCGGTCACGTACCCCTGGCCCTGTCGATTGCGACGTTCGACTGGAGTCCGCGTACGATAGTGTTCTGTTTGGTAATGCACTTCCTACCGAACGCAGACTCCCTGGTAGAGCGGTCCGGAATTGCAGGTGAGAAGTTCCACTGCACCGTGACGCACACCATCTGGTTCGCTGTCGTGGTGAGCGCGCTGGTCGCCATCTGGTCGCCGCACTACGCGGTGTTCGCCTTCGTCGCGATACTACTGCATTTCATCGCCGATTGCGGCAGCACGGTGGGGATCCCGTTCTTGTGGCCGTTCATCAAGAAGCGCTACACGCTGGCCCTGTTCAAAGACACCGGTTATTGGGGCAAGGAGATGTACCTGGGTTACTACCGGCAGCCCGCTGCTTGGTTGCTCGAGGGTGGCGTGATCAGCTTCTTCGTTGTGCGGCTGTTCCAGGTAGGCGTGCTCGGGTCCGCTTGATAGCCGTTTCTTTCTCGGCGTATCGTGCAAGAACACGGAAGCCCGCGCAACTGTCACTGGACCACTGGGTGAGTAGTGTGAGGCCATGAAGCAACTGAACTGAAGACTGTTCTTTGCCAACAATCGCAGGCCACGATGCCACCACGCGCAAGGAATCGTGGCCTGTGTCTCTTGATTCCTGCTTGACATGACCTGCGTTGCCTTGACCCCTGCTTGACGTAGGCGTGGCATGTTGCACTCAACCTCAAATCGAGGAGCGGTTCCATGCGCGCCCTCTCGCATAGCGGTCTGGCCACACAGCTCTCTCGCGCTGCGCGAATATCCGTCGCCCCGCCGAGCTGGGATCTGTTGCTGCGCTCCTGTGCGGTGGCAGCGGTGGCAGCGACGCTCGTCTCGCTCCTATTCCCGGGTGTGAGCGACCTCGCCGTCTACTTCACGCTGATGCTCATCTGTTGTGGTCCGACCTCAGCTTTTTTGCCGGCGGCATCCGAGCCGGTGCTGATCGCGTTCGGGCAACTCTACTCACCGCTGTTGATCGCCGGGATCGGCATCGTCGCGATAGTCCTGGTGGAGTTTCTCAACTACAGCGTGTTCGACGCGATCCTCCACTCGGAGAAACTCACCAAGCTGCGCGACGCCGGGATCGTACAGTTGGTGGTACGCTGGTTCAACGCCCAGCCGTTTGCCACTGTCGCCGTTGCAGCGCTCACACCGATCCCGTTCTGGATCGCGCGCACGTGTGCGGTGTTGTCGCGCTACTCGGTCTTTCGCTACATGTGCGCGACGGCGATGGGACGCTTCGTGAGGATCTTCTTGATCGCCGCGCTGGGAAGCGCCCTGCCGCTCACGACTGGGCAGATCGCCGCTGCCGGGGCGACAGCCATGGCGCTCATAGTCGCCGTGGTGCTGCTGCGCCGGCTGCAGCTCAAGCAGAGGCGGGCTCTTTCCACCGTCTGATGGGTTGGGTCCGCTCTGGATTACCGTGTTGCAAGGAGGTAACCATGCACTCCGTCATGCACACTTCGCTGCTGTCGCTGTTGCTCGTGTCGACTGGGGCGGTGGCTCAAGTGACACTCACAGTCGAGCCCGCGGGGCGGGCGGTAACTTCAGCCGCGGCACCCAGCAACGCCGCGGCCAATCTGATCCAACAGTACGGGATCAAGCCGAGTGACTGGAACAAGGTCACTGGGGGCGAGATCGTCACCAGAGTCCTCGACCGTCACGACAACTGGGAACTCGTGCTGCTCGGTGTGGTGCAGTTACCGGGTCGCCCCAGCGACTTTGCCGCCTTTGCTCGGCAGCTCGAGCAGTTCAGCAACAACAGACACGTAGCGCGCATGGGACAGTTCGCTTCGGCCAGCTTGCCGCAGGATCTCGAGTTGCTCGCAGTCAGACAGGAAGACGTGAAAGCCGTGCGATCTTGTCGGCTGGGCAAGTGTCACATGAAACTGCCAAGCGCCACGATTGCTGCGCTGTCACAGCTGGACTCGGACGATGAGCTTTATGAGGCTCAGGTATCGCGCATCGTGGTGGGATGGCTGGGCGAATACCTGCAGCAGTACCTCGCCGGCGGCAACGCTGCGTTGGTGGAATACGCCGATCAACAGGAACCGCAGTCGCTGGAGCGCGGGTTCCGCGAGCTGCTCAGCCGCTTCACGGTACTGGCCGAGCAGGCGCCCGAGCTATATGACTACCTGCAGCAAGGTCCAGCCGAGACACCGTCCGAGATCGAGAACCAGTTCTACTGGCTGATAGAAGACTTCGGGATGCGGCCGCTCACGACGGTGACGCAGTCGACCATGTACCGGGCCGAACCTGGCGAGCTGTGGATCGTACTGAAACAGCTGTACGCGAGTCACTATCTGAGGGGCGCGCTGCGATCGCTGCGGGTGGTCGCGGGCCCCGACACTCCGGAAGGTCCGAGCTCATACCTGGTGTGTGTGGAGCGGGTACTGTTCGACAAGCGAGTTGGGGGCTTGAAGCGGGCCCTTGTAACGCCTCGAATGCGCGGCCACCTGGAGGACCGGCTGAACTGGATGCGCAGGATTCTGGTGCAGCGGGGGAAGATGGTTGCGAGCCTAGGGTGAAATTGGCGGGCCGGGGATGGCGCGGGCCACCGGTGAGTGCTTCCCAAGCTCAACCGTGACAACGCCTTGGGCGCCAGGGTGAAGCCGGGGTAACGGCCGAGCTGAACCGCGCAATTGTGGAGTGCCAGCTCGGTCATTGCCGGACCTTGCGACGGCCGGTCCCAGGTGTAGTTTCTCCCGCCTCAGTTGGTACTGAAGGCGGAAATGACCAAGACGATCTTGCTGTTGACTGTGAGTGGCCTGCTCGGTCTCTACGGAGCCGAGCGGTACACGGAATTGACCAGAGAAGAGATCGCCTACGTGTACCATCCGGAGACCGACAGGGTCTATTCCGTGGTGCTCGGTGCCGTTCCGGACCGCCTGTTCAAGAAACACCTCCTGCTGCCCTTCCACTCGTTGTCCCGCGAGGTCAAGATCGCCGAAGAGCAGGGCTCCATGGGTGAACTGCTGCGCAACAAGGTTGCGTTGGAGAGGCGGCTGAGCCTGACCCACACTCACGCTCGGAGCGAATCGTCGTTCGCGGGGCTGATGCGCTGGGCCGAGACGTCGCGCGATTCCGTGCGGATGTTCGGATATCGCTGGGATTTCCCGGACCTGGCATGGGTGCCGCGCGGGGACCTGGAGATCCGTGAACTGCTGCCGCTCGAACTGATGGTCATTTTCCCCATCGAGTCCGCCACGTGGTTCTGGGACAACCTGTTCCCAATCGATGCGGTCGTGGTCAAGGAGCAGTTCAGGAGTGTCCCGGAGACTAGTGAGTCGAGTCCCAACGAGGTGGACGTGCTGGACGAAGCGGTGATGATTCGCGGTGCGGCGGCGCGCTACCTCGAGCAGTTGCTCTTCATCGGATCGGCTGCCCCTTACTGACCAACGAGCTGGCTAGGCAGGCCTCCCCGAAACGATCGCACCATCCGCGACGCTACACCACCACCACGCTCTTACCCGTTAACAGCGACTAGCACCTCACAGCTTGTTGCTGCCGTGACTCGGATACGGTGACGCAACCAATACTTGCTTGATGCGGCAGAGCGGGGCAGAATTGGAGCGCGCTCGTGCACTGCTACCGGTAGCGGCGATAATGCCAGCTCGTCGCCAGCGGGCGCCACATTTGGTTCACGCAGGTGTTGCGGCTCAACCTGACGGGGGCGTGCATGGCTGAACTCAAGATCTCTCCGTTTCGCAGGACACAGGTACTCAAATCACAGATCGATGAGATGTTGGACGTGGTGTCCCAGGGAGCGCTCACCTACAAGCATGGAATCCTGCACTACATCCGGCACGGTTGGGATGATGCTGCGGAGCAGAAGTTCCAGCAGTTGAGTGCCTTCGAGGATCGGGGCGACACGCTGCGCGGCGCGATCGGGCAGGCGCTTTACACCGAAATGCTGCTGCCCGACACCTCGGGTGACGTGCTGGGGTTGCTGGGTTTCTTGGACAGGTTGCTCGACGAGATGAAGCACGGCTTCATGGTGGTACGGATCGAGCGTCCCAAGATCCCTGCCGAGTTCAATGAGATCTGGATCGAGTGTGTGGGGCTGGCGGTGGACACCGTGGAGCAAGTCGTCGTAGCTGCGCGCAGCTATTTCCGAGATCCCAGGACGACTCGGGACCACATCCACAAGATCCACTTTCTCGAGACCGAGACGGAAGAGATTGCACTCAGGATCATGGAACAGCTGTTCCAGTCCGAGCTGTCGCTGGATCGTAAGCTGCTGCTCCGGGGCCAAGTCTGGCTGATCGACCGTATCGCCGACCTGGCGGACGACGCGGGGGATGCGCTGGCCATCTATGCGGTGAAGCGGTCGGTCTAGGCAACCGACCGAGCCGGCGCCATGGGCCTCACCTTCTTCGTATTTCTCTCCAGCGGTCTGTTCCTCGGGTGGTCGCTGGGTGCCAACGACGCGGCCAACGTGTTCGGTACGGCCGTGGGGAGCCGCATGCTGCGGTTTTCGACTGCCGCCACCGTGTGCGCGATCTTCGTGGTGCTCGGTGCGGTCTTGAGCGGCGCCGGCGCCTCGCACGGCCTCGGCGAGCTGGGGGCGGTAAACGCGCTGGGTGGTTCGTTCACCGTGGCTCTCGCTGCGGCGCTAACCGTGTACAGCATGACCAAGCTCGGCCTGCCGGTTTCCACCACCCAGGCCGTGGTTGGCGGCATCGTTGGCTGGAACCTGTTCAGCCACACAGCGACGGACCTCACCGCGCTCACGAAGATCGTAGGCACCTGGGTCGCGGCTCCGATCCTGGGCGCACTGTTCGCGCTCCTGTTGTATTGGGTAACCCGACGACTGATCCACCAGACCAAGCCGCACATTCTGTGGCTGGACCAGTGGACCCGGATCGGTCTGCTGGTTGCAGGAGCGCTAGGTGCCTACAGCCTGGGCGCCAACAACATCGCCAACGTGGTCGGCGTTTTCATCCCGGCCTCTCCCCTGGAGGACCTCTCGTTGGGTGTCTTCACCTTTACGGGACAACAGCGACTGTTCCTATTGGGAGCACTCGCCATCGGGGTCGGCACCTTCTTCTCGAAGCGTGTGATGATGACCGTGGGTAAGAGCATAGTCACCGTGGGGCCCGTCGGCGGGTGGATCGTCGTGATGGCGCAGTCGCTGGTGCTGTTCGTGTTTTCCTCTCAATCCCTCGAGGCGTTCCTGGTGCGTATCGGTCTACCGCCGCTGCCACTGGTACCCGTGTCGAGTTCCCAGGCTGTGGTAGGTGCGGTGTGCGGACTCGCGCTCGCTCATGGGTTCAAAGGTGCTCGGCAGATCAATTGGACCGTGCTCCGCAACATCGCCTTGGGATGGGTGGCGACTCCGGTTATCGCGGCGGCGATCAGTTATTTCGCGCTCTATTTCGTGCAGAATGTGTTCGAGCAACCGGTGTACCAGGCGGCCGTGACGGCGGCGGCTGAGCTGCCCCTGTAGCCTTCGCCGCACAGCGCTTTCCCCAAATCCAACTGAGCCGCGGCGGGACACTCCCAGCCCGTCCCAGGCTGGCGTGCACGCCGCCCATCCTGCTCGCACAGCCCTATACCCTGTGATACATAGTATGTGTGAAAGTGTAACCTTTCCACGTCGGACCCCGTAAGGCCAGGGAAGGGGAATCAATGCGAATAGAACGTGAGCTGATGCGAGGCGCCGGCCCCGTTGCCGTGCTGCAGTTGCTCGAGCAACGGGAGATGTATGGCTACGAACTGGTCGAGGCGCTGTCGCGCCGGACGGAGGGTGTGCTGGCCATGGGGCAGTCGACTCTGTACCCCCTACTGTACAACCTCGAGAGCAAGGGCCTGGTCCGCACCAAGTGGCGGGAAGCCGCGTCGGGCCGGTACAGGAAGTACTACGCGCTCACGAGAAAGGGCATTGCGCAGTTGCACTCGTACCGCAAACAGTGGCGCGGACTGGTTGGCGCCATGCAGGGCATCGGGTTGATGGAGTCCGATACGCGCGGGAGTTGAAGCGATGAAGCGACAAGCGGGTCCATACATAGAGAGCCACGAGTCGTTCGACGTCGATCGCCTGGCGGCGGCATCGCGACTCCCTCACGCGGTGTGCGAACGCATCCTGGCGGTAGTGCAGTCGAGCGGCCTCACAGGAGAGAGGCGACTCGACCTCGTGCGTGAGTTGGTGGCTCATTTCGAAGACGGCTTGGCGGCGGGCCGGAGCGCTGCCGAGCTGCTCGAGTCCTTCGGCGACAGCGAGGTCGCGGGACGACTAGTGGCCCACGCCACGCACCCGCCGGCTTCTCCGGGGCACAAGGTCGAGCAGTTATGGACCCGGGGTGATCCGCTCGTCTTCAGGTTGTGGCGCAACCTCTCCTATGCAGTACGTCGCTTGATGCAGAGTCCCGCGTTCACTGCGACGGCGGTCCTCTCGCTGGCTCTGGGAATCGGAGCCAACACCGCAGTGTTCAGCATTGTCGACGCGGTGCTGCTCGAGCGGCCACCGCTCAAGGATCCCGCACGGCTGGTCGACGTATACCGAGCCACCGCGAATTTCCCGTACGGCGTCTTCTCGTACCCGGACTTCGACGACTTGGTGGCGGGTACGAGTGACGTGTTCGAGGGTATCGCCTCGAGCCAACTCTCGATGTTGCAGGTCGAACGTGACGGCGCAATCGACATGCAGCCCGCGGAGCTGGTGACCGGCAACTACTTCTCACTCATCGGTGTGAGTGCCAGGTTCGGCCGCACTTTTCTGCCCGAGGATGACGTGGCTCCCGGCGCACACCCGGTTGCCGTGCTAGGGCATTCCTATTGGCAACGCGCATTCGGTGGCAGCATGGACGTGGTCGGTTCCCAGATCAGGTTGACGGGCCGACTCTACACGATCGTGGGTGTGGCTCCGGAAGACTATGCCGGCAAGTTCCGCGGCATTGTCCCCGCCTTCTTCCTACCGCGGATGATGGTCAACGAAGTTCAGTCGGGTGAATCTGACGAACTCGAGCAGAGGGGGAGCCACTCTGTATTCGTGAGAGCCAGACTCAAGCCGGGCGCAACGCTGGAGCAGGCTCGCGTCGCCGTATCGGCAGTTGCGGCACGACTCAAGGCAACCTACCCGGACAGCTGGAGTACCGGGGACGATATGGTTCTCGTCCCCGCTGAGGACGTGATCGTCTATCCCCCATTTGACCGGTTCGTGCGCGCCGCAGCCCTGTTACTCTCGGTGGTGGTCGGATTGGTGTTGCTCATGGCCTGTGCCAACCTGGCCGGCTTCCTGTTGGCGAAAGCCACCGACCGCCGCAAGGAGATCGCGGTGCGGCTCGCGCTCGGTGCTACCCGGAAGACCTTGGTGGGACAACTCCTCACCGAGACGATCCTGCTAGGGATCCTGGGCGGTGCCGCCGGAGTCGTACTTGGCGTTTCGCTACTGAGACTGCTGCTGGCAGCCGAGCTACCACTACCCGTGCCGATTGACCTCGACTTGGGTCTCAACACGACAGTGCTCCTTTACAGTGTCCTCGTCTCGCTCGCCGCGGGCATCCTGTTCGGTTTGGCGCCGGCCCTGCAGGCCACCAGGCCTGACGTCGCCGCCACACTGAGGGACGAGACTGCTGGAGCCGGCCATGCCGGCAGACAGCGGATGCGGAACAGCCTGGTGATCGTCCAGGTAGCGATGTCGTTCATGTTGTTGGTCGGGGCGGGTCTCTTTCTGCGGAGTTTCCTGGCGACCCAGGCGGCCGACCCGGGGTTCGGCCGTGACCCCGCGGCACTGCTCACTATGGCCGTGCCCGCCAATCGCTACTCACCCGAAGAGGGCCGTGTCTTCGTTCGTGGACTGTTTGAGCGGTTTGGCCAGATTCCCGGTGTCGAGGCGGTGGGGCTGACCAGCAACATTCATCTGAACACGCTGAACAGTCAGAGTATCCGAGTCAACGTCGACGGTGTGGAGCCGCCACCGGACCGCCCCGGCCATGACATAGACCGAGCGGAGGTAGACGCCGGCTTCTTTGATGCGTCGGGTATCCGCATCCTCCGGGGCAGGAATTTCAGCGACATCGACCGAGAGGACGCGCCCAGGGTCGCCATCGTCAGCGAAGCGATGGCGCGGCGATTTTGGCCGGGCCAGGAGGCCGTCGGTCGCACGCTACACCACCAGCCGGACGGCGTGGACATGACTGTTATCGGTGTCGCCAGCGATGCCAAGGTCAATTCGCTGGGTGAGGCTCCGGTGTCATTTGTGTACCTGCCGTACAGTCAGGCATACACGTCGTTCATGACGGTCATAGCGAGGACGTCGTTGTCGCCGGAATGGACGGCAACGCAGCTGTTGGCGGCGGTGCGTGAGCTGGATCCGGACGCATGGGTGTGGGAGGCGAAGACGATGGCGCGCCACTTGGGAATCGTGCTGCTGCCGGCCCGGCTGTCCGCACTGCTGTTGTCGGTCTTCGCGGTCCTGGCACTCACCCTCGCCGCTGTAGGCCTCTACGGTATCGTGAGTTACTCCGTGTCGCAGCGCACGCACGAAATGGGAATCCGCATGTCGCTGGGTGCCGACGCTGGGGCCGTGATGCGGATGCTCGCCGGCAGCGGCCTCAGGTTGGTGGCAGTCGGTGGCTTGATAGGCCTGGCACTCGCACTGCTCCTGACCCGGGCACTCAATCACATGCTGTTCGGTGTGGGTGCGTTTGATCTGCTCACATTCGTGGCGGTTCCGGTGTTGTTGGGAGGGGTGGCGCTGCTTGCCTCTTACGTTCCTGCCCGCCGGGCGAGTCGCATCGACCCGGTGAGGGCGTTGCGGTCGGAATGATATGAAAGGGCTCGCGTCAAGCTGAGGAGGACCTGAAGATGGCTTCGACGATGATCCTACTGATATTCGCCGGTTGAACCGGGTCAGAGCGGCCCTAAGTCAGATTCGTCTGGAGCTGGCTCTTTCTGGGGGCTCGGGTTGGGCACGGTCCCCAATCACGAACCGGTTGCTGCAAGCGGGGAACTTAGCCCCCGCCCGGCGGGTCCGTCTGCTGCTGCTTGACCGCCGTCTTGAATACCGCCTCCACCTCTTCCATACCCTCGATCAAGTGGGCGACGTCACTGCGGATCCGACCGGCCGCCAACAGATTGGTGGTGAGACCATCGACGCTGCCGACCCCGGCGGTTAGCCGCAACAACTCGAGACGGATGGTCTCGAGCGCTGCCACGACCTCCGACAAGTGCTTTTCAGCTTGCTCTCGTGTCTCCCGGAGGTCGGACGGGAAGGGGACTTTGCGCGGCAGGCCCGCCGCTTCAGCTTCGGTCAGCATGTTGATGTACTCTCGGATTTTATGCGCGTCCGCTTCCAGTTTGGTGATGGTGGTCGGCACATCACCCAACAGCTTCCGAGTCGTTTTGGGCAAGGACTCGAACAACGCTTCCGCCGCCATGCCTAACTGCAACTCGGTCGGGCGATGCGTGGCACGCACTTCGGTGATCCGCTTGTGGAGTCCAACGCCGCTGATCTTGAATATCGCCTTTCCCAATCGGCTCTGCCAAAACTTCAGCCGTCTGGCGGCCTTCTTGAGGGCGCGTAGCTCCTGGTCTTCAGACGCCGCCACCGATCCCAAGACGTATCCCACCGCGGACGCACTACCGATCGAGAGCATGAGGAGGAAGCCCAAGTCGTACCCTGTTGGCGACCCCAGTACCTGGCCTATCAACACGCTTACCCAGAACAAGCCCCAGGAACCACCCATTCCCACGAGCGACGCCTTGCGCAGCAGAGAACGAATGCGGCCAAACTTGCTCTGATGTTGTCGCGGTGATTCCTCTTTGCGCTGCTCCAGGTCCTGACGCAGGCCCAGCTCCAGGTCTGCGATCGAGTTGCCGGACGACATCAGACGCCGGATGCGCGGTGGGACCAGCACGGTGGGGATGCCCAGAACGACCGCCGCGTAACCACCGAGCATGACTCCGAGACTGGGCAGCTGTATCGTGGCCACGACCATCGGAAGTGCAGCGAGTGTGGCGATGGTCGCATAGGCGGGTGCATCACCGCCGAGGTCGATTGGATCGTACAGGAACGTGCGCACGGCGACTGGTATCTGTTTCCGAGCTGTGGTCACCGCGTCGAGTGCTTCTGCGAATGTTATGGCAGAATCGAACCGTTCGGCGGGATCCTTCCTGAGACAGGTATCGATTATTCGCGTGAGGCGGCGGGGCGCCTGGGTGGCGACCAGCGAGACCGACGGTACTGGTGTGGACCGGACGTGCTCCAGGGTGGTGGCAAGGCTGTCTGATATGAAAGGCAGGTTACCCGACAGCGCGTAGTACGCCACCATGCCAAGGGCGTAGAGGTCGCTGCGGGCGTCGACGCGTCCTCCAGCTGCCTGTTCGGGGCTCATGAACTCTACCGTGCCGACGACCTCGCTTTCTTCGATTGCCTGGGACTCGTCCACGACGCCGGCGATCCCGAAGTCGGCCACCAGCGCCCGGCCGCTGGCTTCCTCCAACAGAATGTTGTCAGGCTTGATGTCGCGGTGGATGATGCCCCGCGAATGCGCGTAGCTCAGCGCGAAGCCCACTTC
>JBDHKN010000015.1:0-60673 GCA_039586365.1 Gemmatimonadota bacterium | reverse complement strand
ACTGCTGGAGCAGGTCGGTTGGGAGCGTATCGTGCCGGCCTGACTGGCCGGCACGGTCGGCCCGCTGATCGGAATGGGGATGGAGTATGGGTCTCACTGACATAGCCACCAACGCGCCTCGCGGCTGGAACGCCATACAAGATACGCCTGGAAAGCCGCCGGTGCCTCCTGCTGGAGTCAAGGCTCACTTCGAGCCGCGGAGTACTCATGTCGAGAGTCGCAATCATCGGATCGTGAGTAGGGGGCGAGACGCTCGCAAATGGATCTCACAAGCACAGGCATCAGGTCATGCGTGCCTCTCGAGATCCCATCGCCCGCGCGTCCCTATCTCGCGCGTGCTACTGCGCTGGTACTCCCGGTCGAGGACGCACCGGTGGTGGCGATACCCATCGCGGTTTGCCTGGTCAGTGACGCCGCAGTTTCCTCGCGCGCTTGTCTATCGCCTTGCGGATCTTCTCGTACGACGGTGGCGGACCCGTCCGCACCTGCTTGTCGTCAATGAACAGCGCGTCAGCGATGCCCCATTCCAGGAATATGGTCCGGTCGCTCGTGTCGATTTCTCGGAACACGACTGGGTCTCCGGCAGCGAGTGCCGCGCGCCTGGCGCGCTCGTACACGATGTTCTGCGCGGGGCACCAGCCGTTGCGAAACGAAGTAACCGTGACCTTCCCCGCAGTCGTCTCCGGTCTCTTCTTCTCTCTCACAAGCTTGGGTGGCACTGCGTCGTCCGTGAAAGCCTTCCAGAGGAGAACCTGCATTCCGTTCTTGTCCACCTTCTTGAAATCCCTCTTGCGGAACCATGAGGCCTTCATCCAGAAAGGCAGTGATATTCCCCACGCGGCGATTCCTTGCGCACCCCTCTCTCGCGCGTCTCTCTCGGCAGCCTCGACGAGCGCGGTCCCCATCCCACGACCCTGAAAGTTGCCACGCCCCTGCTTGTAGCCGTGGACCCAGATGCACAAGATGAAGTACAGGTCACGCCCCTCCACGAACGAATGCTCGATGGGGAGGTACTGGATCATTCCCCCAACTTGGCCGCGTTCGTCCAACCCCAGTTTCACACGCAGGCCTTTGTCCTGCATCTGGTTGTACCAGATCCGCTTGTGATCTCCCGCCTCCTGCATCTCGGAAGACCAATCCTCAAGACACACGTGGTACAGCGGAGCGTGCTGTTCCGTGAGATCGACTATGGTTGTCATTGTAGTCACCCCAGATTGGCGCCGGTCACTGTTGGTAGCCTTCGGAGTTGGGTCGCTACTGTGCAATGTCGCATGGATAGACGGAGTTCCCCTTCCCCTTTGCCAAGTATGTCCCTTGGTATTGGCGCGGTCCAGCTGCCGGAACGCCCCGCTGGACACCCTCTCCGCCCGGCGTATACTTGCGCGTACCACACCTGACTCGCTACCGGAGCAACCGCCCGATGATTCGACTCGCTCTTCTCTCGCTCTTGCTATCGATTGCCGCCGTGACAGTAGCGGCTGCCCAGCACGACCTGCCCAGTGCACGTATTGACAGCGTCTTTCTCGATATGAACCGCAGCGATCGCCCGGGTTGCACACTCGGCGTTTTCTCGGGCGGGGAGGTTGCATACGCGAACGGGTACGGCATGGCTAACCTGGAGTACGGGATCGCTCTGCAGCCGCGGTCGGTGTTCCATATCGCGTCGATCTCCAAACAGTTCACGGCGTTCGCCGTCGAGCTGCTCGTGTCCGAAGGCAAGGTTTCGTGGGACGACGACATCCGCAGCTACGTACCGGAGATTCCGGAGTACGGGCAGCCGATCACGCTGCGTCATCTGGTACATCACATGAGCGGAATCCGCGATCAGTGGAATCTGCTGTTCATGGCCGGCTGGCGCTGGGAGGCGGATCTCGTGACGCAGGCGAACGTACTCGATGTCCTGTCGCGCCAGACAGCGCTCAACTTCGAGCCGGGCGCCGAGTACCTCTACAGTAACTCCGGGTTCACGCTGCTAGCGGTCGTGGTCGAGCGGGTGAGCGGCAAGACGCTGCGGGAGTTCACTGAGGAGCGGATCTTCGTACCACTCGGCATGACGAGCACGCATTTCCACGATGACCATGAGACGATCGTGCCCGACCGCGCCTACGGCTACCGCCACTACGACGACGAGGGGTGGAAGATCTCGATCCCCGACTTCGCCATCGTCGGCGCCAGCAGCCTGTTCACCACCGTCGAGGACATGGCCAAGTGGGATCGCAACCTGCGCGATCACGTGCTGGGGGACGATGCTTTGTACGAGCGGTTCCTGGACCGCGGCATTCTCAATGACGGCGACACGCTCACCTACGCGCACGGCATCACGGTCTCCGACTATCGCGGGCTGACGGCCATCGGCCATAGCGGCGGAGACGCCGGCTACCGCACCAACTACCTACGGTTCCCCACTCAGGATGTGGGGATCGTGAGCTTCTGCAATTTCGCCCGCGCCAACCCCGGCGCGTATGTGCGGCAGGTAGCCGATATTCTCCTGGAGGACGCGCTCGAGCCTAACCCGGAAGACGAAGCCCCACCCGAAATCGACACCGCACGTTGGGGGCCGACCTTTGAAGCAATGAGCGGGTTCTATCGCGACCCGCTCACGGATACACCGCTCCACGTCTGGACGCACGAGGGCAAGGCACGTGTGACCCAGGGCTTCGGGCGCGACAGCAGCGGATTGCTGCTGATCCCTGAAGGAAACGACCGCTACTCGCTCTGGCCCGGCGAGGAGACCGTCACGGTCGAGCTGCAGAACGGACAGCCTGAGGCCATTCAATCACCCACGCGCCGGTACGTGTTTGTCGGGCCCGCGGTCAGCGGTGTAGACGCCACCGACTACGCCGGCCTGTACTGGAGTGACGAACTCGGCACCGAGTACCGAGTGGAGGCGGACACTGCAAACGCGGGAGGCATTGCGCTGTTTCACCGCACACAGGACACCGACCGGTTTCGTCCGGCGTTTCGTGATGGGTTCCGGTCCGGAGGTGACTGGCTCACGTTCGTACGTGACCGCCGGGGCCGAGTGACCGGCTTCACCTGGAGCAACGGCCGGGTGCGCAAGGTGGCATTCTCGCGGCGGTGACGGTCGGCAGCATTGGGTGCGAGGCCATTGCGCGTCTGATGAGGGTCTGCTATGCGGCGGGAGGTCCCCTTCATTGCCCGCGCGGGAGCAGATCTATGCAGTTGCAAGCCTAGCAATACTAATATATATTGCTCAGCAATATGAAAACAACCATAGATATTGCTGAACCTTTGCTGAAGCAGGTGAGGCAGTTGGCGGCGGAGCGCAACACCACCATCCGAGCCATTGTCGAGGCCGCGCTGCGAGACGCGCTGGCGAAACAAGAGCGCAGGCGACGGAGGTTCCGACTGGACACGCATACGTTCAAGGGCAACGGACTGCAAGCGGGGTTGAGCTGGGACGACTGGAGTGACATCCGGTCTATGGCGTATGAGGGACGGGGCGGGTGATCGCGGTTGACACCAACATTCTGGTGCATGCACACCGCGCCGATTCGCCGTGGCACGATGCCGCCTTCAGTCGACTGCGGGATCTGGCTGAGGAGCGCTGGTCGATTCCCTGGCCGTGCATACACGAGTTCCTAGCGATCGTCACACACCCACGGATATTCGATCCTCCCACGCCTCTACACGACGCACTCGCAGCGGCGCAAGTCTGGCTGGCGGCACCCACGGTAGAGCTGCTTGCCGAGCAACCGGGCTACTGGGACGTGCTGCACGAGCTAGTGAAGTCAAGCCGAGTTGTGGGCCCCCGGGTTCACGATGCACGTATCGCGGCGCTGTGTTTGTTTCATGCCGTAGACGAGGTGTGGACCGCAGACCGCGACTTCAGCCGATTCGGGGGCTTGAGAGCGCGCAACCCCTTGGTGCCCGCGGGGTAGCGGTTCCGAGCAGCCCACTCGGAGCTACGAGACAGTCCTCGACCACCTCGGCGACGAGGGGCGCCGGAATGCCCAACGCCGCGAGAACCGCTCGTCATAGACCGTGGTGGCATCCTGATAACATCTCAGTTTCAATTCACAGCCTGTGCGAGCGCATCCAGGCCCGCCGCTTCGGCCGCAATGCCTCGCTCGAGGATTCCGGCCGTGACCGCGATCCGGTCCGGTGTGCGAGCGCGCTCTTCGTTACTCGGCGGACTGGGCTCTCCTGCGCCGACTTCGGATCGATAGTGGTCGTAGCATTGGAACGCCTCCCCGTAGCTCTCCGCTGCGTCCAACACAACCTTACGCGCATTCCCGTCCAGTTGCTCAGCAGCGGACCGCAACCAGATTTCGCAACAGCGCCTTGCCATGAGTCGCTCGAATGCCGCCCAGCAGAACCACTCCCCGGCACCCGCGAAGTCCTTGCTTGGGTCTGCGACATGTGCCAGGTATGCTCGGAGCGCTGCCAGACCCTGGGGAATGCCCTCGTGCGAATGGGCCCTACCTTTCGCCACCGCGCGTCCCAGTGCACGTCGTGTGATCTCGGCGCGCGGTCGAGACGACAACCGCTCGGTAACGTTCCTGCCGCGCTGATGGCTCTTGAACCGATATGCTCAGGGATCGGCGTGACCATCTCTGTCCCTAACGCAGCTACAGGCCAGTCCTTGCACGTTGAACAAAGGCCAGCACCGTCATTGTCAGAAACAAGCCGATGCTGGAGAAGGTCCAGGTGCGTCCGGCGGTGGCAGCCACGCCAAGCATCCCCCCGGTGGCTCCGAAAAACAGCATGACGTAGGCGATGACCATCCACCGCTCCTGACGAAACTGGATCTTCAGCACGTAGTCCAGCAGTAACTCAACAATCAAGAACGCGATCATCAACGAGACCTGGACGTAGTAGAGCGGGGGCCTCGCATAAGTTCTTGTCATCACCATGAGGTAGGTCAAGGGGATCAAAGCCAACATCAATACGAGGCCCAACCAATGCTCCACCCCTGGCTTGTCGACCAGTCGGGCGCAGAAGAGCAGGATGCACGTGATGTAAATCATGTGCGCTACGACCGCACCGACGCGGTCTACGCTGTCCATGCTGGCTAGCGTTGCCATAATCTGCTTCCCCTGACCGCTGTGCAACAGACATCGCGTAGCGATACCGCCGCGGTCATGGCAGACCTCCCAGGCAAGCCAATAAGGAATTGCACGGAGTCACGGAGGGCCGTCATAGACATCGCCTCAATGCTCTTCGGCGCATAAATCAACTACTCCTACAGCGCCCGGCCCGTCCGAACTGAGCGGCAGTTCTAGACCTGGTCAGACTCCTGAGATCGTTGGAGCTGCTTCGGCCTATCTACTCCAGCTCCTTCATCAACTGCATGAACCTGTGGTAGGGGATGGCTGTCCAGCTCTCAGCCCGTGAAGCTCCACAAGACGAAGTGATCATGGATACCTTTGCGGCGACCTCTTCGTTGGGTGCCTCGAATACGTCCAGGAAGTCCCAGGGACCCAGGATCGTGTAGTGCTCGAGGAACTTCACATCGGGGCACTTCTCCTTGACGAGATCGAGCCACGAGAGTCCCTCCTCCTCGTAGTGCTCGAACTTCTTTGCCATCGCTTCGGGAGATAGTCTGGTGGCAAGAATGTACGTGGGCATGAGGAGACCTCCTGTCAGTTGGCTGTGCGTCGTCGTCCGACCCTATTGTGGCGCTAGCAGCATGTCCATCATTGAGGGGGACAGCAACATTGCGATGCTCCAAGCTATGGCTTGCGGCTGGCGAGGGCCAGATTGACTCTTAGCGCAACGCCCGGCGCGGGACCGGGCGTTGACGATAGCGCTGTTGCTGTTCCGCCATTGGAAGGTCCGTGTTCCACATCTCAACTGCAGCGACCCAATAACCATCCGGCTGCTTGCGAAAACGGATTACCGGGCTATTGGGGGGCATGAGTACAGCATCCTCAGCAAACAGCCCAACCGGAGCGGAGCCAACGGTGCTGCTGAACAGCAGCCCGAGTAGGCCCTGACTGCCCCGGTCGTCCCGCGGAATCACCCAGTCCCGGGGGTCGTGGGAAAGCTTCTTCATGACTAGCGACCTCAGATGCCCCGGGAGCGTGGCTCCCCGAATTCCGCCGAGTGTAGTGCCAGCAAACACAACGCCCCCGGTCACTCTGGCCGGGGGCGTTGTGCTGTCCCGTTACATCCGCTCTCCCCGCTACGGAGTCGGCTAAGGGCCACGCCGGAGCGCGATGTCACCCGCGAGGGTCTTGAGCCGCAGGGTGGGCCCGCCGCGACCAAGGGTACCACGCATATCACCCGGCAATACCTCTGTAAGCGGAAAGTCGGACCTGATGCGCCCGGACTGCGCTGCCGCCCGGACCTGAGCGTTGGTCCCGGCAGGGATCGTCACTCGGATGTCACCGTTCATCGTCGAGAACTCTAGATCGCGACCCCAATCGGGCAGGCCGATCGAGGCGATGATCGATCCGGAGAGCGTTTTGGCAGTGGCAAGCCGGGTGGTCGACACCCGAACGTCGCCGTAGAGGGTGCTCATGAAAGCATCGCTCCGGAGGTCAGCCGCCTCGACGTCACCCGCCAGACTCTTGCCAACCAAGACCACGCCATCCGGAACTTGGACCAGGAACCCGACCCTGACCGCTCCGCGCCCGCCGTCCCAGACGCTCATGTTTCCCGCATCTCCTGGTTCGCACGAGTTGGGCGCTTGTCCCGGCACATCCGGGTACACGGCACAGATCGTGACCCCCAGCGCGTGCGACACGACAGCGATGTCCACGGCCGCCACATCGTCCGGCCGACCGATCTTGGTCGCCGTGACCAGCACGTCGCTGCCCGACGTCGCGACGGCACGGATGTCTCCAGACACCCCTTTGATCTCGATCTGATTGCCCGGTGCGATATATCCACGCCACTCGGATGTATCTCTTACCTGACCCGCGGTGTCAGCCGGCGAGGGCCAATCGGGCCAATCTTGCCAATCCACCGGCGGTCCGTTGATCTCGACGTCGCCGCATGCGATCGACCAGGCAAGCACGAGGGCGGTTACGCCCGTCCCGAATATCCGTCTCATTTTAGCCTCCATGGTATTCAGTTGAGGTAGTCGTTCATGAGGCCGAAGAACTGTGCCTCGTAATCAGCCAGACTGATTCCGAATCGGTCTTCAAAGGCAGTCGAGAAGACCGACGAGACTGAGCCACATGGCGGCGCAAAGGACGCTTCCGTGGGTAGGTAGGTGGCGCGGCGGTTTGAGCGTGCGCCGGATCGTTACTAGCCGCTTCATTGTGACCTCCTGCAGGTTGATCGTTGGTTTGCCGGATCGGGCTGTCCGCCGGTGACCGCTATCAGGCATCTCTGGCCCAGCAGGTTTGCCCCGGATCGCGGCCGCCCTACCTTTGCGAGAGGATAGGCGGGTTGCGTCTCCCCACCGTCTCCCCTTGGTCTCCCAGGAGGATCACACCACATGTGTTCGAGTCCACACGACATATGATCGAGTTTCGAGCGCTCGGTCCGGCTCAGCTCGTGGGGCCCGAGGGCACCGACACCCGGGCAGTTCTGGCTCGACCCAAGCTGCTCGGCCTGCTCGCTTTCCTCAGCGTCGGCACTACCCGCGGCTTCCAGCGGCGAGACTCCATGATCGGAGGCTTCTGGCCGGAGCTGAGCCAGGATCGGGCACGGAGCGCCGTGCGGCAGTCACTGTACCGTCTCCGCCTCTTCCTGGGTGAGGGGGTAGTGGTGACGCGGGGGGACGAGGAGGTCGCGGTGTCGGAGGAGGAATTCTGGTCCGACGTCGCGGCGTTCGAGGACGCGCTCCAAGCTGGCGACCGGGCAGCGGCGCTCGATCGCTACCGGGGGGACCTACTCGAAGGCTTCTACGTGCCCGATCCTCCGGCGTTCGAACGCTGGCTGGATGAGCGACACAAGCAACTCAGGCAACGGGCGGCGACGGCGGCGTGGGAGCTAGCCGATCAGGAGGCGGGGCTACGCCACACCGCCGTGGCCGGCCACTGGAGCCGCCACGCCAGGAACCTCGCACCCTTGGACGAACGGCTGCTGCGGCGCGTCATCAAGCTGCTGGACCGGCTCGGCGATCGTTCGGGGGCGGTGCGCGAGTACGAGACCTTTGCCCGGCGCCTGGCCGATGAGTTGGAGTTGGAGCCCGCACCCGAAACCCAGGCGCTCATTGAGAGCGTCCGGGCGCGCAGCGAGTTCTCGCCGCCGGAGTCACAGGGGCCGATCGGTGAAGCTCCGGCTGCACCGTCAGCGGCCTCTCCCCACCAGGCAACTCAAGAGCACAACCTCCCCCGAGCATTGCCCGAGCGCTATCGACTAGAGCAGGAAATCGGGGTTGGCGGAATGGCGACCGTGTATCGGGCGCGCGATCTCCGGCATGACCGCGACGTAGCCGTGAAGGTGCTGGATTCCGACCTGGTCCTTCGTCCCTCAGATCCATCGCCGCACAGTAGACCGGTACCGCTCCCATGCCGGGCCGAACTTGGCGGCCAACATCTGCTCTTCTGTGCGGATGAAGATACGGTGCATCAGGTACGGAAACACCAACACGGGCCCTAGAGCCGATGCAGTTCCAAGGAGTAGAGCTACGCCGAGGAGCATCAGGGACAACCCAAGGTACATGGGATTACGGCTGAGCGAGAACGGAAAGTCGGTAACCAAGCTCGTCGACTGCTCAAATGGCTTTACTGTAGTCTCATGCAGCTTGAATGCCCGATCGGCAATGAGGTTCAGTGCGACGCCGAGCCCAAGAGGCACGATCCCCATGAGGGTCATCGGAAACGTCCAGTACCGGTACAAGGGAAACGCAAAATGGAGCAGGGCAACGAGAACCAATACCAACAAGAAGTAGGTTGGCGGAAGAGCCTTCTTCATCTCCATGCCTCCAGGGCCCGTCCCACGTGAGCCATTTGGGAACGATCAAGACACGCACGTGCTGCCCTATCGCAGGGGTCTTCCGACCGCTGCTTGGAGCATGGCGATAGCCTGGCGATAGGCATACACCGCATTTATGTAGTCCCGTTCGGCGGTCTCAGTAGTTACCTGAGCGTCCAAGAGGTCGAAGATAATCCCGGAGCCGATCTGATACCGATCGGTCGCCAGCGTTAATCCTTCACGCGCCGCTGCCTGGCGCATTGCAGGGTTGTACCGGTTGGCGAACTCTACGGCCTGTCGGAGCGAAAGCGTCTGCGGTACAGGTGGTGGGGTCGCTCGCCCTGACAGAGCAGCCGGACCGCTGGCCACCGTCGCAATGAGCATGATAAACGCACAGCGTCTCATGACTCTGCCCTCCGTTGTTCTCTACGCTGAGTTGATTCCTATCTCCCTGACCACGGTCCCCTGAAATACGGGGTCTCTCCACCGCCTATTGGCATCTTGCGTTCCTTTGGGGGATAGTCCTGTAATGCCTTATGTCAATGGCGCGAGCCTTCAGCTCCCACTGAACATATCAATCGCGACCTCTGCTAGCACGTGGAACAGGGCCTCGCGCACGCCCTTCGCCACCATGTCGTCACTGCGGTGCTCAGTCAGAAGTTTCCAGGTCGAGCCAACCCTTGCCTTGACCTCAAGCGACGACAAGGCATCCGGGGCCAGGTAGACACGATTGCAGCCATCGCAGCGAGTGATGGCAACATCATGCCAGCTCCATCGCCTCATCCGGGCTGCGCCACACTTGGTGCATCGTCGAGGTCTACCAGCGACTCTTGTGTGTGCCGCATCAGCCAAGCTACTGGCCTGTGAACTGTCCCGGCTCGACTTGGCTAGATACGACCCCAGCTTACCCGCATCGAACTATACACCGCCACACATTGGGCACACGTCGATCACGACATCGCCACAGCTCTGTCCCTCCATCACAGCGTCACAGCCAGGACAGTTCATGAGGTAGGCCTCATCGCATGACAGTTCTGAGCACAACCTGCAGCGGACTCACCAGGGCTGCAAATAGGTCCATGATACGCGAGACAAACGGCGCCCATCGTTGTGTCCGCAAGGGGCGCAACCGTATCTTGACCCATGGACGAACAACTCGAGTTCGTGAAGCAGATTGCTGAGCGCCTGGCGGCGGCCGAAATCGAATACATGATGACGGGCTCCATGGCGATGGCGATCTATGCGTCCCCCCGTATGACACGGGACGTGGATGTCGTTGTAGACGTGACACAAGCCGATGTCACTACTCTGGTGCGTTCTTTCGAAGCCGACTGTTACATCGATCGCGATGCCGTTGCCGAGGCCGTAAAGGCGCACGGTATGTTCAACGTGATCCACAACGAATGGATCATCAAGGCCGACTTCATCGTGCGAAAGATCGGCCCATACCGGCAGTTGGAGTTTGAGCGACGGAGGCAGATCGATGTGGAAGGAACCGAAGTAGCGGTAGTGGCTCCGGAGGATTTGATTCTCTCCAAACTCCTATGGGCGCAGGAGACCGGGTCGGTACTGCAGCTCCGAGACGTGCATGAGATCATTGTGTCTGGAACGAAGCTGGACTGGCAGTATCTCGAGACTTGGTCCACCCGACTCGGCGTGGCAGGGCTGTTGCGTGAGGAAAAGGAAAGTGACTGAGAAACTGAGCCCTGACGACGAGATGCGGCGTCTCTTGGCGCAGCTATCACCTGCCGAGAGGCTTAAGATGTGCACCCGGATGTTCCACACTGCCAAGGTTCTGGCGAAGGCAGGTATCCTGAGTCAAGAAGAGTCGACCGATTCGGATGCACTTCGCCGCGCGCTCTTTCTGCGGTTCTACGCCGGGGACTTCTCACAAGAACGGCGGGATGAAGTTCTCAAGTCCCTCGCGAATCCCTGATTGGGTGCGGCAGGCTGGGGTCTGTGGCACGGGGCTGCGGAGCGAAAGAGACCGGACACTGGTAGAATACTCATACCGCAGCGGAACAAGGACTACCATGGCAGCGAGCAATCGTAAGAAGCAGCACATCGTGATCGAGCCCTGGAGGCCATCCCTACCGAAGATCCCAGGCGGGGCGGCGCGCAGAGAGATGCCGCCGAGGGGTATGCCTAACCGTGAGCAGCGAGGGTCGCTGAGACGCTTCACGGTGTTGCTTCGCTTAGTACTCAAGGATCCCACGATTCTCTGGACAGGGAAGCCGGGACGGAACTAGACACCCGCTCGGATCAAAGCCAGGACTGTTTGCTAGCGCCAGTCTTCTCAGCGGGTGGCGTTGTCCGCTGTCGCGGAATCCACCTCATCAGACCGCCGCAAGCTCAGCTCGAATAGCGCCGGCCACAGTTTGCCGGTCACCAGCAAGTTACCGCTTTCCTCGTCGAACGCTATTCCGTTCAATACATCGGTAGTGGGGCTGCGCTCGTCTTCGGGAAACAGTCCTGCGAGATCGAACCAGTGCTGCACCGCTCCGCTCACGGGATCGATCTGCACGATCCGGTCGCTCTGGTACACGTTGGCGAACAGCTGGCCCCGGACATACTCCAGCTCGTTGACCTGGGTGAGTGGCAGACCGTCGTCCCGCACCACAACTTCTCGAACAGGAGCGAAGCTCTCCGGGTCCAGAAACCGCAATGTTGCGGATCCGTCGCTCATGATGAGAGTATTCCCGTCGGTGGTGAGGCCCCAACCTTCACCGGTGAAGTTGAAGGAGTCCACCAACGCCAGGTTATCGGCACGGTACACGTAGCCGACACCACTCTTCCAGGTGAGCTGGTACAGTCTCCCGTCCAGCAACGTCAGCCCTTCACCGAAGCGATCCGCCGCCAACTCGGTCGCTGCAAGCACGTGGCCTGTCGTAAGTTCCACATGACGCAACTGGGAGTGGCCCAGTCGCCCGGTGCTCTCGTACAGCTGTCCGTGGGAGTAGACCAATCCCTGCGTGTAGGCGGTGGTGTCGTGGGGGAAACGAGCCACAACGGCGTAATCTTGCGTACCCGCACTGCCCTGACACGTCAGACCGGTTGCTACGAGGGCCACCCATGCCAGGTGCAGCCATAGTCTGCGCAAAGGAACGGGCCTCACGCTCCCGAGAACCGTCACCGTTCCCACCACCGCATCCGCAATGTTCTCAGGCGACTGAGATCCAGCAACCGCCACCAACTGACGTCATCCTCCTCCGCCGCTTCACCGGGAGCGGAGTCGTCGGCCTCGACTGCCCAAGGAACCACGTGGGCTTCAGTCCGCACTGTTCCGCACAGAGCACACGGCCGCTCCCCTATGTGCTCCCGCAACAGGACTTTCGCACAGAGGTGCCAGGACGGGAATGGCACTACGCTTCCACACTCGGGGCACTCACCGTCGTCGGGCCGAGGCCCGAGACACACGTGCGCCGTGAGCGTGCAGCGATAGGCGGGCGTGCCGTCCGCCTGCTGCCGGAACCCGCACACCTTGCAGACTCGCTCGTCTGGCTGAGGGTCTTCACGTGGGATGAGATTGAACCACTCATCATGGTCGCAGTTGGGGCACCGCAGGGCCTCTCCCCGCCCTTCAGCTTCCCTGTCGCGGTCCCATTGCTCCTTGGTATACGCTGGTATATCGGCCAGTGGCTTCATGGATCACCACCTCCGTGGGGGAAACCTGTCATCCAACCGCAAGATACCACTCGGCTGCCGTAGCTCAACTGACAGAGCGAGTGCCTTCCCCTAACCCCGCCCCTTGTGCTCACCTCGCTTGCTTTTCAACTCCCCAACGAACGCTGCTAGCGCAGCATCGGTTGCGTCGAGTATGTCTGCCAGGCGTTGGCGGATCAGCATTCCCAGCTCGCGAGCACTCACAGGGCGCCGTGGTTCCGGAGCGGGATCCGGTGTGCCCGCCCCTACAGGGATCGGAGGCAGGTGGGACGGCGGCACCAACTGCGAGTGTTCTTGCGGGATGCGCTCTGGTTCCTCGGACATCATAGCACTCTCCGTACTTCCGGCACTACGGCGGCCGGGGGCCTTGCACGAGTGGAGGGCGACTACTGTGCAATGAGTGGGACACCTTGCGCCACACCTCGCTTGGCGATCCGGCCAAACCTACCAGGTCCCGCGACAGTTCAGCTTCACACCCCCCATGCTGCCTCAGTTGCGACTCGGCTGCTCGAGACCGAACGGATAGGGGACAACCCAATCAGCATCAGTCGGGAGCCGAGCCACCTGAACCGCCAAGCAGATGGCTGCGCGCCCCAACCCGCTAGCGGTGGATCAATGTCACTTCGATACAGCCGGACGTGTGGTTGGTGCCCCACCTCGTCGTGGCGTCCCGGGGGTTCACGAACGCCAGCCGCGCCACGTTCTCGAGCATGATGTTGCGCAACACCTCAATCTCTCCCCGGCGCACTCCATCCACGTACACCCAGATCGGGTTCTCGCCCAGGGTGAGCGACCCCCTGCCCCGGTAGGACCGGAACCAACGCTGTCTTTCCTGCTGGATCGCCTCGTATGCGCTCGTGACGGTCAGATGGCTCAGTTCCTCCCGGGTGAGGATGTCCGACTGCCCGGTTGGAGCGCCACTTCGTGTGACGCCACTGGCGCATCCCGCGAGCAGTATTACCGATACCGTCAGAGTCCTGAAATAGGTCCGGTACATGGTGCCTCCTCACTGACTGTGCTATTTCAAAGCTCAACCCTTGCAGCCTATTTGGCTACCCGTGGGGTTCACTCCTCCGGAAACCACTTCGCCTCGGTGTGCGCCAGCCTGTGCGAAGAGGGGTCCAGATGTTATCTGTGTAGACTACGGCTCTAGCTGCCCCGCGGCCCTTGCCGCACCGGTCACCTGTGTCAAACGGAGTTCCCATGAAGCCCGCGCTCACGGTATTTGGCTGCATTCTCCTCGCCGCGACTCCACTGGCGGCCCAGAACCCACAGCGAGTTGCGGACGGCGTCCGGGTCTTGGCGGTGCCCGCCCGGACTAATACACCGGCTCACAACGTAGGGTGGGTCGAATTCGACAACTATCTGCTAATCGTTGACGGCGGCTCCGGCGAAACGTGGTCAGAAGTGCGCGAAGCCGTGCGTGCATCCGCCGCAAAACCGGCCCGATTCGTCGTCCATACCTACGGGAGTCGCGACACCGCAGATTCAGCGACACCGGAAGGTATGACTCGGCTGGTGCAAGCTGCATCTCACGGCGCTACCGGCTCGGGGCAACTACTGTCCTTCCCTACCAGCATCGCGCTAGCAGCTGGCAGCCGCAGCGTGGAACTGCGCGGTGTGGACGGGGCCCCGGCTGGAGGTGCTGCGAGCGTGTTCGTGGTGACTTCGGGAGTGTTGTTTGCCGGCGACCTGGTCGGCTCGGGCCGCGGCTCGGCACCGCTACCGCTGGACGCTTGGATCCGATCGCTCGAACGGCTGGAGCGCCTCGATCCGAGCGTGGTCGTTCCCGGGTCGGGTCCGGTGGGTGGGCCGGACCTGCTGGCTACCACTCGTCAGGCTCTGCTGCAGCTCAGGACTCGGGTGGCCGCAGCGGTCAAGGAGGGGGAAACGCGGGACCAGGTGCTGCGGTCGGTGACGGCGGACGAGTTCGCCCTGCTGCCAGCAGGCACCGTGGGCCGAGTATTCGATGAAATCGTGGGTCTTCAGCCGGCGACGGCGTTTGTAGCCGGGCTGGGTCTCGAGGAAGGAGCAACGCCGACCGCTACGGATCCGGTATGGACCCCGCCCAGCAAGGTCGTCGTTGCCGACCTGTGGCCGGGCCGGACCGGACAACTAGGCCAGGTCGCACCCGGTGTCGAGCTCGTGGTGGTTGCTGACCCCCAGCAAGCCGCAGCAGCAGCGACGGATGCCGATGCGGTCCTGGGGTGGTTGACACCGGAGATCTTGAGCGGCGCGCAGCGACTCCGCTGGGTGCAGCTCCCGGCAGCCGGCGTTGAGAGATACCTGGCAATCCCTGGCTTCGTGGCAAGCGATGTGGTGCTCACCAATGCCCAGCGCATCTTCGCGCCGGGTGGCGCCGAGCACGTGCTAGCGATGGTATTGGCGTTGAGCCGCCGGCTTCACACGGCCCTCTCGCTGCAACGCGACAGGCGTTGGGACACGACGCCGCTCACGGGGCCGGCGCCCTATTCGGGTGACGGCAGCGAGTTGCTCGAGCTGAGAGGCCGGACCTTGTTGGTGGTAGGGTTGGGCGGCATCGGCACCGAGGTGGCACGGCTGGCGCACGGCATCGGTATGCGGGTGATCGCGACGCGCGGCAGCCGGCGCGAAGGCCCCCCGTTCGTGGAGTACGTCGGACTCTCGTCCGAGCTGCTCACGCTGACTCCTCAAGCCGACGTCATAGTGAACAGCGTCCCGTTCACTCCTGCAACGGACGACATGTTCGACACCGAGTTCTTTGCCAGGACCAAACCGACTGCGTTCTTCATCAACATCGGACGTGGCCGCACCGTGGAAACCGACGCCTTGACCCAGGCACTGCGTGACGGTCGCATCGCGGGCGCGGGTCTAGACGTGACCGATCCGGAGCCATTGCCGGTCGATCATGAACTGTGGGGCATGCCCAACGTCATCATCACACCCCACATCGGAGGAGATTCGGACGGCCACATGGAGCGGCTCTGGCTACTGTTTCGGGAAAACCTGCGGCGGTTCGCGAACGGAGAGCCGCTGTTGTCGGTGGTTGACAAGCGTCGTGGATACTAGTGAACAGTACCTTGATCCGTCTCCGACAGCAGCCGGCGGTGGATCTCGCAGGGTGCGTACGCGGACCGGCGGTCTCGGCAGCCAACTGACACGGTGCCCCACGGCCACAGCAGTCCGGGGCGTCGAGTCCACCGGGGCCGCAGCACCCGGAGGGATTCGCCGGATCAGGCAGAAGGCTGCGGGCCTGTCACGCGCCACTTTGTGCAGCACATGAAACCGGGAGACACCAGTATGCTGTTACGCACCCTCACAGTCGCCGCATTCACCTTGGTGGCGGCTACCAGATGTTCCGAGCAATCAGAACTGTCTTCCGACCTGCATTTGGCGTTCTGGAACGTCGAGAACCTGTTTGACACGCTGGACGACCCGTCGGTCGACGGCGACGAGGAGTTTACGCCAACCAGCGCCAAGGCTTGGACGGAACAGCGCCTCGCGATCAAGACCGGCAATCTCGCGCGCGTCATCACGGACATGAACGATGGTGCAGGTCCCGACATCCTGGGACTGTGTGAGATCGAGAACCGTGCTGTGGTCGAACTGCTGGTCGCCAGCCTCGCGTCGCTCCAGCGAGAGTACGAGATCATTCAGCAGGATTCGCCCAGCCGGCGCGGGATCGACTGCGCCATCATTTACGATCGCCAGCGGGTAACCCTCCGCTCGCACGATTTCATTCTCGTGGCTGCCGGGAATACCCGCGATATCGTTGAGGCAGAATTCGCTATAAGCAGCTACCAGTTCCACGTGTTTGTGAATCACTGGCCGTCTCGTGGGAACCCGGAGTCCCATCGCATCGTTGCCGCGACGACTCTGCGCGACCGTATCGACCAGCTGCTCGCGGCGGACAGCGCCGCCGACATTGTCGTGCTGGGCGACCTGAACGACGAGCCCACCAACGTTTCAGTCCGGCAATACCTCAGGACCACGGGAGATCTAGCATCCCTCGATCCGGGAACGTTCTACAACTCCATGTGGCCAATCCACGTTGATAGTGACGCCGGCACATACGTCTTCGAGAACCGCTGGGAAGTGATCGACCACGTGATCCTCTCGCCCGGCTTGTTGCAGCAAGATGGGCTCCGCTGGCTGAGCGGCACTACCGAGGTGATCCGCCACGACTATCAGATGTATGTGCCGAGCGACGTCAACTCGATTCCCCGGCCCAGCCGCAGCTACACGGGAGACAACTTCCACGCCGACGGATATTCCGACCA
The DNA here is from genome assembly GCA_039586365.1 of Gemmatimonadota bacterium. GTDB lineage: Bacteria > Gemmatimonadota > Gemmatimonadetes > Gemmatimonadales > GWC2-71-9. The sequence continues at coordinate 43,916 of JBDHKN010000015.1, read as the reverse complement.
CCTTCCCGTGGCGTGCGCCTTCGTCTACTGACAGAGGCAAACAGCGACGGTCATCGAGCCGGGACGACTCTCACTGTTCCGGTCGGATCTACGTGATGCCCGTCACCAAGCGGCGTGCCGCGGGCGGTTATGTTGGTGCCGTCACTATCAGGAGCACCCTGTGAAACCGCGCTCTCCGCTGCGAGTCATCTGTTTTGGGCTCTTCCTCGCCTTCGCGTGCGGCGATTCGAATCCGCTCGGCCCCTCGGCTGACGCGGAAGTCGTGACATTCTCGCAGTTGGTGAACGCCCATCGCGAATCCGTCGGATGCCCCGTGCTCGAGTGGGACGGCGAAGTGGCCGAGGTTGCGCAGCGGCACAGCGAGGACATGGTGGACCGCGATTTCTTCGATCACATGAACCCGGACGGGCTCTCGCCGTTCGATCGCCTCGCGGCAGCCGGCATCCTCTACTCGCGTGCGGCCGAGAACATCGCGGCCGGGCAGCCCACCGCGCAGGCGGTGTTGGACGCCTGGCTGGGCAGCCAGGGCCACCGGGCGAACATCGAGAACTGTGCGCTCACCCATCACGGAGTCGGGTTGCTCGAGCGCCACTGGACACACCTGTTCATCACGCCGCGGTGAATCGCACGCTCTAGCAGGTCACCGACGATCCAGGTGCACGCAACAAGCGGCGGAGGCCAGCCGGGCCTCCGCCGCTTCATGTCGGTAGGGATAGCGGGCCGCTACGGAATGAGTTCTCTCCGCGGCACGACCACAGCCGGCAGGTCTCCCAGCATGCCGTTCAGTTCCCGAATCGCACCAGCAACAATCCCGTCGAGTTCCCGGCCCAGCGCAGCAGCGTCCGACCGCAGCTCAGACAGAACGGTCATGTGAGCCTCGGTTGGCAGGGCCTGGGTCCCGGCAACGCTGCGCAGCAACGATCCGACTTCTTCATTCAGGCGAGGGTACTGTCGATAGCCCATTCTGGGTGGCGGGCGCTGCAGCTTGTTATCCAGCTCCTTGAGTTGAGCCATTGCAGTGTCGATCTGAGCGGCAACTGCTGGCCGGTTCTCAACGTTGGCATCACGCACCTGCTCCTTGAGATTCCCTAACTGGGTCTGGAGCTTGGTTACCTGGTCCATCATCTGGTTGGCCTCAGAGGAGAGGTCCACCAGGGACTGTGAGGCGTCGTGCCAGGCCTGGTAGTCGGCTGCCCGCATCTCAATCCGCGGGTCCCCGCGAACCTGGAATGTGGTGCCGTCTTGTAGGTCACCGTCGCCGACCAGTACCGTGGCGGTGTAACTGCCGGGAACGGCGGCAGCGCCCATACTGCCCCTGAACCTACCGCCACCGCCACCGGTCTGACCCCCTGCCTGCCGCGGGGTGGGCCCGGTGTGCCGCAAGTCCCAACTGGCGCGATTGACGCCGGCATCCGCCTCGCTTACCTGCAGCTCCCGCACTAGATCGCCGCTGACATCCGTGATCCGCACCTTGACCGCCGCCATGGGCTTGGCGGCTAAATAGAAGTTGATCGAGGCACCGTCCTCCGGGTTCTCACCCATGTAGGTACGCTGGCCAGCGGAGGCGTCGGAGTTCCAGGATTGCCAGTGGGTGGCCTCTTCCACCGGGAACACGAACAGGTCTTCCTGCATTGCCTCGGCGAGTTGCTGCACCGCAGCCAGGTCATCCAGAATCCATGCTCCCCTGCCGTGCGTGCCCACCACCAGATCGTTGTACTCCTGCTGGACCTTGATGTCGCGGACCGATACCCTCGGCAGGTTGAGCCGCATGTCCACCCAGGTCTGTCCACCGTTCCAGGAGAAGTAGAGCCCCCTGTCCATGCCCACGTAGAGCAGGTCGCTGTTGGTCGGGTCTTCTCGGATGACCTTGGTGTAGTCGTCTTCGGGAAGGCCCACACTCAAATCCCTGCACGATGCGCCGTAGTCGTCGCAGCGCCATACATGGGGGCTGAAGTCGTCCAGCCGGTGTTGGTCCACGTTGATGTAGGCGCGACCAGGCACGTGGTGGGAGGCATCGATCTTCGACACCCAGGCTTCGCCCGGGAAGTTGGGCAGGTTGTCGTTCAGTTGCGTCCAGGTCGCACCCCCGTCGCGGGTGATCTGCACGTTGCCGTCATCGGTCCCCACCCAAATCACTCCGGCCTGGAGCGGCGACTCGGCTATCGTGAGGATGGTGCAGTGGAACTCCGCAGCGGTGTTGTCGAGGTAGATCTCTCCCCCGGAGTCGAGCTGTTTGTTCGGGTCATTGGTGGTGAGGTCCGGACTGATTACGTCCCAGCTATGCCCCTCGTCGGTGCTTTTGAACAGGACATTACCGCCCCAGTACACCGTGCCGGGATCGTGGGGAGAAATGTGGATCGGCGCGTCCCAATTGAAGCGGTACTTTGCCCTAAACATGGCCTGGCCCTGCGAACCGTGCATGCGCGGGTAAGGCTCGATCGACCGCGTGACACCGGTGTTCGTGTTGGTGATGCGGAAATAACCGCCTTGGGCGTTGGAGTAGACCAGATGGGGCTTGCCAGGTACGGGTACGGCGTAAAAGCCGTCGCCACCCGAGACGGTGTACCACTCGTCCTTACGGATGCCACCGCCGGTCACGCGGCTCGGACCACACCAGTTGCCGTTGTCCTGCAATCCACCACAGACATAGTAGGGATCCCGGTCGTCGACGAAGATCTGATAGTACTGCGACAGGGTGACGTTGTTGATTATGTCCCAGTTCTCACCGCCATCGAACGTCACCTGATAGCCGCCATCTGAGCCCGACAGCACACGGTCCGGGTCCTCCGGATCAATCCACAGTGCTTGGTGGTCGCCATGTACTCCCCCACCCACCGACTCGAAGCTGCGACCCCCGTCGGTGGATTTGTACAAGCCACCTGACAGTGACCAAACCACTTCGGGGTTGGTCGGGTCGGCGTGGATCTCACTGTAGTAGAATGGGCGGAAGTTGATACTGCGATTGTCATTGACTCCGCGCCACGTTGCGCCGCCGTCGTCAGAGCGGAACAGTGTACCCTTAGTGGGAGTCTCAGTAATCACGTACACGGTGTTCGGCTGGCTCTGAGCAATGGCCAACCCGATGCGCGCCATGGGCTCGTCCACCACATTCAGCTTCTCCCAAGTGTCACCGCCGTCGATCGTCTTGTATACGGCGGTCTCCTTGCCACCTCCATCGAAGCGCCACGGCTTGCGTCGGAAGGTCCACATGCCGGCGTACAGAATCCGGGGATTAGACCAGTTGATGTCGATTTCGGAACAGCCCGTGTCCTGGTCGATGTAGAGAACCTTCTCCCACGTCTCGCCGCCGTCCCGGGTGCGGAACACGCCACGTTCTTCGTTCGGGCCCCACTCGCGGCCCATGGCACAGACGTAGGCGATATCGGGGTTCGTGCTGTGCACCTTGACCCGCTTGATACGTTCCGTCTCCGCGAGCCCGACGTGCTTCCAGGTGTTGCCCATGTCGGTGGACTTCCACACACCGCGACCGTAGCTCACCGAGTTGCGTGGGTCGCCTTCACCGGATCCCAGGTACAGCACGTTGGGATCGGACGGGGCCAGCGTCACGCCGCCTACCGAGTAGGCCTCGGCGTCCTGCCACTGACCCTGAAAGGTCGTACCACCGTTCTTGGTCATCCACAGGCCACCGTCGGCGCCGCCGAACCACCAGGTCCGGAGATCGCCGGGGATGCCGAGGATAGCACTCACCCGACCTCCCATGTTGGCAGGTCCGATATTGCGATATCGTAGGCCGGAGAGCGCCTTGGCTTCGTCGGAGTCGGGTTGCTGTGCCAGCAGTGGGCTGGTCCCGACGATCAGTGACGTGAGCACAACCGCACTGATACAATGCAAATGTTTATCAAGTCTCATGGACGTACCTCCGTGAAGGGAGTTCGGATGGCAGCCCGTGAAGGGGCATCGTTGGGACAGCTACATCAGTAGTCGCTATCCGCCCCCTTAGTAAACACGTGGATCAGCGTTTGACAAGGGTGGAGGTGACCGTGCTCGCCACGAACCGAGCCGACGGATTTGCCGGCTGACAGTACTGAGGCCGACTTGGTCCCGGCCCCTTACCACCACTCCCCTTCGAGCCGTGAAAAGAATGCGTCCTTGCCCTGCAAGATCCTGCGGAACTCGTCGTCCTGCGTCATGACCAAGGACCAGGGCTCACCGGCGGCGAATACACACCGCTGATTGGTCAGGGCCGCTAGCAGCCTCACATCGGTGCGTCCCCGGATAGCTACGGCACCGCGCCCGTGTGCTTCTGCCAGCAGAGCCGCCACGACCGTGTCTTCCTGACCCGGAACTGCGACCAGCTGCAGGACCTCACTGACCCCACCCGTTTGGTGGTAGTACAGGTACCATCCCAACTCTCGCCCCTTCTTGCCCCGCACGACCGCGCCGCATAAGCGACGGTGCCGACCCATCCGCTCGAGTTCGCCCAGCTGCCATGCGAGTGTAGTCTCTTCGTATACAGGGCTCAGCAGACACCTGGCACTCTCGCTCTCGATCAACCGGAGCAGCACCGCAGCGTCGGGATCTGGATCCACGTGCGCATCTGGGGGGACCGAGAAGTCGTTCCAGCCTACCCGGTCGAGCAACAGGTCGCTCGCCCGGGATAGGGGCCAAGCAAACCGTCCGCCGAAGCCAGCGATACCACCCCGCTGTCGCATGCTCCGCCGCCATCGCTCTGCTGGCAAGAAGGGCCTGATCCAATGCATGCTGCTGGCGTACAGGAGATCGGCTCCGGCACGCAGCCACACCTGGCGCATGACCTCGTTGGAGCTATCGTTGATAGCCGCGACCTGTGGCCCCGCCGCCAGCGTTCGCAGCAGTTGCACGGCGATCAGAGCCCCACCTCGCTCCGCGTCCACCATGAATCTGGTGGGAACGGCGACCCGGATCTGCTCACCCTTGAATCTCATCGGCCGCGCCACGATTCCCATGAAACCCACGATCTGACCGTCGGATTCGTACATCAGGGAGCGGATCTCCGGATCGTACCACGGATGATCGAAAAAGATCGTCGTGTAATACAGATCCTGCGGCGGCGGTGGCCCCGGGGGCAGCCCGAAAATGCGCCGGTGGAAATCCACGACGGCAGGGATATCCTCACGCTCGAATTGGCGGATCATGCAACCTCCTTCGCGGCACCTCAGCGGCTGGCAGAACATGCACCCGACCCAGCGGATCAGGCGGTGCGACCGGATCTAGGCCGTTCGCTTCAAGCGACCCAATCGAGAGCGACAAGTAGTAAACATATGGCAGCTCAGTGGCGCCAGGCCAAGCAAGTTGCACGCCAAGGCAAATGATGCCCTTTAGCCGCTGCGCAACCGCCAGGACGTTGCAGCCGCGATCCCGTCACAATGCGTGGTGGGAACGAATGCGACTGGGGCGTTGTAGCTGCTCGGGGATCGGTGTTATTGTGTTTGATTAGGCACATCCGAGAGAGACCATGGCTGATCCACGTGACGTGGTAATAAAGACGTACTCCGAACGCGCCGGCGACTACGATCAGGAGGGCAATCTCGAGTCCTGCTGGGGGCAGGTGGCCAAGCGGGCACTGCAACAGCTCAGCCTCAAAGACCGCTACGAGGTCGTGGCGGACATTGGGTGTGGCGCTGGGCACGCCCTCCGCGAGCTGTCATCACGTCCTAGCTCGGTAGTGCGCTTTGTCGGAGTGGAGCCCGCGGAGGAAATGCGCGGGCACGCAGCCGTGAACCTCGCGGGCATTGACAACGTCACCGTGATGGATGGGCGGTTCGAGCAACTGCCACTCGAGTCCGATTCAGTGGACTACCTGTTCAGCATCCTGGCCTTTCACTGGGTCACCGACCTGGAGGGTTCTGTCAAGGAACTGGCGCGCGTGCTCAAACCGAACGGTGAGATGGACCTGTTCTTCGTCGGACGGGATGCGGGTCTCGAGTTTGTCAAGAAGACCACGCCGATCTTTCTGCGCTACATGGGGCTGGGATGGCTGGTCGAGTCCGCCAAGATGCGTAAGCACCTATCGCGGGACGGCGCCGAAGAGCTGTTCGGCAATACATTCCCAGGTGAGCAGCTCACTGTGTCAGAAGAGTACAAGACCTACTATGACGACCTCGAGGGCCATTGGAGTTGGTGGGTTCCGCGACTAGGCGCACACTTCGCAGCGATGCCTCAGGACAAACGCGAACAGTGTGACCGCGAGAGCCGTGAAGCTATAGCGAGTCTCGCCACCGAAGACGGTATTCCCTACGAAGTGCATCTGCTGCATGTCAAACTCAGGAGTGACGCCTGATCACTTCGTCGGCGATAATAATGCGCTGTATCTCGGACGTCCCGTCGACGATCTCAGTGTACTTTGCGTCTCTGAACAAACGCTCCACTGGGTAGTCCTGCGTGTAGCCAACACCCCCGAAAACCTGTACGGCGTCCTTCGTCACGCGCGTGGCCGTCTCGGAAGCGAACAGCTTGGCCACTGAAGCGGCCCTCGTCACGTCCGCACCGCTCTCTCTCAGGGTGGCGGCCTCACGAACCAGGAGCCGTGCAGCTGCAATACCCACCTCCATGTCCGCCAGCATGTTCTTCACGCTCTGGAACTGCGCAATCGCCTTGCCTGATTGCTCTCTCTGCTTGGCATACGCCACCGCGTGTCCCTGCGCAGCGTGGGCGAGTCCTACGGCGATGGACGCAGTCGTAATCCTGTCGGTGACCAGCGCCTCATGCACAACTTTCAAGCCCAGGTTCTCCCTGCCGATCAGGTTCTCAGCGGGAACCGCAGCATCCTGGAAGATCAGCCCGCCCAGATCCGTTCCCCTCACACCGAGAGTCTTGGCTCGCTTTCCCGACGGCCGGAATCCAGGTGTCCCCTTATCGACGATGAAGACGCTGATCCCCATGATGCCGCGCTCGGGCGCGGTCTTGGCTGCAACCACGAATACGTCGGCATGGTTCGCGTTCGCGATCAGCGTCTTGGCACCGTTCAAGACGTAGCGGTCTCCGTCTCTCACAGCTGTGGTTTCGATCCCGGCCACGTCGGAGCCGACTTTGGGCTCGGTGAGTGCAAATGCTCCTAGCGCATCTCCGGACACGAGTTTGGGCAGGTATTTCTTCCGCTGTGGCTCCGACCCGAACCGAACAAGCGAGAGCCCGACCATGGTCGTGTGGGCATCAACGGTGGCGGCGGTGGAAACACAGGCATGCGCCATCTCTTCAAGTACGCAGCAGTACGTCACGAGGTCGAGGCCGGCTCCTCCGTACTCCGTGGACAAGGGAATACCCAGCAGACCGTGCTTGCCGAGACCTCGGATGGTGCTCTCCGGGAATTCCTCGGTACCGTCTATCAGCGCAGCGTTAGGCTCGATCTCTCGTTTGATAGCCTCAACCGCCCGGGCAACGGCTTCCCGCTGCCCGTCACTCAGCGCGAGTATGCTGCTCATGTTGCAGGAACCTCTCGCACATGCTCAAACCAACGCGGCCCGGTTTATCTTGTGGCCGTTCGTCTTGGGCAGTGCCGGTCGGAATTCAACGATGCTCGGAACCATGTAGTGCGGCAGCTCCCGCCGACAGTGGTTGATCACGTCCTTGGCCGTGGCATTGGCACCCCCTTGCAGCACTACAATTGCCTTGACGGCCGTACCGATCTCCTCGGCCGGAACGCCGATCACCGCTGCTTCCGCCACAGCGTCAAGTTGGTGGATACACGTCTCGACTTCCTCCGGGCTCACTCGGAACCCCTGAGCCTTGATGAGCCCGTCGCGCCGCCCAGCGTAGTACAGGTAACCTTCCTCATCCATGCGACCCTGGTCTCCGGTGTGCAACCAGCCGTTCACGAACGTTGAGGCGGTTCGCTCAGGGTCACTCCAATAACCGGGTGACACGAACGCGCCGCTGTGGACGATCATCCCGGTTTCTCCTGGCGGACACTGGTTGCCAGCATCATCTACGACTTTGAGGTTGACACCGGGGAACGGGATTCCCGCTGAGCCTGGCTTGCGGTCCAGGTCGGCCGGCGGCAAGTAGGTCGACCGGAACGCCTCGGTGGTACCGTACATCAGGTAAAACTGCGTGGTCGCGAGGAGTCGCCGCAGCCTCGCGAGGTGTTTTGCGGGCAGCACTTCGCCGATGATCGAAACGTACCGCAAGTGAGGATAACGGTACTGGGGAAACGGCGAGCGCTCTTGGAGTAGGACTCCCCACAGCGATGGGACTGCGTGGAAGCCCGAAATCCGTTCCTTCAGGAGTGTGTCGACGATATCCTTGGGGAAGCTGGACCGCTGCTGCACCAGCGTAGCACCTACCAATGTGGCGGTGAAGAGCTGACTCAGAGCACCATCGAACGAAAATGGAGTTACCGAAATTATCCGGTCGGCGGAAACATTGTGGAGCACTTCCGCTGACGCGACCGTAGCGTCATGGAAAATCCGATGGGTCACCATGATGCCCTTCGGCATCCCGGTCGATCCCGATGTGTAGATAATTGCAGCCAGGTCGTCTGGGCCAACATCCACTGGCCGAAACTGCTGGCGGGGGGATCCCACTATATCTCTCAGATGCGTGACGTCGCAGAAAGTCTTCCTATTTAGCGCCATCTCGTCGGACAGGGATACTACTAGTCCGGAGAAGCCCGCCTCGCCGCACGCGCCGGCGAATATCCTCGCCCTCGAACCATCGAGGAAGAGTGTCTTGATGCCGCAATCTGCAATAACGTGGCGCAGATGAACGTCGCGATACTGCGGGTTGATGTGAACGAACGCGGCTCCTGCCCGCAGGATGCCATATATCGCGATGACCTCCGCTACACTCTTGGTGGCAAAGATACCCACCCGATCGCCCTGCCCGATTCCGCGGGACGCCAGGAAAGCTGCCAGCGCGGTCGCTGCCTCATCCACCGTACCGAACGACACGCGGTTGTCGCCACAGACCACCGCCTCTCTATCAGGAGAGTCGGTTGCAGTTCTGCACAACAACTCATGGACTGGAAGCATGGGGCTCAAACCGGTTGCATCGCCTTGTCGACAAACGTGACCATCGCGTCGATCGAGCCGAAGTTCTCGATGCTGAGGTCATCTGGGGAGACCACGATGCCGAATCTCTCCTCGATATATGCGATGAGGTCGAGCACGTGCACCGATGTGAGCAGACCTGTCTCAAACAGATTGACCGACGGGTCGATGTTGTCCTGCTTGGCAAGTTCCTCGACATATTCCTGCATCTGATCCTGGACATTCACGCTCATATAGACAGTCACTCTCCTGATATGTGTGAAAGCGCCTGGGAGTTCACCGGCCCTTCACGATGGTATCCGGACGGTGCTGGATTGTTGGGGGCAAGATCTGGACCATTGATCCGCCAAGCCAACTCTTCCACTCCCTCCAGCGATGGGCAGTGGCAGGCTCCGGCGATGGATGTTGAAACCTCCACAGAGAAACATCTTGATGGAGCAAGAGAATGGGACAGGAGTGGTGCTTAGAGCGCTCCAATCTCTCCGGCCTCGCTCGTCTCGGGCTCACGTGGCAGCGGCGGGTCGAAATCAAAACCGAACAGTGACGGGTTCTCTCCGATCACCGCGGCCGACACGATGCTGAACACGTAATGATACGTCTCCTCCGGGATGCGGTCGCGGTATTGGGTCAGCAGCTTCCAGAAGTTCCGCTCCCGTGGGTTTTCGGGCATCGTCCGGATCAGCCTCAGCACATTGCCCTGACCCCAGTTGTACGACGCAATCACGAGCAGCCCGGATGCCTGTGCGTCCGTGGTGTAGATGTCCCACAGGTACTGGGCGGCCGCCTCGGTGGACTTCTCGAGCTGATGCCGCTCATCCAGCGGGTCGAACTGTGCAACGCCCACCAGCGGCCCCATTTGCAGCCCAAGCGCACGAGCAGTCTCCGGCATGAACTGCCACATTCCCTTGGCGATGCCGTAACGGGTTTCTCGGCCCACCGCCTCCAATTTGAAGCCACTCTCCTGCAGCGCCAAGTAGAAGAACTCGGGGGGCATGTCGTTGCTCAGCATGGTTTCTGCGATGATCGGCCCGTAGCCGTTCTCGGCGGCCCGGGCGATGTAATCATCCAACCGATCAGACTGCCGCCACCGTTCGATGTACCGGCGAATCTCATTGACGAATGCTCGGGGAACATTCACCTCCGATTCGCCGAACCGATGCACTACACGATAGATGAGCTGGATGTCCTCCGGAGTGCCCTCACCATAAATCCCCAAATCTTCGAGATAGTCCAGATACTGCCGCCTGAGTTCTTCGCGTTGATTCCGATAGGACTGCCCTTCCGCAACACTCACGCGCAGCCGGGCCACCTCGAGTTCCAGGGACTTCATGGCGTAAAACAGATCGGCGGCGGCGGCGTGGGCACGCTGGATCTGCTTGCGCTGAACGTACGTTATCGCAGTCGCGCAGAGGGCGAGTACCGCGAGCACTGCCAGCGCGACCAGGTAGGGCTTGGCGCGTCGCTTCTGTTCTTTGTGCAGCACCTTACGCAACAGCGCCGTGTGCCTACTCATGTCCAGCGGCGTTCGACCACCGAAGAACCGGTCCAGTATCTTGCTCTCCGACGGTTCAGAGAGGACCGTGGGACGCGCTGCGGGCTCGGTGCCCTCAGTAGTGAGAACCAGCGTCGGGCCGTCATGACCAAGGCGCACCCGCACGCTGCCCGCTAGCCGCGACCCATCAATCCGTTTGCCGTAGACGAAGGTCCCGTTGCTGCTGCCACGGTCCTGTAGGTACCACTGGCCGTCAGTAAACACGACCGCGGCATGTTTCTGGGAGACCTTTTCGTGATAGACAACCACGTCATTGTCCGGGGCCCGGCCGATGTTGAACGACCCGGTAAAGCGCTGGATCTCGGACTTCCCCAAGATCTGCACCTGGATGGCGGGAGCTGCTGCGGGCGAGTTCTGCTCAGTCATGGCCAGACCGTAAAATGCCTCCCAGAAGCGGTTGACGGGAGAGGTAGCTATAGCAGTAACCGTGCCACAGGTAGGCGGACACCCTGATCCGACAGCCGCTAGAGCACGAACTCGGTCGCGGCCGAATGGTAGTTCAGCTACCTCACTGAGAGATTCGCGTCACTACGAGATGAAACCGTCCAACCGACTCAGCAGCTCTGCCTGGTCAGCCGCACCCGAAACCCCCTTGACACCCGTGGCCGTCTTCACCACACCCACCAGACCCCGATAGGGAATCTCGCGGTACCTAACCGTGAGTCCATTGTGTTCCAGGGAATCCCAGCTCTCCGGCAATTCGTCCCAGACGGATGCGGACGGAAGCACCACGAATCCCTGCCAGGTCTCGTCGCCATCACCGGAGTACTCGGCGTGGACGCAGTCGGTCAGCTCCGTGAGCCCGAGAAAGCCCCGGCGTTGATACCCCTCGCTGCCGGCGACCTTGCCGTTGGCCGGAAGCAGCCCAAGTTCGCTGGGGTACCCAGCCTGGCCGGATAACGTCGCGGCAACTGCCTCGAGCAACTCGCGTCCTGTGGTCTCGGTCAGGTCCCCCTCGACTGCGTTGACCTTCACATAAGTGGCACCCGTCAACAGCAACGCCTGGTACGGTGGCGACACCACGGCCGCTGTCGCCTGCGGTAGCGGCATTCCCTTACCCGGACTCTCTCGGTTGAACACCCCGAAAGCATTGAGCGGCGTCCCCATGTCATAGAGGTCAAGCGTCACCGTCACATCGTTCGAGGTTAGGTCAGCAGTCCGGCAGGTCTGCACGTCGTACTCGACGAACAATTCGGCGGCGCCGTTGATGTACTCCCACAGGTTGTCGGCTTCATAGGTCAGTACTTCACCAGCCCGTGTCCAACCGGCCACTTCTGGGAAGTCAGATTCCTGCCCGGAGCATGCGAAAAAGGAGACCGCTACGATCGAGACAGCAAGCGACAGAATCCGTTTCATGTTATGCACTCCCACTTCGTCAGTGCTCAGACGTTGTTCAAGCCAGTGTCAACAGATCGTGCACTTGGAGCATTTTGGGCAGTATGTCGACGCCGTAGGGACAGGCACCGCTGCAATCCCCGGCGCAGTGGTGACAAGCAGATGCGTCTCTGCCTCGCAAGTCCGAGTACAGTGACATGGCTGCCTTCTCGCGCCCTTGCCCTTCATAGTAGTATGCGTAACGCATGATGGTGCTCACCGGCACGTCGTGAGGGCAACTGCCGCGGCATTCCGTACATCCGTGGCGGCAATACTGGTCGCTGAGCGCCAGCTTGCACTCCTGGAGCATTCGCAACTCAGCCGAGCCGAGCTCGGTACCGGAGAGCGGGATTACCTTGTCCACCAGATCGAAATTGGTGAACGCGATGCACGCGGTGTGCATGTCAGGGTTCTGAATCACCCAGTGGATGCTGCCGAGCCTGAGCTGTTCCTCGGTCTGCAGTCCGTACCGGTCGACGAACGGCCGGGTGCGGTCGTATAAGTCCTTTTGCCGCTGCGTCTGGGCCTCGAGCCGCTGGAGCGCCGCTTCGCGACTCTGCCCCCGGCTGGTGAAGCGCTCGACATAGCGTTCCTGCTGTTCGGTGAGGTTGTCGGGGTCCAACGGTTGGTAACGTATCACTCCGGGCGCGGTCTTCATCGCCGTCGTACCCACATCGTTGGCTTTGCAGGCTGCGATGATTCGGTCCGACTCTTCATGATTCAAGAAGTTGTAGACCAAGAGGATGATGTCGAAGCGACCGTCTTCGGCAGCGGCAGTCAACACGTCGCCCATGCTAGGCCCCTGGGGGTTCCCAGGTCCGTGGTATGAGACTCCGGTGAACCGAACCCGGCCCTCCGCCTTCAACTGCTCAATCGCCGCGTGGTAACCAGAATGGCTCAACGCCTCGACCGAACCTACGGCGTGTATGGAATAGGCGTCGACGTAGTCGGTTTGTAGCCGCTCGAGACTGTTGCGAACGCGCTCGACTATTGTCGCCGCGCTGTCATCGGCGTTGACGCGCCCTTTGGTGGCGATGAAGATCTTGTCCCGCTCCATGTGCTGCATCGCATCGCCAATAGCTCGCTCGGCGGCCCCGTTGCCGTAACCCTCCGCCGTGTCGAAATAGTTGACTCCCTTGTCATACGCGTAGCGGACTACTGCGGTTTCCCTCAGCGGGACGCTCCCCATACCGATATCTGACACGTTCCAGCCGGTCCGGCCCAGCGTACGATGACGTTGGATGCGTGCGTCTTGGCGCGGTCGATAGGAAAACAGGCCGGTACCGCTACTGGCAGCAGCCGGTGTCGTGTTACCCCCCAGCAACGCTCCTCCCGCTAGAGTTGCACCGCCAACCTTGACGAAGTTCCTCCGTGAGATACCGCCGTGCTCGCGTTCACAGTGGTAATCGTCACTCATAATGCGCCTCCCGACGGGTGAGCGTGAGTCAGACTGCTAATAACCTGTGTGGCACAGCTTCGTGCGACAGATCGTCGGCCGGTTCGCTGGGGCTCGACCGATGGTCGCCGGCACTCTGGAAACCCTGATATGATAACCTCCAACCGCGTGGCGCGGAGGCCGGCGCAGGCTAGAGACAAGCGGCGAGCGCTGTCCGGCAGTCAGCGATTCACTACCGGCCGCTATGCCAGCGTCAGGTTCTGATGTGCTCGGGCCAGCAGTGTCCGCACCGGGACTCCGTGAGGGCATGCCGACTCGCAATAACCGGAACAACCGAGACAACCATCCGCATGGGCTGCAGTCAAGTTGGCGTATTGCACCATGGCATGTTTCTCCCTGCCGTGTGCCTCGAAATAGTGGTTGTAGCGCATGATGGTGTTCACGGGGACTTGTTGGGGACAGGAGGGTTCGCAGTCGCCGCACGCGTGGCGGCAGTAGAAGGTCCCCAGCAACTTCCCGTAGTCATCGAGCATGGAGTCGTCTTCCTCAGTGAGCTTCGTGCCCGAAAGTGTCACGAAGCTCTCCAGCCCATCCAGCGTGTTGATGCTCGGACATACCGAATGCACGTCCGGATGGCCGAGGACGAATTTGATGGCCGCGGCTCTCGCCTGAGCGTCTGACTGCAAGCCGTGTCTCCGCTTGAACTCCTCAGCCCGCTGTACATACGACCGGTAGTCCTGTGCCATGCGGACGCGCGCATCCGAGATCTGCCTCCCGCGCTCCCTCGCCTGCTCGAGAGACTCCGTGATCTGCGCGTAGAGGTTTACGGGATCGGTCTTCATCAGGGTGACACCCATGTTGCGGGCTTTGCATGCCGCGATGATTTGTTCACCCTGCTCCTTTTGCAGGAAGTTGTACACAAACAGGGCCACGTCGAACCTGCCGTCTTCAGCCGCGGCACCGACTATATCCTCCATGTGATCTTCCACCCGGCCCCACCACGACTGTTGCCTGCCATGGTTCGACAGACCGAGAAACCGCACTTTCCCCTCGGCCTTCAGTTCTTGATATGCGGCGTGGAACCCCTCGTGTTTCACCTGTTCTACCCGGGGGGTCATATGGATCATCAAGCAGTCGACATAGTCGGTCTGTAACCGCTCCAGACATTGCTGGAATCTTCGTTTGATATCTTCTTGCGTTGCCCCCCCGCCGAACGACAAGTTCAGCTTCGTGGTCAAGAAGATCGATTTGCGGTCCCTGTTCTTCAAAGCCTGGCCGACAGTTCGTTCTGCCTGCCCGTTCACGTAGTGCTCACCGGTATCGATATAGTTGACTCCCATGTCGAGGGCGACTTGCAGCACGTTGGCGTTGTCGAAGAACCCCGTGCCGAAGCCAATGTCCGAGACCTTGAAGCCGGTGCGTCCCAGCGTGCGGTATTCGCGCACCTTGATTTCCATACCCTGTTGTTCGTCCGCGGCGCTGCGGGTTACCCGCCCCGACATGATGCCACCACCAACGACAGCCATACCCGTCGATTTCAGGAACCCACGCCGGCCGACTTGGTCTCTCGAACCCATTGCTCTCTCCAGATTATCGACGACGGTCAACCGTCACCGCTGTTATTGACTACTCGACTGCAGACCATTCGAACGTTCGTCTTAGGCTGTTCAATACCTACTGCTGCCGCTATGCAACCATGACACGAACTGGTCCCGGACAACTTAACTCCGAGCTTCAGCAGCGGCACTGGCGATGTCGTTCCGTACTCGTCCTATCGATTGTGTCTAAAGAACCATTCACGATTGGTTTGCCGTCGCTCGTAGGCGACTGTAGTATACTGAGCGGAACCCGGAGAGCGGTGTCATCAGCAAATGGAACGTAGGGATTTCATCAAGCGAACCGGCCCGGCGGTGGCTCTTGCTGCAGTCACCGGTACTACCGGGTTCGTGTTCCACAACCGCGAGACCACGCGGCGGCGCACCGTACTAGCTAAGACCGCGAACTTCGAAGTTCCTCCGGATCCAGCCATTGCCACTCTGACTTCAGCCACGAACGACGATCCGGTGGCAGCGCTGCATGCAGCCCTCGATGCGATTGGTGGAATCGGTCGCTTCGTCCACGCCGGTGAGACTGTTGTCGTGAAGCCAAACGTCGGCTGGGACCGCACTCCCGCGCAGGGTGCGAATACTCATCCAGCTCTGGTTAGCGAGATGGTACGGCTCTGTCTGGGCGCCGGCGCCGCCCAAGTCACAGTTGCAGACGTCAGCTGCAACGATCCCCGCCGCAGTTTTCTGCGCTCGGGTATCAAGGAAGCCGGCGAGGTCGCCGGGGCCAGGGTGATGCTTCCCAGCCCGGAAGACTTCATCGAGGTCGATCTCGGCGGCGAGGTGCTGACGAGTTGGCCGGTCCTCAAGTACTTCATCGAGACTGACCGCCTGATCAACATGCCGGTCGCCAAGCAACACTCGCTTACCCGCTGTACCGTCGGGATGAAGAACCTGTACGGCATACTCGGTGGTCGTCGCAACCGGCTGCACCAAGAGATCGACCAATCCATAGTCGACCTGGCTGCCTTCGTCCGTCCGACGCTCACCGTAGTGGATGCAACTCGAGTTCTCTTCAGGGGTGGCCCACAGGGCGGCTCGTTGGATGATGTCTCAATAGAGAACACGGTTCTCTGCTCCACCGACCAGGTGGCCGCCGATTCCAGAGCGGCGGAGTTCTTGGGTCTCAGCGGAGACCAGGTGAGTCACATCGCGTTGGCCGCACAGTCGGGGCTGGGATCGCTGGACTACCGTTCGGTCGGATACCAAGAAATCGTCTGATTGCCGACCGCATGACTATCCAGACTGTCAGAAACCTACGGCGCGCATCTCAGGTAGTCTTCTTCGTCGTCTTCCTGTGGCTGATTCTCAAGACGACCTTTGAGATCGATTTCAGCCCAGCTGAAGTGTCTGAGATTAGACTGCCATACCCGGTCTCGATCGCACTCCAGTTCGACCCACTCGCGGCGTTGATGACCTTGCTCGCCAGTGGCACCCTGTACAAGGGATTGCTCTGGTCGCTGGTAATACTGATACCGACCATCTTCATCGGGCGCTTCTTCTGTGGTTGGGTATGCCCACTCGGCAGCCTCAATCACTGGCTCTCGGGGATTCGCTCAGAGCGTGTGGCGCGGCGTGGCAAGCGACTACTCGAAGCGAACAGGTACAAGAAGTATCAACGGATCAAATACTACGTCCTGTTCTTCTGTTTGGGTGCGGCACTGCTGGGCAGCCTCCAAGCCGGACTGCTGGACCCGCTACCGTTGTTGGCTCGTTCCATCGGCACCGCCCTGCTGCCTACTCTCCACACGGCGGCACTGGCGCTAGCCTCGGCGGGCAGAGATACGGGAATCGGACCGCTAGCTGCCGCTACGCAGGGACTCTACGACTTGCTCGCCGCGACACTGCTACCGTTCCGGCAGGCACATTTCCACGGAGTAGTCGTCCTCGGCATATTCTTCGTGATTATCCTGCTACTCAACCGCGTGTTCACGCGCTTTTGGTGTCGGGGTATATGCCCACTCGGTGCACTGCTCGGTGTCTTTTCGCGCTTTGCTATATTCGGGCTCGCCAAGGACGACAAGGAGTGCAACGCCTGCAACCGCTGTCTGCTTTCATGCCAGGGTGCAGACAACCCCGACGTGGGCAGTAAATGGCGGCAGGCTGAGTGTCATCTGTGTCTCAACTGCCAGGCAGCCTGTCCGGAGGGCGCGCTCAAGTTCAGGTTCTTCCCCAACCAGCCCGACAGCAAGACGAATCCAGCCGGAACGCCCAGAGTCGATGTGACTCGCCGCAAGGTAATGGCATCGCTGCTCGGCGGCGTGGCCGTGGTGCCGCTGTTCCGTTCGGGCAATGCCTTCGAGGTCAAGCGCTCCCCAACCTTAGTACGTCCGCCCGGTTCGCAGCCCGAAGACGATTTCCTTGGTCGCTGTATCCGCTGCGGCCAGTGCATGCGGGTATGCCCCAACAACGCCCTACACCCCACGTTGCTGGAATCCGGCTTGGAAGGTCTGTGGACGCCGTACCTGATAGCCAAGGTCGGTTACTGTGAGCCGACCTGCACACTGTGCGGGCAAGTGTGCCCCACTGGTGCCATCACTGAGCTGACCCTGCGGCAGAAAGTCGGCGACGAAGAGACTCAGCCCGTCCGGATCGGAACGGCGTTTCTCGATCGCGGTCGCTGCCTCCCCTGGGCGATGGCCACGTCATGCATCGTCTGTGAGGAATGGTGCCCGACTTCACCCAAGGCGATATACCTCCAGGAGGAAACCGCGGTTGGCAGGGAGGGCAACGAAGTCACGGTCAGCCGGCCGCATGTCGACCCCGCCCTCTGCACCGGCTGCGGAGCCTGCGAATACGCTTGTCCGGTGTGGGACAGGAAGGCCATCTACATCACTTCAGTTGGTGAGTCCCGTTCCGAGACCAACCAAATACTACTAGAGAGGCAGCGCGCGTAGACAATTCGATCGCCTCCGCCGGTCAGCGCCCACGACCGCTGCGGTCGACACCCCGGGGTGTGCAGAGCCACCACGCATTTGGGAGTAGGCCCACAACGATCTGTCCGCCAAGTTAGATCGTGACGGTTGGCAGCACCGTCAGATCAGGCTATCGCCCTCCCAACCGACCCGCACGAGTTCGATCCTGCTCGGGTCGGCGTTGCCGAGGTGATATTCCGAATCGGCTAGCGCGATGTGGTGGGCGGTCGGTTGCAGCGGGCGGTCTTCACCGAATTCCAACCGCCGTTTTCGCTGGATGATGCGAAGTCCCGTACTGTCGGCTGCCACCGGATCCGTGCTGACGATCAAGCCGCCATACGGCCAGACATAACTGGCATCGAAGTGGTGCGGCCCGATGTTGTGGAATTGAGGAGTGAGCATCACCAGCACATTGAGTCGGGTCTTACCTCGGGTGATCGGAAGGTCCCACAACTTGGCCAGACTGGCGCAGGCGTCGGCGTGATAATCGGGTGGGTTGTCGAACACGATGTAGTTCTTGATGAGGCTCCCAACTCCGGACCAGGCGTGGGTACGCATGGGCCGCGTATTTATCAGCGCAGTGCTGCGTTGAAAGACTTCATTACGCAGCACACGCTTGTCGTCCAAGGCGACGTTCGCCTCCGGCACGCCCGCTTGCACAACACGGCGCCTGAGCGCCTGCTCCACCTCCGGCGGTGTGGGCAGGAATCTCCAAGAGTTGGTCTTGATGCCAACCACATCATGCGGTCGAATAATCTGGCGCCAGCATTCCGCCAGCTCGTCCCGACCAAATAGGGCAACCACCGCCTCATCCAGCATCTGCTGCACTAGTTCGGCGTTTATGTCGCCACCAGTTGAGACGACTTCCCGACTACGAACCAGCACCACTCGGGATGTGCCGGATTGCCTCGCCGATCCAAGAACCGGCGTGGGCAGGCCCGCCGCAACACCCAGAGCGACGCTGCCGACGCCTTTCATGAAATCCCGCCGCGTGAGGCCTGTCTTTTCTCCTCCCATTGCTCTCACCCTCAGCCCGGCGAACCGGTGATCTTCGCCACCGTCGCCTCGAGTAAGCTGCTCGCTGCGCTCTCCGAATCAGCATCGAGCACAACGACCACGAAACGATCTTGAGACCGATGGGACACGAATTTGCCGTTCTCGGTCTCTACCGTCTCGAAACCGCCAGCGTCCGGTAGATACTGTTGGCTGAACGACGACAGCGCTCGGACAGCGGCTCGCTCAGTTTCATACCTGACAATCAGAAGATAGGTCGCACCCGGCTCGTATCGCGCCAGCACCGCGTCGGTCTCGGCACTCAGGTTGAGCAGATTGTCACGGGCCACATAGTAGTGGTAATTCAGCGACTGATGGAGATGAAAGAACCTCTCGCTGAACGGGACGCGTCCCTCAGAAGGCAGCATGGCCACCAGGTCGGGAGGATCGGAGACTGGTGGTAAGTGCCCTGAGACCGTTCGCGCGAAATCCAGCAACACAGCAGCTGGCTGCGGGGTGGATTCCTCTAACGCCACGCACACATAGAAGCGGTCCTGCCAGAAACAGAGCACTCTCCCCTTGTGTTCATAGCCCCCGCCAATCCCCACCTCCTCCTGCTCCCGCGCATAACTGAACACCCCGTAGGCATCGGCTGCGTTGCCCATATCGAACAACTCGACGGTGATGTCAGGTGCTGCGGAGCTGGAGTAGGCAGCCACTGCGACTTGGCCGAATGCGTAGGAGCGATATACCTCTCCGGCTCCGTTTATGTAATCGAAGATCGTCTCGCGGTCGTAGATGACTGCAGAGTCCTGGCGAGTCCACGTATCGATCCGCTCAGGCAGGAGTTGAGTCAGCGCCATACTAGAGCTTGCGGTTTCCCGGTTCGCGCAGCCGGGAAGAGCTGAACTCGATAGTGCCAGAGCCACCAACCTCAGAGGCAGTCGCTTCATATGGATGTAGCATCGCACTCGAGCGATGGGACAAGGCCAACCACACCGTGCATCACTGTGCGAGCGAAAGTAGACCCCAATAGTCGGGCTAGTCAAGCAATGTTGGTCCCCGAACCATTGCCGTTATGGCCTTTGACGTCGCTCACAGCACATGCAGCATCGGTGCACTACCTCTGGCAGACAATGGCCCACTACGTAGCTAGCGCCGTGGGTAGGTCCACCCAGCATCGATCTCGGGCCGCTGGTCTGCCTGCGCAACCGCCCAACCCGTGGCGTATATCCACTTGGTAAACCGATAGAGCTTTTGAAAGTCCAGCGCCTCCGTCTCGTCCCACGGGGTGTGGTAATCGGGGTGTAACAGACTCGTATAGAACAGCGCTGGTATTCCAGCCTGCGAGTAGGGCGCGTGATCTGACCGGAAGTAGAGCCCTTCAGGGTGCTCCGGCTGGTCCCACAGGGTGTCCAGCACGAAACCCGCGACTGCATCATTCGCGGCCAAACTCATTTCCACCAGTGCAGAGGAGTTTCGATTCGGCCCCACGGTACCCAAAACGGCTGCTGAGTCCGGGGCGTTCCGGCCGATCATGTCGACATTGAGAGCTGCTACGATCGACTCTCGGGCGACCGTGGGATGCTCTGCATACCAGCGGGACCCGATCAAGCCCTTCTCCTCTGCTCCGTGAAACACGAAGAGAGCTCCGCGCCTCCCCGGATGTTGGACGAAGGCCCGGCCGATGGCGAGGAGCGCGGCGCATCCGGTGACGTTATCGTCCGCTCCGTTGTAGATCGAATCGCCGTCCACCGGGGTTCGGATTCCGTCGTGATCGACGTGGGCACTGAACAGGACGTGCTCGTTCCCCACAGTGGGATCAGTGCCAGGCACCTGCGCCACCACGTTCGCCGAGGGGTATGCGAAACTCTCCGACGAGATCGCCGTCATGAGACGCTGTCCCTGGGAAACGTCTGTCCGGCTTGCAGCCCTGACCACTAGCACGGGCGGTTCACCTTCCGCGCGTTGCCGTGTCGCCTCGGTGTCACGCCCAGTGCGGCCCACCATCGTGCGTGCGGCGGTGAGATCAAAAACGGCGTCCGCGATGGAATCGGAGACCAGTATCACTGCGGCCGCCCCCTTTTCCAGTAGCGCCTGGGAACGTTCCCGCACCGCAGCGCGGGCGTAGCGCCATTCCCAAAGCCTGGCGCCGGCTGCCGGCGGCTGGGATGGTGCAAGCAGTAGCGCAGCGACCGGTCGCCCTCGAACCGTCGCTGCCTCGATCCGCTCGGCCGGCGTTCGTCCCACCCAGACCAACGCCCCATCTACCCTGGTGTCCACCGGCGAGGTAACAATGACATCGGTCCACAGTTCGAATCGCCTGCCACCGATGTTGACAGAGCTCGCCCCCGAGACGCGCGTCTTGCGGAGCGGAAAGAACTGGAAGTAGCTCCCGTCTTCTCCGGCCGGTTGGAGACCCGCCGCCTGGGCCCGTTCAGCAAGCCATGCCGCCGCGCGAAGCTCATTGGGCGTCCCTGCCTCCCTACCGAGGAAATCGTCGTGAGCCAGGGTGGCCACATCGTGCCGCAAGTCATCCTCCTTTATGGCTCCCATCCCCGGACCACCAGAGGGAGCACAGGCTGTCTGGAAGACGGCGGAGACGGCAACAACCAAAGGGATTGCTAACGCTGGTACGCGGGAGCGCATCTCTTGTCTCTCCTGTTGGAGTGTGCAGTTGATCAAGCGGCGCCGGAGTGGGTCCGGCGCCGCAGTGTCTGAATGTCCAGGATCATTGACCGAACCCAAGGGAACCGATCGGCTCGCTAGCTCGTACTCCTCGCTCTGAGTTCCTGCCACCGATCCAGTACTTCGCCGAGTTCGCGCTCCAGCTGCCCGATTGCGGCCACCACTTGTGCCGCAGGTCCGACGTCGGCGCGTTCGACTATGCGGTACAGCGACCCGAGACTGTTGTTGAGCCTCGCTAGGCTGGTCTCTAGTGCGGCTGCTTCGTTGTCGGACTCCTCGTTGCGTGAGTCGGCACGGTGGGTTTGCACTTCATTCAGCGCGTTGAGATCCTGCTGCAGTAGCTCGTACAGCCGCATTGACAACCGGTGCTGCCGCTCGAGTTCGGCCATAGGTGTCATGACCCGTGGGTCCATCGTCACGCTGAGCGGTTGCTCCTGGGTATCACCGTTTGCAGTCAGCCGGACCGTGTAGCGACCAGGGAGGACCCACGGGCCCTCCGGTGTCACCGGCGTATTCCCGGCGACAGCAGATATCGGATAGCTGAACCGGAGCACCGCAGGACGCGGATAGTGCAGATCCCAGACAAAACGATGCAGGCCGGCCTCAGCAGACAACACTTGCGGCGGTCGCGGCCAATAATCCGGTACGTTCTGACCTTCCAGTGGTGGCTCAGGCTGGTCAGCGCTGGAATAGCGTCGCACGAGTTCTCCACCCTCAGTCAGGATTTCCAGCGTTACCGGGCTTTCTGCCTGCGCCCTCAGGAAGTAGTTGATTGTCGCCCCATCTGGAGGGTTCTCTCCCGCCGGTTCGTCAGGTGGCAGCGGTGTGTCGGTGTACTTGTTCCAACGGAAGCGCCATGCCTGCTGCGGCTGGAACAGGAATGCATCGCTCATGACGGTGGCGGAACTGATCTGCCGGAGTGGAGTGATGTCGTCCAGGATCCAGAATCCACGTCCGTGGGTCCCGATCACTAGATCGTCATCCTTGATGACGAGATCACGAATCGAGGTGGCCGGCAGGTTCAAGCGGAGCGATTGCCACTGGTCACCGTCATCGAATGACACGTATACTGTCTGCTCTGTTCCCGCAAAGAGCAGCCCCGGTCGCTGCGGGTCTTCTCGCACCACGTTCACGATGCCACCGTCAGGAATGCCGTTCGTGATGTGTGTCCAGCTCTGGCCCCCGTCCCGCGTGCGGTAGATGTGAGGGCGTAGGTCGTCGAGTCGTAGGGTGTTGATTGCGGCGTAGGCTGTGTTCAAGTCGAAGTGTGATGCGTCCATCAGAGAAATCTTGGCCCACGGCCCCAGGTCGGGAGGTGTGACGTCAGACCAGGTTACACCTCCATCCCGTGTCATATGAATCAAGCCATCATCGGTCCCTACCCAGATGACGCCGATGTCTATGTGAGACGGCGCGATGGTGTAAATGACACCGCGCCGGGTCACCGTTGCCGCCGGGGTGCCGCGGTACTTGCCTACGTTAGCAGGCACTTCCCAGGTCTCGCGCGACAGGTCCGGGCTGATCTGTTCCCAACTCTGACCGCCGTTGCTCGTCTTCCAAAGGACGTTCGAGGCGTAATACAGCGTGTGTGGGTCGAGTGGCGAAAACAGGATCGGCATGGTCCGGACCACTCGGTACCCCTCGTCGCGCAGCGGCTTTGGGGTTACGTCCTGTACCTGGCCGGTGCGACGGTCGAACCGAGTCACCCTACCGCCGTATACGATGTCAGGGTCCAGCGGGTCTGGTGCGACGTAGCCGTACTCCGTTACGCCAACGGGGCTCCACTCCCTAAACGTGATTTGCCCGTGATCGCCTCGGCTCTGAACGCATGCCGAGCCGCTCTCTTGTTGCCCACTACAGACGCGGTAGGGAAAGGCGTTGTCGGTGGTGACGTGGTAGAACTGTGCGGTGGGTTGGTTGTACCAGGAACTCCAAGTCTCACCCCCATTAACCGTGATTATGGCTCCCTGGTCGGCGGCTATCAGCATGATGTCGGGGTTGCCCGGGTTGATCCAAATGCGGTGGTAGTCGTCCCCGCCGGGCGCGCCGCGGATCGCCGTGAACGTCCTGCCGCCATCGGTGGACTTCCAAACCACGATGCTGCCCGTGAAGACGATGTCCGGGTCGGTGGGATGGACCTTGACCTCGGCGAAGTCTGAGCCGCGCTGAGTGACCCGTGGATCGTCGTTGATGAGGTACCAGCTCTCGCCGGCGTCGTCGGAACGGTACAGGCCGCCGTTTCTGCGGGATTCCACCGTAGCAAAGAGGCGATCGGGCTCGCTGGGTGCTACGGTGATCCCGATGCGGCTCAGCCCGTCGTCCTCGAAGTTGGGCAGTCCCTGAGTCAGCTGGCGCCACGCGTCACCACCGTTGGTGGACTTGAACAATCCACTTCCCGGACCACGGAACACCCCGTTCTCCCACGGCCCTTCGCGGGCCTCCCAGAGGACCGCGTAGACGGTCCGTGCGTTGCTCGGGTTGAACGCCACATCGACGCCACCAGTGTTCTCATCCCTGTAAAGGACCTTCTCGAATGTGCGCGCGCCGTCGGTCGAGCGGAAAATGCCCCGCTCTCGATTGGAGCCATACGGATGGCCGAGCACAGCGACGAAGAGTCTGTCCGGATCGGCGGGATCGACTATGATCTGCGGAATCTGTTGACCGTCGCGCAATCCCAAGTGTGTCCAGGTTTCACCACCGTCGGTTGACTTGTATATGCCGTCGCCGGTTGACAGATCGGGACGCTGCAGTCCTTCACCGCTGCCAACGTACATGATGGTTGGATTAGATGGTGCGATGGCGATGGCACCTATCGAGCCCGTGGGTTGATCATCGAAGATCGGCCGCCAAATGCGGCCGAAATCGGTTGTCTTCCATACCCCACCGTTTACGACTCCGATGTAGAAGACGTTGGGCTGATCGGGAATGCCCACGGCTGCCTTCGTGCGGCCACCGCGGAATGGTCCGATCATGCGCCAATGCATCTCGTTGAACAGGCCCTCGCTGTACTGCTGTGCAGTTAATGGCGATCGATGGCCTAACTGCGCCGCCAGACCGAGTACTATCAGAAAAACCAAGTGTTTGTGCATGGAGTTTCCCTCCCCCAGACGAGACTGTGGTCGAGCAACTGTTGGGTCCCCCCGGGCGGTACACTCAACAACACCGCTGCCGACCGACAGAAGTTGCCACAAACACAACGACCCCGCCACATGGTGACGGGATCGCATCGCTTCACCATCCACGGGCCGCACTGCCGTATAGAACTATGGCAACCAACAACGTTCTCGGGAGTTGCGTGGCCAAAGCGGGTCGACCACTGCTCGCACCCGCCGTCCCATCCCCCCAAACGTCTCTGCTCAACCCTCGGTAATTGCAGCCCAACGATGCAGAGCCAGGCCGTCCCCTTCAGAGATGCCGAAGAAGAACTCTGCAACTGCCTTTCCAAACGCTGCACCGAGGTCAAGGTACCTATCGACGGTCATGTAGTGGCCTGCACCGGGTCCGTGGTCGACATCCTGGTAGGAACCTTCGCAGGTGACCGCATGGATACCCAGCGCCTGATATGCCCACGCCCTGGCGAGCCGGGTGTCGATGCCCCCCTGCTCCGAGCCTGCTGCGGTGAAATCGGGGTTGATGCGGTTCAACACCGCCGTGAACGCCTCGATCTCGGCTCCCATTTGGGGGCTGGTGATGTCCGCGCCGTTGTAGATCAAGAAGTTCTTGCGTTCGCTTGAGTGGGTGTGGAAGTCGACAAAGATCGCTATGTTGCCGCCGTCGGCCACGAAGCTCTCCATCTCCCGAACCACTGCAGCCACCGAAGGGGCATAGCTCGGATCGGCGTCGTTCCACACGCGGTTGAGATTGACACCAACCCGGTTGACTCGGTAGTTCCCCAACAGCACGCCGTCGGGATTCATGAACGGCACGAGATACACGACCGCGCTTCGGAGCAGTTCCCTGGCGGCCGGTTGTTCGCTCAGAATCCAATCGAGCATGCCTTCGGCCATCCAGGATCCGCCAGCTTCAGCCGGATGCTGTCTGGCCGTGACCCAGATTGCAGACTTGTCCAGAGCCGGGACTGTGGGGTCCGTGACTTCGACGAGGTGAATCGGATTCCCAGCGAGACTGTTGGCTATCACAGCGACGGATCTGACTCTTGGGTGATCGTTGATCTCAGCGACCAATCCCGTCCAGCGTGAGTAGTTGTAGACCGGGCTATAGGCTATCCAACCCGATGCACTGACCGGTGTGTACCTGAACGTGAACACCTGTCCGTCATACCCTACGTCCGCAATTCGTTGCCACGTGGCCCCCCCATCCTGACTCACGACCGGCTGGTTGAAGGGCCAAGCGGCGGCCGCACTGGTCTGACCAGCATTGATTATGTGGAATGTGAACGGGGCGAGCTCTGCCGTTGCGATGCGAAATGAATACCAGCGTAGGAAATCGGAATTGGAGTCGTGGCCGATCGTGAGGTCGAATGCCCAATCGCCGGTCCGGACGTGAGATCCCAGCGAGGCACCCTCAAAATTGGTGAGCAACTGAACGGTCGGCGCTGATTCACCACAGCCCGTCAGCAGAACGGAGCTGACGGTCGTCAGCGCGAGGAATCTGCCCTGACGCGCGACTGCCACCAAGCCAGCCAGACTGCGGAGTAGCCTCATAGCCTCCCCCAATCAGCCACCTCTGTAATCATACCCGGTAAACGGATGAGAAAGTGCAGTTCTAACAAGATCACTGCGGAGGAGAAGTGGTCTGTCAGCCGTTACACCACGCTGCACCTTGTCACCTCGCAAGATGTGACCGAAATTCCATCTCAATAGAGTCGTCCCGAGAGGGTGGCCGGTGAGATGATCGTGATGATATCAAGCAGTTGTGGATTCTCGGGACCCGGGACTCCTGCCCTCCGGCCCGTCCCCAGGTTATTCTGGACATCACCGTTATGCCCGACTTCCCCACGGAGACAAGCACAATGAGCCTCTTTTCGGATCGGACCGCATTGATCGACACAGAGAACGCATTCAAGGTCGGTCCCTACATTGCCCGGATTGAAAAAGCAGGACACAAGGTGATCAAGTGCAACCTGGGAGAGCCCGACTTCGCTCTGCCAAAGCACATCGCGGCCGAGGTCAAGCGCCAGATCGACAACGATCTCACCCATTACTGTGATCCGCAGGGGATCCTTCCACTCAGGGAAGCGATCGCAACCTACATGGGAGCGGCCCGCGGACTGACACTGACGCCTGACAGGGTGGTCGTGTTCCCGGGCGCCAAGCCGCCGATCGGTTTCTGCCAACAGACTTACTGCAATCCCGGCGACGAGATCATCTATCCCAGCCCTGGCTTCCCCATTTACGAGTCTTTCATCGGCTATGTGGGCGCCAAGCCAGTTCCCCTTCACCTCGAAGAGGAAGAGGGGTTTGCCTTCACGGGTGACGACCTGGGGAGGCTGATCACCGATCGCACCCGTCTCATCTTCATCTGTTTCCCCTCCAATCCCACGGGCGGGGTAGCCACGAGAGACCAGCTCGAGGGCATCGCTGCCGCGATCAGGGAGAAGGCTCCCGAGCACTGTCGAGTCTACTCGGACGAGGTATACGAGAACATCCTGTTTGACGGGAGCGAGCACGTTTCCATAGCCTCTTTCCAGGGCATGGCCGAACGGACCATCCTCGTCTCGGGTGCGTCCAAATCGTACTCGTGGACCGGTGGCCGGATCGGCTGGGCGGTGTTCCCGACCGTGGAAGAGGCCGCGGTCATGAAGAACCTCAACATCAACTACTTCTCGTGCACTGCTGCTTACAACCAGATGGGCGTGAAGCTGGCAATCGAGTCCCCGGAGAGCCCACCAGAAATCCAGAAGATGGTCTCAGCCTTCCAGGAGCGCAGGGACCTGGTGGTACAAGGACTGAATGCCATCGAAGGCATCACCTGTCAGAATCCCAAAGGCGCGTTCTACGTGTTCCCGAACATCGCTGGCGCATGCGAGATGGTGGGAGCAGTCCAAGCCTACCAGAAGCTCCCCGCAGACGTGCGGGAGAAGACCAGCCCGTCGACGCTGTTCCAGATGTTCCTGCTGTTCAGGTACCACGTCGCGACCATGGACCGCAGGTCGTTCGGGAGCGTCGGTGCGGAGGGTAAGCATTTCTTGCGCCTCTCAATTGCCACCGGAATTGACGACCTGAGAGACGGGCTGGAGCTCATCGCTCGGGCAGCGCGCGACAAGGAGGGCTTTGCGGCTTACATGAAGAGCGGAGACCCGTTGTTCTAATTACACCGTCTGAGATCGAGCTGGCGTGAGCGCTCCAGAGATACAAAGGAGACGATCCGCCAGCTCGGCTCGTGCGTATGGACAGCCATAGAAAGGAATGACTCATGACCTTCACACTCGGACCGAGGCGGGCAGTCTACCTCGACATCTCCGAGGAGATAGAACAGGGTGATGCACCTCTTGCCTCCGACGAGCTTGCGGTCTTTGAACAGTTCGATCTCACCTACCGCACTCTCTGCGCCATACTCTACAACTACGTTCCGATGTCCGGGCACCCGGGCGGATCGGTTTCATCCGGCCGGTTCGTCGAGGGGATCATCTATGACGCCATGGATTACGACGTCTCTGACCCCGACAGGCATGACGCCGACATCATCTCCTATGCCGCCGGTCACAAGGCACTCGGATTGTACGCCATGTGGGCACTTAGGAACGAGGTCCTGAGCATCGCAGCCCCAGATCTGCTGCCGGAGGATGTCCGGCTGCAGTTGCGGCTGGAGGACCTGCTCGGATTTCGCCGGAATCCGACGACTGAGACGCCTCTGTTCAAGCGCTTCGGCTCGAAGCCTCTGGACGGTCACCCCACTCCAGCGACGCCGTTTGTTCGTCTTTCGACCGGCGCCTCGGGAGTGGGCGTAGCGTCGTCATTCGGTCTAGCCTTCGGCGCCCGCGACTACTACGGCAAGAACGCACCACGAGTACACGTAGTCGAAGGTGAGGGTGGCTTGACCCCGGGACGCGTGTATGAGGCCCTGGCTGCCACGGGGACTTCGTCGATTGACAACGTCATCCTCCACATCGACTGGAACCAGGCTTCGATCGACTCGAACCGGGTGTGCCGCGAAGACGGGAATCCAGGGGAGTACGTCCAGTGGACTCCCCAAGAACTCGCCTACCTGCATGACTGGAACGTGATCAGTGTGCCCGATGGCACTGACTTCCAGCAGATCATCGCTGCACAGCGGACGGCAACGGAATTCGGCAACGGTCAGCCGACGGCAATCGTGTACCGCACGACCAAGGGCTGGCAGTACGGGATCGAAGGCAGAGCCTCGCACGGCGCGGGACACAAGCTCTGCAGCGCAGGCTTCTACGAAACAGTTGCCCCGTTCATGGATCAGCTAGACGGTTCCCTACCGGTATGTGAAGAGCGCGAGCAACGCTGTGACGGGGGCTCCGACAAAGCGGTGGTCGAAGAGTGCTTCTGGGAGGCACTGCAAGTCATCCGCCGTCGGCTGGAGGATGACTGGCCTATGGTGGATGCGCTGGCACAGCGGCTGATCGGCGCCCGCGAGCGCCTCAACAAGGCTGCGAGGAGACCCCGCAGCAACGCCCCTAACATCGCAGCACTCTACTCCACTGTGGAACGGACAGGGAACACAATCCCGGACGAGCTGGTGCTCGAGGTGGGTTCCAAGACGACGCTACGCGGTGCTCTCGGTGAGACACTGGGTTACCTCAACAGAGCCTCAAACGGAACGATCTTGGCCGCCGCGGCTGATCTGCTGGGTTCGACCAGCATAAACATGGCAGCGAAGGGATTTCCCGAAGGCTACTACAACGCGAACACCAACCCCGACGCCCGGCTTCTTTCGATTGGAGGCATTTGCGAGGACGCCATGAATGGCATCCTCTCAGGCCTGTCGACTTACGGGTGTCACATCGGAGCCGGCTCTTCCTATGGAGCCTTCATTGCCGCCCTTGGCCATATCGCCGCGAGACTTCACGGCATCGGCAACCAAGCGCGGCAGGAAATCGAGCAGGGCCCGTACAAGCCGTACTTCCTCATCTGCGCCCATGCGGGCCTCAAGACCGGTGAAGACGGACCCACCCACGCCGATCCGCAGCCACTGCAGTTACTGCAAGAGAACTTCCCCCGCGGTACCATGGTCACCCTGACCCCCTGGGATCCCCAGGAGACCTGGTCTCTCGTGGTGGCTGCGCTAGCGCAGCGACCAGCGGTGATCGCGCCATTCGTGACCCGACCCAATGAGACGGTCATCGACCGAGAGGCCTTGGGACTCGCCCACCCCAGCAGCGCAGCAAGTGGCGTATATGCTCTGCGTAAAGCCGCCGGAACGAGCGACGGAACCCTGGTGCTGCAGGGAAGTGAGGTGACCTACGCTTTCGTTGAGACCGCGCTACCGTTGTTGGAGAAACAGGGAGTCGATCTCGACGTTTACTATGTCGCGAGCACAGAGCTGTTCGATCTGCTCCCGGTCAGCGAGCAGGAACGAATCTATCCGGACCGACTCGCCCAAGAGGCCATGGGCATCACCGGGTTCACGTTGCCCACGATGTACAAGTGGATACGATCCGATTTCGGCCTTGAGAAGACGCTCCATCCGTTCCAGAAGGGGCGTTTCCTGGGGAGCGGGCCGGGTGAGATGGTGCTCAAAGAGGCTGGCCTCGACGGTGAGAGCCAGTTCAGAGCGATCGTGGAGTATGTAGAAGCTCGACCCCGCTAACCGAGCCTGGCCGGGGTCGCGGCCAAACAGTGTCAGACAAATCACTCAGTTAAGCCCTTCGCTGTGCCGAAGGGCTTACGGGGATGGTAGTGCAGATCAATCCAGCAAAGTGTGTCGCTTGCGCCAACTGTGTACCGGTGTGTCCCATGGAGGCGATCTCCATTGATCCATCGATCGCCGGGGCTGTAATCAACTACGACGAGTGTGTCGAGTGCAGCACCTGCTACCGCGGCATGAGCCAGGAACACATGAACCCGACTCTGATCCGTGCGGTGCGCCGGGTTGCCAAGCTGTTGCGGTTTCGCTTCGAGCCGGAACCGGACGTATGCCCCACGGCTGCGTTCGTCTTGGACGAGCTGCCCTGGCCCCGCATCGTGCGCCGCGTATTCAGTGACCCGCTGGTCGAGCACACGTCCACGGGCATCCACGGCCGCGGCACAGAGGAGGTCAAGACCAACGACGTCGCTAACCGAGTCGACGTCGGAGAGGTGGGTTACGTGATCGAGTTTGGGCGGCCTGGCGTCGGCGTAAGGTTCCACCATATCCAGACCATGACGATGGCGCTGGCTGGATTGGGGGTCGCGTTCGAGACCAAGAACCCCATAACGTATCTCATGACCGACACTGCTACGGGCAGGCTGAAAGAGGAACTCCTCAACGAGAAGATCCTGTCCGCCATAGTGGAGATCAAGACGGCGGTGGACCAGGTACAGCGAGTGCTCGATACTGTCACCCTAGTATCAAAGCAGATCGACACCGTTGTGTCTGTGGGTGTTTCCACCCGGTGCGATGCAGACGGCAACGAAGCAGTGTTGGCTCCGATTCTCGCTGACCTGGGCTATTCCATTGAGCGTGCCAAGACAAACATGGGACTGGGTCGTGTCACGAACGCTCAACCGGCGAAGGTAGCGCTTTGACCAACACCTTGCACCGGTATGGTAGCGCCGAGAGTTTTCGCGACGATTACATCATCTTCGCTATTGCCTGTAAGGGTAAGAACGACGATGGCGCGGTCGAGAAGTTGCGAACCTTCCTCAGAATCTGTGTCGAACACAATCCGGTCAACATCGGCAACTCGGATTTCAGCAGCTACCGTTCGTCGAGCGAACTCAAACCGTCAGTTCATTGGAAGAGACAAGTGGCTGCGGATCATGACAGCGTCATCGCCGGTGTCCACAGACGCGCAACGACCGCGGCTGTCTTCGACTCCCGCGAAAAGGCAGCAGCGTGCTTGCGCGATCTGGTAGAGGCGGATCTTGGCCTCTCCATCAACGTGGCCACTTCCGTGGAAGGCGCCAGGCAGGTCGCAGGGGCTTGCGGCATCAAACGTCACAGTGTGGAGTATTCCCTTGGCTTCACCGATCCCCATGACCACCTGTCAGGTAGACAAGTACTGCAGCTCTCTACCATGTGTGGTCACGGCATGGTTTCCTCCAACATGGCCAAGAAGATGCTCGACATGGTTCGGGAGGGACGGCGCAGCCCCCACGAAGCAGCACTGACCTTGGCGCGCTTCTGCCCGTGTGGCGCCTATAACCCAGTGCGTGCCCAGAGACTGCTCGAGGAGAGTCGTGTCCAGAAGTAGCCAAGGCGCTCACAGAGTCATCCCTTGGCGCCGCCGTAAGATCACTGCGAAGGCGACCTAGCTACTCAATACACGCACCTCCTGTCTCCACCCAAAGGCCCGAACCCGGTCAAGCCAGCTACCCTTCGGGCCTCGTTATCTCGAACTCTCTCGGGGGTTCGGCCCCCATGAGGTGGCGCACGAAGTAGTCCCACCGGCGGCGGATGAAATACGGTTCGTTCAAACCGTGAGCCCGGTCCGGCGCAATTATCAGGTCAAAATCCTTGTTGGCTTTGATCAGCTCGTTGACGACCTGGATCGTCATCGCTGGGTGCACGTTGTCGTCCATGTCACCGTGCATCAGCAGGAGCCTCCCTTTGAGGTTCCCTGCGATGAGCTGATTCGCTTGGTTCTCGTAGTTGTCACTGCCCTTGACAGTGTCCTTCACGAATAGCCCCTGGTAGAGAGGGCCCCAGTGAATCCCGTAGGTTCGCTGGTCGTGATTACCAGCCCCCGACACCGCCACCTTGTAGAAGTCCGGGTAGCGCAGGATTGCGTCCGTAGACGCGAAGCCACCACCTGAATGCCCGAAGATGCCGACCCGGTTCAAGTCAATGAACGGATAGCGGGCGGCCAGCTGTTGAACTCCCACGACGTGATCGGGGATGCCGTTGTCTCCCATGTTCCCGTAATAGTTGTCATGGAAGGCTTTGGAGCGATAGTGCGATCCGATGTGGTCGATCTGCACCACGATGAAGCCGAGCTGAGCCAGAGCGAACTGCTCCCCACCCGCCTTGAAAGACCAGCTTCCCACGCTACCGATAAAGGGTCCGGGGTATATGTGCTCGACGATTGGATACTTCTCGGTGGGATCCAGGTTCGGCGGAAAATACACGACACCGTAGATGTCCGTTATGCCATCCCTTCCCTTCACCCTGAAGACCTCCGCCGGCTGCCACCCAAAGGCTTCGAGCTCAGACACGTCGGCTTGCTGCAACGTCCGAACCACGCGACCGTCCCGGGTAGAGCGCAACACCGAGACGGGTGGCGTCTCGATGCGAGAGTAGACGTCCACGAAATAGTCACCGCTGGGAGAGAAGGAAATCTCGTGGTTCGCGTCTTCCGGTGTCAGCAGCGTCAGACCGGATCCGTCGAAGTTCACCCGGTACAAATGGGCGTAGTAGAGCAGGCGGTCCGGCTCCCGTCCTCTGCCCGTGAAGTAGAGCTGCTGGCGCGCTTCGTCCACTCGCAGCAGGGCACCTACCGTCCAGGGACCGGACGTGATCTGGTTTACGAGATTGCCGTTGCCGTCGAGCCGGTAGAGGTGAGCCCAGCCATCCCGCTCAGACCACCAGATCACCGTGTTCTGGTCCGTACTGATGTAGAAGCTCTTGGGATCGGTCCAATTGACGCCAATGACGTTGGTCTTGGAGCTGTCTCCTGCTAGGACCCGGAACGATCCCGTCTCGGCGTCGACCGCGTTGAGGATGAGCTTCTTGGCTCCTCGCGTGAAATGGTGGACGTACAGCGTCCGAGAGTCTGCACTCCAGACCGAGTCCGCGACGGCTCCCCCGAAGTCCGCCTGCCACATCTCCGGTGCCAACTTCACTTGCACATTATTCACCGCGTGAGCAGCCGCGGTGTCTGCTTCGGCCGAGGCGGCCGCAATATCCTCAGGCACTTGCAGCACGTGGAATATCGGCTGCGGGATAACGGAGTCCCCCGGAAGAGCATAAGGTCGCGCGTAGTGTTGCGGTCTCTGGGGCGTGTAGGAGATGTAGTGCATCATTTCCACACCCCGCTCATCCGGACGCATAACCGCGAGATGCCGAGAGTCGGGAGCCCAGCTGACGTCGGGCCTCCGTGGTGTCTTGCGTCGAATTTGGCTGGGACTCGGTGCCCCGGCTCCATAGGCAAAGAACTCTTCACCATCATTGGTCAACCGGACCGTGTCGCCACCGCCGTGAGGCCGCAGATAGAGGTCGTAGCCTTGCATGAAGACCTCTACGGTTGAATCCGGCGAGACCACAAACGGCCTGGCATCCGGGAGGGTATCCGACATCACGCAGGAGTAGGCCACGATGTCGCAAACGAAACGCTGCTTCACTGCGTTGAATGCGATGTGCGATTCGTCTCCCTCGAATTCGAAAGAGCTGAACGGGAGCTTGAACCCGTCGAATGTCGTGTCACTGGTCAGTGAGAGGACTGCTGCGAGTCGGTGACGGTCGAACAGTGGGCTCTGGTTGTTCCGCACCGGGTCAACCACCAAGAACTCGTAGCCTTCCCCCGAGTTGTTGCGATACCAAAACCTGCTTCCACCTGCCATCCAGTTCGGTTGGACGGGTCCCCCGGCTACCCGGTCCCGGGTATTCCAAGTCAGGAGTTGGGCTGCCCGGTTGTAGTCCGCAACGGTTAGTTGTTTGCTCTGGGCGGACGCCTGAGAGGCTCCCACAAGCCAGAATGAGCCAGCGAAGATCACCGTCGCCAGCAGAGACGGTCTTCTTTCATTGATCAATTGCATCGGAATCTCTCGTTGAGGAGTTGACACTCTCTTCCACCACTGCACGTTCGACGGTGACTTCACATCAGGATCTGCGCGTGATCGGCTACGCTCCTACTCCTCTCCTTGGCTATGGCCGGTTGGCACCACGCGCTTGTCCTTGAGTTCGATGTGGCAGGTGAGGCAGTTCATCTCCCCGTGAGTGAACTGGCCTGCAGCGTAGCTCGGGCCCATGTAGTGACAGCTCCGACACACGGTCTTCTCGGCCGGGACTTGGCGCCCCAGCGCTCCGTCGTTCAGCAGCTCCACCGCCCTGGCCGCCACGTCTCCTGCCAGCCGTGCACAGCGTTCGGCGCGCTCCGCAGAACCGCTGGCGAATCCGGACGTCCGGCACCAGTGGGTGAGGGACACGTGGCAGAGATTACTCGCCGCCTTGCTTTGAGGAAGATCGCCCGTGGGAGCGACAGTGTTCGTCGGTAAGGCCGTTTCCGAGTACCACGTCATCAGATCGGAGACAAACGCTCGCGCGTCACTTCCACTGCAGATCAGGCCGATGGCCGCAGCGACTCCATTCAACGTTCCGCACAAGCTCCCGAACCCCACTACGCCGGCACCCGCCCAATCCATCATCTGCGTAGGAATGGACGTGTACGGCGCACCCACGACCTCTGCGAGTTGGCCGACGATCGCGTTGAAGGCCCCGAACGCACAGCCTGAGTGTCTCGTGCCGTCAACCAGCATGATTCCTTTGAATCCTTCGTAGCCCAACTCGCGGATCTTCTCCACGTCTAAGCCATTTGCGGGATACCCGAACGGATGTGTTGCGCGTTGCACAACCGATCTCGCAGGAGGGGCAATTCCAAGCCCTCCCACCAAACTCACGCCGGCGACGGCACCGTAGGACCCCGCACTCTTCAAAAACTCCCTTCTGGTGGCATCAATCATCGTGTTTCCCTCGCTGCTACCCTTTATGTGTCATGCGGGCCGCTCTTCCTTTGATCCGCCGGTTGCTACCCGAACGCATGGGTTTCCGATCGTCATCGGCAGATGGTCAAGGCACCGCCAGAGGATTCACTCTACAGTTGTCTGGACCGCCGCGGAAGGGGGAAGTGACACGGCAATCCGTAGATGCCCATCGTGTTGCCCTTGCCGGATACAGTCGCTAGTGTATGGGCTCATTGGCGCAGTCAGTCACAATCCTCGGCCAACCTGGCGACGTGCTTGAGCAACCTTGTCCATTCAGCGGCCTGGTGTTGGACGATCACACTTCCCCCCAAAGCAAGTGATACCATGATAACGGATCCCATCGGCATCTTCCTCACCCTGGCTGCGGTAGTATTCATCTCCATTCAGTTGGAGCAGCGTGTTGGCCTGTTCCGCGCGCTCAGCGCGGCACTGACGGGAATTCTCTTGGGGATGGTGCTGTCCAACATCGGACTAATCCCGGGCGATTCCCCCACCTACGATTTCCTCATGGGCACAGGTGTGAACCTCGGGATTGCTCTCATTCTGCTCAGTGTCGATTTGCGCTCCGTGCTGCAAGCCGGTCCCAAGATGTTGGCAGCGTTTGGCATCGGCGCCGTCGGGACTGCGGTGGGTGCCATCACAGGCGGTTTGCTCTTGGCTGGCCTCGTCGGTCCCGAAACGTGGAAGCTCGCCGGTCAGTTCACCGGCACGTATACTGGTGGAGGCGCGAATTTCGCCGCTTTGGGACGCGCCTTCGAAACCAGCCCCAACATGTTCTCAGCGGCGACTGCGGCGGACGTCATTGTGACCGCCGTTTGGATGGCCGTGTGTTTGGCGGTTCCCGTCATGCTGGGACGGCCCAAGCAATCGCCGGTACCGGCTGACAATCCGCCCTCAATGCAGAAACCCGTGACGCTGGAACACACGCTCAATAACAGCGTCAAACCCGTGTCTATTGTCGACACCGCAGCGCTAGTGACGATTGCCGTGGGTGCAGTCTGGGCCGCGGGTCTCTTGGGGAAGTTCGTCCCAATCCTCCATGAGGTGCTGTGGCTGACTACTGTGGTGCTGATCTTGGCACAGGTACCGGCGGTAAAGGCACTCACCGGTAGTGCCCTGTTCGGCAACTACCTGATATTGCTGTTCCTGGCAAGCAACGGTGCCAGATCTGTAGTGGCCAACTTGGTTGCAGTGGGACTACCGGTGTTCTATTTCGCGATCATCACGGTGGCGTTGCACGGCTTGATCATCTTCGGCCTTGGGCGGCTCGCACGGTTGGACTTTGCGACTCTAGCAGTCGCATCGCAGGCGAACGTCGGTGGTGCGGCATCAGCGATAGCAATGGCGGGTGCCCGAGGCTACACGGACCGGCTCTTGCCAGGTGCGGCCGTCGGGATATTGGGCTACGCAATAGGGAACTACATAGGGTTCATTGTAGCTCCGCTGATGAGAGGTCTCCTGGGCGCGTAGCCCACCCGGGGTCGCTCAGTAGAGCCGTTTCGTGTCGAGGACGTTGAGCAACGGGTCGCCAGCAAGGAACCGTCTCAGGTTCCCGCAGAACAGGTCCGTCAGCCTGCGATTCTCCCGATCGCTAGTGCTGCCGGAGTGAGGGCTGACCAGAACGTTGGGCATCTCCCACAGCGGGCTGTCCTGGGGTAGTGGCTCCTCAGCGAACACATCGAGTCCGGCCGCTCCCAGATGACCGGAGCGGAGTGCCTCGATGAGGGCCGGTTCATTCACCAGGGCACCTCGGGAGATGTTGATCAAGATGGCCCCCTCAGGCAGCAGTGCCAGCTCGTCAGCGCCAATCATGCCGGAGGTGTCCGGGGTGTGCGGTGCAATGAGCACCAGGTGCTCGGCTCGCCTGAGGACGGCTGGTAGCTCGCTGACAGGGTGGTATTCGTCCAGAGACGACGACTTCGGATCGTAGGTGAAATCCGGGCGATCGACTCCGATCACCGTCATGCCAAGGGCCTTGCAGGCTCTCGCCACTTCACTGCCTATCGAACCGACTCCAATGATGACCAGGGTGCGACCAGCCAGGTCGGTGCCGGCATAGCGCTCCCAGTGCTTGCGTTGCTGATCCCGTACCATCCGCAGCAGCCCCTTGTGGAACATCAGCATGACCATAACGCAGAATTCCACCAGTGGTTTGGCATGCACTCCACTGGCTGTCGTGAACACCGTGGCCGGCATGCGCGTGTCATACCCCATGCTCTTCACGAACTGGCCAATACCAGCGCTCGTAGCCTGTATCCAGCGTACGTTGGGTGCCAGGTCCGGTAAGTCTTCACGGTGCGTCTGATCGAAGTCGAACAGAATTTCAGCCTCTCGAAGCATGCGTTTCCAATGAGCTTCTTGGTCGGCCGTGCGTTCAATTGGCGATCCGGTGTGATCGGCAGCGTAACGCGGTGGCCGCAATAGCGCCGGTTCGTAGATCACGTCCAATCGCGGATCTACCTGGCGGATGCGCTCGACGTGTTCTGGTTCGATGTAGCTTGCAATGAGGAGGTTGTGGGTCTTGGCAACGATCATTAGGGTGTGTTCAAGTTCGAGTTGCAGCTAAAACTGCTATCGCCAGCACCAAACGTCCACCAGAGTCGTCTCGTGCGTCGTTGTGTCGGAGGTGGGCTCCCTGCGATATCCAGGCTCCTCTGCTTCTTACACGGTTACCTTACTGTCTGCTCAAGGAGATTATTACTCGCAACAGCGATACGTTCTCATTTGAGAGTATGTAGCGGTGCGTTTGATACCGGAAACAACGTACGCACTATCGGATCCCCTGAACCGGTAGACAGTCGATCACGTACTGGGTGAGGAGGAGTTCAGCATGATGCGAGAATGGGCCTGCTGCATAGTCTTGACAGTGGTTGCCTGCGGCCCCGGAGCGGATACCGAGCGAGAACCGGCAGCGCCGGCGAGTTTCCTAGTTCTGCAAAAACTCGGCAGCTCGGTCGCGTTCTACACTGCGGACGGAGATCTGTTGGCGACGGTACCGGTCGGCAAGAATCCTCACGAGATGATCCTCTCAGCCGACGCCCGCCACGCATACGTAACCGACTATGGCGCCCTGGGAGTCGAAGAGGAGGCGGAAGGCGGCACCACTATCACGGTAATTGATATCCAGGCCCGGGGTAAGTTGGGTGTGATAGAGTTGGGGGATTTCCGCCGTCCCCATGGAATCGATCTCGACGGGGAACGCGGCCGACTCTTGGTGACTACAGAGAACCCCAATCGTCTACTCGTCATTGATCCGCAGAATCGGCAGGTCGTCGAGGACTTCGCAACTCGAGGGCGCACCTCTCACATGGTGACGCACAGCCCCGACGGTGCGACAGCTTTCGTGAGCAACGTTGCAACTACAGATGTCTCTGTTATCGATCTCGCAACCGGAGCCGCAGAATTGATTCCGGTTGGAGAGCGCCCTGAGGGGAGTGCTGTGACCGGTGACGGCAGGACACTCTTCGTGGCGTGCCGGGAGTCGAACATCATCGCAATGATCGATACGGAACTGAATGCCGTGATCGGGGAAATCCCGACGGGCCGAGGGCCGAACCGCGTCCGTCTCACACCTGACGGCAGGTTCGCAGCCTATTCTCTGGTCCACGACCACCAGATCGGCATTGCCGATGCCGAGTCCCGGCAACAGATAGCAACAATAGACCTCGACGGTGCGCCGGTCTCTCTGCAGCTGTCGGCCGATGGGGAACGACTGCTCACAGCATCTCAGGACAACGACAGGGTGTATGTGATTTCCATTCGAGACCGCAGGATCGTCAGGCAGTTCAGTACGGCACGGGGAACCGGACCTGACCCCGTACTCGAGATAGTGGGCCCGCAGTAGCGCGACAGAGGAGAATCATGAGCCACCAAATACAGATCAGCGCCGGCGAAGTACGACTCCGCGCCGAACTCAACGACTCAGCGACAGCCCGAGCCATCTACGATGCGCTGCCCATTACGGGCAAGGGTAACCGCTGGGGTGACGAGATCTACTTCGCAATACCCGTGGACGAGCCCGCTGCACCAGATGCGACGGAGGATGTGGAGGTCGCAGAACTCGGCTACTGGCCGCCCGGCAAGGCCTTCTGCATCTTCTTTGGCCCCACGCCGGCATCGCCGGGGGATGAGCCCAGGGCGGCTAGCCCGGTGAACCGCATCGGTAAGGTCTCTGACGACGTCAGACCATTAGTCGAGGTGCGGCACGGAACTGAGGTGCGGCTCGATAGGGTGTAGCGAGATCCGTACGCGATGAGGCTTGCCTCTCGTGTATGCAACCCCGAATGACCGAGAACGCAGGCGGAACGGCACCGTCAGGAGATAGCCAGTGAACCATTCGAAGCCGGGGAGATCGGGACGCCATTTTCTGCAGATCCCGGGTCCATCAAACGTGCCAGACAGGGTCTTGCGGGCTATGGCAAGACCGACGGTCGACCACCGCGGTCCTGAGTTCGCGCAGATGACGTTGCGAATCCTCGACAACCTCAAGTCGGTGTTCAAGACGTCACGGCCCGTGCTACTGTTCCCATCCTCCGGTACTGGAGCCTGGGAAGCGGCCCTCGTCAACACGTTGTCACCGGGCGACCGCGTGCTGGCGTTTGAGACGGGGCACTTCGCCACCCTGTGGCGCAACCTGGCGACACGACTTGGACTGGAGGTCGAGTGGATAGAGGGGGATTGGCGTCACGGTGTCGCTGCGTCGGTGGCCGAGGCAAAGCTCGCCGACGATACGCGCCGCACGATCAAGGCGGTGTTGGTGGTTCACAACGAGACGTCGACTGGCGTCACGAGTGACATCGCCCCGGTCCGCCAGGCGATCGACTCCGCCGGCCATCCTGCACTCCTCATGGTGGACACTATCTCGTCGCTCGGCTCGATCGACTACCGCCACGACGAGTGGGGTGTCGATGTCTCGATCTGCTGTTCGCAGAAGGGGCTCATGCTGCCACCAGGGATCGGGATCAATGCGGTCAGCGACAAGGCTGTGGCAGCCGCTTCATTGGCAAGCTTACCCAAGTCCTACTGGGAGTGGGGCCCGGTGTTGCAGCTGAACGAACGTGGATTCTTCCCGTACACTCCTCCGACCAACCTGTTGTACGGCATGGACGTGGCCCTGGGAATGTTGCTCGAGGAGGGTTTGGCGAACGTGTTCGCCCGTCATCACCGCCTGGCGGAGGCCACCCGTAGAGCAGTTGCCGCCTGGGGGCTCGAGTTCTGTTGTCTCAACCCGGCTGAGTACTCCAATAGCCTGACCGCGGTGTGGATGCCGGACGGGTACGACGCAGATGAGCTGCGGCGCTCGATCCTGGACAACTTCGACATGTCGCTCGGCACCGGGCTTGGTAAGGTCAAGGGTCGTGTGTTCCGCATAGGTCACCTCGGCGACTTGAACGACCTGACACTGGCGGGAACGCTGTGTGGTGTCGAGATGGGACTAGAGCTAGCCGCAGTGCCGCGAGCCAAGTCGGGTGTGGCAGCGGCCCTCGAATACCTCACGCGCTCCGCAGCGGCGTAGACCGTGGACCCCACTACTGCAGTCACCACCAACGTGGTACTGACGCTCGCCGGCTTCGCGGGGTGTGTCGTTCTGCTCATGTTCCTGATCGCCAAATGGAAGTGGCACGTGTTTCTCGCGCTGCTGCTGCCCATCCTGCTGTTCGGCATCCTGCCGGGAATCCGGACAAACAACTTCATCAAGGCCTTTGAGCAAGGCTTCGGCATAACGCTCGGCAAGATCGGCATCGTGATCGTACTCGGCTCGATCATCGCCGAGGCCTTACGCCAGACCGGCGCAATCCAGGTTATCACGCGGTCCATGGTGCGACTGGTGGGTTCTCAGCGCATGCCCTTCGCCCTGACCCTGACGGGGTTCGTCTTGGGCATCGCAATCTTCTCCGACGTAGCCTATGTGATTCTGAATCCCCTGGTGCACTCTGCGGCTCACGCGATGGGAGTCAGTATCGGCACAATGTCCATCGGGCTCGTAGGAGCGTTACAGCTCACTCACGCCATCGTGCCACCGACGCCGGGACCGCTGGCAGCTGTGGCTCTGGTGGGCGCCGACATCGGCAAGACCATCATCTTCGGCAGCGTCGCGTGTCTGGTGGGCTCCCTGGCGGGATGGATCTGGGGACAGTACATCGTGGGCCCGAGAATCAAGACCAAGCCGTCGGAAGAGTTCAGAGATCAGGGATTCCTCGAGTCACCCAAAGGTGAGCGTCTACCATCCACCGTGAGATCATACGCACCGATCGCAATCCCCGTGGTACTGATCAGCGCGCAGAGCGTGGCCAGTTTGTTGCTAGACGAGGGCCATCTAGTGCGGCAGGTGCTGCAGTACGTCGGCTGGCCCGTGGTGGCCCTGGCCATTGGGCTGTGGCTGGCTTACCGCAACATTGGCCCACAGCAAGACAAGATTCAGCAGGTGAATCAGTGGGTGCGCGACGGGCTCAAGACCTCGGCCATGATCCTCGTCGTCACAGGTCTTGGCGGGTCGCTCAGCGAGATTCTCAAAGGGACACCTGCTGTTGACTACGTGGCCGATTTCTTCGCCTCCAACGGTCTACCGCCCATCCTGCTGCCGTTCATGATCGGTGTGATCGGCAACATGTTGACCGGATCCACCACAGTGGGTGTGATTACCGCCGGCTCTCTCGTTGCCCCAATGCTGGGGCCGCTCAGTCTCTCACCTGAGGCAGCCATGCTCTCCGGCGCGGCTGGGTCGGTGATAATCAAGTACGTGAATTCGAGCTACTTCTGGGTGTGCACGTCGCTCAGCAAGCTCGAGGTCAAAGAGGCACTGTGGGGTTACGGCGGAGTGACTTTCGTGGGCGGGATGGCATCGTTCGCCACGGTTTGGGTCATGTGGACACTGGGCTTGATCTGACATCAAGGTGAGCGCGATCTCAGTCAATGAGGAAAAGACACCAGGGTGGATGAGGAACCCACCGTGTCCCTGACCGTCACCAAAACAATGGTCTCTCTCGAGAGTGCGTTGAAGCGGGCAGTCGAGGGCGAGGTCAGATTCGATACGGTGTCACGCGCTATCTACTCCACGGACGCCAGTGTGTTTCAGATCGTTCCTGCTGGAGTGGTGATACCCCGATCGGCGGGTGACGTGATCAATACCCTCCGTATCTGCCGCGAGCACGGAGTGTCACTCACGGCGCGCGGCGGTGGGACATCTCAGAGTGGCCAGGCTGTCGGTGCCGGCGTCCAGGTCGATTTCTCCAAGTACATGCGGCGGGTCTTGGAAATCGACCCCGAAGCGGGAACCGTGCTCGTCGAGCCCGGGATCGTCCTCGACGAACTGAACTCGGTGCTCAGACCGCATGGTCTGCAGTTGCCGATCGATTTGTCCACCGCCAGCCGCGCTACGATCGGTGGCATGATAGCCAACAACTCCTCTGGCACGCGGTCGATCGTCTACGGTTCCACCATTGACTATGTGCTTGAGCTGCGGGCGTTGCTCGCAGACGGCAGCGTGGTGACGATGCGTCCGTTGGACACGGCTGAACTCGACCTGAAGTGCACGCAGAGCGACCTCGAAGGCGACTGTTACCGCACGGTGCGGCACTTGGCTCAGGAGCAGGCCGAGGAGATCGAGCGGCGTTATCCCAAGATCCTGCGCCGGGTAGGTGGCTACAACATCGACCGCTTCGTACCCCCGTACGAGGCTTTCGACCTCTGCAAGCTGATGGTGGGCTCAGAGGGTACACTCGGGCTGGTGCTGGCAGCCAAGCTACGACTGACTGGGATTCCGGAGCACAGAGTCCTCGCAGTCGTGCAGTTCGAAGGCCTGCGGCAAGCCATGACCGCGACTGCTGTCATTCTCCAGCACCGGCCGTCGGCAGTGGAGTTGATGGACCGCAATCTCCTGGGGATGACGCGCGGCAAGGTGGAGTTCGAGGCACTGCGTGACTTCATAGTGGGGGATCCAGCTGCCTTGCTCATCGTCGAGTTCACCGGCGAATCGAAAGACGGACTGCCCGATCGAATCGACCGACTGCAGCACGATCTGCGGGACCGCGGCCTGGGCAGCCATGTCCACCGCGCGCTCGACGCCACGGCGCAGGCTCGCATCTGGAAGCTGCGCCAAGCCGGCCTCG
The DNA here is from genome assembly GCA_039586365.1 of Gemmatimonadota bacterium. GTDB lineage: Bacteria > Gemmatimonadota > Gemmatimonadetes > Gemmatimonadales > GWC2-71-9. The sequence goes on along the minus strand of JBDHKN010000015.1, from coordinate 530 downwards.
GACTCTCCATGGCAGAGACTGGTGACACCAAAGGCATCTCTTACGTCGAGGACACGGCAGTGGCCCCCGAGCGACTCCCCGAATATCTCGATCGGTTCAGGGCCATCCTCGACGAGAACCAGACCCAGGCGAGCTTCTACGCACATGCCTCGGTCGGGCTGCTCCACGTCCGGCCAGCGATCAACCTGAAGACCGTCGACGGCGTGGAGAAGTTCGCACGGATCGCCGAACAGGTATCCGACCTGGTACTCGAGTTCGGCGGAGCGCTGTCGGCAGAACATGGCGACGGACTCGTCCGGTCGCCGTTTCAGCGCAAAATGTTCGGGCCGGTCATATACAGCGCCTTCTGCAAGATCAAAGAGACCTTTGACTCAGCCGGCATGTTCAACCCCGGGAAGATCGTACACGCCGATCCAATCACGCGGAACCTCAGATACGGCCCTGAGTACCGTACCAACGAGCTGCAGACCGCGTTCGACTTCACTGATTTCGGTGGAATCTCACGGGCGGCAGAACAGTGTGGGGGAGTC
>JBDHKN010000083.1:0-26455 GCA_039586365.1 Gemmatimonadota bacterium | reverse complement strand
AGAGATCCCTGGAACCAGCTACTATCTACGGGGTAGATAGTAGCAATCTTGGTACGGAGCAATGCGAGGCTGGCATCATCGCCCTATATGATTGTCTCATAAAGCTTTAGCTGGGGATCGCATGGCACAACACCTCACCAACCGCGAACTCGATGTGATGGCGGTACTCTGGGAAAAGGGCTCGGCCACAGTAGCCGAGGTGCTGGATCAGCTTGGAGAGCCACTGGCCTATACGACCGTTCTGACAGTGCTGCAGTCGCTGGAGGGGAAGGGCTTCGTGCACCATCAGGCGGAGGGACGGGCGTACCGCTACCTGCCGCTCATCGAATCCGGTCAAGCCGGGGATCGCACACTCAACCGGTTGCTGGAGAAGGTCTACCGGGGCTCGCGTGAGCTGTTGGTCGCGCGGCTGCTATCCAGTGAATCCGTCTCTGAGGATGAACTGCGGCGCATCCGGAAGATGCTGGACGAGAGGCTGAAGGAGGTGGGTGAGTGATTGCCGCGTGGATGCTGTACTGCATGTTGCTGGCGGTGCTGATCGGTGCCGCTGCCCGCGCCGCCGAGTATGGTCTGCGAGTGTACCGACTGCCGGCGCGGCTGGTGTGGGCTGTTGCGATGTGCGCGTCCGTCGCGTTGCCATTCGTGGGTCTCGTCATACCCGGTTCTGCCTCTGAGGTACCGGGGAGTGATGCGGTAGGTGCCGCAGTGACTGCTACGGTTATGACGGTACCAGCTGGCGTTTCTGAGACATTCAGTTCTGTTGGGTCGGCTCTGGAGGCTCTCGACGTGCCTCTCGTAGTTCTCTGGGTGGCGCTGTCCGCGACACTGTTGGGTTTGCTCTTGTGGTCATCCGGACGACTTGTGAGGGAGCGCCGGTCGTGGCGGCACGCTCGACTGGGTGACCGTCCAGTGCTGTTGTCCCGGGAGACCGGGCCCGCCGTGGTGGGATTCTTCAACAGTTCGGTGGTCATACCCAACTGGGTGCTCGAGGCCGAGAGCGACCTGCAGCAAGTCATCTCACGGCATGAAGAGCAACACGTGCGAGCGGGCGATCTGCGCCTCTGGCTCACGTTCTTGGTGGTGAACGCGCTGGTGCCGTGGAACATCGCCCTCTGGTGGCAGCTCCGGCGGCTCTCCCTGGCTATCGAGGCGGACTGTGACCGCAGAGTGCTCGATCGCGGAGTTGACGTGCACCACTATGGCTCGCTATTGCTCGAGGTCCGCCGCAGGGCGAGCAGCCGTCCCCTACCCGCGTTGGCCTTCACTAGAAACAAGTCAGCCCTAGCATGGAGGGTTCATCTAATGACCTGGAACCCGCGTAACCGCCTCGGCCGAGCACTCGGCGCTGCCGCAGCCACGGGTGTGTTGGCCTTACTCGCTTGCGAGGCGCCGCTGCCAGAGCAGCCGGACCAAGGACCTCCTGAATCCACTGTTGTGGGCCGGCAGGCGGTCGGTGAAACAATTGCCTTGGACCGCGCCACACCACTAGTAGTCGGTGAAACAACTGCCTTGGACCTTGCCACACCACTGGTATTGGTTGACGGTGAAATCGTGGATGCAGAATCCCTGGAGACTGTTGTCGGTGACGGGGGAAGACGGGGACTTCGCTTGCCGCATATGCGGATCTCGCCAGACGCAATTGAGAGAATCGAAGTCATCAAGGGTGCGCAGGCCCAATCGTTGTATGGGGAAAAAGCGGCTAACGGTGTGGTCACGATCATGACCCGTGACACCATCGGCAACCAACCGGACCAAGCGCTGCCTCAAGCGGGTGTTCCGGAGGGGAGGCCGAAGGAGCCACTCGCTGAGGCGCTCTCAAGGGCCCCGGTCCTGCTAATTGACGGCGAGATTGTTGGACGGGAAGCCGTTGAAGCACTGGATCCCAAGGACATCGAGTCAATTGAGGTGATAAAGGGGCCGGCGGCGGCAGCGCTCTACGGCGAACGAGCCGCGAACGGTGTTATCAGGATCACGACTCGCCGCAAGCGGTAAGTCTGCAGCTCTTCAGACCGGTGTGGCGTCGCGCTGCTCGGGGCTGGTCGAGGGCTTCCCCTGGGCCAAGAGCCGCTCGGCGAAATCCAGACGTTCGTGGAGTTCCTCGAGCTCGACGTCCCGGCTCTCTAGTGCCCTGGCGACTTCATCTCGGATGTCTTGCTGCAACTCCTTCCGTATCGAATCGGCCAGTTCCTTCGGATTGAGACCGGGAAGACGGCGAGTCCACATGCGTATGCCGATCAGCGCCATGCCGCCCAGTGAGAGAGCGGTTACCACTGCCAGCAAGGGCGGTATCAAATCGAATGGATCCACAGGTTTCTCCACGAGGGTGGCACGACTCCCTACGTAGCGTGGAGGAACGCCGTTTCACGGGAGGCTGCGATGCAGCAAACAAGCCTCGTGGGCTACTCCTCTCGCAGCGCGGTTACCGCATCGACCCGCAGTGCTCGACGGGCGGGTAGGTAGCTGGCGATGAGTGCCGTCAGCCCGAGTGCCACCGCGACAGCGAAGAACGTGGTGAAGTCGGTCGCGTCGACACCGAAGAGGAGGCTCGACATCAGCCGAGAGAGACCGAACGCTCCCAGCGATCCGAGTGCGATTCCGACCAGCACCGGGATCATGCCCTGACCCACGATGTGTCTCACGATGGTGGTCCCCGAAGCGCCGAGCGCGACACGTATCCCGATTTCGGAGGTGCGTCTAGCCACTGTGTACGACTGTACGCCGTAGATGCCCGCCAGTGCCAGAATCAGCGCAAGGCCTGCAAAAGCCAGCAGCAGAAGCATGTTGAACCGGCGGGTCGCTAGCGAATTATCAACGATCTCGTCGAGTCCCTGGATGTTCGACACTGGTAGACTTGCATCCAGCTCTGCCACAATGGGACGAAGTGAACCGATCAGCGGAGCTGCATCACCCGCCGTGTGCAGCACGAAGTTCACCGCTGTCCAGCCGGCACCGTAGAACGGTAGATACACAGCCAGAGTCGGATCGGACTCCAGGCCTCGTTCGCGCATGTCTCCCACGACGCCGATCACCTCACCGGGGAATCCGTCCTGGCCCGCCCACAGTACAGCGTGTCGCCCAATCGGGTCTTCCCCAGGCCACAGCAACTCCGCCAGCCGCTGACTTATGACGATGCGCCAAGGTTCACCGATCTTGTCGACCTCAGTGAACGTTCGTCCTCGCAAGAGCGGTAGTCCCACTGTGCGGAAGTAGTCTCCCGTGACGATGCGCCAGACTGCCCAAGGCACGTCTCCCTCAACATTCTCACCCCGCTCGGCCGGGACTATGCCCATGCCGGTGTGTCCACCGACTATGGGTCTTGCACTCACAGCAGCGGATGCTAAGACACCAGGTCTGGAATCCAGGCGTGCGAGCAGCTGCCCGATGAAATCACTGGTGCGGGTTCCCTCCTCGTAGGACGGTGGCAGGTTCACCGTGAAGAATGTCCGGTTGTCCGTCTCGAACCCACGATCGACTCGCATTACTTCGTCGAAGCTTCGAATCAGCAGGCCCGCACCCAACAGCAGAATGAGCGACAGGGCGACCTCGGCTCCGACCAGCACGTTGCGCAAGCGCCTGCGCCCGCGGCTTCCCGCCATCCCCCGATCACCTTCCCGCAGCGAAGCAAGGATGTCCGAATAGTGTACCTGGAATGCCGGTACCAGGCCCGCGAGGACTGCGGCGAGCAATCCGACTACGAGGGTGAATCCCAGTACCAAGGGATTGAGGCCGACTTCGCCTAACCGTGGTATGTCTCCCGGATTGAGAGTTTTGAGCAGGCCAATCGCCCACACCGCGATAGCCAGCCCTACCACGACTCCAGCAACACCCAGCAGTAATGATTCCGCCAACATCTGACGGATGATGCGACCCCGCATGGCGCCGAGAGCGGCGCGGACTGCGGTCTCCCGCTGTCGCGAGGTTGCTCTGGCCAGCAGCAGGTTCGCGAGGTTGACGCAAGCGATCAGCAAGAGGAATCCAACGGCTCCCAGCAGAATCCAGAGCGCCCGTCTTACACCGTCAGTCGCAATCCAGGTGCTTGCAGGCGACATTCTAATGCCGATGGGTCCATGGCTCTCGAGCTCGGGATACCGTTCCTGGAGCCGTCGTGCGATCGCCTCTAGATCGGAACTCGCTGTCTCAATAGACACGCCCGGCGCCAGCCGGCCGATGGTTGCCAGCATGAAGTTCTGTCTGTCGGTCTCGGGGTCCCTGACCAGCGGCACGAAGACTTGGGCTGCATCGAGCCAGGGACTTCCTGGGGGCAGCACGCCGACCACCGTGAAGGACTGGTCGTCCAATGTGAGGGAACTGCCGACGATGCTCGAATCGGCTGAGAACCGCGTGCGCCAAAACTCATAGCTAAGCAGCGCCACTCGGTTCTCGTTGCCGGGCTCGTCCTCTCCGGGTTGGAAGGTGCGCCCGAGGACTGGATCCGCTCGCAGCAGCCGGAAGAAACCTGCCGAGATGCGGCTCGCGCTGACGCGCTCCGGGAAACCAAGGCCTGTCAGGTTCAGACTGGTCCCCGAGTAGGCGCCGACATCCTCCAAGGTCCGGTTCTGATCTCGGTAGTCCCTGAAGTTGGGTCGAGACAGTGACACCGCCATCCAGCCACGGTCCGGTCTGGTCTCCCATATCCGCACGAGGCTCTCCGGCTGCCCAAAGGGGAGCGGCCTCAGCAGGACTGTGTGCACCACACTGAAAATCGCCGAGTTCGCACCGATGCCGAGCGCAAGGGTAGCTACAGCGACAAGCGTGAATCCTGGCCGCTTGCGGAGTATACGGGCGGCGTAGCGTAAGTCGCTCATGAGGCTCTTGAACATTGATTCCTTCCCTCGCGGCAGGCTCTCAAATGAACTGCTGCTTCTGTGGAGACGGCGGACCCCCAGTCGTTCACCACATGCCGATCGCACGAAATTGACCGCCGTAGTGAGCGTCAAACACGCGACGGCAAAGGACGTCCGCGCGCGCGGCGTCTTGTCACGACTGATTACGGCATCCCTCTGATCGAGGAATGCGGCGAGCATCTCGTCGCCGAACCGATCGCGGAACGCGCGGGGAAAAAGACCGAGGAGCAGACCGATTGTGCGGCCGCTCAGTCCGGCATCGGGCGGTGACGGAGGTGTGGTCACTGGTCCTCCAACAGTTCCACGGCCTGGGGCGAATGCAGCAACGTTCGCAACCGCGCCGCCTCGGCCCGAGCGACCGACAGTCCGAGATCGGTCACTCCGTAAAACCGACGTCTGCGGCCGTCTATCGGTTGCCGGCGAGGTCGGCCCACCTCGCGGATCAGCCCTTGCTCCAGCATTCGAGACACGATCCGATAGAGCGACCCGATCTCGAGCGCAGGTTCTGCGGGGAACTGCTCCCCGGCCGCTTGCACGATCCCGTAGCCGTGCCGGGGCTCGTTCTTCAACACCAGAAGCACCTGGAAATCCTGGTGGCTCAGGGGCAGGAACTCGTGTGGTTCTCTGCGGCTATCTGACATTGTGACAACACCTTATGGCAATGATATCTGTCGTGTACTGATATATACGGGAGGCATCGCCAAAAGGTTTCAGTCGGGCTCGAGAGGCCCGCGTTGGAGAGCCACACGCTGCTGGCGGTCATGATTAGCTTCAACCCAGCGTGTGGCAAAGCTGAAATGAGAAGGGGGGAGAATGCCTCGTATTGGTGGAGTGGGATTCGGGCTATTTGTTTTGGTTCCAGCAGTCAGCGCTGCCCAGCAGGGTGCAAGTGAAGTCGCAGGAGCCACCCGGCCAGAAGCATCCGCTGTACGGACGGAGGAGAGGATCGTGCTCGACGGCCGTCTCGCCGAGGCCGTGTGGGGCTCAGCTGTCCCCGTGACGCGGTTCACCCAGGTCGATCCAGCAGAAGGGCAACCGGTGAGTCAGCCAACGGAAGTCCGGATAGTGTATGACAGCGATGCCCTGTACTTGGGGATCCGGGCCTGGGACTCAGGACCCATCACGACGCGGTTGGGTCGCAGAGACATGGAGCTGCTGGACTCCGACTGGTTCGGTGTGGTCATTGACAGCTACCACGATCACCAGACGGCATTCTCGTTTGATGTGAACCCGGGTGGTGTGAAGCGGGATGCTGTGAAATCCATGCAGCCCGGTGGGCAAGAGGCGGACGACCTCTCCTGGGACGGGGTGTGGGACGTCGCGACTTCCGTGGACGATGAGGGCTGGACTGCGGAGTACCGGATTCCCTTCAGCCAGCTGCGGTTCCGCAATCGGGAGGAGCACTATTGGGGCATCCAACTCGAGCGGGTCATAGGGCGTAATCGTGAATACGCGGTTTCTGCCTTCACTCCCAAGCAGGAGAGTGGTGGGATTCCCAGGTTCGGCCATCTCGAGGGCATCCATGATGTCGACCAGGGAAGGCCCATCGAGTTGTTGCCCTACGTAGTCACCCGCAGCGAACACGTGGACCCCGGTGCCAATCCCTTCCGTACAGAGTCAGAACAGGCGGTGTCAGGCGGTCTCGATCTGCTGTATCGGGCCACGTCCAACCTAACGCTCAACGCCACGTTCAACCCAGACTTCGGACAGGTGGAGGTTGACCCGGCGGTTGTGAATCTGGGCGTGTATGAGACCTTCTTCGCTGAAAAACGGCCCTTCTTCATCGAGGGCAGCGAGATATTCCAGTTCACCGGCGGCACAAGCGGCGGTCGGTTGTTCTACACCCGGCGCATTGGGCGCCCTCCACAGACTAGGCCGGCGACGCCGGAATCCGACGTTCCCAGTGAGACAACCATCCTCGGCGCGGCAAAGCTGTCGGGCAAGACCACCGGAGGCTGGTCTATCGGAGCGCTGGCGGCTGTGACGGCCGAGGAAACCGCTCGCTACTTGGCCGAGACTGGATCCACCGAGTCGATGGCGGTGGAGCCGCTCACCGGTTACTTCGTCGGACGTGCCAGAAGAGAGATGCGCGCTGGCCTCTCATCCGTGGGCGCGATGGTGACGACAGCGCGCCGCGATCTGACAACCGAGCAGCTGCAAGATGCACTCAGGTCTGCGGCCCATGCCGGCGGGATTGATTTCAACCACGAGTTTCCTGGCCGCACCTGGGCCGTAAGCGGTAACCTCATCGGCAGCAGGGCGGAGGGAAACGCGTCCGCCATCGGGCGGGTACAGCAGGCGTCGAATCACTTCTTCCAGCGGCCGGATGCCGACCACCTAGATGTTGATCAGACCGCGACGTCGCTGTCTGGCTACTCGATGTCCCTCGCCGTGAACAAGCAAGCGGGTCTCCACTGGTTGGGTGGGATCGCAGGCGCGATTACTTCGCCGGGCTACGAGGTTAACGATCTCGGCTTCGCATACCGCACCGACAGGAGAGACCTCCAGGGAACACTCACCTATCGTGAAGTCCAGCCGGGCTCGTTCTTTCGCGACTGGTCGGTAACGGCCGTTGTGCGCAACGAGATGAACTTCGCTGCCCAGACTATCCTGCGGTTCGCCAACCTGCGGTACCGGTTCAGACATCTCGATTTCTGGAGCGCGAATCTGAGTGTCACGCACATGTTCCGAGCGAACGACGACAGGGCCACGCGGGGGGGACCACTAATCATACGACCGACCAATACGACGGTGCAGGCTCAGTTTGCTACGGATGGACGTAAGGCCGTGGCGTTCAGCGGTGGCGGCGACCTGAATTGGGACGAGTATGACGGATACGTCTATGCTGCCCGGCTTGGCGTGGCTTTCAAACCGTCCTCCCGCTGGAATCTGACACTAGCTCCGCAATTCTTCCGTACCCGGGTCCCGGCCCAATACATCACGACGATCAGCGACCCGCAGTACACCCCCACGTACGGGGAGCGCTACATTTTCGCAGAGCTGGCTCAGACGGAGATCGGTATAGAGACCCGCTTCAACTTCACCGTCCGCCCGGGACTCACCCTCGAGACGTACCTGCAACCGCTGATTTCAGTGGGGGACTACGGCGAGCCGCGGTTTCTGGAGGCTCCCAGTACGTTCGATTTCTCACCCTACGGGGATTTGGGTTTCGACCCGGACTTCAACATAAGGAGCCTGAGAGGCACCGCCGTGGTTCGGTGGGAATGGCGACCTGGATCCAACCTCTATCTCGCGTGGCAACAGCGGAGATTCGACAGGGCTGAGCGGGGAGACTTCGCTTTCGGCCGGGATGTGCGGGCGATATTCGGCACGCAAGCCGACAACATCTTCCTCATCAAGGTCAGCTACTGGATAAACCCTTGATCGACCGCTGTATCCGCCGCCTTGCCACCGGCATCAACATGGGGAAGTGGACAGGCAGGTCATATGACTCAGCTGAGGTTGCCGGTACGTGGCGGGGAGTGCCGCCTCTCTTTCGGCTGAAAGCTCAGAACCGAAGTTTGACCAACGTTCGCAGGTCAGTGACCTGAACCATTCCAACGTGTCCGTTGCCGTCTCGGCAAGCGGGCGAACTCGCAATCCGTGGTGAAGTGCCTTCGATCTATAGATCTGCATCATTCCGAAGTAGTCACCCCGAGGTGAGGCCAAGAACGTCAAATACGGTACTTCGTGCGGGGCGAGGAAATCGGCGTCAACCCAGGTGAATTGCATCGCCGTGTTCGTCACCGCGCGAACCCTGCGTCATGTCAGCAGCGCCACTGGCGTTCCAATGCTGGCAAGTGCGACATTCACCAAGCAGTTCACTGATAGAACTGACCGTAACCGTGGGGACACGCACACCATGATTCATACAGCCACGTCACACACCAATCCCCCAGCTGCGGGATATTCACGCCGCGCCATCTGTGCCGTATTGGTGTCGCTCATAGTCACGATGGCCGGGTGCCGGTCAGACAACGCGCAACGGGTAATAGCCCTGGTAGGTGCGACCGTGATCGACGGGACCGGTGCTCCACCCGCGCCGGACCAGACCATCCTCATCGAGGACGAGCGGATCACGGCGGTCGGACCGGAGGTAGTTGTCCCGGACAATGCCGCTGTACTCGACGTGACGGGTACTACGGTCATTCCGGGCCTCATCGATATGCACGGACACATGTACGCCCTGCGCCACAACCAGTTTGCGGCGTACCCAAAGCTATTTCTCGCAGGAGGGGTGACCACGGCTTTTTCCCCCGGCGATTTTGACCCCGGTGGGATGATTGCACTGAGGGATGCCATTGCTCGCGGGGAAATCGTGGGCTCGAGGATCTTCACCGCAGGTCCCTATTTCGACCACGCACCATCGATTGTACCGTGGATTGAAGGAGTGAGCTCAGTCGCAGAAGCGCTCGACAAGTTCGCGAGTTGGCGCGATCGCATCGATGCTGTCAAGCTCTACGCGGGTATTACCGAGCAGGAAATCGCCGGTCTCATCGAGGCCGCGCATGACGCCGGTCTTTTCGTTACGGGCCATCTCGGTGGAATCCCCACACGTCGAGCTGTCGCTCTGGGGATCGACGGGCTAGAGCACGGCATCTTCGCGATAGCTGAGTTCTCGCCTCATGGTCCGACGGCACCAATCAACGATCAATACTGTACGTTGGCCGAACTCGATCTGGGCAGTCCCATCGTGGACTCCCTCATGTCCGATCTCGTGCAGCAAGGAGTCTATGTCACGCCCACAATCGTGACCATGCAGGCGATGCACCCCGAATTCGACCCAGTCGTCGCGGACTGGGAGCGGTATCTGTCGGATGACGTACGTGCCATGCTGGCCGAGCGAGCGGAGTTTCTGAACGCCCGAGGTGCGGAGTGTCTCGGACGCGCGGTGGAGAAGCAGTTGGCGTTTGTGGGGCGACTGCACGGGCGGGGCGGTGTGATACTGGTGGGCACAGATCCTGTCACTCCTGAGCTAGTACCTGGCTTTGCCTTCCACCGGGAACTCCAGAATCTCGTGGCCGCGGGGCTCACACCCCTGGAGGCTATAACGGCGGCAACTGCGAACGCCGCCGCCGCCCTCGGGCTTGACGAGGAATTGGGAACGATCGCACCCGGTCGTTTGGCGGACTTGGTGGTGGTGGACGGCGACCCCAGTGTGGATATCCGAAGCCTCAGCAACATCCGCCTTGTGCTGAAGTCCGGTGACCGCTATGACCCGACTGCACTGCGGCAGTCCGTAGTGGGATCCATCGACGTTGTTGGGAATTGAGCTGAGCGGGGTGCTAGCCTGGCTAATCAATGCGGGTGAAAGCCAGCGACAACTGGCCAACGCACTCATGGGCGGCACCTGGTCATCCCTCTCGGGAGTGCTGCAAACGCAACTGAACCCACAACCATGAGTCGAATGCAGGCGTGAATGACGTGAGGTGAAGCAAGTGAACGCTGACTGGTTGAGCTGTGAAATGGGCACGAGGCAGCGAGACTGCGTGGTTAGGAGATGGAGGGACAATGAAAGCGGCAATCGATGATTTCTTGAGTCAACGGACACTGGCCGTGGTCGGCGTATCTCGCAGTGGGAAGAAATTCGGCAATGCGGCCAGCCGCGAGTTGAGAACAAAAGGGTATCGCGTAGTCCCCGTGCACCCGGAGGCTGAGAGCATCGGTGGAGAGCGCTGTTACCCGAATCTGAACGAACTACCGGAGCCGGTCGGAGGAGTGTTGGTGGTGGTCCCGCCCGCCCAAACGGAGCAGGTGGTGCGAGAAGCGGACCAGGCAGGAATCCGGCGAGTGTGGCTGCAGCAGGGAGCAGAGTCTGCGGCTGCGATCAGATACTGCCTAGACCAGGGGATTAGTGTGGTGCATGGAGAGTGCATCTTGATGTTTGCCGCACCCACCGGTGGTCATAAGCTGCATCACTGGTTGTGGAAGCTGCTCGGCAAGCTGCCCAGCTAGCCGAGGCGCCGGCTGCAGTTCCAGCCATAAAACGCTCTCGCAGTTGGGGCGATCCTCCAGCGGAGAGCAGAGCGTTTGTGTTGAGCTGGTGAACTAACCATCGTAGGAGACACCCATACCCTCGGTTGACCACGTTCCGCACGCTGGCCACCGGATCACTTCTAGTGTGACGCTCGTGTCCTCGAATGGGAACACCTCGCTCGGGGTGGCAGGCCCATAAGTGAAAGTATCACATGGTATTAGGCATTGTAGTTCACTGGCTCGAATGATGCGGGTGATGCTATCTTGGACCACAAAGAGAGGCGTTCCGATGGTGCGTACTTTGGTCTTTTCTCTGGCGGTTGCCGGTGTGTCGTTCGCATGCGCGGGAAGCACGCGCTGGGCCGAGCTACAAACCCCCCATGGCAGATTTGGTGTTGACACGGCTCATGCCCGGCTGCTGGGTGATGGCTTGGTGGAGACGTGGGTAAGAGAGCTTGACCGGGCACAGGGGTACCCATATTGGGGTGCGCTTTTTGGACCGCCGTACCCCCACCGGAGACGCAACGAAAGGCTGATTGAGGTGGACTGCCTCAACCAGCTCGTTCGTGCAAAACGGGAGCTGCTCAGTACGAACGAGAGGAGGACAGCTCAATTAGCTTATCGGCAACCGGAGTGGTCACCCATATTCGACTCGACTTCAACGGCTGAAGACTATGACAGAGCCGGATTCCTCTATACCCAAGCGTGTCAGCGTGGTTCCACTGCCGCGTTGGTGAGCGTGGACAATCAGAACGATTCTGCAGCGATCATCTCTCTCCTTTACCGTGAGCGTCGCATGCGGCTGGGCCCGGTGGGAGCTCACAACAATCGGACCCTGCCGTTCAACAGCCCCACCGGTGACTTCCAATTCATCATCGACCTCGGGGACAGCCCAGAGGCGGTGGTGAGTGAAGGGCCGGATCAGATTCCCTGCAGGCTCTCGGACCGGTTCTATGCCGAACCCGGCGATACCATATCGCTGGTCATACCTCGGGATCTCCAGCGGCAACCGAGCCGGGATCTTTGCCCGAAACCATGAGCGTGACGCACGATGCAGGTTGACGCGATGCCCTGAGCAAATAAGGTCACACCGCTAGGGCAACACAGCGGGCCGGTCCACCACCGGCCCTCTTTCCTGGTCACCGTATTCGGTTGCCAATGGGTGGTCCCGTACCAGGGCCTGACCGCCCGTGCCGATCGCGTCCGGTCCTGAAAGTCTCCCAACCTGACCGTCCGCCGAAACAAACACTAGCTATGTTGCGTATATATACGTGACAGATCGATGGTTTTGTTTGGCTAAGACACAGGAGGGGGTGAGTAGCTATGCTGGCAAGCAAGACTCGATTTCCGTTGATCGCCGCAGGGCTGGCGACGGTGCTAGCAGTAATGCCAGCCAATGCAGCGGTTCCGACCCGCGGTGAGGCCGTACTTGGTGCACCCCAGGGTCCCGGAGCCACAGTGGTGGTCCGCAATGATCATGCGTTGAACGTCGCGGTCTATGCAGTTGCTGAAGACGGTAGGCGGTTCCGGCTCGGCGAAGTGCATCGCAACTCGGGGCGTACGTTCCGACTTCCGGCCCGGCTCAGCTATGGCGATACTGCGTTCCGAATCAAGGTCTATTCCTTCAGGGATCGCGGAGCCTTCTCGACGCTGATTGACTACGTGCAAGGCATCAAGAGCCGACCGCTCTTTGCGACGCCTGGCGAGAGAATCAACGTGATTCTGAACAACCCGCTTACCGAGTCGATCGTCGACTACCAGTAAGCGCTGTAGAAGTGTGCCCAAGCCAAGAGGGCCGGTTCTCCGGCCCTCTGCCGGCTGACGCCTGAGGTAAATCGGCAGCACGTCCGGCAATCGTCTGACCGCATACTCGTAGCCCACATCCTCCATTCCGCTAGAGGCCACGGCGTCCGCCATCTCACGTACCAGGGTCTTGCTCACGTCGCGAGCGCGCTAGTCCTACGCGTTGCACCCGTGCAGCTGCGCGGGCGAGCAGTGGCCGTTGTCGGTGGGAGATCGTGTCGCGAATTGAGGTGGGCACGAGTCCGTAGATCCTGCGCTCACCGCGGTACGTGTGTAATTTCCATAGATCCTTGGTTCGGCGAACAGGCCGGGTCCGACACCCTCCCACGTCCAGACTATGAGGACTGCACGCTCATGCCATTACGACGAGCCGTCTGCACCTTGATACTCACCACTGCCTTGGTGGTGTTAGCGACTTTCACTCCCGCCAGCTCCGAGGCCCAGCGCGGCGGTCAGGCTGGGTCCGACACCAGCGGACAGCGTGATCCATTAGCTGCTGCGGTAGGTGGCCTCCGGTTTCGCTCCATCGGGCCGGCCGTCATCTCAGGCCGCATTAGCGACATCGCCGTCCACCCAACTCGCCGATCCACTTGGTACGTAGCCGCCGCTTCGGGCGGACTGTGGAAGACGACCAACGCCGGGACCAGCTTCTCGCCCATCTTCGACGGAGAGGGCTCCTACTCGATCGGTGTGGTGGTGATAGATGCGAAAAACCCCAGCGTAGTCTGGGTAGGTTCGGGCGAGAACAACGCTCAGCGCTCCGTTTCCTACGGCGACGGCGTATACAAGTCGATCGACGGCGGCCGCAGCTGGCAGAATATGGGTCTTAAACAGTCAGAGCACATCGGGCGCATCGTGATCGACCCGCGGAACTCGGATGTCGTCTACGTGGCTGCCCACGGGCCGGTGTTCAGCGGCGGTGGCGAACGCGGTCTCTACAAGACGAGCGACGGTGGGAAGTCATGGACCAAGATCTTGGATGGTGGCGAGTGGGCCGGGGTGAACGATGTGGTGATGGACCCGCGCAACCCCGACGTGTTGATCGCCTCCGTATGGCAGCGCGCTCGCCGTCAGTGGGGCTGGATCTCGGGTGGTCCGGAGTCGGGCGTGCACCGCTCCACCGACGGTGGAGTCACGTGGACCCGCTCCCAACGCGGTCTCCCGAGTGGAGACCTCGGGCGCATCGGACTCGCGATCTCACCGGTAAATCCGGACGTTGTATACGCCATTGTCGAAGCGGCGAGTAACGGCGGGTTCTATCGCTCGCAGGACAACGGCGCCACGTGGCAGCGGATGAGCGGCCAGGTCACGATCGGTCTCTACTACCAAGAGATCTACGCGGACCCGGCCAATGTGAATCGGGTTTACGTGAACGACACGCGTAACATGATCAGCGACGACGGCGGTCGCACGTTCCAGCCGTTGGGCGAGCAAAACAAGCATGTCGACAACCAGGCTCTGTGGATCGATCCCGATGACACAGATCACCTGATTCTCGGCTGCGACGGTGGGTTGTACGAGAGCTTCGACCGCGGGGCCACCTACGATTGGTTCCAGAACCTACCGTTGGGCCAATTCTACCGGGTGGAGGTCGACAACTTCGAGCCGTTCTATCGCGTATTCGGTGGCACACAAGACAACAGCTCGGTGGGTGGTCCTTCGCAGACCCGTACGCGTAGGGGCGGTACCAACGGTGACTGGTTCCTGACCCAGGGCGGCGACGGGTTCTATTCGCGCGTTGACCCCACCGACCCGAACATCGTGTACGCGGAATCACAGAACGGGGGCCTGTCACGCTTCAACCTGGCGACCGGTGAGAGGGTGTCTATAGTGCCGCAGCCAGAGCCAGGTGAGCCAGGGCTCCGCTGGCATTGGGACGCGCCACTCCTCATCAGCCCTCATTCCCCATCGCGCATCTACTTCGCAGCCAATCGCCTATTCCGCAGCGACGACCGCGGCAGCAGTTGGCGTGCGGTGAGCCCCGACCTGACGCGCCAGATCGACCGCAACCGGCTCAAGATGATGGGCCGTGTTTGGAGTATCGATGCGGTGGCCAAGAACACGTCCACTTCGCTGTTCGGCAGCATCGTGAGCTTTGCCGAGTCGCCTATCCAGGAAGGGCTTCTGTGGGCTGGCACCGACGACGGGCTGATCCAAGTGAGCGAGGACGGCGGGGAGAACTGGCGCGCGATCGAATCAGTGCGCGGTGTGCCTGACACGACATTCATCAGTCGCGTGACGCCATCGGCGCACGACGTCAACACGATCTACGTGGCGTTCGACAATCACAAGGCCGGCGATTACAGACCCTATATCGCTAAGAGCACGGACCTGGGTCGCTCGTGGACCCTGATCCAGAACAACCTGCCAGAGCGGGGGACTGCATACGTCGTCATCGAAGATTACAGAGATCCCAATCTCTTGTTTGCCGGTACCGAGTTCGGGCTCTACTTCTCCAACAACGGCGGGGAGCGTTGGACGCAGCTGCGAGGTGGGCTACCGACGATCTTCGTGCGCGACATCGCGATCCAGCAACGTGAAGACGACTTGGTGCTCGCCACGTTCGGACGCGGCTTCTATGTGTTGGACGATCTAGAGGCGCTGCGTGCGCTCTCTCCACAACTACTCGCGAGCGAGGGTGGATTGCTTCCGGTCCCCCGAGTGCCGCTGTTCGTGCAGTCATCGCCCGACCCGAGCTGGCAGGGTGAGCGGTTCTTCACGTCCGCTAACCCTCCAGCCGGCGCGACCTTCCACTACTATCTCAAGGATGCCATCCGCAGTAAGCAGGAGGAGCGTGAGCGGGCCGAACGGGCAGCTGCGCGGCGCGGCGAGGATGTGTTCTACCCCTCGTGGGATTCGCTTCGCGCCGAGGCCGCCGAGGAGGCTCCCACCATGATCCTCACGGTGACTGATCCGGAAGGCCGCGTGGTGCGGCGGCTCACAGGTCGCACGTCGGCCGGCCTCACTCGTGTGACGTGGGATCTGCGGTACCCGTCGTCCAGCCCGATCACGAGCGGTGGGGGAGGTGGTGGGTTCGGTGGGGGTGGTGGCTTCGGCGGCGGTGGTGGCGGGCCGTACGTCGTGCCCGGCAGTTACACGGTGTCGCTCGCAAAGAAGGTGGCAGGGGTTACCACACCTGTCGGTCAACCACAGACCTTCGAAGTGTACCCGCTCGACGACGTCCCGACGCCGCGGCCACCAGCCGTACTGGCCTTCCAGCAGCGTGCGGCAGCTCTGCAGCGCGCGCTGCTAGGCGCCAATTCGGCTGCGGGCGAAGCAATGAGCCGAATCGGGCTGTTGAGACGCGCACTCGCCGAAACGCCCAACGCTGATCCGCAGATCGGCAGTGACCTCCGTGCTCTGGAAGACAGTGTCCAGGCGATCCAATGGGCGTTGAGTGGCGATCCAACGGTGAGGCGGGGGCGGGAGCCGACGCCACCGTCACTGGTACAACGGTTGGGCCGCATCACGGGCGGGGCGTGGTCAACCGCGTTGCATGATGTGACCGGGACGCAACGGGAACAGTACGACATCATCGCCGCTGAGTTGGGCGGCATTCTCGAACGCCTTCGTCGCGCAGTTGAAGTGGACCTCAAACGGATCGAGGGCGCGGCGGAAGCGGCAGGCGCGCCGTGGACCAGCGGGCGCATTCCGAACTGGCGGCCCTAGCGCGCAGCACATTAACGCCTGATAGCTAAGGTGTGGGAAGCACTGAGGCCCGGACAACGCATATGTTGCCAGGGCCTCAGTCGTTCCGAGTGGGGACGGTGGCACCAGGTTGCTCCGCACCCACGAGACCGTGCATGCGCTTCGCACGGCAGGCGCGGTGCTTGCCGTCCGCCTGATACCGGTGCAACCTTTAGCTCTGCCACAAGTCTTCCATCCGTTGTCTCTGGGAGTACACTATGAGCGACAAGCCCCGTGATAGTATTGGTGACGGTGACCCTCAGCCGTCGTTTGCTACAGAAAGGGTGAAGCCATTGAGCGATCAAGCCAAGCGGACGGATCTCACGCGTCGCGACTTCTTCACCCATGCTGTGGCCGCGGGTGGGGGCGGCCTCCTGGCGAGTGCCTTTAGCTCGTCAGCTGATGCTGCGGGTGCAGTAGTCATTCCTGCGGCTCCGCCGATTCCCAAGCGCCCGTTTGGGAACACGGGGGTGGCGATCACGATCGTCGGTTTCGGAGCGGGAAGTCGCTTCTACAACCCGATCTCCGACGATGAGGATGCCGCCGAACTGATCCGTCGGGCCATCGACCGGGGAATCGAGTTTGTGGAAACCGGCGCGAACTACGGTCCGGACGGCATCGCCGAGAAACGGATCGGCCTGGCCATGAGGACGCACCGGTCGCGCGTCTTCCTGGAGACGAAGGTGGATGAGAGAGGTTACGACGGAGCCATGCGCGAGATTGAGCGCAGCATGCAGCGGATGAACACCGACTATCTCGATCTCGTGCTGCACCACTTCCTCAGGAACTTGGCAGAAGTGGAGGCGGTGACGAGGCCCAACGGCGCAGAGCGAGCTCTGCGGAAGATGATCGACGAGAAGGTGATCCGTTTTCGCGGCTTCTCGACCCACACCCCCGACACGGCGCTGGCAGGGATGGAACGGCTCGATCCTCAAGCGATCCAGCTGCCCATCAATGCGGTTCGGGTACCGGACTTCGAACCTACGGTGATCCCGCTGGCCGCCGAGCGGGGAATCGCGATCATCGCGATGAAGACGTGCGGCAACGGTTACTTCTTTCCAGCGAACGCGACGACACCCGACCGCATCGAGCAGTACGGTCCTCCACCAGGAGCGTGGGATCGGTGGGACCTTCCCACTTGGACCGACTACGCTCACTACGTGCTTTCACTCCCCGTCACTGCGGCCACAATCGGGATCGACTCTCACTTCACACTCGATGGAATCCTGGCGGCGGCGTCAACGTTCGCGCCCCTCAACCAGGAGCAGAGAGCCTCTATCACGGAACGGGCGCAGGTGTTCGCTACGACGGGTTATTGGATACCAAGAGGGTAGCTCACAAACATCGCGAGGAGGGTTCACCCGCTCACCCGCGCTGGCCCGGCCCTGGCTTCGGCGTGGGCGTGGAACTCGGCGGTGCCCTTGGGGAACGCTAGCGCGACGAACAGTGCCAGGAATGCCATTCCCGCCATGGCCAGATACACCGTGGTGAGTCCGCCATCAAGCGCGTTCACCAACTCCTGGAGCACTTCCGGCGGGATCTGAGTGCGCAACTCGGGGTTGAGTGCAAGGTTGGCGTCGATGCCGGAGCCGAGCCTCGCAGCGAGGTGTGCATTGAGGACGGCGCCCAGTGTCGCCACCGCGATTGCGCCACCGATGGTTCGGAAGAACTGGACTGAACTCGTCGCCACTCCGCGTTGGGCTCTGGGGACAGCGTTCTGCACGGCCAGCAGGTAGGGTGTGGACATGAATCCCAGGCCCATCCCAACGAATAGCATCGCCAGCATTACCGCGCCCCGGCCCGACGCGGGATTCGCAGCGGACAGCAGCAGGCAGCCCAAAACTCCGATAGCCGCCCCAGCAATCGAGAACGGGCGATAGCCGAACCGAATCAACAGCCAGCCGGCTGTCGTGCTCGCGATGGGCCAGCCAATGGACATGGGAGCGAGTGTCATCCCGGCATCGATCGCCGTGCCACCCAACACGCCCTGGGTGAACATCGGTACGAATGCCGCCGCGCAGAACAGGATGGTGCCCAGGATGACGCTGCCCAGGCTCGAGACGGCGATTACCGGGTTGCGAAACAGATCCAGCGGCAGCATGGGTTCTGGTGCGCGACGTTCCTGCCACAGGAAGGTCATGAGGCCTATGCCGGCCAGGCCGACCATCCCGAGCGTGCGTGCGTCGAGCCAACCCCAAAGCTCAGTGCCCTCGAGCAGCGCGAGAAGGAGCACTGCTATGGCCAGGGTCAGACTCAGCGTCCCGACGATGTCGAGCCGATGTTCGCGCCGGGCGGCCTCTTCCTTCAAGAAGAGCCGCAGCATCGCGACGGAAGCTAGGCCGAACGGAATGTTGATGTAGAACACCCAGCGCCACGACAGCAGGTCGGTGATGAGTCCTCCAGCTGCTGGCCCGACGAGGCTCGACACCGCCCAGACGCCAGAGAACAGGCCCTGCATCCGTCCCCGTTCTTGCAGGGTGTAGATGTCGGCGATCAGCGTCACCGACACGGGCATGACGCCGCCAGCCCCGAGACCCTGCAGTGCCCGGTAGGCAATGAGCTGCCCCGGCGAGGTCGCTGTTCCCGATAGAGCAGCACCCAGGAGGAACAGCGAGACTCCCACCGTGTAGATGCGACGCCGGCCAAACAAATCCGCCAGCTTGCCATACAGCGGTACGGTAGTGGTGGAGGCGAGTAGATAGGCCGAAAAGACCCAGCTGTAGCGGGACATTCCGCCGAGTTCGGAAACCACGGTGGGCATGGCCGTACCCACGGCTGTCGCTTCTAGTGCGGCGAGGAACATGCCCAACACCAGCGCTGCGGTGACAAGTCTACGCTCGAGTCCGGGTTCCAATACTCAGTAGGGCTGTATTGTGAGTAGGATCCAGGGCGCACACAGCGCCGTGGTCAAGAATGACCTAATCCAACCTCGCACTATGGTTGAAACGGTCGGCGAGCCGGGTGGAACGTAAGGGCTTCGGGTTATGGATATCAATCCCTCCGCCAATGCGTAGCGGCCACCGACACCTGGCGTCCTTAGGTCGAATCAGTCACGTTACCCCAAGGGAAAACCCTGGACCATGGCTCAGAGTCGACTGCCATATCGCCTTGGATTGGATCGGATACGTCCACCTCGTCAATCGTCAATCGTAGTTCGTCAATCGTCGCCGCTTCAGGAGAATTGAACCATGCACTTTCGACATTCTTGTCAATACTGGGCTGTCACGCTCCTCGCGGTGCAGGCTCTGGTCCTGCTCTGTGGGGCTCCTCGGCAGTTGGAGGCCCAAGGCACTCGTCTCCTCAGAGATCCCGATGTGGGTCCCAACGACATCGTGTTCGTGCACGCCAATGACATCTGGTTGGTGGGACGAGACGGGGGCGATGCTATCAGACTCACTAGCGGAGAGGGTGCGGAGACTGATCCGGTCTTCTCTCCGGACGGACGGTGGATCGCCTTCACCGGCCAGTACGCTGGGGACACGGATGTATTCGTGATCCCTGCGCGTGGCGGAGAGCCCAAGCGGTTGACGTGGCACCCGGGAGAAGACGTGGTGCAGGGATGGACACCCGATGGCGACATCCTGTTTCGCTCCGGCAGGGATGGGCAGCCCACGCGGTTATGGCGCTTCTACACGGTTGGTATCGCAGGTGGCTTCCCGCGCCCGCTCGCAGTGCCCCAGGCCTACCACGGGGAGATGAGTGCCGATGGTGCCTGGCTCGCCTACCAGGAGATCGGGTATTGGGATCCTGAATGGCGCAACTATCGCGGTGGTCAGGCCCAACCCGTGAGCGTCGTTTCCACTGGCAACTGGGATAAGGTAACGCCCCCGTGGGAGGGTGAGCGGCAGATGGCTCCGGTGTGGTTGGATGGAGTCGTCTACTACATGTCGGAGCGGGACTGGGCAAGCAATGTCTGGTCCTGGAATCCCCAGACCGGCGACGAGCGGCAACGCACTTTCCATGACGACTTCGACGTGAAGAGCCTCGGCGCGGGGTTTGGTGTGGTAGTGTACGAGCAGGGAGGATATCTCCACGAGCTAAACCCGACCACTGGAGCGACTCGCCAACTGGAAATTCGCGTGGCGAGGGATCTCAATTGGGCTCGGGCACGCTGGGAGGAAGTGCCGGCCAACGGACTCAGGGATGCTCGCCTGTCCCCGACGGGGAAGAGAGCCCTGTTCGAATACCGCGGCGACCTCTTCACCTTGCCGGCGGAAAACGGTAGTTGGCGTAACATCACTCGCAGCCCCGGAGTGGCCGACCGCCATGCGGTGTGGTCTCCTGACGGCGACAGAATCGCGTGGTTCAACGACGCTGGCGGTGAGTATGGCCTGATCGTGGCTGACCAGGACGGCGGCAACGCCAGGCGCATCGACATACCCGATCCCACTTTCTACTTCGTACCCACTTGGTCCCCGGACGGCGCTCGACTGGCCTTCACCGACACCGACTATCGTGTGTTGATCGTCGATCTGACCTCGGGCCAACTCACTCACGTGGACACGGACCGCTACGCCCACCCGCAACGGACCATGAATCCGGTGTGGTCCCCGGACTCGCGATGGATTGCCTACTCGCGCCGTTTGGACAACATGCTGAGAGCGATCTTCGTGCACGATACCCGGAGCAGGGCGACCCGCCAACTTACTGACGGGATGGCCGATGCTATCAGTCCGGTGTGGGACGCTTCCGGGAAATACCTCTACTTCCTCGCTTCTACCGACTACGGGCTCAACACCGGATGGTTGGACATGACGTCTTACGACCGGCCGGTGACACGGGCGCTATATGTGGCTTTGTTGCAAGAGGGGGAAGCCTCGCCCTTCCTGCCCAAAAGCGATGAGGAGGTCGAACAGGAGCAAGACGAGGAAGCAGAGGAGGAGTCGGGCGGTGGGCGATCTGCTCGCGGATCACAGAGTGACTCCGTGGAGGTGCCTGAAGTAACGATTGACTTCGACGGCATTGCCGGACGCATAGTAGATGCGCCCAACCTGCCGCTGCGGGATTACCTGGATCTGTTGGAAGGTCCCGAGGGCCGCGTGTTCGTTGCGGAGGCAGTCCCGAACCAACGAGGCTTCACCCTGCAACGCTACACGCTGGAAGACGAGGAGTCGGAGACGTTCCTGGAAAACGTGCTAGCGGCCACCGTCTCCCACGACCGAAAGAAGCTCTTGTACCGGTCGGGAGACAACTGGACCATGGTGAACGCTGGTGGTGCCCCTCCCAGAGACAGTGAGGGGCGCATCTCGTTGGACGGCATGCGCATCTTGGTGGAACCTCGGGCCGAGTGGGCTCAAATGCTGCGCGACGGATGGCGGTTCATGCGCGACTTCCTCTACGTGGACAATGTTCACGGTGCTCCCTGGGACGAGGTGTGGCAGTGGTACAGCCCTTGGCTGGAGGGTGTGAATCACCGCTCCGACTTCAACCACCTCTTGGACATGATCTCGGGAGAGGTAGCGGTAGGACACTCCTACGTGCGGGGTGGTGACTACCCCGATCTGATGAATCCGCAGACCGGATTGCTCGGCGTGGACCTCGAGGATGTGGACGGATTCTACCGCATTGCCCGCATCTATTCCGGGGAGGACTGGACCCCCAACCTGCAAGGTCCCCTCGCCGTGCCTGGTATGGGTGCAAACGAGGGTGACTACCTGGTCGCCATTGATGGCCGCGAGCTGCGAGCCCCCACGAACCCGTTCATGCTGCTAGAGGGGACGGTGGGACGGACCATCACGGTGTCGGTGAACAGCCAACCATCCTTAGAAGGTGCCCGGGAAGTCGTCGTCGAACCCATCTCGAGTGAGAACCAACTGAGAACCTGGGCGTGGGTGGAGCGCAACCGACAGAAGGTCTCCGAAATGAGCGATGGACGTCTTGCCTATGTCTGGCTGCCCAACACTGGAAGGGGCGGGTACACGTACTTCAACCGTATGTACTTTGCCCAGCAGGACAAACAGGGAGCTGTGATCGACGAGCGCAACAACGGAGGCGGCTCAGCGGCAGATTACTTCGTGGAAGTAATGGGCCGCACGTTGACTGGTTATTTCAACTCCAGGGCGGGGGACCGCAAGCCGTTCACCCAGCCCATGGCCGGTCTGTGGGGTCCCAAGGTGATGGTCATCAATGAACGGGCTGGGTCCGGTGGCGACCTGCTACCCTACCTGTTCCGCTTCAAGGGGATCGGCCCCCTGGTGGGTGCAAAGACCTGGGGCGGTCTGGTTGGCACGTGGGACACGCCACCCCTCGTTGACGGCGGTAGATTCGTGGCGCCGCGCGGCGGGTTCTTCGACGTGAATGGTGAATGGGCCGTTGAGGCTGAAGGCGTGGCTCCGGACATCGAGATCCGCAACGACCCCAGGCCCGTCATCGAAGGTGGTGATCCACAGTTGGAGGCTGCCGTGCAAGAGGCCCTCCGCCTCCTAACGACAGAGGCAGTCGAGCTCAAGCCGGAGCCGCCTGCCCCGATCAGGTGGCGGCGGCCGAACCGTTCTGGGGGCTGAGGCAGCGTAGCGACACCCAACACCGCCACTCATCCCAGGAACCCTGGAGAGGGCCACAGCCGAATGTGGCCCTCTGGTCGTGGGTCCCCAGGTCAACCGCGGGCGGCTATGAGCACCGGGCGCTCCGGCGCTGGGGGCTGCTTCGTGGTGCCGGGGCGGCTGGTCAGCGATCGTCTGGTGGAACGCTGCGTCCGGACTCGCCGGCCACTTTCCTGGGCTTGACAACCCCGGCCACTCGCTCCTTTCTATCACATCAGATCAAACCGTAATCCCCGCCATCAGTACACTGCAACCAACTCGGCCTGGGAGAAGTACCAAGCTGCCATGACCCTGGGGGCTGACCAGAGACTGGAGGACAGATGAAGGAGACTATCCGTTTTAGCCTGAATGGCGAGACGGTGACACTGGAGACCGAGCCCAAGCGGACCCTGCTCTGGGTCCTGCGTACCGACCTGGAGCTTACAGGCACGAGGTATGGCTGCGGGGTAGGCATGTGCGGGTCGTGCACCGTGATCGTGGATGGCCAGGTGGTGCGATCCTGTATGACAAGCCTCGAGTCGGTGCAGGGTAAAGACGTGATGACGATCGAGGGGTTCGCGCGAGACGGGCAGCTCCATCCGCTGCAGCAGGCGTTCCTTCAACAGGGTGGCTACCAATGTGGCTACTGCACACCGGGAATGATCATGAATGCCTACGGTCTGTTGCTGCGGACCCCCCAGCCCACGCGGGATGAGATCGTACAGGGTATGGAGTCCAATCTCTGCCGCTGCTCAGCTTACAAGAGGATCATCGAAGCGGTTGCGACGGCTGCCGGGCAGAACGGAGGCAGCCATGAGTGAGGCTACGAGAATGGACCGACGTGAGTTCGTGAAGCTGCTGGGGGGCGGCATAGTCGTCTGCATTAACCTCGGGCCCGTGACCATTTTCAACTCGAGCGCAGCGCCGGCGTTTCAGCGTGGCTATCCCGAGGACATCAACGCGTACCTTCACATCGCAGAAGACGGGAAAGTGACCCTCTACTCCGGCAAGATCGAGATGGGGCAGGGCGTCATGACGTCGCTTTCCCAGATGGCGGCCGAGGACCTGGGCGTGACCCTAGACGCCATCCACATCGTCATGGGAGATACGGACACCTGCCCGAGGGACAGGGGCACGTTCGGCTCAATGACCACCCGGTTCTTTGGGCCGGCTGTCCGGGCAGCCGCCGCTCAGGCCCGTCTGGTCCTCACAGATCTAGCCGCCGAGCGCCTCGGCGTGCCGCGGGAATCCCTGGTTGTTGACAATGGTGTGGTGTATGTGGCAGCCGACAGGAACCGGCGGGTGTCGTATGGTGAGCTGGCTAGGGGCCAGGCCATAACCCATACCGTGGACCAGGAGGCTGTCCTCAGGTCAGTCGAGGAGTTCACGGTGATGGGCCGCTCTCCCCAACGGTTGGATGGGTACGAAAAGGTGACCGGTCAGGCGAAGTACGCCGGCGACATTCGCCTCCCCGGAATGCTCTATGCCCGGGTGCTCCGGCCGCCGGCACACGGGGCTACAATGACGCGCGTCGATACCTCGGCGGCGGAAGCCGTGCCTGGAGTAACTGTGGTGCAACAGGAGGGGTTGCTGGCTGTGCTCGCATCCGATCCGGAGACGGCGGAAACAGCCCTGGCACTCGTCGAGAGCGAGTTCGACGTGCCTGCGGCCGGTGTGGACACTGAGAGCATTTTCGACCATCTGGTTGCAGCGGCTCCCAGTCCCAATACAACGGAGCAGGATGGCGATCTGAGTGTTGGTCGGCAGAGGTCTCCGCGCACGTTCGAATACACTTACTACAACAGTTATGTGGCACACGCCCCGATAGAACCTCACACTGCCCTAGCCGAGCTGAGTGAAGGGAAGCTCACCGTGTGGTCCTCCACCCAGGCCCCCTTCTCTCAGCAGACGACGATTGCCCGAGAGACCGGGCTCCCTCCCGAGGACGTCAGGGTGATAACTCCCTACGTCGGCGGCGGGTTTGGCGGCAAGGTGCCGGGGCAGCAGGCCGTCGAGGCAGCCCGGCTCGCGCAACTCACCGGCAGGCCCGTACAGGTCTGCTGGACCAGGGCCGAGGAGTTTTTCTACGACACCTTCCGGCCGGCGGCCGTGGTGAAGGTCGCCTCGGGAATCGACGGGGAAGGGAAGATCGTTCTCTGGGACTACCAGGTGTACGGAGCTGGCTCGCGCGGTTCTGACGTGTTTTACGACGTGCCGAACCGTAGCGTCAGGGTGTACGGCGAGTGGGGTGGGGCACCGGAAGGCATGCACCCGTTCGCGGTTGGGGCGTGGCGTGCGCCGGCAGCGAACAGCAACCGGTTCGCAGCCGAACAGCAGATCGATATCATGGCTGCGGCGGCGGGCATCGACCCGCTCGAATTCCGCCTCAACAACACGAAAGACGAACGCATGCTGAGCGTGCTGCACAAGGTGGCCGAAGCATACGGCTGGGAACCAGCCGTCGCTCCCAGCAGGAACGGTCGCGGTCGCGGCTTGGCTTGCGGCATCGATGCAGAGACCTACGTGGCACTCATCGCCGACGTCACCGTCGACTCCGCGACGGGCAGGGTTAAGGTAGACCGTGTCGTCTGTGTGCAGGACATGGGTGTCGTGGTCAACCCGGATGGTGCCCGCATGCAGATGGAAGGGTGCATTGCGATGGGACTGGGCTATGTGTTCAGCGAGGAGATCCGCTTCGAGGGTGGGAAGATCTTGGACACCAACTTCGGCACCTACGAGCTGGCTCGGTTCTCTCAGGTGCCCCAGATCGACACGGTGTTCGTTTCCCATGACGACCTACCGCCCAAGGGTGGTGGCGAACCCGCGATCATCAACATGGGTGCGGTGGTAGCGAATGCGATCTTTGACGCCACCGGAGCCCGGCTTTATCGGCTCCCGATGACGCCTGAGCGGGTGTTGGAGGAGATCAAGCGAATCTGACCGCCGTCTGGGCGACGGCGGTCTTTGAGGTTCTGGGACCCCACCTCGGTGTCCGCTCGAGGATGGCGAACGACTCGTCCCCCCGCCCTGCGTGCACCGAGGACGGTGGGGGTGTCGGGATTTCCTTCCCTCACTCGTATCGGAGTGCCTCCATCGGATCGGTGCGTGCGGCCTTCCGGGCCGGGAGATAGGTGGCTGCTAGGGCCACCGCAGCCAACGCCACCGACACGGCCCCGAAGGTCAGCGGATCCGTGGCGGACACACCGAAGAGGAGGGCCTCCATGAGTCGGGTTAGGCCGAAGGAACCGGCCAACCCTAAGGTGATCCCGGCCCCTGCCAGGACCATCCCTTGCCGGAGGACCATGCGGGCCACCTCACCCTGCATGGCGCCCATGGCCATGCGTACCCCGATTTCTCGAGTCCGCTGAGTGACGGTGTAGGCAATCACCCCATAGATCCCGATGGCGCCCAGGATGAGGGCCACGGCGGCGGCGATCCCCAGCATGACCAGGCTAAAGGAGGTCCGGCCCATTGAGCGCTCCATTAGTTCGGGCATCGTCCTGACGCTTCCCAGGGGGAGGTTCGCGTTCACCGACCATATGGCCTCCCGGACCTCCCTGAGGAGCTCAGACGTTCCCACTCGGGAGCTCCGAATGGCGCAGACCATTGAGCCCTCAGTTACCA
>JBDHKN010000014.1:0-61461 GCA_039586365.1 Gemmatimonadota bacterium | reverse complement strand
GTTACCTCTGGCAGAAAACGAAGTCTTCCACAACTCCGTCGTTCGGTTTGCCGAAATGGAGCCGTTTATGGAGTACTCGTCGGTTAGGCTCTCTTTCTCCAGCCTGCCGCCGGCTTGTATCCGAAACACCCAGAAGTTCCAGGGATCGTTTACGGCCTGTCCGGTCGAAACGATCTGTTGGGGTGCTCGGTAAGAGATATTGACTAGGTTACCGATTGGAGTGTGGGCCACATAGTGCATCAAGCCGAGTTTGATTGTCTGCGTCTGACCTTCCCGGCGCTCGTCTTGCGTGTCGGTCGCGCTGGTGACAAATCGCAGCGTGTCCGCCGCTCCGGCAAAATCCTGCAGCCCGATGAAGAGGAAGGTGTACTCGGTGCCTCCGCCCGTGCTCTGCGACGTGATGAGCACGTGCACCTGGGCGTCGCGGCGATCGCGCACGTGGTTCACGAAATTGATCTCGCGGCGAAAGTGGTCCTGGTCGCAGCGAGCCCTCTGACAGTCGAGGAACACTCGGAGGCCTGTGGCTGTTTCTGATGGTGGAACAGGCTGTTGGGCTCCGGCCGCAACAAGTGGTACCAGCGAGGCTACCAAGAGCGGAGTCATGCTTGCTGCTAATCTATTCATGCAGTCCTCAAGTGTGGCGTTCAATTTGGGGACGTATGCTCGGTCAGCTAAAAGGTCCGCGCAAGATAGTGGGGTTGTGGCACCGCACCAACCGCAGTGACGGCAGGTGCTCGCGGCACCCCAACTCTAATACGCTCGAGGTGCCTGTGATGTTGCACAATAGCGAGCTGCGGCAACCTACTGACGCAACCTTGCACGGATCGGCGCCGTTTCGTACGTTGGATACACTGAAACTCACCTCGCAAGCTCCCTGGAATTCCCACGAAAGCGCTTCCCATGCCCGGAAGTTCCGTCATCACCCGGAGAGATCGCATTTCTTGGCAGGCTGGTGCACAGGTCCAGTTCGTTGTCCTGGAACGGCTGGAAGGGGATCCGATCCTCGACTTCGCAACGGCAGCAGCCGAGGGGTTGACCGCTCATCCGCGCTCACTACCGTGTCGCTATTTGTACGACCACCGAGGTAGCGAGCTGTTCGAGAAGATCTGCGAGCTTCCGGAATACTACCTGACTCGCACGGAAGCCTCGATCTTGGCGCGGCACGCTGCTGACATTCGGCAAGAAACCGGGCAGGTGACATTGATTGAGCTTGGGTCCGGCACTTCGGTCAAGACCGACTACCTGCTTGCAGCGTACAGCAGGAAGGATCACAACGTGCGATACATGCCGGTGGATATCAGTGAATCCGCTCTGAGGATCGCAGCTCGGAACATCACTGCACGGCACCCGGCGGTACAGGTCGTGGGCATCGTGGGTCAGTATGAGCTGGCTTTCTCGCTGTTCCGCGAGCACTCTCCATCGCTAGTGCTGTTCCTTGGGAGTACGCTGGGGAATCTCAGTGAGGAAGAGACAGCAGAGTTTTTGAGTCGCATCGCGGGCAGTCTGTCAGCGGGAGACTACTTCCTGTTGGGTATCGATCTTGTCAAAGATGCAGCGATACTAGAGTCAGCATACAATGACTCCGCCGGCATCACGGCGCAGTTCACGGAGAATATTTTTGCGCGGATGAACCGGGAGCTCGACGCCGGTGTCGATCTGGCCGGGATCGAGCACGTTGCAACCTACGACTCGAAGCGGCAAGAGGTCGACATACGGGTTCGCTTTCTCACGGAGCAGGAGATCTCGATCACTCCGCTCCATCAAGTGGTGAAAATTCCTGCCGGGGAAGAAGTAAGGGTCGAGATCAGTAAGAAATTCATCCTGGAAGACATGAAGCGTGACCTGGCGCAGTTCGGGTTTGAAGTGCGGCGCGTGTTCACCGATGATGAGAAGAAGTTCGCGGTGCTGTTGTTGAGACGGTAAGGGATGGTGAACGGTGAAGGACGGTGGCAGATGGTGAAGAGTGGAGGGGGACACAGAAAGCGGATTCGGCCTGATAGCTACCAGCTACCCTCACCGTCCCTCACCGTCTTCCACCAACTCCTCACTCCCAGTTTACTACCGGTCACCCGCCATGTAGGTTGCTGAGGCAACAGCCGCTGCGGGGCATCCCACGCAGCAGATCAAACAGCCAACCGAACGCCCGAGAAGAGTCTAGCGACCATGCCAAGTACCGCAGATTACATCGCCGAAGCCGACCTGTACGGCGCTCACAACTACCATCCGCTTCCGGTAGTCCTCGAACGGGGAGAGGGTGCGTGGGTTTGGGACGTGGATGGGAACAAGTACCTCGACTGTCTATCTGCCTACTCAGCGGTCAATCAGGGACACCGCCATCCGGCAATCGTTCAGGCTGCCAAACGGCAACTCGACCGGCTGACGCTCACATCTCGTGCATTCCACAACGACGAGATGGGACCATTCTTGCGGGAGTTGTGTGAACTGACAGGGTATGAGAAGGCGTTGCCGATGAATACTGGAGCGGAGGCGGTGGAGACCGCCATCAAGGCCGTGCGACGCTGGGGCTATCGTGTGAAAGGGATCCCCGACAACCAGGCGGAGATCATCGTCTGTGAGAACAACTTCCACGGGAGGACGACCACCATCGTGTCGTTCTCCACCGAGGAGTCGTATCGGAATGGCTTCGGACCGTTGACTCCCGGATTCGTTACGATTCCCTACGGGGATACCGCGGCGTTGGCAGCGGCGATCACGCCCAACACTGCTGGTTTCCTAGTCGAGCCCATTCAAGGTGAAGGTGGCGTGGTGATACCTCCGGAAGGATATCTGCGCGACGCCTATAAGCTGTGCCATGACAATGACGTGTTGTTCATGGCCGATGAGATCCAGACTGGACTGGGCCGCACGGGCCGCTGGTTCGCCAGCGATTGGGAGGATGTGAGAGCTGACGTCGTAATGGTGGGAAAGGCGCTGAGCGGCGGATTCTATCCGGTTTCGGCCATGCTGTCAGACCGGGAGGTGATGGACGTCTTCGCACCTGGCGACCATGGATCCACTTTTGGTGGAAACCCGTTGGGTGCGGCCATCGCCCGGGCGGCCCTCAAGGTACTCGTCGAAGAGCGGCTGCCCGAACGTGCTAACGAGTTGGGTAACTGGTTCATGGAGCAACTCCGTGCTTTAGGATCCGCTCACGTGTCGGAGGTGAGAGGCAAGGGCCTGTTGATCGGTGTCGTCGTTCGCGGCGAAAGCGGCACCGCGCGGCCCTTCTGTGAGGCCCTGATGGAGCGTGGCATCCTCGCCAAGGAGACTCATGAGCAGGTGATACGGTTTGCTCCTCCGTTGGTTATTGAGCAAGAGACACTCGAGTGGGCGCTGGGGGAGATACGACAAGTCTTGGCGTAGCGGGCATTGCCCCGCGCTGCCCCGGCTCCCGGCAGGAGGTACATTGATATATGGCTACTCCTATTGACTTGACGGCAGAGCCCGTCGACGATGTCCGCTGCAAGTTCATCCTGAGCCGTCCGGTTGAGAAACCGGGTGTCACCGTGTACACCACGCAGGACGATGCTGCCGACTCACCGGTCGCTCAGGACGTGCTGGGCATCAGCGGAATAGACCAAGTGATTGTTTCTGGCAATGTTCTCACGGTTGTGAAATCGGATCCGGACGTGCCGTGGAGCGTGTTCGAACCCCAGGTACGCTACGCCGTCAATACCGGTGCCGCTCGTCAGGAGGAGTCAGCGACTCCGGGGCCGGAGCCAGCGGATGACGATGCCATATACGGCGTCGTGGAGGAGGTGTTCCGCACTCAGGTGAATCCGGTGGTGGCGCAGCATGGGGGCAAGATCGAGTTAATCGATGTGCAGGACGCCACTGTAATAGTCCGCCTCATGGGCGGTTGTCATGGGTGTGGCATGGCGGCCGTGACGCTGCGGCAGGGTGTGGAGGCAACGCTCAGGCGGGCCATCCCAGGGCTAAAAGGAGTCAGGGACGTCACTGACCACGCATCGGGTGCGAATCCCTACTACGCTCCCGACGCGTCGTAGGCGCGGAGCCGGCCGCGCAGCAGCAATCAATCCTCTGGAGGCAAACAGACTCGGAAGCCGCTGACGCCTGTGGCCTTCGGCCTGAGCTAGGCAGTCGGCGTGTCGAGTTCTGCGAGCACACTCGGAAACTCGTCCAGCGATGCCAGTTGGACGTCGGCCTCCGCCACCGCCGGGTCGTCAGGTGAGGTGTAGCCCCGGGGAACGGCAATGACCTGTGCACCGGCTGCCTTGCCTGCGAGGATGCCGGCCGGAGAGTCCTCCACCACCGCAGTTGTATCCGGATTGAGACCCATACGACTCATGATCGCGAGATAGACGTCGGGCGCCGGTTTGCCGCGCGAACATTCATCGCTCGATACGACCTCCTCGAAATAGCCGTGCCAAGCGGCACCAGAGAGCGCCGCATCTATCAGCAGTCTGGGTGAGCCAGAAGCCAATCCGACGCGGTACTTGCCGACGCAGTATCCCAATGCCTGGCTCGCGCCAGGCAACAGCGGGACGTCGCCCCGCCGGTAGGCAGCGGCCATGATTCCCACAACGCCGTGCAACACTTCATCCCGAGGCATGGCCCCGTCGAGTTTCTCCGTGACGTAATCGACCCAGACCGATGTGCTGACGCCCATCAACCGCTCCTGGTCCGACTCGGTCCACTGCTTCCCGAACCGTGCCAGCAGCTCGCGCCGCGCCTCGAACCACACTGGCTCGCTGTCCACGAGCAAGCCGTCCATATCGAAGATCACCGCCTGGATCACGTGATGTCCTCTCCCTGGTGACGTACCGTTTGACCGCATGATACTGCAGCAGGATTGAGTTTGGCGCCACCCAAGCCGGTGATGGTGTGGCACGTGAGGGTATGGGGGAGGGTGGAGTCCGCTTGCGGGAAGTCAGAACCGTCGGTTGAGGCGGTTCAACAGGGCGTTGGCGTCATTCTCATGCGTTTCGGCGCCTGATCTCGGGTCGCTGTTCGTCGTGCCGAGGTTGCCTTACCTGCCCAGCCTCAAACCTCCCCCGGGCGGCTGGATCACGAAGAGATCCTCCGCCCTCGGGCTGTCAAATGTCGCTGCGGGGGCCGGCCAGGAAACCCGCGCATTCAGGTCCAATCCCAGCCACTGGCCGAGTGTCGCCAATACCACCTCACGCTCGGCGAGTTCTGCGATGCGCACGCGGTGGTTGGCACCCGGCTTGGTGATCTTCAGGGCGTTGGTCTGGCCGGTCAGCTCGATGGCTCCGCCGGTCCAGGGGTCGGCACCCCCGTAGATGAAGATGATGTTGTTTCCCTCGGTTTGGACCCACTGGAGGATGTCGGGGATCACCTCCGGCCGGTACTCCAGCGGCACTTCAAGCGGGATGTCGTACTCCTCCCGAAGGGAGAGGGGTTCGTAGACCAGCAGGTCCGCCAAGTGGGAGTGGTCCCGCGCGGGATAGCCGATCTCGGTGTATGCCTGGTACACGTAGGGCCGGTAGTAGTACCGGTTCCGGTCCGCTGAGCCCCCGATGCCGCTCACCACCGCTAGGTTGTCCAGCATTTCGTCGTAGCTCGCCTCGGGCCCCGGGATGTCGGCGATCGTCTTGCGCGTGTACTGCCAGAACGACCAGTCGTAGCTCATCACCTCGCCCTCGAAGGTCGGCCCCACCGGGAGGGAAAGGGTATAACCGTTGGCCTCGTACCATGCCTCAAACTGCCCGAGCAGGCTGTCGCGGGCGAGGAGCAGCCTGCGCTGGAAGCTGCGGATGGCCGCCCGATCCTCAGGGGTTCCGATCGACTCGAGGAAGGGCTGGAACCGGGGATCCTCGGCGGAGAAGAGCAGCGGCGCTACGTAGGCCACCGAAGCAGCCACATCGCCGGGATAGAACCGGCGGTGGAACAGCACGGTTTCCCCGGACTTGCTGGCCCCAGAGCTGAGCCACTGCCCGGAGTAGATCTGCTTGAGCAGGGTCACGATCCTATGGTGGTCAGCGGCGGACTGGCGAACGTTTAGATACCGCCATTCCATCGGATTGGGCTCCGAGTCGATGAAGAAGCGGTGGGTGACGTTCAGTGTGTTCGCGCGCAGGATGACCCCAAGCTCCTGGCTCGATCTCCAGTTCGCAGCGTAGCCGCCGGGCGCGAACACCATGAGATCGGACTCGTTGGTGTGGGTGAGGTACGCCCGTTGGACGAAGCTGCGGCCGTCCGGATCCTGATGATCCAGCGGTTGCACTATGTCCAGCTCGAAGGCCCGACCGAATCCTACGGAAGACGGAACCTCCCATGCCGTGACCCCCGGCAGCTCGTTCAGACGGTCGAGGAGGTCCGTGGCCTCGGGGATCGGGGCGAAGGCGTCGTGACATCCGCCGATAGATCCCGCGAGGAGGAGTGCCAGGACGAGGGTCGTAGCCCGGAGTCGGGTGCCGCGCCGACCCCGTTCTCTCCGTTCCTCCGTCGAGTGTGCCATGGTCAGAACTCCCAGCGGAGCCCGAGGGTCGGCAGCACGCCGAGCTGTGCTTCGACGCGGTCCAGGTACTCAGGCTGTTGCAGGTTCGGGTTCCAGAAGGCGTTCGTATGCACGGCCAAGGGGTTCTCCCGATTGAGGGCGTTGAAGACATCGAGGTACACGAAGAGCGAGCCCCGTCTGAGGTCGAACCGCTTTGTCAGGCGAGTGTCCAGCCGGTGGTAGGTGGGCATCCTCTCATGGTAGAGCGGGCCGAAGGACGGTTGGAAGACGCTCTCGCCCGAGCCGTTCATTACCGGAACCAGGGTGAATGACTTCCGGGTGTACGGCCACGGGGAGTGGTAGCTCCAGGCCCAGCTCACGGACCAAGTGGGGGTAGGCCGGACGGCCAGCTCCGCGGTGAGAGTATGGCGCTGGTCCATGGGCCGGGGGACCCAGCTCCCGTCGATTTCCTCCTCCGAAATCGCCAGCGCATAGCTGCCGGACCATGCCAACCGCTCTCCGAACCGCCCCTTCCCCAAGATTTCGATACCCCGTGAGCGCGCCCGGCTCGGCGCGACGCGAACCATATCGGATAGGCTCTCTTCCCAGAGTCCCTCCACCTCCGGTACGAGATTGCGGTACTCTGGGCGCGGGTCCCGGACGAGGCGCTGGTAAGCTTCCAGGCGGAAGGTGGTGCCGCCCGGGCGCCGGTGCTCCAGGCCGATAATCCGGTGCTCCGCTCGGGCGGCCGGATAGAAGGTCAGGTCCTCGTGGGCTGCGGCGAGCTCGTGGAGCCCTTGGGACTGGTAGTAGTGCCCCCAGGCGCCCCGGATGGTCGTTCGTGGGTCGAGTTCAAGCGCCAGGGCCACCCGGGGCGACAGGCTCCGGTCACCGGTGTACGAGATGTCGTCGTAGCGGACGCCGACCTCCGTGGTGAGAGAGGCCAGCACTCGAGCCCGGCCAGATAGATACAGCGACGCCTCGTTCCCCGAGGGATTCGCGGTGACGCCCACGCGGTCCAGCTCCAGGCTATAGGGGTAGCCGGTGTAATCCTCGAGGTTGGGACGATAGGACGTGCCGCGGCGGAAGTAGCTGTACTCCGCCGCTCCCCCCTTGAAACCTCCGCCCCAGCGTAACAGCAGCGCCGGAGTGGGCTGATAGCTCCAATTCTGGGAGATGCCGGAGAAGCTCAGGGTGCGCTGCTCCCTGACCGTGAGGCTAACACCCCCGCCCTCATCGTCCTCGCCGTCGCGGTCCCCCATGACACCACCGGTCGATAGGATGGTCTCTGCCGAGAGGGCCGGCCCTAGAGAGGCATTCCAGGTCAGCCACCCGTAGCTGCTCCCGTACTTCCCGTCGATGAGAGTGCTGTCTTCCTCCACCGCCCGCAGGTTCTCACCCGTGTGGAGCAGGTGTACCGTGAGAATGTGGCCCGGCACCAGCTCGAACCGGGTCTTCGCGAAGACGTCATAGTAGTTCGGTTCCAGGTCCCCGCCGTCGTTAACTCCGGTGACGGCAAAGACGTACTTGAGGAATCCCCGCCGTGCGAGGAGCAGCCATCTTCCCCTGCCAGCGGCAAATCCCCCCGAGCTCTGCAGGGTCGCGTTGGTGGTGCTCACGCCCAGGGCAGTCTCTAGCTGCGGCGCTGGTGTCACGCTCCGCATGGACAACACACCGGTGAGCCGATCGCCGTATTCCGCGGAGAAGCCTCCGGTGAGCAGCTCCACGTTGCCCACCGCATCGGGGTCCACCACGCTCAGGCTGCCGTCCCAGTACTTCATGTGGTAGGGCTCGTAGAGCTCGAGACCGTCCAGCAGGGTGAGCACCTGGTCGTCGGGCCCACCCCGCACCCGGAGCTTGGCTGAGACGTCGTGGGTAGCGATACCGGGGAGCCGGTTCATGGCGCGGAAGAGATCGGCGCCCATATGAGGGCTGGCCTCTACCTCTCGCCGGGTGAGGGTCTGGGCCGAGACGGCCGCCTCTTCCGTGATCCCAAACGCACTGGGCGAAACCACGACCGTGGCCAACTCGAACGGCTGGCGCTGCAGCAGAACGGTCACTCGTGATGTGTCGCCCAGGGACACGCGGACGTCGCTCAGCTCGGCCGGGACGAAGCCAAAGGCCGCTACCCTGAGTCCGTATACGCCGGGGGGCAGCGTGAGTGCAAACCGTCCTCGCCCATCCACGGACTCAGTATCAGAGCGACCGTCCACCCGCACCATTGCGTCGGCCACCGGCTGGCTGTCCGGCACGGCCAGGACTCGACCCACGAGGGTTCCCGACTGACGGACCGAAGAATGCGATGGAGCGTGGAGGAGAAGGCTCGCGGAGAGGATCAGCGGGAGCGTGCCGCCCAACAACACCATGTCGCCAGCTCCTATGTGGGGGGTGACTGATGCACCGGGGCCGGCGATACGGTCGTCGCCCGCCCAGACATGAAACGCACCGCGACCCCTGGTTATACCAAAGGGGTTGGTCCCTTGCTGAGAAGCGAGAGGATGCAAGCGGCGTCTCAGATCATTCTGAGAAAACCCACCTTCGAATCAACCAAGACGTGTTGCGCCAAGCTGGCATACACTTGCCAGCATTGGCGCGGGGCGAGTCCGCTGGACGAAGCTGCTAGCCGCCTGGTCGTAAGTTCGACTCGCCGAGTCGATGCTTCGAATGACCTACTCGACACCACGCGCGGCCGCCTCGCGGGCTCGAATAGGTGCCTCGCGGCGTGGAACAGGTGATTCGACCTGTGCAGGGAGGCCGTCGTGAGGTCGCATGATCTACCCGCCCCGAAAATCAGCCCCAAGTTCCGTCAGGTAGGCGACTCGAAGCCACGAATCGACGACTCGACACGACGTGCAGACCGATCGCAGGGTCGCGCAGGCGATTCTAAGTCATTATTTGCCAATCAATTACGGCTGAGTGGTCAGAATTCGCCGCCCGGCGGGCGGTTCTCGAGCCCAACGGTCTTCATGATTCACTGATAGGACCCGGTGACGGTCGCCCCGGGCGAGATTGTACCGCGGCACCCAACACCTCTGCCGTCCGGGCAGTCCAAACCGCTGAGCTAGGATCAACTGACGTGGAGCGGACGAATCTGTGATGGTCCGGCTATGTATGAGAGGCCCTAGGCGGGTTCGGCCCCTTTCGGGTCTCTCTGGGCAACCAGGCTCTTGATGAAGGCACCGACCGCACGCCATTCCTCGGGAGTCAACTGCTGGTGGGCAAGTGGGTGGGGTGCCGGAGACGACTCACGCATGCGAGCCTCTGCCAGCTGAGTCTCAGCGAGATACCCAGCTAGTTCCATCAGACGAAGGTAGGGAACCTCCAGGGCCCGCGCGATCCGAGCAAGGACCCGCGGCGAAGGGCTGTTGACCGTGCCACGCTCGAGCTTGTGCAGATACGCCGCCGAGATCTCGGCCGGTTGCGCCACTGCTTCGAGCGACACGCCCTTGGTTTCCCGCGCTGTGCTGAGTTCTTTTCCGAGTTCAAGCAGCATACGGGCATATTAACTATTGTTAATGCGGCCGTCAACTATAGTTGATGGCTGATCCGAGCCGGCAGGCAACCAGGGACGATGCTCATCGCTTGAGCACTGCGGCCTGGCGAGCAAGGCGAGCGCGGCGTCTCCGGCGCAAGAATGGGTTGATCACGGCACACTGCTGCGTGCCGCCCGGCCGCCCTACCAACCGCCCCTCAACTGCAATGCGCCTGACTCCAATCCTGGTGGTAGCCCAGGTAGAGGGTCTCACGCAGCAGTTCCCGCTCCGGTAGATCGGTCACAAGCTCCAGTGCCACTCTGTTTCTGAGTAACAGCCCGAACAGCTCCTCGAACGCAGTGGGGAACTGATACGGCTGTGGCTGGCCTCGCAGGGCCTCGTCGCCGATACCCGTGTCGGCCGGAATCTCGAAGAGCAGAGTCGGCTGTGAAGTTCCGGGGGTCTCCAGCAGCCGTGCCTCGAGAATGTGCCCTTTCAGGCTTGCACTCAGCAAGATCCACCAGATGGTGCGCTCCGGGTTGTCGCGGTCGCGTTCCAACAGATCGAGTTGTACGTATCCGGCTTCCAGGTTTCCGGGCTCGGCGAAGCGCGCGCTGACGACTACGGTCCGTGATTCCACGCCGCAGCGATCGTCCCACAAGAGCTGAGAGCACGCCGCGTTCACAGCTACAGCTGCGCAAACGAGCAACCATGCCCGAAAATGGCGCCACGCTCCAGCCGTCTCGCATCCCGCGTCCACGGCTACTGTCGGCATACCCCACGGTAATCATGGGGAATCAGGTGAGAGTCAAGACAGCGGCACTTTCGTTTCCGCCCGGAGTCAGCGGGATCGGGGAGGCTTCGCTGGTGCTCCGTTACTCACGATCCCTTGCTCTATCCTCATCCTCCACTATCCTACTCGGCCCTCAGCGCGACCACCGGGTCGATACTGAGTGCCCGCCGAGCTGGAACGACACATGCCAGCGTACCAACCAGCAGTAAGCACGTGACCACGCCGGTCAAGGTGAGGAGATCGGTTGGTGCCACTTCGTAGAGCTGCGACTGAAGTAGACGCGTTACGCCGACCGAGCCTGGCAGTCCGATTGCCAGACCGCCCACAACCAGAGTGAGTCCGCGGCTCACGACCGACCGTATGACATGACCGCCGGTAGCGCCGAATGCAACGCGAACTCCGATTTCCTGCGTACGCCTGGTCACGTAGTAAGCGAGCACTCCATAGAGCCCGATCACCGTCAACAACAACGCCACGGCTCCGAACAGCGCGATCGTCATGCTCACCACTCGGTTCCTGCCGAGGGACTCGGAGAGGATCTCACTCATGGTGGCCACGTCCGAGAGCGGAACATCAGGGTCGAGCTCGAGGACCGCAGCTCGGATCGGTGCTGCCAGCGACGTTGGATTGCCTGATGCTCGCACGATCAGGTTCATTGTAGACCACGCCGAGCTCGAGTGGTTGAAGTACATCTGAGGCGCCGGAGCGAGGTCGAGCGAAGTTATGCGTGCGTCACCGACCACCCCGATTATCTGCACCAGCATCGGATCGCTCACGTGGTTGTAGACGTTCACCAAGTGACCGACAGGATCCTGACCGGGAAAGAGTCGCTCCGCGGCCGCCTCGTTGATCACCATTAGAGGTTGAGGGTTTGCCTCGTCTGCGTCTCGGTGATCGCGACCCAGCAACATGGGGATACCCATCGCCGCGAAATAGCCCGGCAATACGGTGCGCGAATAGACCGCCAGCCAATCCTCGCGATCCTGGGATGGGCCCTCGGGATCCCATGCGGACCAATCCATGTACGGATGCAGGATCGGGATGTGGCTGATGGCCGCGGAGGCTTCGACTCCGGGGATTGCCCGGATGCGCTGGAGCAGACCGCGGTAGAATCGCGCCCGCGCAGGCGAGTCATACTCTGATGAGGAAATCTGTACCCGCGCAGTGAGGAGGTTTTCGGGAGCGAATCCTACATCCACACCCTGCAGCCGCACGAAGCTCCGTACAAGAAGCCCTGACGAGGTGAGAAGCACCGCCGTGAGCGTGACTTGTAGAACCACGAGGCCACTCCTCATCCGAGCGGCCCGACGGTGGGCGGAGGTCCGCAGCCCGCTGCTCAGAGCCTCCGCTGGATTCGCCTGGGACGCAGTGAGTGCTGGTCCCACACCAAAGGCGATAGCCGTGGCGAACGATGCCACAAGGGCAAATCCCAGCATCGGCAGCGACATTCCTATCTCGGTGATTCCCAGTGATTCGAGCGGCATGAACAGGACGATCAGCCACTGCAGCCACAGCGCCAGCACGGTACCGATGCACCCGGCAAGGACGGCAAGGAGCAGGCTCTCTGTCATGAACTGGCGAGTCAATCTCCCCCGTGAGGCCCCCAGCGCCGCCCGTGCGGAGAGCTCAAGCTTACGTGTTGTGCCGCGGGCAAGCAGCAGGTTGGCCACGTTGCCGCAGGCGATGAGCAATACGAGGCCAGTGGCCACCATCAGCAACATCAGAGTCGGGCGGTAGCCCTCCACCAGTGCCTCGTCTAGGCGGGTCAGCAGGAGGCCCTTGTTCTGGTGCGATTCGGGATATGCCGCCGCCAGCTGCTCAGAGATCACATCCACCTGTGCCTGGGCCTGATCGATGGAGACACCCGAACGCACACGTCCCACGATCTGCCAGCTGTGTGACGTTCTTCCACCGGTGTCCATGTAACCTTCCCGGATCGGTAGCCAGATGTCGGCGTCGTAGCGGAATCGGAAATCGGCAGGCATCACGCCCACGATTGTGCTGGGGTACCCTTCGACCGAGATCGTCCGACCTACGGCGTCGGGGTCGCCTCCAAACCGACGCTGCCAGTAGCCGTGGCTGAGCAACACCGCGTCGGGCGCTCCGGGCTCCGCTTCGTCGGCGGTGAATTGCCGCCCCAGCTGTGGATCTACACCCAGCGTGGGAAAGAAATCGACGGTGACCCAGTTGCCACTAACGCGCTCCGGCTCAGCGAGTCCAGTGATCGGAAACCACTGTAGACCGGAGCGGATCAAGGCCAGCGACTCGAACGCGTCACTCCGGTCCCGGTAATCGATGTAATCGGGATAGGAGACAGTGGAGTTGATCCTTGCGTCGAACGTGGCCCGACCGAACACCAGTCGCTCGGGGCTCGGGTAGGGAAGGGCGCGTATTAGTACTGCATCCAGCACGCTGAACATGGCTACGTTCGCACCGATGCCGACGGCAAGAGTAGCGACGGCGGCGAGGGTGAACAGCGGCGATCGGATCAGGGTCCGCTTGGCAAAGAGG
This sequence comes from Gemmatimonadota bacterium, assembly GCA_039586365.1. Lineage (GTDB taxonomy): Bacteria > Gemmatimonadota > Gemmatimonadetes > Gemmatimonadales > GWC2-71-9. The sequence goes on along the minus strand of JBDHKN010000014.1, from coordinate 48,263 downwards.
AGGTCCTGGATTGACCCGTCGATGAAACTGGCCGTTCGTCCGGACTCATCCCGCCCCTTGCCGAAGCGCTTCTGGGGCGGGTTGGGTCCGCCACTCAGGCTCCGCAGCAACGAAGCCCGGTGCCTGACTGCGTTCGTCAGGATGTCACCGAGCACGTCACCGTAGAATCGGAGTGTGCCGAAAGCTCCATCTTCGTACCGCGGCTCTTGGCGCTGGTGGGACAGGAACTTCACAATGTCCGCACCCCATTGGCGTCGAAGTGACCTGGGATGCGCGAGGAGCAGCAGTCTAATACCGATGCTGCCTCGATCCCTTGGTTGCGGCATCCTCATGGCGTCTGTCTCGCGTGTGCGCGCGGTATCCGCGAGCGCACCAGCGCCAGGTCGCTCTCGAGCCGCGCTATCTCCAGATCCAGCACCTTTCGGCCGAGGTCAGTGATTGTGTAGAACCGCCAACGGGAACCCGCGTCGTGGGAGCTCTCCTCCGGAGCAGGTGACTCGGCGAGGAGGCCCTCGCGCTCCATCCGCTGGATTCCCGTGTATAAGGTGCCGGCGCCGAGCCGCACGACGCCGTCGGTACGGTCCTCTACTTCACGCTTGATGGCGTATCCGTGCCTCGGCCCCGCAGCAATGGTTGCGAGGATGTGGAAGGTCGCGGGAGTTAGCGGCAGGTACTCGCGGGCTTTGTGTCTTTTCATTTGTCCGCCTGTGGAGAGCCACGTGAGCGATTATCGACTATCGATAGTCGGTCGTCGATAATGATAAGGGAAAGGCGCCTGCGGAGGAAGTGCGCTTGGCCATCCCAGCGCAAGGACAACGCCAACCGCCGGCCAACCACCAACCTCTCTGCTCGATCGGCTATCTAGGGTTCCCTTCGGGCGCGAAGCCGCACAGAATTGCTGATGCACATGTCGCCCGTCGAACGCGAAGTCCTCGATATGATCCGCACGCGCCGCGCAGGATACTTGACAGAAGTCGAGCGCCTCAGCCGGCGGAATCGGCGTTCGATGCACGGCAGACTCATCGCATTCGTCTGCGCCATCGCATGCCTGGTTTGGGTCGCCATCTCGGAGCAATACCTTCTTCCCGTCATCGTCACCGCCCTGTGCTCGGTCGCCTTCGTGCTGTTGGTGGTAGTGTATGGCAGGAGCGCTCGGGAGATGCGTTGGTATGACGCGTTGGCGGACGTATGGGGAGATGCCGAGAATCGTCTGCTCCGCGAGTGGGACCAGCTCAGAGAACCGGGCCCGGTGACGGCACCCGAAGACCATCCGTACGCAGCAGACTTGAACCTCTCGGGGCACGCGTCGCTGCTCAGGCTGCTCGGCACGGTCCGAACGCAGCCCGGGCTACGGACGCTGTGGAGCTGGCTGCTGGCGGCAGCACCGCCCGCCACGGTCATCCAGCGACAAGAGGCCGTGACGGAACTGGCAGAGCGACTGGCTTTCAGAGAGCGGCTGGAGGCGCGCAGCAGGTTGATCGGTACGGTGCGCTCCGAGGTGGTCACCCGCTTCGTCGCATGGGCCGTCGAGCGGCCTTGGTTGCTTGGCAGACCTTTCCTGGCCTGGTTGGTCCAGTTGATTCCGACAGCGACTCTGGTGCTCTTCTTCACACAAGTAGCGGGCTGGCTAGCGTACCCGCTCTGGCTGCTACCGCTGTTCTTCGGCGTCGCGGTGACTATTCCCCTGCGGCAGAGTATTGATGACCAACTGGATCGCGCGTCCTCGGGCGATGCCGGGCTCCGTCGCTACAGCGAGCTGTTCGAGCTGCTCTCGAGCGAGCGGTTCCGTTCGCCGCTGCTCGTGGCGCTGCAGAGCGAGTTGCGCGCTGAGGATGTTGTCGCCAACACGCAGATGCGTCGGCTGTCGCGTGTGCTTGCGTGCGCCGATCTGCGGTACTCCGACTTCATGCACTTCGCCATTCATGCTGTCACTCTATGGGATTTCCATGTACTTCGAGTGCTCGAGGGGTGGAAGCGGGTGAACGGGAGCCACATCCAGTCCTGGCTGTCCGCGCTCGGCAGCATCGAGGCGCTCGCCGCGTTGAGTGCGCTGGAACACAGCCATCCTGGCTGGGCGATCCCCGAGATCGACCAGGACGGTGAGTCAATGATAGAGGCAGAAGGTCTGGGTCATCCGCTGTTGCACTCAGATGCGTGCGTCGTTAACGACGTGACCGTGGGCCCACCGGGTACGTTCCTGCTGATCTCCGGCTCCAACATGTCGGGGAAGAGCACGTTGCTGAGGGCGATCGGGCTAAACGCAGTGCTGGCGCAGGCTGGCGCACCCGTGTGTGCGACGCGAATGAGGATCTCTCCGCTGGACGTGTATGCGAGTGTCAACGTGCAGGACTCATTGGAGCGCGGAGTATCACTGTTCATGGCGGAACTCACACGAGTGAAACAGATCGTGGATGCGGCGCAATGCGCCGACAGCGATGGCGACCGGCTCACTTTGTATCTGTTGGACGACGTCTTGCACGGCACGAACACGGGGGAACGGCAGATCGCGCTGCGCCGGATTCTCCACGCTCTGCTCGACGCGGGCGCAATCGGCGTGGCCACGACGCATGATCTCGCTCTCGCGAGTTCGGCGGAACTGGAGCCGGCCTGCAGGGCCGTGCATTTCCGGGAGACGGTGGAACTGGGTGAGGCAGGACCCCGACTTTCGTTTGACTACAAGCTCAGGCCCGGCATGGCCGCGACGACCAATGCTCTCAAATTGATGGCGCTGGTGGGACTGGCGAGCGAGAGTCGGTAAAGGTCGGTAGGAAACGGGAAGCGACGGCAAGGGAACTCGTGGCGAGTGCCTCGGGCCCCACTTAACTGCCGCGTACCGCCGCCCGGCCCCGCTTCGCAATGCGCTGCGATCTCACTGCGACCGCCGCACGACTAGCGGAGGTCGAATCCGGAAACAGATTAGCTAGTAAACGGACAGGAATTGGTTGTGAAACTGACCAACTTGGGGGACCTCTAATGAAATGGACCTGGATACTCAGTGGTGCTTCTGTTGCGAAACACAGCAGACGTGTGTTGGTTGGCAGCGCTATCCTTCTCGTATCGGGAGCCGCGGGCGTCCATGGTCAGGTGCCGAGTATTCCCAAAGTCGATTTCACCCGCTACCTGCTGCATGAAGAGGTCGGCGAGACGCTCAGGGCCTGGCATGAGGCGTTCCCAAACCTGACCCGGATCCACAAGGTCGGGTCGAGCTATCAGGGGAAGGACCTCTGGGTGCTGGAGATCACCAACTTCGACACGGGTCCAGGTGAAGAGAAGCCGGCTTTCTGGGCAGACGGCGGTACGCACCCAGACGAGCCAGTGGGCACGCCCATGGTGCTGCATACCGCGCAAGTCCTGCTGCTCGGGTTTGGCAACGATCCGTTCATCACCGATCTCGTCGACACACGAGCTTTCTACATCATGCCCAAGGTCAATCCCGACGCGGTCGATTACTACCTGACACAGCCAGGCATGATCTCACACGCGATGCCGTGGGATGATGACCGCGACGGGCTAGTGGATGAGGACCCACCGGAAGACTTGAACGGAGACGGCGCGATCACGGTCATGCGAGTGCGGGATGAGTCGGGACCGATGAAAGTCTCTCCGCTCGACCCACGGCTCGTCACCACACGGGAGGAGTGGGAGCGCGGCGAGTTCAGGCTGATGGGCGAAGGCCTGGACAACGACGGAGACGGGCGCTTCAACGAAGACGACGTGGGTGGTATCAACGTGAACCGCACCTATCCCTACGAATGGGACCCAGCACAGCGGGGATCGGGACCCTATCCCCTGGCCATCCCCGAGTCGCGCGCAGTGGTCGACTTCTTCGCCCGCCACCCCAACATCACTGGCGCCTACTCGATTCATGGCGGCGGGTGGGCAACCAATTGGGTGGTGCGCCCGCCGGCCAACGTGCCAGATGATGCGTTGCCTGATTTTGACGTGGACGTCCTGCAGATGATGGGTGCCAGGTACAGCGCCATCACTGGTGGCGAACAGGTGGTCAGCTTGTGGGGCGACACGATCATGAAACGGCGAGTGGGACCATACGGCTGGGGCTTGTTCGTCTCCTGGGCCTACCACCAGTACGGTGTCTTTGCCTTTACGCCTGAGATGAGTGGTATCGATGCGGACTACGACGGTGACGGCCGGGTGTCCGAGACAGAGATGCTGCGATGGCAGGACACCGAAAAGGGAGGTCGCTACTACGTGGACTGGACGCCGTTCGACCACCCCCAGCTAGGACCGGTCGAGGTAGGTGGTTGGGTCAAGAAGGTGGCGCCGATTGACAGTGGCTTGGAGAAGATCTGCCGACAGCACACCGAGTTCATGCTGTACCAGGCCTCACTCTCGCCGCTGCTCCGGCTGAGTGACGTGAGCCACTTGGCTATTGCAGACGACGTCTACAAAGTCACGGCGGAGGTCTCGAACTATGGGTTCCTACCCACTTTCGTGTCGGAGACTGCCCGAGGTAACCAACGCGACATGCCGGTGATCTTGAGCATCGACGTCGCCAACGGGGAGATCGTCTCAGGGCATGGCCGCAGCGAGCTAGGACACCTGCTGGGCAACGCGCCGGGTGAGGACGGTTACTTCCTGTTCTCTGAAAATGACCGGCAACTGCCATCTAAGACGGTCGAGTGGGTCATCAAGAAAGACGGGAGCGGGCGCCCCTGCACAGTACGAATTCAGGTGGCGGCTGCCAAAGCCGGGCGCGACGAGAGGATGCTGTCGTTCTAGTGGGGAGCGGAGAGCGGGGAGCGGTCAGTCCCGTGGGGTCTTTTTCAGCCCGGCAACACCCGCAGCCCCGCCAGGATGCGGTCGATCTCATCGGTGGTGTTGTAGAAGTGTGTGGACACGCGGAACGCCGGATGACCGTCCCGGACGTGCTCGTCGATGTACAGCTTCTGCTCATCTAGCGTGGCCACCCCGGCGATCGGATCGACGCCGTCGAGGACGAAGATCGTGGATCCCGGTGCCGAAGTGTCGTGTGTGGGGCCGCTCACGATCCTCACTGAGCGCTGCTCGGCAAGCCGTGCTTTCAGATAATCCGACAAGTGGCGGTCACGCGCCGCGATCGACTCGATTCCGATGCTCTCAATGAACCCGACCGCCGTGTCGATGGCCGCTCGCACCGCCAGATCGGCCGTTCCCCCCGGCGCGTATCCGGGCTGTTCTAGCGTCGGCGCGGGCTCAAACGGTGAGCGCCAACGCTCGCGCGCCTCCCGCCGCACGTACCACATCCCGGTGCCAATAGGGCCGAGCATCCATTTGTGCAGGCTCGCCGCGTAGACATCGCATCCCAGGTCGTGGAGGTCGATCGGAAACATGCCGAGTGCCTGTGCCCCATCCACCACGCTGGCGATCCCGCGTTCCCGTGCGGCTGCACACAGTTCCTTCACGGGGTAGAGATGTCCACCCCGCGTCACGTGGCAAAACGCTACCGCGCGGGTACGGTCCGTCATCTCTGCCGTCATCAGTTCAACTACTTGATCCGGGCTCTCGAACGGACTGGGAACGAAGACCTCCTTCACGTCAATGCCATCCCTGGCTTGCCGGTAGCGCCACGGTTTCGCCCCCGCCGGATGTTCCTGCGTGGTCATCAGGACCTCGTCCCCGGGCTGGAGATCCAAGCCGATGGCTTGCAGGTGCAACGCCTCCGTGGCGTTCCGAGTCAGGACGATCTCGTCCGGATCCACGCCGAGGAACGCAGCTAGGTGCGGGATCGTCCGGTTGGTCATGATGTCGGACAATTCGTGTTTGGCGCGGAGCGGATCCTGGGAGTGCAACGCAAACCCACGCGCGACGGCTTCGGCCACGATCGCCGGAGGCATGCCAAGGCTAGCGTTGTTTAGATAGGTGACCGCTGCGCCGGCATCGAACTGCGCGCGGACAGTGGTCCATGCTGCGTCGTCCGGAGCAACCGGGAGGATCATCTGTGGACGGGGATGTGACTCCCCACCGCGGCAGCCGGTGAGCGTACCGGCTGCCAACCCGGCCACACCGCTGGCCACGAAGTAACGACGAGATATCATGGTTGTCATCTCACTCTATGTTGTAGTGTCCGCTTCTTGAGCGCCCCGCTCCCGTGTACCACCAGGTAGCCCGACAGTCGGGATCGACCTGACACCCTGCGCCCGACTGTTGCCATCGCCTGGCGCCCCCTACATCCCGACCACATCTTAGTCCGCGCTGAGCGATTCACCCGGTCGTCTCAAAACCGAAATGGCTGCTCACCAAGCACCACGCGCTTGTGACCGATTGCGGCGTTGCCATGGCGCTGAGTGAAGCTACCGGCGCAAACGAACTCACCACAGAAGGATTAACATTCGGCACGCCGGTGTACATGTGCCCCGAACAGGCCGCCGCCGATCCTCACGAGCCTTGGCACTCTCGGCGAGACCGCCCAGCGCCGGCCGGATCTGATCGTTGGAAGGTACCAGAGTATGCGGGTGCTGTTCGATCCGTTACGCGACCACCCGCCGTACCAGGAGTCCGTGCAGCCCAGGCAGTAGGGGGCAATCAAATCAATCGTTGCAGGACCATGGGAGATCTCAGCATGAACCGCCGTTGTGACACAATCGTCTCGCTGCTCGCCGTTATCGCTCTCTCGAGCTGTGCACCTCCCTCGTATGATCTCATAGTGGCTGGTGGGCTCGTGTTCGACGGGTCGGGTGGATTGGAGTACACCGCCGATGTGGGCATAAGGGACGGTGATATCACGGCAGTGGGCGATCTCTCGGGCGAGAGTTCACGACGCAGTATCCGTGCGGACGGCATGGTCGTCACACCCGGATTCATCGACATGATGGGAGGAAGCAGCCTGCCCCTGCTGCTGGATGCCGTCAGCGCGCAAAGCAAACTCCGTCAGGGTATCACCACGGCGATGATGGGTGAGGGCGGCTCACCTGCGCCGCAAGACGAGCGAACCATGCAGGAAGTCCAGGAGCAATTCAACGTCGACACCAGCTGGACCACGTACGGAGAGTACCTCCCGCTGCTCGAAGGCAAGGGAGTCGGCCTCAACGTGGTGCACAATGTGGGTGCGGCTCAGGTGCGTCGCCTCGTTCTGGGCGACGTGGACCAAGAGCCGGACGCGGAGCAACTGTCGCGCATGAAGGAACTGGTTGCCCAGGCGATGGAGCAAGGGGCCGTGGGACTGTCGTCGGCGTTGATCTATCCGCCCGGCTCGTACGCCACGACCGACGAACTCGTTGAACTGGCCAGAGCTGCTGCGGCGTCCGGTGGCGTGTACTTCACGCACCTGCGGAACGAGAGCGGCCAGGTACTCGAGGCGATTGAGGAGGCGGTGCGCATCGGTCGGGAAGCCGAGATCCCGGTGCACGTCTATCACCTCAAGGCAGCGGGGCAGGAGAACTGGCACCTCATGACCGACGCGCTCCGCCTGATCGAGGACGCACGAAGCAGCGGTCTCGCGATCACGGCGGATATCTACCCCTATGTGCGTAACGGAATTGGCCTCGGGTCATTCATTCACCCGCGGCACTACGCCAGGGGCGAGGACGTCTTTTTGGAAACGCTGGGCAGAGTCGACGTCAGGCGTCAACTGCGTCGGGAGATCGAGGCTACGTCGGACTGGGAGAACTGGTACCGGCACGTCGGGTTCAATTGGGACAACGTGCTGATCGCCCGGGTGGGACCCGACACCGATTCGGCCTTCGTGGGTTTGTCAGTACAACAGGTAGCTGACTTGCGCGGTGTCGACTCGTGGCAGGCGTTCTTCGATCTGGTACAGGCCGGTCGCGTGAGCGTGAATCCGTTGAGCATGAACGAGGAACAGAAGCACCAGGCAATGCGGGCACCGTTCGTATGCTTCGACACCGACGCGTCGCCTACGAATCCGGACTCAGTGGCTAGTGCACATCCCCGTGCTTTCGGCTCGTTCACTCGGGTGCTGGCAAAGTACGTGCGTGAAGAGGGAGTGATCGGTCTAGGCGAGGCCGTCCGCAAGTTGACGTCGCTTCCGGCCACGCTCTTGGGCCTGGCAGACCGGGGACGGATCGCTGTCGGGATGCGTGCGGACCTGTTGGTCTTCGATCCCAACACGGTCCAGGACCGTGCTACGTTCACCGATCCGTTGCAGTACTCGGAGGGCATCGACTACGTCGTCGTGAACGGAGAGTTGGTCATCGATGGTGGAAATGCTACGGGTGCGCTTCCGGGCGAGGTGACTCGGCACCGGCCCCCGCGCTAGACAAGCAGGCGCGTTGGCAAACGCGCCGTCATAGGTGACGGGTGGTCACGGCTGTGGGATGTCTCCTGCGGAGACTCGCCCTACTCTTCCCTTAGGGTCTCGACCGGATTCACTCGGGCTGCTCGCCGAGCCGGCACGAAGCAGGCGATCAGAGCAACACCCAGCATCAGCGTGGCTACCGCCGCGAAAGTCAGCGGGTCGGCGGTGCCCACCCCGAATAGCAGGCTCGACATGAACCGCGTGACGACCAGTCCCAATCCAACCCCCACTGCCGTGCCGAAACCGACGACCCGCATTCCCTGACCGACGATAGACCCTAGGACCCTCCGCGGCCCACCACCAAGCGCGATGCGGATGCCGATGTCCTTCGCGTGTTGTTGCACGAAGTGCGACATCACACCGTAGATGCCGACGATTGAGAGCAGCAGGGCGATGGTGGCGAAACCGGCCACGAGTGAAGCGAGATAGCGCGGCGCCTCCAGCGAGTCCCGCATGCGTTCGTCTATGGTCGCGATCTCGGAGAGGGGGAGTGTGGGGTCCAACTCTCCCATCACATTGCGTAGAGCCGGCAGCACCATCATCGGGTCGGCGGACGTGCGCACCAGGAAGTACATCGAGCGGTACCCACCATCCAATATCGGCCGATATACGGTTCCCCGGTTGAAACCGTCGAGGCCGGTGTACTTGACGTCTGCCACCACCCCGACGATCGTGACCAAGGGGCACGTGGTACAGCCACCGCTCTGGAACCTCCGTCCGACCACCCGTTCGTTGGGGAAGAAACGCTGCGCCCACGCTCGATCGACAATGGCAACTGGTGCGGCGCCATCGCGGTCCCCGACGTCGAACGGCCTTCCTGCTAACAGAGATATACCCAACGTCTCGAAGTACCCCGGCAGCACACCGAGCCACGGAACGCTGGGCTGGGTCTCGCTGGGGGGTGTGGGCTTGTCCTCCAGATTGAAGTTGTTGGTCATCGGTATCTGGTCGGGCGGTCGGGCGTTACCGAGGGTGGCGGACTGCACGCCGGGCAGCACCTGTACCCGTGCGATCGCCTCGGTCCAGAACGCGTTGATCTCGCCCGGTTCGCGGTATCTCTCGGGGGGCAGGAAGACGCCGGCCGAAAGGATGTTGTGGGTGTCGATTCCCGGGTCGACGTTGCTGAGCCGTGCCAGACTACCGATCAACAGACCCGCTCCAATCAAGAGCGGGGCGGCGATGGCAAACTGCGAAGCCACCAGAGCTCGGCGGATCCGCCGTTGGCCCTTGGTTTCCGTGAATGCCCTCCCACCCGAACGAAGTGCCTGATCGGTGCGCGCTCTCGTGCCCTGCAGTGACGGGATCGTACCGAACAGCAGGCCTGAGCCCACAGTGAGTGCGGCCAGAAACCAGAGTACGGTGCCGTCCACGCTGATCTCCGCCGCCCGGGGCAGGTAGTCACCACCAACCGTGGAGAGCAGCCTCAGCCCGCCCAGCAGTAACAGAATTCCGCAAGCGGCGCCGCCCACGGCTAGCAGTGCGCTCTCCGACAGCAGGTGCTGCAGCAGCCGACCCCGGGATGCGCCGATGGCGGCGCGCACCGCGAGCTCGCGGCCTCTGTGCGTGACGCGGGCCAGCAGCAAGTTGGCAGCGTTGGTCGATGCAATGAGAAGCACGAATCCCACGCCGCAGAGGACGATTACCAGGGTGCCGCCGACATCACCAACCACGACTTCCTTGAGGTCCATCATTCCCCAGGAGGCAGCCTCGTCCTGGTAGGAGTCCTGCCAGACTGGGAAGATCCGGCGGTTTATGGACCTGAGTTCCTCCACCGCAACGGTGGCCTCGGTGCCCGGCTTCAGGCGCCCCAACGCGACGATGAAGAAGGGCCCCTTGCGCGGCGGCGGCTCCCACTGGACCGCGGCGAAAAAATCACGGTTCTGCTCGAACGGACCAACGTCGGGCGGCAGCACGCCCACCACTGTGTAGGGCCGGTCGTTCAGACTGATAGACCGGCCGATCGCCTCCGCGTCACCACCAAAGTAGCGCGTCCAGAGCCCATGACTGATGACGACCGTGGGGACGTCTCTGGGGGCACCTTCCGACCGGTCGAAAACGCGCCCATGGAGCGGGGCGACGCCGAGCAGGGAGAAGTAGCTGCCGGTCACGAACTTGCCCCGAATCCGCTCCGCCACCTGCCCGATTCTCAGTGTCACCGTCTGGTTGTTGTAACCGGCGATGCTGCTGAAGCTGGTCTGCTGTTCTTCGAGCGCCCGGTAATCGGCGACCGACAGTGGCCACCGGTTGGGCGGCGCGTCGGTGTAGATGCGGACCAACTGACCGGGATCGCGATACGGCAGCGGCTGGATCAGCACCGAGTTGATGATGCTGAAGATGGTGGTGGTGGCCCCGATCCCCAGCCCCACTGTGAGAACTATCGTGGCACTGAGCACCGGAGTCCTCATCAGGCTCCGGAGGCTGTGGCGCAAGTCACGCAACAAGTTCCGCGCGGGTTCCACCCGACCTGTCGAGCGATGATGGCCGCTTCGTGCTCGCATGCGCGCGGGCATTAGCCGTCGTAGGCGGTCGGCTGCCAATCGGTGGGGATAGGATGCCACTTGGCGCCGCAGCCACGCCCTGGCCGCGTGGTCTCCGTCGCGTTTCCGCCGGGCCTCGTACAGTTCCGACAGGTCGCTCGTCACGCTGCGGCTGTCGTCGCGGCTCAGCAGCAGGCGGATCGTCCACCGCGCGATGACCGGCAGGTGCCGCCGGGACCGGAACGGTCGCCTCTCACCTCCCATCACGCCTCCTCCAGGGTGGTCTCCAGCCCCTCCCACAACCGCGCCAGAGTGCGACGGGATTCCTTGAGGCGGCGCAGGGCCTCCGGTGTCGGCTTGAAGTAGCGCCGCACCCTGCCCGTGTCGTGGGTGGCGTGGTCATCCATGCGGGAGGTCAGGAGACCCTTCTCCTCCAGCCTGCGCAACACGATGAAGACCGCAGCCTGAGCGACTTCGCGCCCGGTGCGCTCCTCCAGCTCCACGACGATCGCTACGCTGTACGCTTCCCCACCCAGGCGCAGAATCGCCAGCAACACCTGATGTTCGAACTCGCCGAGTATCTCCTTGGCCATCTTCGGACTCCCACTAACACTGTTAGTGAGACACTATAATGCGGCAGATCGTTGCAGTCAATAACAATGTTAGTGATGGCGTGCACCGTTCAGGCCGCCAAGCTGCAGTCGCCGAGCTGCATTTACAGGCCCAGCGGCGTTGACACATGACCATGGCGTATACATATAGGATGGGTTGCCGTGCCTTACGGAAGCTCGCCAAGCATGAAGACAGGTATCCTGATAAGCGGTCTTGCACTCGCGATGGTCACCGGGGGATCAGCCTTGGCCCAAGCGCAACTACCGGAAATCGCAGTGACTCGATTCGACGATCAGCTCACGAAGCTCTGGGTCGCCGGATACGTGAACGTGGTTGTGTTGCGCTGTGGTGACACGGTCGTGCTGTTCGATTCCGGGTTTGAAGAGACCGCAACCCAACTCGCGTCACAGCTGGAGCAGTTGGGAGTCACTCGGATCGACTTCCTGATCAACACGCACGCGGACAGGGACCACACGGGCGGGAACGCTCTCTTGGGAGTGGAGAGTACGATCCTCTCTCACGAAAACTGCAGGCGCGCTCTGGCCGAACAGGAAGGGTTCCCGGCATCCGGTCTCCCCGCCGTAACGTTCACCGATACGCTGAGGCTCAGCTGCGGTTCAGACCGACTCGAGTTGATCGCCATGCCGGGAGGGCACACGAACGGCGACATCATCGCACATCTGTCTCGCTCGGGCATCGTTTATCTGGGCGACATCATAGTGCCCGAGACCTTCCCCGTCGTCTGGCTCGAGTACGGGCAGGAGGTGGGGGTGGTACCACTAGCTCGAGTCCTCGCACACATCATCGAGCAGTTTCCGGACGACACTCGGTTTCTGTCCGCCCACGGACGCGACTACACCATGCTGGAGTTGAAGCAGTATCACGCCATGGTCGTACAGACCGTCGATCTCGTGCGGCACGCCATGGATGCTGGACAGACCGCCGAGGCGATGCAGCGGGAGGACCTGTTGCACGAATGGAGATCCTGGAACAGCCGACTGTACGATTGGATCACCACCGACTACTGGATCGACACGATCTACCAATCGCTGAGTCAGTAGTACTCAGTCACGTGGCTCCGAACGAGATACTATTCCTCGCCGCCATTCGTTTCTGTGTTTTCCTCGCCATTCTAGCTGATGAAGGCGCTGTGCGGTGAGGGTGGTGCCTGGTTGGAAGACTGCTTAGACTGTGAAGTTCCGCGCCCGTAGCTCAATTGGATAGAGCATCAGACTTCGGATCTGAGGGCTGGGGGTTCGAGTCCCTCCGGGCGCGTACGGTGGGGCTGGTTCCACTCCACTGCGCGGTCTACCGGGGTTCCACCCCAATCAGAGTTCTCTCTCCGAACACGGCGGACTTACCCTGATGCGAAGCACTGTGGTTGCGTTGCTGCGTATCCGCTCCATGCTAGATTCGGAGGAGGATCAGTGTGGCTTACACGAGGAGACATACAGTGAGCTTCCCGCAATTCGGATCTGGTGTCCAACCTTCCGTTCGCTTGGTGGTCGGGCTTGTGATCTGCGCGACGGCAGCCTGCGGCGGACCAGCGCAAGATCTGGCGCGCAGCTCCACGTTGCTCTCTGGCGACTGGGACTACTACCGCATGGTGGGCGTCGCGCCCAGCGGTGGCTTCGAGGCCCGGCGACGGTTCGGCATCGCCCACTTCGAGGGTGAAGACGCCGCTGGTAGCTGGTTTCACCGCCGGAGCGCCACACCGCTCGAGTCGATCGAGGGGATCCGGCTCGCCGCCGATTCGCTGTTCCTCGACTTCGCTGGCGGCTCCTCGATCCGAGCGGTCCTCGGCAGCGACACTATCGCCGGGCTGTTGTACCGCGGTGACGAACCCCGCGATCGCGTCTGGTTCGTCCGGCGCACGTCGTCTCCCGTGTACGAGCCGGACTTTCCCCTGTGGGATCCTCCGGTCTCCGATTCCACCTACTCCGTGGCAATCGATCCGGCCGTGCCGATGAACGCGAGAGACGGCACCGTCCTGATGAACTTCGTGGCGCAGCCCCTGGGGCCCGGCCCGTTTGGCGTCGTGATGGAACGGACGCCTTACCTCAGAGTCGATTCAGCCGCTGGGGTGTTCTGGGCGTCGCGCGGCTACATCTACGTGAAGCAGGATGTCCGTGGTCGTGGTGGTTCGGGTGGCGTGCTCGACATGAACGCCGGGCAAGAGAGTGACGGCTACGATGCTGTCGAGTGGGCGGCAGGGTTGCCGGGCAGCAACGGGCGCGTCGGCATGATCGGCCGCTCCAACCCGGGCCTCTACGCCTGGTACGCTGCCATCGCTGCGCCACCGCACCTCGCTGCGATCGCGCCGGTGGTGGCAACCGCGGATCCCATTCGTCTCGTGCCGTACATCGACATGGTATTCTCACCGACCATCGTGCCCTGGCTCTGCCTAACAGCCGAGCGCGAGACACTCTCCGACATCAGCAACGTTGATGTGGTCACTGCCTTCAATCACCTGCCCGTAGTAGAGGCCGCCGAACGCGCCGGGTGCCCCCGACCGAGATTCTGGGACGATTGGTTCGAGCACCAGCAGCTGGACGACTACTGGTGCGGACTCAGCATTGAGAGCCGGCTCGGCAACGTACGCGTGCCGGTGCTTGGCATTGCCGGATGGTATGACGACGCGCGCGGCACGATCCGCAACTACGTGGGGCTCGATACGTTGCCACACCACCCCTTCCAGCGGATAGTGATGGATCCCGGGGCGCACAAGGGCATTGACTACGTCAACGGCGACTTCGGTCCCTTAGCTCGCCTCGATCACAGGATGCTCCAGCTGCGCTGGTTCGACCACTTCCTCAAGGGCATCGATAACGGCGTGGACCGCGAGCCACCCATCGATCTGTTCATCATGGGTGAAAATAGTTGGCGCCAGGAACGGGAATGGCCGCTCGCTCGCACCAGTTGGACCCCTTTCTACCTGCATTCAGGAGGCCGGGCCAACACGTCGGTGGGTGATGGCCTCCTCGACACGTTGCCACCAGGGGAGGAACCGGCGGACACGTTCACGTACGACCCCGGCGATCCGACGCCATACCTGGTGGATGCCCGCGAACTCGAGCTCAACCTCAACGAGGACTATTCAGCGGTTCAGGCGGAGCGCTCGGACGTGCTAGTATTCACGACGCCACCGCTCTCCGAAGCGATCGAGATAACCGGTCCGATGTCTGCCACACTGTGGGCGGCCACGAGCGCGCGCGACACCGATTGGCACATAATGCTGCTCCAAGTCTATCCGGACGGGCGGGCGCTGCGCGTCCAGGACGGGATCGCCCGCGCTCGCTTCCGCCAGGGATTCGACCGGCCAGTGCTACTCACTCCCGACAGTGTCTATCGCTACGACATCGATCTTTGGTTCACTGGTATCGTCATCCCGCAAGGGCACCGGCTGCGGGTCGCGGTCGCGTCGGCCGCGTTTCCCAAATACGACCGCAATCTCAACACCGGCGGCAATAACGAACTCGAGACGCAATATGTGGCAGCACATCAGCGGGTGTTCCACGATGCGTCGCGGCCGTCGCATGTAATCCTGCCCCTCATTCCCCGGCCCCGGCCTTGAGCCCGGCGGCGTGACCTCGCTGACATTCCCTCTGCATGCTGCCGACGGACGGGCCGTGACTTAGTCATGTGGTGCGACTCCGTGCCGGTTCACGAAGTCACGTGCCTCTTCCCTGCAGGTGCCATGTCAATGAGCGGGATGTGACGCGCGGCCGTCAGCCGTGGTATGAGTCACGGAACCTAGCGAGAGGGGATTGCCGTGAAGCGTGTTGGATTTGCCTTGACCATCGCATGCGGGATCGCAGCGTGCAGCAGTTCACCCACCGCAACCGTCGACGAGATCGAGCAGGAATTCCTGTTCGAGGTCGAGTATGTGAACTTCGCTTGGGGCGTCACGTGGAAAGGGTTCTACATCGATCGGCTGGGTGAGATCGTTGTGTACGACCGCGGGGACCTGCCGTGGGCGCCGGAGGTCGAGCGCTCGATCCGGGAGGACGAGCTGGTCAAAAAGTACGCACTGGGACGACGATCGGTTGGCCAGGTGAGTCCCGCCAGCCTCGTTGAGGGCTTCGCGCTCATCCGCAAGGTCAAGGAAGAGTTCTCCCAATCCGACATCGTCTGCTATGACGCCGGCGGCTTGGGCTTCACGGCGTTTGCCTACGACGCTCCATCGGCGCGGTATGTCCCGCTCACGCTGCGAGAGGAAGGGACTCACCCGCGGCAAAACACATCCGCCGCAGCAAGGGAACTGACGCGGTGGCTGACGGCCTTGGTGCGCGAGCTGGAGATCCCTGGTGTGTCGTTGTTTGGTGACCAGTGCGCTCCGGGCGACTGATGATTGTCGACTGACGATTGACAGTTGGCGAACGGTCCGGAACCCAGATAACCGGCTGCGAGACTCCGCAGGCTGTTTGCATGGTCGGCGCTGTGAGAGTTCGGCGCTGGTTCCGGCCGCGGTCGGACCGGAGCCTTGGCTTGCGCTGGTGTAGCTCAGTAAGGTCAGCGCTGCGCCGCCCTCCTCTCCAGCTCACGTCGTAGAATCTCCCGCTCCGTCTGAGCCAGGCGCAGTTGCGCTTCGATCTCCGCCAGCTGCAGCTGCATCTGGGTGGTGACCGCGGGGCTGAGGGTGCCAGAGTCGGTGAGATTCCGGGCGCGTTCCAGCTCCAGCTGGAAGTGTTCGTACTGTTGGTCCAGCAACGCTATTCGATTCTGGGCCTCCACCTCGAGGAGCTGGAGTTCGGCCTCCACGGCGGTGATCTCCGACGCGAGATAGGCACTGCGCGTCTCGAGTTGTTGAGCCAGGGCCTCCAGCTGCAGCTCCACCTGCCTGATCACCAGGTCTCGAGCCTGCAGTTCTCGCTGATCGATTACTCCGGCTGCCGCCTGCCGCTGAGTCTCGTCCCGCTCGCGCTGTGACACAGCTAGGTGCTGGCGCGCGAGTTCCAGGCGAACCTGAATTCTCTCGCTGACGAAATCGCGTCCATCGACCAGGGGCGAGGATAACTCGCCGAGCGGCTCCCGACCCGAGCGCCGGAGCTCTTCCAACTCCAGCCCCATGATCTTCGCGTCGGCTTCTGCCTGGGCGACCTGGAGTTCCAGGTGTATAAGATCCCGGTCGTCACGCAGGCCCTGCGCGACCCGCTCCCGCGACTGCCCGATAGCGACCTGCTGCATCTGAATCCTCTGCCGGGCCATTTCCAGCTGCACTTCCAGCCGAGCTTCCAGCAGTTCCCTGCGCCAGGACTCACCCAGCTGTTGCGAGGCACCCATGGCCGCCGCACCCAGTGCGACCGAGCCCAGGATCAGCCCGGCCGTCTTTAGGATGCGGTGGTTTGTCTGTCGCGGGACTCCCGCTCGATTGCCGCGTCGCAGCTCGCGGGTGAGCTGCCATTCCAGGTTCGCCACGAAACCGGGATCAGGCTCGTGCTTGCTGTGCATGTGGATAGCCTCCGTCGGAACTCAAGTACGGTCTCAGGCGTCGTTCGAGGTTCTGTCGCGCCCGGCGCAAGCGGCCCTCGACCGCGCGCTCAGACAAGCCACACTCTGTAGCGATCTCGCGCGTGCTCTTGCCCTCGAAGTAGAAGGCCTCGATCAAGGCGGCTTGCCGGCGTCGCATGCGGGATAGACCCCAAGCTACCAGCGCCGCTGCCCATGGGGTCTCTGGACAACATCGATCGTCCTCGAGGGCAAGCTCGGCAGGATCGACTGTCTGAGGTCGCTTGTCCCTGAAATGACTTGCGAGCAGGTTGCTCGCGACTCGGAACAACCACGCCCGCGGATGGTCCGGTGCACCGCGGTGCGGCCAAGTCGCTACGGCGCGCAGCCACGCCTCCTGCACGATGTCCTCCGCGAGGGCGGCATCACCGGCGGCCCGACGCGACACGTAGGCGTAGAGCGGGCCGGTGTGCTCGCGATAGATCCGAATCAGTTCAGCCTCTGGCAGCAAGTAGCATCCTCCGGTGAGCTGCAAGGTTGCTGGCGACTGCTATCTGTTAAGACGCACGGGGGAAAGAAAACCCATGGAATTGACGATTGACGATTGACGAGTGACGATTGACGAATGAAGAATGGGCCGGGGACGGGCTCCGCGACAATTATTGGTTGCCGCGGGCACGCCCACCTGCATCCCGGCAGCCGATAGACCTCACCCTTTCACGCGCGGGAACTCGGTCACCCGGATGTTGGTGCAGCCGTAGGGGATCAGGGTAAGCTCCTCCAGAGGCTCGGAAGATTCGTGTAGCCCCGGCGCGACTTCTCCAGCCCACCCGTGGGCCAGCTTCCAGTCGGGTAGCAACCGACCCTCGGCCCGGGCCGTCATTCCTGCTCCCTCCGGGGAGAAGGGGCGCTCACCCACCGGCCGCTCTGCGAATTGGATCCCAGCCTCCAGCTCTCCCTCGGGCAACGAGAGGCCGTAGTTCCAGGGCGAGTCGGGCCGCACTTCGAAGTCGCCGTGGGGCAGCTCCCGTCCCGGGACGTCGGCGTTGATCCTGGTCCAGCTCTCCGCCAGCTCGAGGGCGTAGACCAAAGGCCCGCGCTCGATCGCCGCTGCTTCGTTGTAGCGGAGAGTCACCCGGGGACGCATGGGAAAGCGCAGCGAAAGCCGGGTGGTGCCGTGCCACTCCCGCTCGATACGATGGAAGCACGCGGGGCTGAGGGGTGTCCCTCCCTCTCCTTCCACGGTGAGAACGGCTCCATCGGTCCAGGCCGGCACCCGCATTAGCAGGGGGAAGGAGACTGCGGCGTCTGCCGAGACGGTGAGGGCCAGACTCTCCCGGAACGGGTAATCGCTGTCCAGAGAGACCGTGACCGGCACCCCCCGCGAGGTGAAGCGGGCTTCGCTGGGAGCGTAGGCAACTGCTGCGAGCCCTTCATCCGGGGTCTTCATCCAGAGATGGGCGGCTAGCTTGGGCCAGCCCTGATGCATGTTGGAAGTGCAGCAACCGTAGTTCGGCTCCAGCCCGTAGAGGTTGGACTCCGGTCCGTTGGTGGTCCACATGTGGTCCGGGTTGAGGGTGCATTGTACCTGGTTGGTTTGCTGGTCGTATTGGTGGGCCCACATGTCGGGGGTGAACGTGGCGGGGAGGGCGTTGAACGCCACCCGTTCCAACCGGTCTCCCATAGTGGGATCTCCCAAAACGGAGAGCGCTGTCTCCAGGGAATAGAGGAACTCCACCACGGCACACAGTTCCGAGCCTTGCACCGGATTCTTGCCTGCCAGGCACTCGTCTCCGGTGAACATCCCGGTGGCCTGGCCGTGATAGCGGTCTAGCAGCGCGAGCATCCGGGTCGGCTCGCTGCGGTGCGCGTCCAATCCCTCCAGGCGCCAGGCCAAGGCTCCTGCCTTTAGCGCCATCCCCGTGTTGACCACGTGTTTTCCCCAGGTCCACAGTCCCCTGCGGGGAGTGGGAATGGTCACGTCCTCACCCCGGTAAAACTCACCGTAGTCGAATCCCTGCTCTGCGAGACGCCGAGCTAGCTCCAGCAGCCAGGCCTCACCGGTTCTCTCGTACAGGTAGTAGCTGGGGATGAGACCTTCGAACCAGCGGTACCTGCCCCAGTTGTAGAGCGGAGTGCGCTCGACTCCGGCGGCCAGAGCCCTGAGGCTCGCCGCGACGGCTCCGAGAACGGCTTCATCTCCCGTCGCGTCGTGGTACTGGACCATCATTTTGTTGGCCAACAGGATGGCCCACAGGTCGTAGGGGCGCGCCCCGGCATCAATAGGGTAGGGACCGTACCAGCCGTCGGAGCGCTGCCGCCGGACGATCGTGGTGACGTACTCCGAAACCTTCGCTTGCAGGTCCACGGCACCCAGGGACCACGCCAGAGGAATGACGCCGTCAAGCCAGTAGGGAGCCCGTTCCCAGCCCTCTGCCTGGCCCCCGAACCACTGGCTCTCGCCCACGTCGGGCCAGAACTCGTCCAGATGCCCGCTCAGCCCATCGGCCTGGATGCGGAGTTGGCGAGCCAGCCACCCCCGGGGCCGGACGGAACCCAAGGGGAGGGGCCGGAATGCAGGCTCGAGTAACTCGGTTTGGCGGCGCACCGCCGGGTGGGAGGGGGTAGAGCCACTGCTCGAGTTGGTCGGTTCCCCGGTGGCTCCCAAAGGCAGGGGTATCGCTCCGGTTGCCGCCCAGGCCGTCGTTCCGGCGGCCAGCCCGCCTAGGAAGCGGCGGCGATCCATGGTGGGCATGATCGATCTTCTCCTCTCTTCCCTCCCTCGAGGGGGATAGGCGGTTCCCCAAACCGCGCGGTGAGTGTATAGCTACGGTTCCACACCGATGCGGCGCACGATGTCCCGAACCCTACGATCAGCAAATGCTTCGCGCAGCGTCGGAAGGCGAATGAAGGTGAGGAACATCTCCGACCGCTCCGCGTAGGCACGCTCGGACCAGGCTAGGGCGGAGTCCGGGGCGCCGATCAGCATGTACACCATGGCCCCGGTAGCGGGGTCGGCAGGCTGTCCAACCCGCTGGTATTCGCTTACGAGATTGATCGCGTCGGTTTTCCGCGCGGGGTCACGCCGCACTTCCACGACGGCGCGCGCTATCTCCTGCGCCATACCCCAGACGATCGCCTCCCGGACATACATATCCCCGTCGCCGCGCAGCAGCCCGATCATGGCCAGCGCGGAATGAGGGGCGAGAAAGCCTGGCTCCAAACGCACCGCGTGCCGCGCGGCCTCCTCCGCCTCGGCGATCCGCCCCATGCAGAGGAGTACCCAGCCATGGATGTGATGAGCTATGGGCAGAGCCGGTTCTAGCTCGACGGCGCGCGCCGCATGCGCTAGGGCTTCCTCCATACGACCGTTGATATACAGGAGCTGCGCATACATATGGTGGGCAGTGGCATAGTCCGGATCGATCCCGAGCGCCAGACCGAACTCGCGCTCCGCGGCACCCCAATCCCACTTGCCGTGCATCAGTGCGAACGCAAGTGAGGCATGCGCGCTCGCGAGCATACTGTCCAGTGACAGGGCCCGGCGAGCTGATTCTTCGGCGCGAGCGTATGCCTCTTCTCGTGATAGAGCCGGTACTTGGTAGAACGGGAACAGGGCGTAAGAGTCTGCGAGACCGGCGTACGCGCTCGCGTACTGCGGGTCGAGCGCAACGGCGTCGGCGAAATACTGCACGGCGAGTTGGAGACTCTGCGCCGTACGGCGGTTCCACAGGTAGCGTCCCTGCAAGTAAGCTTGGTGTGCCGCTGAATCCACGGTGGACTGTCGGTGCAGTGCACTCATCTCCCCGGCGAGTAGCGTGACGTCGAGGGCCGCGGCGACCTGTTCGGCGATCGCCGCTTGCACCTCGAAGATCTCGCCGGGCACCAAGCTCGCCGTATACCGCTCCGTCCAGAGATGGGTATCGTCAATGGCCCGAATGAGCTGTGGTGTCACACGTACCTGGCCGGCTTCACCTGGCCTTCGATCGGTGCGTATCGTGCCCTCGAGCACGTAGTGCACGCCTAGCTCGCTCCCGATCTCTCGCAGGCTCTGGTTAGCTCCCTTGTAGCGAAGCGCGCTCGTGCGGGACACCACGCCGAGCCCCGAGATCTCTGCCAGCCGCGAGGTGATCTCTTCGGTGATCCCAGCGGCGAAGTATTCGTCTTCGGAACCACTGAGGTTCTCAAACGGAAGCACGGCCAGCATTGGACGATCCACCACGGGGTCGGGGACGTCACCGGTGCGAAGCGTAACGACAGCAGCGACTACCGCCACCGCTGCCACCCCCAGCAGCGCGGCGATCCACCGGCGCCCGCTGCGTTGCGGCGCCACTGAGTGGGTTGCTGTTGCGGCCTCGCCCGTACTGAGCGCGTCGGTGAATTGAGCGACGGCGTTGAATCGATCGGCTGGACTCTTGGCGAGCGCCCGGTGGAGAGCCCCGACGACCGGGGCGGGGACCGCGGGCCGAATACTGGTAACGAGTGGTGGCTCGGCCGCGATATGCTGCCGTAGCAGGCTCTCCACCGTCGGACCGACGAACGGCGGTCGGCCCGCCAACATCTCGTACAGCACGCACGCCAGGCTGTACTGGTCGCTCCGGCCATCCAGGTCGCGTTCCCCCGCCGCCTGCTCGGGACTCAGATAGGTAGGAGTCCCGACCGCAATGCCCGATTGCGTCAGCGTTTCAGCGCCCGCGGCACTCACGGCACGCGCGATTCCGAAATCGGCGATCACGGCGTGGCCCGACTCCAGGAGGATGTTCTCCGGCTTGATGTCCCGGTGGATCACACCCCGCGAATGGGCGTAAGAAAGCCCGTCTGCCACCTCGCGGGCGATTCCGAGCGCGTCTTCGAGCGGCAGTTGTCTTTCCTGGTTCAGCCGATCGCGCAGGGTCTCGCCTGCTACGTACGGCATGACATAGTAGAGGAAGCCCTCGGCTTCGCCTGAATCGTGGAGTGGCAGGATGTGGGGATGATTCAGGTTGGCGGTGACTTCAACCTCCCGGAGAAACCGCTCCGCCCCGATTGCTGCCGCCAACTCCGGATTGAAGACCTTTATCGCCACCTTGCGGCGATGCTTCACGTCCTCGGCCAGATACACCGCAGCCATCCCGCCCGCGCCGAGTTCCCGCTCGATGGTGTAGCGGCCTGACAATGCTGCGGTGAGACGACCTAGGACATTTTCGGTCACGTCATGCAAATCCGGGTTCCGGCCCTAAATTACGCCCCCACCTGAGACGCGGCCAGGCGACGAGGTGGTCCGGTGGAGTTGGGAAGGTTGAGCGCAATGGTACAAGCAGCGGAGACCTGAGCAGATTCGATCACGCGACATGGTGCCGCATCCGAGGCATTGAGGTTCCCTGCAAAGTCTGGTTTGAACAACCGGCTCTCACGCCTGGAGTGGTTCGGGAGGCGTGGGTGAGCGGCGCTCCCAGAAAAGCAGCGC
This sequence comes from Gemmatimonadota bacterium, assembly GCA_039586365.1. Classification (GTDB taxonomy): domain Bacteria; phylum Gemmatimonadota; class Gemmatimonadetes; order Gemmatimonadales; family GWC2-71-9. Next base: position 26,026 of record JBDHKN010000014.1, on the reverse strand, counting down.
ATCATGTAGGTTATATGGTTATGGCCGATAACCTCGCTCGCCTGAAGGCCGCCCTAACGGATCGCTACGCCGTGGAACGCGAAGTCGGCGTCGGTGGCATGGCCACCGTTTACTTGGCGCACGACCTGAAGCATCGTCGCCAGGTAGCGATCAAGGTGCTCAAGCCCGACATCGCGGCGGCACTCGGCGCCGAACGGTTCCTGCGCGAGATCCAGATTGCAGCATCGCTGCAGCACCCGCATGTCCTGCCGCTCTACGACTCGGGCGTGGCCGACGGTCTGCTCTACTACGTCATGCCTTACGCCGATGGTGAGTCGCTCAGCGCGCTGATGGTTCGCGAGGGCGGCTTGCCGGTGAATCGCGCCGTGCGGATCCTGCGCGACGTGGCGGACGCCCTCCAGTATGCCCACAGCCGTGGCGTGGTACACCGGGACATCAAGCCCGACAATGTGATGATCTCCGGGAATCACGCCGTGGTGGCAGACTTTGGGGTGGCCAAGGCTGTGCACGAGGCTGCCGACGGGAGCACGGCCACGACGGCGGGCATGGCAGTTGGCACACCCGCGTACATGGCCCCTGAGCAAGCGACGGGAGAGGAGAACATCGATCATCGGGCGGACATCTACGCGCTCGGCGTCGTGGCGTATGAGATCCTGGCGGGCCGCCCACCGTTCGCGGGAGCCACCGCGCAACGGGTCATCGCTGCGCACGTTACCGAGACGCCCGAGCCGGTGACGCGGTACCGCGACAATCTTCCCCCGGCCCTGGCGACCTTGGTCATGCGCTGTCTCGCAAAACACCCGGGAGACCGCGTGCAGCGGATGGAAGAGCTGCTTGACCAGCTCGAGGCGCTGGCCAGGGCGAGCGGCAGCAGGGCAGCGGCTCGCGGGCCGGCTCACGTCGTGGGTCTCTATGGTACGGCGTCGATCGTGGTGCTGGGACTCGCATACGGTCTGATGCTTCTGCTGGGTCTGCCGGATTGGGTGCTGCGGGGTGCCGAGGCGCTGCTCATTGTGGGGCTGCCGGTAATGCTGGTGACGGCGCACTTGGAGCGCCGGCGACTGGCGACGGCCGCCGTGCCGAAGCAGGCGCGATCCGGTGTCCGCAGTTTCTTCACATGGCGACGGGCGATCGTGGGCGGCCTCGTGGCCTTCGGGGTGCTCTCCGTCGTGGTCGTCGGCCATACCGCCATGCGCACGCTCGGCATCGGCCCGATAGGCACGTTGCTGGCCACCGGGGTGCTCGAGGAGCGGGATCGCCTCATCCTGACAGACTTCGTGGACCGGAGTGGTGATACGACTCGCGCGTGGGCGGTGACCGAGGCGCTCCGCGTCGATCTCGGGCAGTCGCCGTCGCTGACGCTCGTTACGAAGTCCCAGCTGGCCGAGGCGTTCCAGCGGATGGAACGAGAGGTACCTGGCACGATGACAGTGGAGCTGGCCCGGGAAGTCGCGGAGCGTGAGGGGATCAAAGCGGTCGTGTCGGGCGAGATCAGCGTCGTCGGTGGCTCGTTCGTGCTGTTCGCTCAGTTGGTGGTGGCGAGTTCCGGTGATGTGCTGGTCCCGGTGCGTGAGACGGCGAGAGACTCGACCGAGATCGTCGACGCGGTGGACCGTTTGTCGAACCAACTGCGAGAACGCATCGGCGAGTCCTTGCGCTCGATCCGCCAGTCTCCGCAGCTCGCGCGGGTGTCGACCGCGTCGCTCCCGGCACTGCGGAAGTACTCCCAGGCCACACGCGCGATCGAAGCGGGGGCGATTGGCCGAGGGGTGTCGCTGTATCGCGAGGCCATAGCGATCGACTCCGGCTTCGCCGAAGCGTACCGCGGACTCGCCGTCACGCTGGGGAACTACGGCATCGATCGGGCGTTGCAGGCACAGTCGATGTCAAAGGCGTACGAGTTTCGCGACCGGCTGCCGGAACGCGAGCGGCTGTGGACCGTAGGCTCTTACCACATGGGCCGCAACGAGTATCAGGCGGCGCTGGTTCCGTACCTGACGCTGCTGGAATTGTCGCCGAACGACGCGCGGTTGCTGAACAATGTCGGGGTCGTGTACCACGAGATGCGTGAGGAAGCTCGCTCGCTCGAGTACTACGAGCGTGCCCGGGATCAGAACCCGACCAACCCAAACGCGAACTTCAACGTCGTCGTCACCAATATCGACTTGGGCAACCTCGAGCAGGCGAAGCTCGAGAACGAGCGGTTCGCGGAGAGAATCGGCAACCACCTGACGCTGCAAGTCAACCGGGCGATCATAGGGGCAGCCGAGTTCGACTACGACGCCCTGGCCGACGCCGTCGCAAAACTGGCCGAATTCGAGGATGAGTCTACTGCGGCCCTCATGACAACGTTTCGCATGAGCCTGGCGGGAGTCCGCGGACAGTTGCGTGCTGGCGAGCAGGCACTCCTCTCGGCCCGAGAGCGTGCGGAACGTGGGCAGCAGATACCCGAGTACCTCCGCGCCGTGATCGGGGTGGGGTTGTACGATGCGCTAGTGCGCGGTAACCGTGACGCCGGCATCGCTCGCGTCGAGTCGGCGCTCGAGTCCTTCCGGCTCGACAGCCTGGAGCCGTTTGACCGGCCCTATCTGGAGCTTGCCGAGTTCTATGCGCGAGCAGGGGATGCGGTGCGGGGCAGAAAGTATCTCGAGGAATTCGATCGCGACGTCCCGGCGGAGTTCCGCCCGCTCGTAGATGTCGAGTACGATCGTGCTGCCGCACAGGTCGTCCTCGCCGAAGGCCGGCTCGCGGACGCCATTGACATGTTCCAGCGAGCCGACCGCCGGAGCTGCAGGATCTGCGTGCTCCCGGGCTTGGCTCGAATCTATGACGAGCAAGGCAAACTGGACTCTCTGCAGGCGGTGTTGGAGCGCTACGTTCTCACCCCGGAGGACGATCGGCTCTGGATCGACCCCGTCGAGCTAGCCGGCGTTTACCGTCGCCTGGCGGCCCTGTACGAGGCGCGCGGCAACGTCGCCGGCGCGCTGGACTATTACGGCCGCTTCGTCGATCTGTGGAAGGACGCCGATCCCGAGTTGCAGCCGCTCGTCGCCGAAGCGCGCGAGAGCATCGAACGGTTGAGCCGGGAACGCCGCTAAGCCCAGTTCCCGAGTCATGGTGTCTGACGTACCGCCAATCCAGGGTACCTCACGAGGCGATCGCCCGCAGCGCCATGGCGCAGCTCTCTCGTTTGACTACAAGCTGCGTCCTGGAAATGCAACCTAAACCAATGCTCTGTGCTTCTCACTTCCGGGAGGCGCGGCAAGTCGCCCGGTGCGACGTGTAGCTCCGCCAGGGGCACTCGTTCGGCAATCGTTTCTCGTACTGTGTGACCGTGCTTCAGGTTGTGGCAAGGTAGCACCACGGTGCCAAGGTAGTCGCCTTTGCCCATCTCTCGCCTACACGTCGGCACTACAGGTCCAGGCGGCAGAAAAGTCTACATGTGTAGAAATAGTCAATCAGTGGGGTGTAGAAACCGGCTAGAATGCAATCGGCGGAAGTCGTACCTGCAGCGTGGATCGCCCCTCGTCCACGAGGAACGTGGCTGTCCCGATGATCACGTCGTACCAGAAATGATGAAAGATGGACTCGCGGATACTCCAGTCGTTGCGGCGGGTCAGCCACCCCTCGTAGAACGCCCACCCCGCGATGACGAACGCAAACGCCTCCGCCTGATCCGAGTGGAGTGCTCCGAAGATACCTGCGTGAATGCCGTTCGACAGCCACAACCGCTCGCCCGTGGTTTGGTGTAGTAGTGGGAATATCCAGCCACGAAACAGCGCCTCCTCCCCCACTGCCGCGTTGAATGAGAGCGCCGAGAGAAAAACCGCGTCGTGTCTACGGAAACGCTCGTAGGCAACGCCGGGCTCGCGAGTCTGCAACAGGAGTCCCGCGACGACACCGGTATACAGCAAGTCCACCCATGTCGTCCAGCGGGCCGCGAACCGCACATCGAACGGCGCGGTGAGCAGGTCGCCGACCGATTCGCCGCGCTCGGGGAGGAAGCCGTACTTGCCCTCCCGTTTGAGAGCGGGGATCGCACGCCGCCACGCATCCCACGAACTCAACGCGCCCGCAGTGAAGGCAAGGTGCAAACCCTCGTACGCCAACTGGTCGCCCGCGCCGCGCGGCAGGTCTTCCAGGACGTCCGGATCACCCGTCGCACCAACCGCCGCGCCAGCAACGGCGGTCGCCGTATAGGCGACGCCGGGCCCGACCGCCGCGTTGAGGTATTGGCCGAGGCCGGGCACGAACAGGCTCCCCAAGGGGATGAGGAATTGCGACCCGCGTGGTGCTCGACTGCTATCGCTAGCCTGCTGAGGTTCCTGGGGCCGGGACTCCTGACTGGTCAAGGGAGCACCAGAGAGCACGAGCACAGCTGCGACGGTCGGCGCGGTCCGACGTGGGTAAGGGATATAGAAGTCGCGTCGCATTTGATGAAACCCCTGTCAACTTCCTGAAAGATCGCAGCAGTCCGGCCACGTCGTCAGTGGGTGCCGTTACAGTGGCGCTCGGATCATTCGTCACTCGCGGGTACGGTAACTTAACTCGGTTGGCTCTATTCTGACCCTCACGAGCTGTTGCAGAACCATGGCTGATGGGATCGGTGGCGGGCGGGTCCTCTCGTTACTCCAGCCGCAATACTGCGATCGGATCCACCGTCGCGGCCTTGTAGGCCGGGACCGAGCAGGCGACGCCCGCTGCGACTGCGAGAGCTGGGGCGAGCATAGCATAGGTGAGCGGGTCGGTCGAGCTGACGCCAAACAACAGGCTGTCGAGGAGTCGACTCGTAAGCAGCGCGCCCGTAACGCCCACCGCGATCCCGGCGAGCGTAGGGGTGAGGCCTTCCCGCAGGACGAATCGCACCGTGCGGCCGGTCCCGGCGCCGAGTGCAACACGCAGCCCAAGCTCCTGGGTGCGGTCCCGCACCGCGTAGGAGACCACTCCGTATACGCCGAGCAGGGCCAGCAGTGCCGCTGCTGCAGCGAACCCTCCGATCAGCAGCATGGAGAACCGCTGTTGCGACACGGACCCCGCGACGATCTGGTCCATGGTGCGTATGTCGAACACCGGGAGGTCGGGGTCGATGCGTTGTACAATCCGGCGCACTGACTGTGCGAGTTGCAGCGGTTCCCCTGACGTTCGCACCAGCAACCTCAAACGGTTCGCTATTGCCGCGAACGCCTGCGACTCTGGTCCGTACACAGTCGGGCGGGGGTCCCAATGCAGTGCATCGTGGTGCACATCTGCTACGACACCCACGATCTCACGCCAGGGTCCACCGGAGGCATCGAAGTCGAAGCGGATGCGCTGGCCAATCGGGTCCTGGTTGGGCCAGTACACGCGTTTCATGGCCCCGTTGATAACCAGTACAGGCACCGCGTCGGCGTTGTCGGCTGTCGTGAAATCTCGGCCCTGGAGCAGTGTGATGCCGGCGGTCCGGAAGTAGTCGGTGCTTACAGGATGGTATGCCCGGCTCTGTTTCTGGCCGAGTACCGGCGTCGGCTGCCCCTCGACCTCGAATGTGTAGGTCCAGGGTCCGTCGCTGAGTGGGAGAAACCGCGTGAGTGCCGCCGAGTTCACCTGGGGCAGTGCACGTACGGCGCGCAGCAGCTCGTCGTAGAACGTTGTCATCGACGCGACGTCAGGATACTCGCGTGCCGGTAGCCTCACCTTCACCGTCAAAACACGCTCGGGTGAGAAACCGGGGTTTATCGCGTTCAGCTGCCAGAAGGTGCGTGTGAGCAGCCCCGCAACTATGAGCAGTATCATCGAGAGCGCGACTTGGGCGACGACCAAGCCGCGACGCAGTTGTCCCCGCCCACCCTTGGTCGCGGTTCGAGCGCCCTCCTTGAGAGCGTCATTGAGTTGGCCGCCTGGATTCTGCAACGCGGGCAGGACGCCGCATGCGCACCCGGTGACCAGCGAGACGACCAGCCCAAAGACCAAGACACGCGCATCGATTGCGACAGCGTCTATCCGGGGGAGGTTGCTTGGTGCGAAGGCGAGCAGTGCGTCGGTGCCTACGGCTGCCAGCAGCAGTCCGATTGTGCCGCCCCCTACCGAAAGCGTGAGACACTCGGCCAACGACCGGCGAATGAGCCGGCCGCGTCCTGCACCCAACGCTTGCTGCACCGCGAGGTCGCGGCGACGCTCGGTGGCCCGAACGAGGAACAGGTTTGCCACGTTCACTGTCGCGATGAGCAGCACCACCAGAACGGCTCCGAAAAGAACCAGCAAGGCAGGCTCCACCCTGCCCACCAACTCGTCTCGCAGCGGGACCACGTTGACTCCGCGTCCCGTCATCCACTCGGGGTCTTCCAACCTGATGCGGTCCGCTATCGCAGCCATTTCGGTTCTTGTCTGCTGTAGCGTGACACCGGGCTTCATCCGGGCCAGCACGTTGAGCGACCGTGTACCACGGTTCGCGAAGTCGGACGGCCCCATCCGGTACGGGGTCCAGATTTGGATGCCGCGCGCGAGGAAGTCGACACCACGTTCGAGTACACCGACGATCGTGTAGCTGTCCCCGTTCAGGGTCAGCGTCGAGCCGATTACATCCGGATCACTGGCGTACCGTCGATTCCAGAAGTCGTAGCTCAGCACAACCACGTTGTCGGCGCCGTTCGAACCTTCTCCCGGCAGGAAGCCACGACCGAAGGCTGGGCGGGCCCTGAGCAGCCACAAGAATCCGCTCGTGATCCACCCCCTGGTGACCATCTCGGGGTTGCCCAGACCCGTGAGTGTTGCTTGACCGATGCTGTAGGCTGCGATGTCCTCGAATACCCGGTTCAGCTCGCGCCAATCAGCAAAGTTCGCGGGAGACACGTTGTTCCGTGTACCCGGCGGATTGGTGTGTTGGTCGGTTTCCCACAGGATCACCAGTTGGTCGGCATCCGGGTGGTGTAGCGGATTCAAGAGAACGCCATTCACTACGCTGAACACGGCAGTCGTGGCACCGATGCCTAGTGTGAGGGTTAGAACAACGATCGCCGCGAAGCCGGGTCTGCTTCGTATCCCGCGTAGAGCCAAGCGGAAGTCCCGCACGAAGTCGAACGCGATAACCCTATGGCGTCCGATCGGTTTCGTCCGACCCACCAGGCCTGGTGCGGTGATGTGCGAGAGCCGCGACCTGACACAGGGCCAGAGCGATCTCACGACCTGACCGCGATACCATCGCCGTGCAGCACCGGGTCCGGCCCGGGTGAGCTGCCGCTCGTAATCTTCCTCGAGGTCTGCCAGCGCATAGTCCCGGTCGGTTGGGTTCATGAGCAGCGAGATGAGCCAGCGCCAGAAACGCGGAACTCGAGAACCACAGCGTCGGCTCATGATCCATCTCCCGAAGCCGGGGCCAGCCTGAGGCCGTCCATCATGCGTGCGAGCATCTCGGTCGAGTGGCTGAGTGCTGCTTGGCCGCCACGGGTGAGCCTGTAATACTTTCGGGCCCGACCACCGCGGATCGGTTGTGGCTCCGAGACCGTGAAGTTCACGAGTCCCTTGTCCCCGAGCCGTGACAACGTGGCATACAAGGCACCGACCGAGACCGGTCGACCAGTACGCTCCTCGATAGCTCGGCGGATGGCGGCTCCGTAAGCTTGCTCTGCCAGGTGAGCGATCGCGAGCATCACGTAGAGCTCGAACTCTGCAAGGAACTTCCCAGCCACTCGGGATCTCCGATCTGTGGCGGAATTTATACTACATCTGAATTCATATACGGAACGGGATACCGCGGGGTTTCAGAGGGAGCCGGGCCGCGTTGTCGATCTCAATGCAAGCATCGCATTGACTGCTGCCAAGTTCGGGATCGAGTATCAGTATCCTCTGGCAGACAGTGTTGTCTTTGCGACTGCGCGGCATCAAGGGGCGCAGGTCTGGACTCAAGACTCCGACTGCGAGAACCTACCGGATGTGCGGTTCACGCCAAAGCGATAGACCACCCACAGGGCTGCTGACGAGCCACTGTCTCGTGGCGTCTAGTCACCGCCATGAGCAGGGGAAGCGAGGCATCTCTACGCAGGTCGCGGCCAGGCGTGACTGCGCAGCAACCGCTCGATCTCCGCCCTGGTCGGTGCCGAGGGTTGCGCACCCAGCTTGGTGACGGACAGCGCCGCGGCGGCGTTGGCAAAGCGGACTGCCTCGACCAGTGGGCTTCCGTCTGCGAGGGCGACGGCCAGCGCACCGTTGAACACGTCGCCGGCCGCGGTCGTGTCGACAGCCTCTACCGGGAAACCCGCGACCAGCTCCCGATGATCCGAGTCGAACACGAACGCCCCGCGGGCGCCCAGAGTTATCAGGATCGCCGCGACACCCATGGAGGACAGTTTCTCCGCCGCAGCTGCGGCGTCGGCTTCGCTCGAAACCTCAATCCCCGTAAGCAGCGCGGCCTCGGTCTCATTGGGCGTCAGAACTGAAACGTGGCGCAGGATCTCTGCACCAAGTAGTTGGGCCGGCGCCGGGTTTAGCAATACCCGCACGCCGTGGGACCCTGCTAGCTCCACCGCCGCCCGCACCGTATCCAGCGGCGTCTCCAGCTGTATCACCATGATGGCGGCGGAACTGATCGCGTCGCGCGCCGCCAGTACATCCGCGGGTGTGAGCCGAGCGTTGGCACCGGACGCCACCGCGATGCTGTTCTCTCCGTGTTGGTCGACGAAGATCAGGGCCACGCCCGACGGTGCGCTGGAATCCTCCAGCACATGGCTGACATCGATGCGGTCCGACGCAAACCGCTCCACCGCCTGCCGACCGAACATGTCGGCTCCCACTCGCGCCACGAAGGTGACTTCAGCGCCGGCGCGCGCTGCCGCTACCGCTTGGTTGGCACCCTTGCCGCCGGCGGCAGTAGAGAACTCGCCCCCGATCACCGTCTCGCCGGGCTGCGGAATCCGATCGAGCTGGATGATCATGTCGGTGTTGGAGCTGCCCACTACGACGACCTTGTTTCCCATTGCTAGAACCTCTGGGGCTGTCGCTGTGTCGTCACGTTCCGGCGTACACGATCAGACCGAGACCCACGATGTAGCAGACGAACATCAGTGTAAGCAACCTACCGGTGTGCGGTGGGGCGTGCTTGAACTCCTTCCAGACGAACACACCCCAGAAGGCCGCTATCATGGTCGCCCCTTGCCCCAGCCCGTACGAGATCGAAGGACCTGCCGTGCCCGACGCGATGATACTGAATGACATCCCGACGTTCCAGATGACGCCGCCGAGGACGCCCACCAAGTGGAGCTTGGCATTGCCCTTGGTGAAGTAGTCGCCGTACGGCACCGGGTCGCCTACGAAGGGTCGCTGCATCACGATCGAATTCCACACGAAGTTGCTGAGCAGGAGTCCCACCGAGAAGAAGAACACGGCGGTGTATGGAGTGAGCCTTCCCGCGGCGGGGTTTGCGAAGTCGGTCGCCATGGAGGCCACCACGAACCGGAAGAAGAAGCCCATCAATATGCCGGCCGCGATCGAGATCACGATTCCCTTGGTGGTCGTCTGCTTGTCGGTCGGGAGCCGCCGGTATGCGAGTGCAGCGAGGAGAATCGCGATCACCACACCGGCTACACCCGCCAGCAGCAGCACCGGATCACCCACGGGCAGCTTGATGTAGTTGACGACCACACCAAGTACCAGTGCCAGGCCCACGCCGATCGGAAATGCCACCGCCATGCCCGCGATATCGATCGCCGCCACCAGCAGGATGTTCGACAGGTTGAAGACGATCCCGCCGAGTAGCGCGGACCAAATCGCGTTACCGTCGGCTTGGCCGAGGTCGGCGAGAAAGGGTCTGCCGGCGGAGCCGAAACTGCCCAGCGTGAGAGAGAAGATCAGCGACAGCAGCAGCACGCCGATGGCGTAGTCCCAGTAGAACAGTTGGAAGCGCCATTCCTTGCTGGCCAGTTTCTGTGTGTTGGCCCACGATCCCCAGCACAGCATCGTGATGAAGCACATGAGGACCGCAAGCGGATAGGACTCGACTATGACCACGGTGGTTCTCCCAGCTCAGTGATCTGCGGCGCTATGGCTGCACCATCAGCGCGACAAAGTGCTCGACGAAGCGCGGATAGTCGAGGTCGAACTGGACCTTGACCTGTCTAGCGCCGGGCGGTGGTTCCAGCCGGGCATCCCAGGACAGAGTCGTGCCATACGAGGCGCCATGGTCGATCTCGACGTCCAGCCACAGGGTTTCGGAGCGCAGCACCACATCGGGTTCCAACAGCGACAGCACAGCTATCTGGTCGTACATGAGGCTGGTTACGGGTGCCCAGTGGTCTGCCACGAATGTGTCGGCGAAGTAGCGGGCTATGGGGGAGTCGTCACGAGCAACTGTCTCTGCCACCTCCGGCGTGAACGGTGCCTGCCGGCAGATGTTGAGCGGCGTGAGGACGATCTCGGGCCAGGGTGCACGGAGCACCATGCGCGCCGCTTCGGGATCCATCCAAAAGTTGAACTCAGGCCGGGTACCGATCCCACCGCCCATGACCACCAGCTTCCTTGCCAACCGAGCCACTTCGGGATCCACAGCTACAGCTAGCGCAACGTTGGTCAGCGGGCCGATGGCGGCGACGACCACCTCTCCGGGGTTGTCGCGGATCGTGCGGATGAGGAATTCGGTGGCGGAGAGCGGCTCCGCTTGCCTCCGAGCAAACCGGGTGTCGGGCGGGCGGACCTCGTCGCGCCCGGGACCGTCGCTTTTCCACGCCCCCTTGTAGCCGCCCTCGCTGGTCTCACCGTACAGGGACTCCCGCAGCCTCATCTCTGCCATGCTGTTCACGAGAGGGTCCGCGGCGCCGGCGTGAACCGGGATCTCTTCGCGGCCGGCGATCTCGAGCAGACGCAGCGCATTGGCCACTTCCTGTTCCAGCCAAGCGTTTCCGGTCACCACGGTGACTCCGAGCAGATCCACGTTGCTGGACTGTAGCAGCAGGAGCAGCGCCATCGCATCGTCGCTGGCGAATCCGAGGTCGGTATCCAGCACGACCTTGAGTGGCGCCGGCTGCTGCTGCTGAGCGACCGTGGCCGTGGGGAACGCCGGACCGACGAGGAGCCCGGCGAGGACGAGCGCGACGCGACAAAGGTCGGCGAGTGTGGTCATCAGGCGGTTCAGCCGGTCGGTCATGAAGGGTCCTGGGCTGGGGCCGGTCTAAGGTATTGGCTGAGGGAACGAGCGGCTAGGGAGATGGTGAGACCGGCTGTGGCGGAGTTCAACGCGACGCTCAGGGAGCGTAACATCTCGCAACTGGTGGTGGAGCTGTCATAGGGTGGGCGCTGCCGGCTACGCCCAGCTACGTAGGCGACTGCTCTACGACGGGCAGGTGCTGAGCGTGCCGTAGCAGAGGCAGAGCAGCTACTGGCAGGCCGAATGTCATATCTGGAGCAGTAGTCTCCCGGCGTCACAGGAGTTACCGTTAGCGCCAATGCATCCCGTTGAGCCGCTTCCGTTCCGCATCCAGGTGGAGGGCGAAGACGTCATCGACTTCGGTGGCATCCGGTCCGTCAGCTATCGGGTCGAAGGCCTGCTTCACCTGGTAGCAGACGCTCTCAAGTTCGAGTGGTCCGCCATCGAAAGGACGGAGCGGGTGTCGCTCTCGCGAATAGGCACCGACGTAGATCACTCACCCATAGGGACATTGGAGGTGCAAGCGGGCTGGATCGCCGAGGTACGGCTGCACGGCGGCTGGTGGTGGCCCCGTATGGCTTTCCGGGCTCGTCGTTTGGACGCCTTCCAAGGCATGCCTGGCGCGAGGCCCGGAGCCATCACTCTCAAGATTCGGCGCCGCTATCGGAAGCAAGCCAAGGCGCTCGTGGCAGCGATCGAGCAGGCGGGAGCGCCTCCTCATACGCTCCAGTGAAAAGGGAAGAATCGAATGAATGAGAATGGAGTGTTGAATCCAGCCAAACGCATCGGCACCGGTCTGGCTTTCATCATCTTTCCGTTGGTATTCATCTTCGCCTTTGCGGTCCATCCTGGTTTGCTGAATCCTCACCTGCTTGGTCCAGAGGAACTCATCCTTAGAGCCCGCAATGACGGATTGCTGCAATTCGGACATGCATTGGTCACGCTGAATACGGCTCTCCTCGTGGTGGTCGCCCTCCACTTCATGAAGCTGCTGGATCGCGATGCTGCTGCCTGGGCTGGTTTTGTGGGCGCCGTGCTGGCTGTCTTGGGTGCTCTCATGCTTGCGGCTGACAAGGGCGCGTTGTGCCTGACTATGAGCGCTCTTGATACCTTGCCTGATGGTGATTTTGCGCAGATGATGCCCGGCTTGTTGGCCATGTTCTCGAAAGAAGGCTGGCTGGTGTTGTTGTGGGGCATTTTGTTGTTGCCAGTCGGTTTTGCCATTCAGGCCATGGCTTTGCTCAAGTGCCGGGCCCTACCTCGTTGGCAGAGCATCTTGTTCTTGATTGGTGTTCTACTGGTGGGCACTCCTGATGGTGTTGAGATCATCAATTTGACCGCAGCCATCCTGCTGGCGTTTGCGTTTGTCCCATACGGGATACAGCTCATCGCTAATGCGTCCCGAACCGTGACCGGTGAGGGGCGATGACTGACCTGACGGCTCTGCCCAACATCGGCGACAAACTCGCTGCTGAATTGCAGAGAGTGGGGATCACGAGCGCGGAGCAGTTGGTCGAGTTGGGCAGCGTGGAGGCCGCTGTACGGATCACGCGGGGACGGGCCCACACCGGCTACAATCTGCTGTATGCTCTCGAAGGCGCGATTCACGCCGTGCGGTGGCATTCACTCAGGAAAGAGGATCGGGCCCGCGTACGAGCCGAGTACGACGACCGGCTATCTGGCGGCTGAGGCTGGGGCGCCGTCTAATCCGCGCCGTGCTTGTCCGAGCTGCAGTTGGACACCCCCATTCCGCTTGACGTGTTAGGCTGCTCACACGTCAGCGACATCTGGGGAAACCGGTGGCGTGGAATGAACCTGAGCGTGCGTATACTCGATGAATGCAAATAGGCGTGGGACAGGGAGACCTTCTAGTCCACCGGATTGACCAATCTCTAATGCCCGATGGATCAGGTCGTGCCAGTCCGCTGGGACATGGTCGAGTGCCCAGCGAGCAGCCCGTTGCTTCGATGCAACCTTGCCGGTCCGCACTGAGTAGAGAACCCTGCAGAGTGTGAGAACAGCATAGATCCGATAGGACAGCTTATCACGCCATTCGCTACCAGGCTTGCCGCTCAGTTCCTCTCGCAGGTAGCCAACCTCTCGAACCAGTGCCTGGTGAACGATCTCAGGCGTGATTTCCGGAACAAATGACTCCGGCCCGGCGCCAAAGAGAGTGCGGCCACGCCGAAACAAGTCCATCCAGATGAGGGGATTTCCGTCCGAGCCGCTGCGTGTTAGAACCCCGAATTGATAGAGGCATGCCGTCCGGTCCTCGGAGAGAATGCTTCTCTTGTTCAAGAACGACAGCTGCAGGCGCTTGACCCACGGATCGGCTGCAGCGGTCTCGGTCAACCAGTCATTGAGTTGGCGATACTCGACATCGGTCAACGCCCGCTCCGTCACGGCAATGCAGTCGACGTCGCTCCGCGCTGGGTCAAACGTTGGCTCTAATACGGAGCCGTATACATAGAAACCCACCAGGTTCGTGCCAAGAAGATGCTTGAGCGCGTGCGGCAGCTCAGCAAGTAGTGGAGTCACCTCTTCGGGAAAACGCACCTAAATCCACCTCGTCTTTGCACTGGTGACGGTGGTGTCGTCATCGCCGACCGCGCAAACGCCTCGGCTATCGCACCCCGGAGGAATGTTGTGCTCGATAAGGTCTGTTGTTGCACTTCAAAGTTTGATATCAAGCAGCTTCTGCCGCGGTGATGATCACCTTTCCCTGGGGTTCTTCCTCGACCATGTGCCGGAGAGCCTCGCGGGCCTCACTCAGCGCGTAGGTACTGTCGATTATCGGTGTGATCTTGCCGGCTTCGAGGGCCAATCTCATGCATTGGCTCATCGGGCATGTGACTGTCTGCTCTATCACTCTCGCTAGGGGAAACTCGCCGCCACAAAGGCGACATCGGAATACTGGGAAAGGCACGCGCTGGAAGACTCGGAAACGCACGCACCCTGGACACACTTAGGAGCACTTCTTTGAGATCCCAGAGAACTTCACGCGGATATTCGGTTAGCCACATCGTCCGCAGGTCACTGACCACTAGCAGCGGTAACTCATAGAGTGACTCCGCCTCTTCGGGATGGCTTTCGCGAAGCACACCGCAGGGCGCACTCCAGCTGTACTAGCGTGATCGGGGAGACGTATTTGTTGCCCTTCCGCATGGATTCAGCCCTGGCGCTCGACATGGCGTCTCCTTCGCCCCTATGCAAAGTGGATGACCGACCACCCCTCGACGACACCGCGAAACTTCGGAAGGGTCCGCCTCGTATTCAACATAGACAGTCTATATAGACCATCTATACCCGGGAGACTCAAGGTGGGCACCATTCGAGCCGGAAACCTCTATGGAACGCTGGAGATGTTGATTCTGAGAGCGTTGGAACTCTGTGGGCCCATGCACGGGGTGGGTATCGCCGATCATATCGGATCCCGGTCGGCTGGGTTGTTTCGGGTGGAGGAGGGTTCCCTCTATCCAGCGCTCCATCGTCTTCAGGCCAAAGGGTTTGTGGACTGGGAGTGGAGGAAGACCGAGGAGGGGAAGCGGGCAAAGTTCTATGAGACAACCCGGAAGGGACAGCGCGCGCTGTCCAGTGAGTTGGAGTGTTGGGTCGCAAGCACCCGGGCGATGCTCTCGCTCCTCGAGGTCCCCATGCAGGAAGTGAAATGAAACGACCACGGCTGAAGAGGCCCATACACATGGACCGGTTCGGGAAGAATCTGGAGGGGAGCGTGGATGAAGAGGTCAATTTTCACCTGGAAACCAGGATGGGGCAGTTGGTTGCCGAGGGGAAAACCGCTGAGGCGGCTCGGGAAGAGGCTCTGAGACGATTCGGGGACCCGGAGTTGGTGGTCCAACGCTGCCGCCAGATCGACCAGGGAGGCCTGCGACGTCGGTTCATCCGCGAGCTCTACTCCGAGATCCTCCAGGACGTTCGATTCACATTCAGGGGCCTGCGAAGAGCCAAAGGCTTCGCGATTGTGGCAGTCCTCTCGCTTGCCGTGGGAATCGGGGTGAACACTGCGCTGTTCACGACGATTCATGCCGTATGGCTTGCCCCGGTTCCGGGTGTGACGGGCCAGGACCGGATCGTGGACATGGTTCCCGTCATCAGGGGACATGATTACTGGAGTTGGGCATATCCCGATTTCGAGAATGTCAGAGATGCAGACACCCCTTTCGAGTTCCTTACCGCATGGGCCGAGAGGGACGCCACCTTCGGTACCGAAGAAGGGGGGAGGCGGGCCAGGGTGGCTTATGCTACTTCCGAATATTTCCATGTTCTTGGAGCCCTTCCCACTGTGGGCAGGGGGTTTCTGGACTCAGAGGATGGGGGCCCTGGTCAACACCCGGTGGTGGTGGTGAGCCATGACTTCTGGCAAGGCCAACTGAGTGGGCGTTCCGACATTCTGGGCCAGTCCCTTCCGCTGGACGGCATTCCCTACACGGTGATTGGCGTGGCGCCGGAGCAGTTCATAGGTGCGCGCGTAAATAGGAACAGCGTGGACATGTGGGTGCCTCTCTTTCAGCACCCGGACGCGGGCGGCGATGAGTCGGTGTTCAGGAACAGGGGACTCGTCTCGGTTCAGGTGTTGGGCAGGCTCCGTCCGGGTGCAACAATCTCCGAAGCCCGGGCTGCGGTTCAGGCGGTGTTCGCCAACCTCGAGGCCGAGTACCCGGAGACCAACCGGGACCGAACGGTCAAGGCTGTCAGCTTTGGACGCTTTCCAGCCCAGAACCGGATCGGGGACCTTGTTGGCGTAGTCGGAATCTGTGGGCTATTGGCCGTTCTCCTTCTAATCATCTGCGGGAACCTGGCCGGAATGGCCTTGGCCAGGTCTGCCGCCAGGGAGCAGGAAATCGGAGTGAGGCTGGCTTTGGGATCGAGTCGTGTCCGCCTGGTGAGACATCTGATGGTAGAGGCGGTGCTTTTGTCAGTGATTGGCTGGGGAGTCGGGACCGTTCTGGCCATGACAGCAATGACCAGGGTTTCCCCCATGGACCTGAACATCTCCGCTCCCGGCGCGACCTTTGAACCCAGTGGCTGGACTTTGGCAATGTCCCTGGCCCTTTCCTTCGTAGCGGCCCTGGCATTCGGTCTGCTACCTGCGCTTCGGTTCAGCCGGCCAGAGTTGGTTTCAGCCCTGAAGGACGACAGCGGCGGAGGCGGGCGGCGGGTGGGAAGGTTCCAGCGGTTCGCTGCATCTGCCCAGACCGGTGCGGCCTTTCTCCTACTCCTGATGGCGGCCCTATTCCTCCGCTCCCTGACAAATGCGGATGAGAGCCAAATCGGATTCAGACCAGAAGGTATGGCTGTTACCGACTTCCGGACCGGGGGGACGTTCCTTGGGTTTCTGGACCCTTCCGAAGAGGGTTATCCGAGCATGGCAGAGGGCGGAACGGCCCTACTGGACCAGCTGATAGAATCCATCGGGTCTCGTCCGGGCGTAGCATCGGTGGCCTTGTCCAGCGGTTTCCCCCTGGATCGATGGAGAGCCAATCTTTCCGTCAGCCCGGCGGATCAGCCAAGCTCAGATTCAACCGGGGTGCGTGTGGACTACACCCTTGCCACGGAAGGGTACTTCTCCACGATCGGCACACCCATCCTTCAAGGCAGAGCCCTCCTCCGAACCGATGACAGAACGTCCGCCCGAGTGGCGGTCATTACCAGGTCATTTGCAGACCGTCTTTGGCCGGGCGAGCAAGCTCTGGGTCGGCAGTTCTGGCAGGCCGGTGCCGAGAACCACACCCCCTGGACCGTCGTGGGGATAGTAGGACATGTGGCGTCGAGTGCTGCAACGGAAGATCTGCCCCACGTGTTCTTTCCGCTAAGGCAGGCGAGCAGCCCTGTTTTCATCATCTTGGTCCGGTCAGATACCGATCCAGTGGCACTGGCTGGACCAGTTCGTGAGGCCTTGCGGTCGGTGGACGCCGGCCTACCTATTCCAAGGCTGGTTCCCGCCCAGTCTCTGGTGACCCTTGCCTTCCAGGAGCAGCTGACCGGCGGACAAGTTGCCGGGGGTCTTGGCTTGCTGGTCCTCCTCCTCTCTGCCATGGGCGTCTACGGGGTCGTGGCCCTTGGGGTGACCAATCGCACCCGTGAGATCGGCCTCCGAATTGCCCTGGGAGCCACCCGGGGGGTGGTCATCCGTGGCGTCTTGGGGGACGCCCTCCGGATGGCTGGGCCCGGGTTGTTGGTAGGGGGCCTCTTGGCAGCCGGAACGGCCGCGGCATTGCGCTCCACGTTCCTGGGGCTGAGCCCCGTCGATCCCGTCTCCTTCCTTTCCGCCGGAGTGCTGCTGCTCTTCGTGGTTATCACTTCTAGCCTGGGCCCGGCGCGGAGAGCATCAGGAATCCACCCGATGGAGGCCCTGAGAAGAGAATGACGGTGGTACTGTCAACCTAAGTGAAATCTGGTGCCGAAAGTGCGATCCATGACGCCGAGAAACCGCGATTTGCGGGCATTTTCTAATCAAGCTCCCGGAGTCGTTTCACCGGATCCATCGAGGCCGGTCCGGGAATGGCTGGTTCGCCCGTGGACCCGCCGCGGCATCAACTTCCGATTGCCCGCTCCGACGTCGCCCGAAGCGCGTAGTACAGTGGAAGGAACGTGAGTCTCTGTTCCGGAAGCTCGGCGTAGGGCGCAGTGCTGAAGACGTAGGCGCGCTCGCAGTTCGGATAGGAATCGAGCAGCAGATGGAGACTGCGGAGCCTCCCGGACGGGCCGCTCTTCACTTCGACGGGAACGATCGAGCCCCCAATCACGGCCAAGAAATCCACCTCGGCAGTGCTGCTCTTGGCCTGGCGGGACCAGTAGTACAGATCGGCCCGTTGCGACACCAGCATCTCCTGCCCGACGAACTGCTCAGCCATGTCACCCTCGTGGATTTTCAGTAGATCCGCCTTGGCGTAGTCGAGATCGATCGGAACACCGCGTAGATGCTGCATCAATCCGATATCGACCATCAGCGCCTTGAAGCGTAGCGGTGACGCGCCGGCACCCAGCGGCACGCCTGTCGGGTTGGTGGCCGGCACCTTCCTCGCCACGCGCGCTTTGGTGAGCAGATTAAACGCCCGCCTGATCGTGGGACCGGAGTAGCCCTCCGCCAGGCTCGTGTACTTGACCTGCCTCCCGACCTGGCGGGCGGTTCCGGCGAGTACGGCGTCGAGGCAGTAGGGGTCGGCGCGCGGCGCGTATTTGGCGAAATCCTGCCTGTAGGATTCGCACAGCTCGTGGTGCACCGCACGGCTATCCCGGACCGAGCGGTTCCGTTCGTACGCCAGGACACTCTCCGGCATGCCGCCCACGAAGAAGTAGTCTCTGAGATCTGCCAGCAACGATAGGTGGACCGAATCGGGCACTCTGATCGGATTCGATAGGACCACCTCGGCAGACCGGTCTCGTCCTATCGCCCACAGGTATTCGGCGAAGACCAAGGGAGACATCTCCAGGAACTGCACCCGACCCACCGGAAACGAGATATCCGAGAGCGCGAAATCGAGCAGCGAGCCTGCAGCGATCACGTGCAGCTCGGGAACCTCCTCGTACAGATAGCGGAGTGCCAGGATTGCCCGAGGGCAGCTCTGAATCTCGTCGAAGAACAGCAGCGTCTTGCCCGGCTCGATGCTCTTGTCGAGCACGACCCGCAGTTCCGAGAGGATGCGCCGGGCATCTAAGTCGTCGCCAAAGATCCGGTGCCAGCCGCGGTTCCTTTCCAGATCGACGGTCGCACACTCGTCGAAGTGCTCCTCTCCAAACGACTTGATGGAGTGAGTTTTGCCCACCTGCCTGGCGCCGCGGACGATGAGCGGTTTGCGTCGCTGTGAGTTCTTCCAGGCAACCAGCCTGGGGGTGATCAGGCGCTTCATGACGTCATTTACCTTGTAATATTAACGGCTGACAGCAGTAATACAGTCGTAATGTAAAGGCTTTGCCCGGGTTCTCCTAGGACCGGCTGATGTCGCTAGCGCTCCGGCCTTCGCAGCGTGGGTGCGTGGGGGTAGCAGCTGCGGCCGCTCCAAGCGGCGTTCCGCAAGGCTGACTTCTTCGAGAACCGCCAAGGTGCCTGCCGAGTCATGCCACCAGCGACACAACAATTGGCACTCACCGGTGTGAAATGGTCACGAGCCGTGGCACCAGTGGTTGAGCGCGTGGCGCAGACCTTGGCTGCAGCGAAGCCAAATCGGAGCGTGTCATACGCGTCAATACCGACGCCGCTTTCAGGTCGGAATCGGAGCCGTGGGAGAGACCGTATCCGGAAGGGAAAGGCCACTGACGCGACAGCGGGCAGCAAGCGATCAAGGATGGTAACCGAGCAGCACGAAGCCATCAGAGTAGTCGCTGAGATGCTAGCGTCCTCTACGAAGCCTGTCCAATTCCACCCGCGCCTCCTCCATCATCCACTCGAACTCGGGATCGGGGTCGGTGAAGGCGTCCAGGAACGCGCGCCAGTGCTCGATCGCCTCGGCGTCCTGACCGAGCTGGCCGTAGAGGAGAGCAGCCTCGCGGTGGGCAAACGAGTAGGTGAGGCCGAAGCCGTTAACCTCATCGAAGACGAACCGGTACCCGTCGGCAATACCACTGTACAACTTGACCGCAGAGTCCAGGTGCCCGAGTTCCTCGTACGCTTCGGCGACGACCCAGTTGAGGAGTTGGGTGTGCGCCAACTGCCCCCTCGGCGTACGGTCTCCAGTGACCGGCGCCAGCAGTCGGACGGCTTCCTCCCAATCCAGTCTGCGCCCGGCGACGCGGGCATGGAGAGCGGCAACGGTTGCCTCTTGGTGTGTGGACGGAGCGAACTCGCCGAACTCCGGGACTGGTAACTCTTCGAGGTAGGATCTCGCGAACGCCGTATCACCCAACTCGGCGGCCCAGAGCCCGGACAGTACCCTCGCCTCTTCCGTCGTGTCGGCCTGGAGCCTCTCCAAGTCCCACGCCTCCGCGGTCAGGCCTCCCACAATTGTGAGAATCAGGAGGTTCAAGTGCGCTCGGCGGTGGATCAACTCCCGGCCCGGACGCTGGTTCGTTCGTATCATCTCATGCAGTGCGGAGACCGCCTCGTGGATTCGGCCCTGAGCCGCACGAGCGGACGCGAGTACCCAGATCGCGTCGGACCGGAATCTGACGCTCATGGCCGGGTCCCTCGCCACGTCCACCGCCAGACGCTCGGCTTCTCCCCAATTGCCTTTCCTCAGCGCAATCTTCGCGTTCACAGGGAGTTCACGGGGGGTTCCTTCCAGACGGCGCGCCACGGCTTCGGCCTCTTCGACCCGTCCCAAACACAACAGTATGGACGCCAAGTTCCATTTGACGAAGTCCGAAGTCCCGAACGGAGACTGCTCAGCCATTTGCTCCCAGATGGCCACTGCGTCCTCGTACCGGCCCATTCCATCGGCGAGGGCTGCTGCGTATGCGTTACTAGCTATGCCGGTCTCCCGGTACTGTCGCTCGCTGCGCTGGAATCGAGCGACCCAGTCACCTGCAAGCCGGGCCTCTAAGTTCAGACGCTGGTCCTCAGTAAGGCGCTCAGGGCGCTCGAGAGCCTCCCGCCATGCGTACTCAGCGGAGTCACGGAATCGCGCATTACTGTAGGCGCCCCCCATCCTTACCCAGGCCGCAGCGAAGTCGGGATCGATCGCCAGGGCTTCCCGAAATAATGCGATTGCCTCGTGGTACCGCCCGAGTGCGTTGGCTCGTTGCGCCTCCTGGTGTTTTCGGAAGGCCGCAAGGGACGAGGTAACCGGCGGGTTGGCCCTGGGTCGTCTGACCTCACCGCCCATCCACACCGTCAGGATAGGAATCAACGTCTCCACGACCTCACGACTGGCCGGAATCAGCGCGTCGTCATTCGCCGCCGAAACACGTTCTGTGGCCAGCACGCTGTCCCCTGCCGCATGCAGGACCCGCACCGTCAGGGCGTAGGTGCCGCCTACCAGATCCAGTTCCGGTGCGAACACAGTCCCGATCCCGCCTCGCTCTGCCAGCTCTCTGGCAACCGACTGCGTCAGACTCGTGGTGTCCGGCTTCATGGCGCTTGCCAGACCGCGCAGTATCTGGTCCTGTGGCAGCGTTAGGAGCGATCCGGAGGCATCGATATCACCAGCCAGGAGGCTCCCGACGAGACTGCGGGTGTCCTCGGGTGCCGAACCCTCGACTTCCGCCAGGATCGTCCAGGCCCAACTGGCGCCCTCGGCCGCCACGTCCTCACTCGCCCAAGGCTGCCACAGGGCCACCACCAGAGCGACCACCGCGACCGCAGCCCCTGCCGTCATCCATCGACCTTTTGCTACCCGATCCACCGGCATCGTGCCTGTGGGCGTGATCCCCCCACTCGGCGTCACCAACGCCTCCAAATGTGGCAACAGGTCCTCAGCACTCTGCCACCTATCGGCGGCCTTTTTCTCCAAGCACCTCATCACCAACTGCTCTAGAGGAGGAGGGACTGATTCCCGATACTTGCTTACCGGCTCTGGAGTATCAGTCATGTGCGCCGAGAGGATCATCTGTGGAGTGGTGCCGAGGAACGGAGTCCTGCCCGTGAGCAACTCGTAGGCAACAACACCCACAGCATATATGTCGGCTCTGTGGTCAATGTGAGAATCAGCAGCGGCCTGCTCGGGGGACATATACGCTGGTGTGCCGAGTGCTACGCCTTCGGTGGTGAGCTTCTGAGCGCCGGTGGCTTCACTCACCGCTTTGGCCACTCCGAAATCGGTGACCACAGCATGGTGCTTGGTGAGCAGCACATTGTCAGGTTTGATGTCGCGGTGCACTACACCGTGATCATGTGCTTCTGACAGTGCGTCAACGACGTCTCGGAGGATTCGGACAGCTTCGGGAATCGGTAGCTCACCCTCATGGGCGAGCTTTTCACGGAGCGACTGACCTTCGATGTACGGCATGACGTAGTAGAGGAAGCCGTCCGCATCACCGGAGTCGTAGAGTGGCAGGATGTGGGGATGGTGCAGATTAGCGGCGATCTCTATCTCACGATGGAACCGATCAGCGCCGAGTGCAGCAGCGAGTTCGGGGCGCAGCACCTTCACCGCTACCTTGCGGTGGTGCTTCACGTCCTCGGCGAGGTAGACGGTAGCCATACCACCGCTACCGAGTTCTCGCTCGATGGCGTAGCGGTCGGTGAGGGCGGTCTTAAGGCGGTCGATGGCGTCAGTCATCTGATTGCTCCGCCGCCAGTGTTACGGCTCTCCCATCAACCGCGCAATCCGCTGCCTCACATCCTCCACCTGCGGCTGTAGCTCGGGGTCGGCCTCCTGCCATAACTCTACGAACTCGTTGTAGTAGTGAATCGCGTTCTCGTGGTTGGCGCGTTGCTCGTAGAGTTCGCCAAGACGCTTCAGAGTGCCGGGCAGGTTCCAGGCATCTTCCTCCAAGCGCCTGATCCAAGGTGTGGTCAGGTAGCGCTCGTAGAAGACAATTGCGGAGTCCGGCAAATCGGCGAGGTCGTAGGCCTGGGCTATGGCCGGGAGTGCGCAGATGATGCAGGCAAACCCCTCATGGGATGCTAGGTAGGCCGTGATCGCTTCATCTGGCCTTAGCTCTGCGAGGGCGATGTAGCCGCTGACCCGAGCTTCCTGGTCCGACCTCAGTCTGCCAAGTTCGCCTGATTCCCCAAGCGCGACCCGCTCTGCGAGCCATGCTCGCGCCTGGTCGGCCCTGTCCGCCATAGCTGCAGCAATCGCGAGATTCTCGTATGGTCTCGCTTCGGGAGCAATCGAATCCAGCGGGTATAGCTCCAAGGCTTCCTCGACCTTCCGCCAGGCAGCGGACGGATTGCCCCGGTAGACAATATCCACTCTACCGAGATGGGACACAGCCAGATCCAGGCAAGCTCCAAGCAGTCCTCGCTGCTCCTGTAGGCTTGTCGCCTGCCGGAGGTAGTATTCGGCCTCGGAGAGCTTGCCTTGTCTCAAGGCTACCCAGGTCCTATGGACGCTGACTCGGTACCTCCACAAGACGCTCTCTCGCTGCGTCAGCTCCAGCGAATCGAGATACAGCGCGACGGTTTCCAGGTCATGTCGGGCGGCTGCATAGCGGATCGTGGACCGGAAGTACCCTGGGTGACCAGGAAAATGCTCGGCGAAGAGATCAAGGGTGGTGTCGGCGTCCTCGTACTTCCCCTGGTTGACTTGGGAAGCCACAGTGCCCTGGAAATGCAGGTGATGTGGGCGGACAGCACGCGCTTGGATGTATAGGCTCTCGGCTTCGGCAAACCTGCGCAGCCCGCTCAACGAGTTCCCGAGGTTGTTCATAGCTGAGGTGTTGTATGGGTCCAGCTCCAAGACCGAGCGTAACGCCGAAATCCGTTTGTCGCGGTCGCCCTCCACATAGGAGTAGTACAAGGACTCTACGTGATAACGCTGGACGAGGGGCAGCCGGTCACGATAGCGGAATGCTCTTCGTGCGGCGGTATTCCGCTCACGCATCCGACCCTCGTTCCCGTACTGCCCAGCCAAGCGCCAGTATGCCATGGCAAAAGTCGAGTCGATACGGACTGCCTCCTCCATTAGCTCAATCGATTGCTCTGGCCAGGCTAGGGTATACAGACGTAACGCTTCGAGCGACGAAGTGGTGACTTGTTCCAGCGGTGCGCTGGCTCTCACATCTCTCAAGGATTCACCGATCCGCTCCCTGAGCTGCCGCGACAGCCGGTCTACGGTATCAAAGAGCTGGTCATCGCCGTCCGCCCGCTCACGGACGGCTGTCAGCACATCTCCGTCTGATGGGGCTATCAGCCTCGCCGATACCATGTACCCTTGACCGAGCTGGCCGACCTCGCCCGCGATTACTGCCTTGATGCCCTCACGAAGAGCCACTTCGCGGGCCAGCTCATCGTCAAACAAGGCGACGCGATCAACCTCCATCCGCTCCAGGGCCGCCTCGATGGTAGCTGGGTCGACCAGTCGTACCACTTGTGACTGAGACAGATCGATTCGCAGAGCTTCGGTGATCGTGACGCCCATCAGCGAGTCCGCAGTACGATTCTCGAAATCAGCTAAGATGATCTCAGCTTGCTCTTCCAGCACCCCTCTCGCCATCACCGTGCCCATGGGCCCTATGCCCAATGTCCTCATCCCCATGTAGCCGGTGGTGACCACACCGAGACCAACGAAAGCAATGACGCTCCCCTGGGCCGCTTTCCGCCACCGCAGCCAGCGGTGCGCCACACTGCCCCAGCCGGATGAGGGAGTTGGTACGGTCCTAGTCGCCCGCTGCCGCTCTACTAGTCCAGTACCCAGTGCGAACGGCAGGATCACGACTAGGAGTACGGCAGCGGCCACCAAGACCCAGTCAGGCAGGCCAAGCCGCATCATGAGGAGGTAGACCACGCCAAGCACGGCCACCGCTCCAGCACCGAATAACCCTGACACTGCCACGGGATGGCTCCAGCGTGACGCGATGCCGGGCAACGTGGCAGCTGAGGGCATGCTGGAAACTGCACTCAATGCAGTGACAAGCTCCTCCCCGGTCTGAAACCGATCAGCGGGTGCCTTTGCCAGTGCTCTGGACACTGCGGCTTCTATTTCACTGTGAACGGTTGGCCGCACTTCTGCTACAGAGTGTGGCTTCGCGGTGAGATGCTGTTGTACGATGCTCTCGGCTGTAGGGCCGGTGAACGGAGCCTGGCCAGCCAACATCTCGTACAACACACAGCCAAGTGCGTAGATGTCGCTCCTGCCGTCCAACTCGCGCTCGCCACTCGCCTGCTCTGGACTCAGGTAGGCTGGTGTGCCAATCGCGATCCCGGTCTCTGTGAGTCTCGTCTCTCCCGCTTGCTCGATTGCCCGAGCCACACCGAAGTCAGCGACGACTGCGTGTTTTGCTTCTAGCAGAATGTTCTCGGGCTTGATGTCGCGGTGGATGACGTTGTGGTCGTGTGCGAAGCCGAGTGCGTCGGCTACTTCGCTGGCGATCCTGAGAGCGTTCTCTATCGGAAGCTGTTTCTCGCGCTTGAGCCGATCTCTGAGTGATTCACCTTCCACGTACGGCATCACGTAGTAGAGGAAACCGTCGGCATCTCCGGAGTCATGCAGTGGCAGTATGTGGGGGTGATTCAGATTCGCAGCGATCTTGATTTCACGGAGGAACCGTTCTGAGCCTAGCGCTGCAGCCAACTCAGGACGGAGAACCTTGACGGCTACCTGCCGCTCATGCTTCAGGTCCTTGGCGAGATAGACCGTGGCCATCCCACCGCTACCCAACTCCCGTTCAATCTGGTAGCGGTCAGCCAGCGCAGACTTCAGACGGCCTAGGAGATCTTCGGTCACATTGCATGACCTCCTGATCCTGCCCCTAAACTACGCCCAGACCCCGGGCCGGGCCAGGCAACGGAACCCCGCCACCCTTCCGCCCCATGGAGCAGCACAGCATAGCACCGGGACCAGGACTTGGAGGTTGAGTTGCTAGCAGGACTGGACCGGGATTGAGCCTTAGACTGGGGACCGATAGCTGTACAGGCAGTGACCTCAGACCAGCACCAGGCACTTTGCTAGCAAACAACCCGAAAACTACCTATGTCGCATATAGATTAGATTTGAAGGGTGAAGAGTTGGGTAGAGATTGCCACTCCGCGCCCAGTACAACGAAGCAAGCACGGTACCGAGCATTGGTGTGAACTCCGTCGAGGTCGATCGCGGTTTATGGTATGCAGGCCCCGATCTGGTTGCATCTGTTCTCCTGGCCGGGAAGGCCCCCAACGTGCGGCGGGCTATTCGTATCGTCCCCAAGGGTCAGCAGGATGGCCTGACACCTGTCAAGCTCCAGGGTGTTGAGATCGATCCGCGAAGGGATGACTTCTTCCGCCGCGTGATCTAAGATCCAGAGATCAGAGAGGCCACGCCAGTGCGTTCCTGCGACATCGACCTACGTTTTGGGGACACTCGTCGACCCTTGACC
>JBDHKN010000082.1:0-19821 GCA_039586365.1 Gemmatimonadota bacterium | reverse complement strand
TGGAGGCCGCGAGGAAGCAGATGAGAGGTCTGTGACGCCCACTGAGAAGTGCCACCAAAATTGCCCCCACGGTAGAGGCGGAAGAGCAGGTTCTACGGAATGAGGTTGCGTAAGGGGTTGGCATTAGCGAATTGCGGAGCTGGCGCCCGTAGCTCAGCTGGATAGAGCATCGGCCTTCTAAGCCGAGGGTCGTAGGTTCGAGTCCTACCGGGCGCGTTGTTTCCCCCGCCTCCCCACACCGCGCCGGGGCGGTACCTCCGTCCCGCCATCCCGTTCACCTGGCGATACCACACGGCCCAGCACAACGCCCGGCGGTACGCCGCACCGGGCCCATGCACCGCAGGCAGTAAACGGTTGTCTTTCCGAGTTGCGGTCGGAGACTTAGTTTCCCTCCGTCGCCCTCCGAGTCGCGCTCCCAAACCCAAAGGAGGGGTGTATGCGCCGTCTCACACTGTCCGTACTGTCTCTGGCCTTTCTGGCCGCTTGCCAACCTGGTGTAGCTCCCCTGTCCGATGCGGACATCGCAGCCCTGAACAATCTGACAGCCGCAAACATTCAGGCTACCTTGGCGGGCGACTGCGATGCCTCAAACGCGATGCTTGCCGAGGACGCTGTCTTGTTGCCTCAGGACGGACCCATGATTGAGGGACGGGCGGCCATGACAGCTGCATGTGAGGCTGAAGAAGCTACAATTCAGGATTTCACCATTACCTCGCTGCAAATCGATGGGTACGGTGATCTGGCGTTTGACCGTGGGACCTGGTCTGAGACGTTTGTCGCTGAGGACGTGGCAGAGCCCCTCACGATCACCGGCAAGTATGTCTTGATCTCGCGGAAACAAGCAGATGATTCCTGGCTTTGGACGGTGCTCATATGGAACCTTGACGCGCCGCTTCCTCAGCCAGAGCAGCCGTGAGCCACTAGTCTTTGCAGCCACGAGCACACCGCCCGGCCCCGCGCCGGGAGGTGTAGTCGGTTCTACCTCACTGTGGAACAGACTGTGGAACCTCCATTCGGATCGGTACGGTTCCATACGTGTCGATACGTGTTCATATGTTCTGTGGTGGTGAACGTATGAGCACGTATGACACCGTATTAGTTCGTATGGATACGAATGGACACGAATCAGGCACGCCCTTCTAAGCCGAGGGTCGTAGGTTCGAGTCCTGACGGGCGCGTCGTTTCTCCCGCCTTCCCGCGCCGCGCCGGGGCGGTACCTCCGCGGCTCCATCCCGTCCACCCGGCGGTACCACACCGCCCAGCTACAACACCCGGCGGTACGCCACACCGGGCCCATGCACCGCAGGCGGCAAAATGGTTGTCTTCCCGAGTTGCAGTCGGAGACTTAGTTTCGCTCCGTCGCCCTCTGAGTCGCGCTGCCAAACCCAAAGGAGGGATCTATGCGCCGTCTCGCACTTGCCGCCGTGTCCTTGGCCTTTCTGGCCGCCTGCCAACCTGCCACTACCGAACTCACCGACGCCGAACGGGTGGCGATTCGGGACACCGTCACCCGACTGGCTGATGAGGCCTTCGAAGCGTTCAGAGACCTTGACGTAGACCGTTTCATGGCGCCCTACGGCTCCGACTTCGTGTGGGCTGAGAATGGCGTACTCGGCACCAACCGAGACTCCATGGTAACTGCATGGGGTGGTGTGTTTACCTCGGTCCGGGAAGTGACCAGTGGCGCTTGGGGAGACGCGCACGTGAATGTCCTCGGCCCAGACGCCGCCGTGTTCTCCGCCAGCTTCGAGTGGGCAGGGGTCGATACCGCTGGGGTAGAAACGGCCCTGCGAGGTGTATGGACGACTGTTTGGGAGCGCACGGGGGACGGCTGGAAGATTGTCCAAGGTCACGAATCGTATCTGCCGCCGCCCGAGTCCATGTAGCCAGCCTCCTCGTGCCGTCACCCCTTCCGCTCCGCCCGGCCTATCGCTGGGCGGTGTTTGGGCACTGTGGTCTTACTGTGCCCCAGTCCAGCACGTAGTTTCGCTGGGTCGCCCTTCGAGTCGCCCTCCCAAACCCCAAGGAGGGATGTATGCGCCGTCTCGTACTTGCCGTACTGTCTCTGGCCTTTCTGGCCGCTTGTCAACCTGGTGTCGCTCCCCTGACCGACGAGGACATCGCAGCCCTGAACGCGTTGAGAGCCGCAGGCGTCGAGGCGACGTTGGCGGGGGACTGCGATGCTGGCATCGCGTTGTATGCTGATAACGCTGTTGTGCTGCCTCAGGACGAACCGACGGTCGAGGGACGGGCGGCCATGAGGGATGGATGTGCTGCTGATGAAGAACCACCCCCTCAGGAATTCACCCTTACCTCGCTGGAAATCGATGGGTACGGTGACCTGGCGTTTGACCGTGGGACTTGGTCGTGGACGGGTGCGGCTGCAGACTCGGCCGAAGCCATCACATTTACCGGCAAGTATGTCTCGATTGCACGAAAGCAAGCAGACGGATCGTGGCTCTGGACGGTGGATATATGGAACTCCGACGCACCGTTTCCTCAGCCAGAGCAGCCTTGAGCCACTAGTCCTTGCAGCCAGAAGTGCACCGCCCGGCCACGCGCCGGGCGGTGTTGTCGGTTCTACCTCACTGTGGAACAGACCGTGGAACTTCCATTCGGAACCATACGGTTCCATACGTGTCGATGCGTGTTCATACGTTCTGTGGTGGTGAACGTATGAGCACGTATGACACCGTATTAGCGCGAATGGGTACGAAGAGACACGAATCAGGCACGCCCTTCTAAGCCGAGGGTCGTAGGTTCGAGTCCTGACGGGCGCTCCACAAGACATACTCCCACAACACCTCACACGTGCTGCGGGAGTCCTTATTGATAGCAGCGCCTGCTCCCCGACCGGGTCGCGATCTCTACAACCTTTTCGCGAACCTCGGTATCAAATACCACAGCACCTCTTGATTACCGAGAGAAGCGAGTGTGACCGCTCGGCCACCGGGAGTAGATCATTCCCACAGGATTGGACCAATGGACAGGAATAAGCCGGACATGATCAAGGGAACCCTGGACATGTTGATCCTCAAGGTTCTCTCGCTGGAGGCGATGCACGGATGGGGGATCAGTGAACGCATCCAGCAGATTTCCAGGGACGAACTCCAGGTGAATCAAGGCTCGCTCTACGCCTCGCTACACAAGTTGACCCGCGAGGGGTGGATCAAGTCGTACTGGGAGGTGACCCAGAACAACCGGCGGGCCCGCTACTACACCCTGACCCGGGCAGGGGAGCGGCGGCTGGGGATCGAGGCCGAGCACTGGGACCGCCTGGCCGCAGCGGTCGGGCGCATCATGGCGACGGCCTGACCGGACGGCCTCACACATCGTCGCGGCGCAGTCGTCGTACGAGGGAGACATACCATGCGTTTGATCGCCAACCTGCTATTTCGACTGAGGGCCGTCATCTACTGGGGGAAGATGCGCGAGGAGCTGGACGAAGAGATGGCGTTCCACATAGAGCAGGAGACCGCAAAGCACATGCGCCAGGGGATGAGCGCAACACAGGCTCGCCACCAGGCGCTCAGCAAGTTCGGCAGTGTCCTCCGGGCGAGGGAACGCGCCCAGGATTCGTGGGGAGTGGGCCTGGTGCAGGACCTGAGCGTAGACGCCCGCCACTCGGTTCGCCGCCTGCTGAGGAGTACATCGTTTACGGCAATCGTGCTACTCACGCTCAGTCTGGGCATTGGTGGTACCACCGCGATCTTCAGCGTGGTGAACAGCGTGCTGCTCAGACCGCTGCCATTCCCGGACTCCCACGAGCTCGTAGCGGTCCACCACACGATGCCCGGGATCGGAGTCCCCGAGACTCCGCTGTCGCCGGCGCTGTACTTGACCTTCCGGGATCACTCCCGGACCGTGGAAGACATCGGCGTCTGGCGCTGGGCTCCCGTGACGGTAACCGGCCTGGCCGAGCCTGAGCAGGTAGCGGCCCTGCAAGTGACCGACGGACTGTTTCCGCTCCTGGGGGTGCATCCGAGCCTAGGGAGGGGATACTCCGCCGAGGACGTGGCCCCTAAGAGCAGCTATCCGGTGATCTTGTCGCGGGGTTACTGGGCACGGCGGTTCGGTAGCGATCCCGCCGTGTTAGGTCGCACCATTCGGATCGACGGTGCCGACCGCACCGTCATCGGTGTCATGCCGGCAGGGTTCAAACTCGCCGGCCTATCCCCGGACTTGTTTCTTCCCCTGGTCCTCGACCGGGCCAGCGTCAGCGTGGGGAATTGGAGCTTCCCCGGCATCGCCCGGCTGCGGCCGGGCTTCACGGTGGAGGATGCCACGCGGGATCTGGAGAGCATGACCGCTCTCGCCAGTGAGGAATACGGCGGCATCCCATTGTCCGTGCTGGAGTCGCGTGAATTCGGCACCTTTGTCCGTCCGCTCAAGGACGACGTGGTTGGTGCAGCGGGTAGGGTGATCTGGGTGGTCTTCGGCACTGTGGCGTTGGTCCTGCTGGTGGCCTGCACCAACGTGGCCAACCTGTTCCTCGTGCGGGCTGAGAGCCGACAGCGAGACGTGGCACTCAGAACCGCCCTGGGAGCCTCCAAGGGTCGGCTGGCGCGCCAGTTCCTCACCGAGAGCCTCCTCATCGGGCTGTTGGGGGGTGCCGCAGGACTGGTACTGGCCACCGGCGGGCTTCGGCTCCTGCTGCACCTGGCTCCCGCGAATCTGCCTCGGTTAGAGGACGTTGCTCTTGAACCTGTCGCCCTCCTCTTCACACTGGCTGTGTCCGTGCTGGCGGGCCTCCTGTTCGGCAGCATCCCGGTCATGTCCTATGGGCGGAGTGGCCTGGTGGAGCCGCTCAAGGAGGCGGGCCGCAATTCCAGTATCGGGCGGCGGCGATTCCGCATGCAAACGGTGTTCGCTGTAGCCCAGGTCGCTCTGGTTCTGGTGTTGCTGATTGGCTCGGGTCTCATGATCCGGAGCTTCCTGGGTCTCCGGAGCGTACCGCCGGGATTCCAGCGGCCGCAGGAAGTGCTCACGCTGCGTCTCTCGGTTCCAGCGTCCGAGGCACCAACCGGCGCGGATGCCGCCCGCACCCATCAACAGATACTGGAGCACATCGTACAGATACCTGGTGTCACATCTGCGAGCGCGGCGGCCTCAGTGGCGATGGACAACTGGGACTCGTGGGAAGACCTGGAAGTGGAGGGGTTCCCGGTGACCGAAGGTGAGGTGGAACCTCTCAGGCGCATGAACTGGATCACTCCGGGCTATTTCACCACCATCGAGAATCCCATCCTGGCCGGCAGATCCCTGGAGTGGACAGACATCTTCGAGCAGCGGCCGGTGGCGGTGGTAACGGAGAACTATGCGCGGGAGTATTGGGGGGACCCGTCCAAGGCGATTGGCGGGCGTATCAGGGAGAACCGGTCGGCCCCGTGGCGGGAGATCGTCGGGGTAGTAGGCGATGTGCACGTCACGGGTGTGGCCGAAGATCCTCCGTCGGTGGTCTATTGGCCCATGTATATGGACAGGTTCTGGAGTATCCAGGACTACGTCATGCGGGATCTGCGCTACGCCATTCGGACGTCCCTGCGGAATCCTCGGGGGCTGCTGCCCCAGATCAGGGAAGCGGTCTGGTCGGTCAACTCCGACCTACCGGTTTCGCAGGTCATGACGTTGGATGAGATACTCGCGGCCTCACTGTCCCGGACGTCTTTCACCCTGGTCATGCTCGGCATCGCAGCGGCTGTTGCGCTGATTCTGGGAATGGTTGGAGTGTACGGTGTGATCTCCTACACGGTGGCTCAGCGCACTCGTGAGATGGGGATTCGGCTGGCCCTCGGTGCGCGACGTGAGGACGTACGCGGATTGGTGCTCCGCCAGGGTGGCGTGGTGGGAGCCGCAGGCTTGGCGATAGGCCTCGTGGCAGCGGTCGGCTTCACGCACCTAATCGCCGCTCTGCTCTTCGGAGTGGGCCCGGTTGACCTGGCGACCTACGGAGCGGTCTCGCTGCTGCTCCTGAGTGTGGTTCTACTGGCCAGCTACCTTCCAGCGCGGCGGGCCGCAGCGGTTGATCCGATGGAAGCCCTCAGGTGGGAATAGCACGGGCCAGCGGTGTTGCCGCTGGTGACCGCCTCGTCACGGTCCCGGTCGCCTGGCGGGAAACGTTACCCGCCGGGATCGGGACAGCTGTCGCCTGTGGACTCCGTAATGAAGGCCACTCGGTGGCAGGATCGGCAGCGCACATGCAACATCCGGTACCCGCTGCCTGCACCGCCTCCTCGGATATCGAGCGCACTCTGGCAGTGGGGACAGACTGGTGGTTTCTCCCACGAGTCCAGCATGTGACGGATCACTTTGATCTCGTTGCGGGAGAACATGACGGGAGTTGCGGACTCATCCGGAATGGTACACCCCCAGCAGGTTGCACTGTAGAGTAACTTGAAGCGCGTTGCACCAGGTCACAATAGTCGCGTAGCATACCAACCGTGGGTGGTGGGGCAGAGCCACCGTCTCTCACCGTCTGGCAGGGATGGGTAGCGGGGCAGAGCCACCGTCTGAAGGAAGGTGCGGCTGTGTGGGGTCAATTGAGCAAATGGTTTGGCGGCCATGGCCGCGATATGCAGAAGGCCACCACTCACCTGCGTGGTATTGCGGTCGTCGTCCACAACACCAGGCCTGACGTTGATACTGCGCAAGTGCTGGCTCGCCTAGATGCCGCACTCGGATTGATTGAAACGTACTCGCCCCACCACTACCGCCATCTCCGTCGTGACTTCAGCAAGATCCTCGTACAACGTTATGCTTGTCGCGGTGCGTATTTGACAGATGAACATATCTGTCTCGTCGAACTCACCTTCACCGTGAACCCCAACTTCAACGAGGCTCAGATCGCTGCCACGATCCTGCACGAGGCCATGCACGCAAGGCTGCACCGCCTCGGGTTCCCGCTCGACATGCCAGACCGCGCTCGCCAGGAGCGGTTCTGTCGCCGTGCAGAAATCGAGTTTGGCCAGTCGGTGCCCGGTGGGTCTCCGGTTGTGGAGCGAGCGTTGGCCGCGCTACAGGGTGCCGACGCTGACGTAGCGCCCGCCATCGATCCTGCACTCGCAGCGCAGCGGGTCGCTGCAGCCGACCTCCAGGCGCTCGAGGCGCCGGTCTGGCTCAAGCGGATCCTCGCGGAGCGCGCGGGCCTGGACCTGGACGAATGATGTAGCCGCGGCTACCAGCCGCACGGTTCGGGCAGCGGCGAGCTGCCATTGTTGTGAAGGACTACTCGTCGTGCCTAGTCGGGCGCTGGCCACCGGTTTCCGCGATGATCGCTGTGCGATGACAGGAAGCGCAATCCACGCGCCACACGCGACTCGCCTCACCGCCGCCGCGTGACTCGGTCATTTGGAGTTCAGTTCCACATAGCAGGCACTTGGGAGGCTCCCTCGAG
Organism: Gemmatimonadota bacterium; assembly: GCA_039586365.1. Lineage (GTDB taxonomy): Bacteria > Gemmatimonadota > Gemmatimonadetes > Gemmatimonadales > GWC2-71-9. The sequence continues at coordinate 12,428 of JBDHKN010000082.1, read as the reverse complement.
GTGCTCAGCATCTCGCGGATCTGATCGACTTCCTTGGGGGAGAACGGGAGTGGTGTGTCCGGCACGATGATAAGTTGCGCTGTTTTGCCCGTAGTCACAATGGTGCGAGGACTGCGGGAACAGCCGGTCTCGTTCTGTGGCCGCGTGACTACGAACCGGAAATGAAGGCCGCACGACGGCACGGGAGACACTCCACATGCCACACGGTAGGCAGGGTACCACCGCCCTCAGGTCCAATCACCTGGAGCTTGCCGCCACATCTCGGGCAGACAGAGGCTCCTTCCGGAGTGCCGACCATTTCCCGGATCAGCCGGATTTCTTCACGGGAGAACGTGACGGGTGTGATGGAATCGCGGGCTGCCATACAAACTTTTTGATACACCGCAGCGCTGCCGGCAGTTTCCTACCCTTGGCTACCGCTGCCGCTGAGGCGATTCCGACCTGCCGGCTGGACTGCCGGTGTGCAGGGCCGGGATGTCTGATCCCGCTTGCCCCTCACGACGAGATTCCAGCCACGTAGCAGGAACGCCCTACACGACGCAGTACCTCCTGTTATTGGCAGCTGGGCCCGGTGTCTTGGCCGCTCGGTCGAGTCAGACCTGTCGCTGGCCGTCGCCGAGATCGATTGTGCCCCACCACGCAGCTGCGTGACGCCGTACACACTACCCAATCGATGAGCCCGTTGTAGGTTGAAGGTTGGCTTGTTGTCTGCTTCCGCTGAAGATGCGAAAGGAGCGTGTTACGCGCGACATGACTCGAGTTTCCAATCACGATCTTTCACTGGCTCGTCGTTTTCCCGACGACTTTCTCGAGCTACCAGGCAGCCCCCTCGACCGCATCAAAGACCTCATCAATCGCCATTGGGGCCGCTTCGATCCGGTTGCACGAGCGGAACTCGCCCAGGCGCTGCTGCCTGTGCTGCTCGATATGCTCAACACGAGTGGCGAGGCCAGCGAGCTGCATCGGGGCCTCTGCGAGGGCGTTGTCGCGGTCTGGATGAGGCGGCTACAACACTTGAACAGCAAAGCTGGATGAGAAGCACCTCCGGGTGCTGAGGCCAGCTTGCAAGCCCCGCGCCTACCTAACCACTAACCGCGGCAACTAATGGCGAGTATCTACGACCTGAAGCCCAGGTTCCAGGCCCTGTTGCGACCGCTCATGCGCGCGCTGGTACGGGCGGGCGCCACCGCCAACCACGTGACCTGGACGGCACTGCTGATGTCAGCCGGCGTAGGTGGGGTGCTCGCTTGGCGGCCGCACGACGACTGGCCCTTGCTCGTGCTGCCTGTTGCCTTGTTCTTGCGCATGGCGCTGAATGCGTTGGACGGGATGATGGCACGCGAGTTCGCGATGACCAGCCGGTTGGGAACCGTCTTGAACGAGTTGGGCGACGTGGTCTCGGACGCCGTGCTCTATCTGCCGCTGGCACTCGTGCCGGGCATTCGGCCCGCGCTCCTGGTGCCCGTTGTCGTTCTGGCCGTGATCTCGGAGATGACGGGAGTGCTGGCGATCCAGCTTGGTGTCACGCGGCGGTACGACGGTCCGATGGGTAAGAGTGACCGTGCGTTCGTCTTCGGTGCCCTCGCCCTCGCCCTGGGCCTCGGCGCACCGAGTGGTCGGTGGGTGGACGGCATCCTCACGGTGATGTTGCTGCTGCTGATGGTAACTGTGTGGAACCGTGCCAGACGGGCACTCCGGGAAGCGGACCAGTGATGCGCACCCTACACCCGCACGTACTCTGGGCGATGGGTGGGATATTTGGGATCCTCGTGCTGGCCACCGCTGCGGTATGGCTGGTGGGGAAGGCCCGGCCGTCGCTCGACCTCGGGGAAATGCGCCAGCGGATTCGCAGCTGGTGGATCATGGCCGCGATGTTCCTGGCCGCGCTTGCTCTGAGCCGCAAGATCTCGCTCGTGTTCTTCGCGTTGGTGAGCTTTCTCGCGTTCAAGGAATACCTGTCGCTCATTCCTACCCGGCGTGCGGATCGCAGCGTACTGTTGCTCGCTTACCTGAGCATCCCGATCCAGTACCTGTGGATTGCGCTGGAGTGGTACGGAATGTTCATCGTCTTCGTCCCGGTATATGTCTTCCTGCTCCTGCCGATGCGTATGGTACTCGTTGGAGAGACGTCAGGCTTCCTGCGCTCGGTCGGGATGCTGCACTGGGGGCTGATGCTCACCCTGTTCAGCATCAGTCACGTGGCCTACCTGCTGGTGCTGCCGGCTTCCGTGAATCCCAACGGGGGTGGTCCGGCTCTAGTTCTCTATCTCGTATTCCTGACTCAGGCAAACGACATTGCCCAGTTCCTCTGGGGGAAGAGCTTGGGCCACCGTCGGGTGGTACCCAAGGTGAGTCCCAACAAGACATGGGAGGGTCTGTTGGGTGGAGTCGGCACCACGATCATCCTCGGATTGCTGCTGGCGCCGGTGCTCACGCCGCTCGACACCGCAGATGCAATAGTAGCGACCACGATAATTGGGATGGGTGGCTTCATAGGGGATATTGTGGTGTCGGCGCTGAAGCGCGATCTCGGGATCAAGGACAGCAGCACACTGTTGCCGGGCCACGGCGGGATTCTCGACCGAATCGACAGCCTGTCGTATACGGCGCCGCTCTTCTTCCACTTCGTGTACTATCTGTACGTATGACATGAGCCACGCACTCCAACTGCTCTTCTTCTGGCTCATTGTCCGGCCGGTGGTGCTGATTGTGATAGGACTGAACGTGCGCCACCGCGAGCGGCTGCCGGCAGTGGGACCGGCGGTGCTCGTCGCAAACCACAACAGTCACCTCGATACGGTGGTTCTGATGACGCTGTTTCCTGGCCGGCTCCTGCCTCGGCTCCACCCCGTTGCAGCGGCGGATTACTTCCTGCGCAACCGCGCCATTGCCTGGTTTGCTCTGAACATCCTGGGCATAATCCCCGTCGAGCGCCGGGGTAGGACGCCAGGTACGGACCCGCTCGCCGCCGTTGGGGCCGCTCTTGACGCGGGCGACATTGTGATCCTGTTCCCTGAGGGTACGCGGGGCGAGCCGGAACAGCTTGGCAGCTTCAAGACGGGTGTGGCGCATCTCGCCCGACAACATCCTCAGGTACCCGTCATACCCGTGTTCATGCACGGTCTCGGCAAGAGCTTGCCCAAGGGATCCTTCGTCCCGGTGCCGTTCTTCTGTGACGTGTTCGTGGGGGACCCGCTGTACGGTCGAGACGACCACCGGGCATTCATGGCAGAGTTGACGCGTCGTATGCAGCAAATCGCGGGCGAGGGGAAGTTCGCAGTGTGGGAATGACTGCGTTGAGCCGGCTGTCTTGGTGTGAGCTGGAGAACTCCCTACTGGTTGGGGTTGGCCCAGTGATCGCCTGGGAGTTCACCCACGAAGGCTGTCCGGTAGCACGGCTGGCAGCGCACGTGCAACATCTGATAGCCGCTACCGGCCATTCCTCCATTGACTACGAGCGGGCTTTCACAGCGCGGACAAGAGGGCGATTTCTCGTGCGAGTTCAGCATATGGCGAATCGCCCGGCGCTCGTCTCGGGTGAACATGACGTCATAAGATGGCTCTGGCACGGCGCGCTCTCTATTCAAGGAGGGATGCCGAAGCTATCCCTGATTGCCAGGGGTGGCAAGATTTTGGTTCAGGGCTCGAGGACCCCTTGCGGCGAGGCGGCAACCGCGCAAGGCGCGTATGGCCACTAATTACGACCTCATGTAAAACTCGAAAACAGGGCCGTAAGTTATTAACTGTAAACTTCTTAATATGAAAGGACCGCTGAAGGCCATCGTGCCTCTCGGGGTTGCCTTCACCCCCGACGCCGACCGCAAGGGCAAGGCACCCCTGTTGGTCAGGGGCCGGCTGACACGGGTCCTTCGACCAGGGCCTCGTCAGTCGCTGCCGCGGAGCCGACTCAGCACGACCGCTGTCAGGTCCAGCGCAGGGTCGATGGACACTATACCTGGGGCGTTGATGTCGAACACCAATGCCAGGTTGCGCTCGGCCCGCAGTCCATCGATCACGGCGCGCCCCCGTTCCCGCAGCGGCAAGACCAGTTCGGCCCAGCGGCTCTCCGCACGTTGTGACAACTCGGTATTGCGTTGTTGGACCAGCCGACTCATTTGCTGTAGCTCCTCCATCCTCTGGTCGCGCACAGAATCTGATAGAGCAAGGGACTCTTGGTCGAAGGCGCGGACTGCCGAGTCGAGGGTCGTCTGGAGCTGTTGCAGCTCCGTGCGCCACACCTCTGACTCATTCTGGAAAGTCGAGTCGGCTGCGGCGTATCCCGGCATCTGTTGAATAATCTGATCGCTGTCCACATAAGCGAGTATTGGGGTCTGTTGCGGTCGCGCCGCTACTACGGCCAGCAGTAAGACAGGTAGTACGGCCAGGCTCCAACCGGCCGTCTTGCAGATGGGAAACATTGCGGTGCTCCGATCAGTGTCGAGGAAGAATGCCATCAGTGCGTTGTCTCGAGTTCATTGTATCCGAGTCAGTGACGCCGTGGCGTCAGAGCCGCAAGTCCCATGAACTCGCGGCAGCAGTGAGCTCCGGTACTGGGCTCGGGCGTCGCAACAAAGTACCACTTGATCTGGGTGAATGGCCCACTACAGGTCTTATCCCGCTACTACAAGCACCGGTCCGGCGAAGTCCCTGGCGACTGCCTCCACCACTTGTTCCCCCAAGGTGGGACTGTTGGCCGGGAGCACTATCGTGTTGGTGCCGAAGAACCGAGCAAGCTGCACCAGTTCGGGAGCGTCCGCCTCGGTAAGGTGGCGGCAGCGTGCCTCGATTCCTTCCTCCTTGACCCGTGCACTCGCCGTGCGGGCGAGTTCCTGGGTGGCTTCGCGCGTCGCAGCGATACACATGATAATGAGTCGCGCTTCGTGTCCGCGCACCAGCTCCACTGCGGTGGCCAGCGCTCTATCGGCTGCGCGATGGCCGTCGTATATGACCGTGACCGGGCCGGTTACCCTAGCCACGTGAGAGTGCATCAGGACGCAGCCTTTGGCCGCCGTAGCTATGGCCCTCGCTGTCGATCCCAGCCCGAGGCGGGCCGCCAGCGACTGACCACCCTTGCCCAGGCTCAGCAAGTCTCCCTCACGCAGTACGGCTAGCAGCTCGTCCTTGACCGATCCCTGCACCACCTCGAACGATGCCCTTACGCGTAGTCGCTGTGCCGTTCGCTCCAGAGCGCGGCGCGCGCGATCGGCCTGGGAGCGAAACTGCCGCTTGATATCTTGCGGATCCACCGCTCTGAAGGCACCCGAGTGGGAACCGACCTCACGGGCAAATGGGAGCGATGCCATGCGCAGTAGGTTGGTGTCTTCAACGAAAATCCCGAGCAGCTCCGTATCCCACCTGGCCGCAAGTTCAGTAGTAGCCTCCAGTGCCGCCAAGCTCGTTGGTGAAGCATCGATTGCCACCACGACACGCTGAATACGCATCTATGTCGCTTCCCCGAACTAGTTTGCAGGTTCCTTGTCAGCGCCGTTTCGAGCGCCGAACGCGCGACGCTTCTCGGCCAACTCCAGCAGCTTCGTCTCGACGAGGCGATTGAACGTCCCCTCGGGGTATTCTCCGTTGGACTGTCGTGCTGCGGTGGGCATCCCCGTCAGCAATTCGAGCCCTTGATCAATGGTCTCGATGGGGTAGATGTGAAACTGGCCACTGGAGACCGCAGCAACTACGTCTCTCCTGAGCATCAGGTGCCGGACGTTGGATGCTGGAATGATGACACCTTGCTCACCCGTGATGCCCTTGGCGCAACAAACGTCAAAGAACCCCTCGATCTTCTCGTTTACGCCGCCAATCGCCTGTACCTCGCCGTGTTGGTTAACCGAGCCCGTCACCGCGAGCGACTGTTTGAGCGGTATCTCGGCGATGGCGGAAAGCAAGGCGAACAATTCAGCGGCCGAAGCACTGTCACCGTCAATGCCCGAGTACGACTGTTCGAATACGATACTGGCGGAGAGGGAGAGAGGCTGATCCGGTGTGTAGTTCGCACCCAAATATCCAGCCAGAATCAAGACTCCCTTGGAGTGAAGTGGCCCGCCCAGTTCTACTTCCCGCTCTATGTCGACCACGTTGCCTTGACCGAGTCGAACTCGTGCCGTTAGGCGACTCGGGCGCCCAAACGCAAAGTTGCCGAGCATCAGCACCGAGAGCCCGTTCACCTGACCGGCCTTGGCGCCCGCGACATCGATCATGATCGTCCCCATCGCGATCTGCTCGTGTACTCGCTCGCGGACCCGGTCTGCCCGGTTGATCTGTGCGTCGATCGCCTGCTGGACGTGTTGTGCCTTCACCACTTCCACTCCGTTTACGCCTGCCCAGTAGTCAGCTTCGCGCAGCAAGTCGTGGATCACACCTATGCGAGCCGTCAATCTCTCTTGATCGCCTACCACTCTGGAGCTGTACTCCAGGAGGCGCGCCACCGCACTGCGGTCGAATCTTCTGAGGTTGTCTTCACGTGCGAGCGTCGCCAACAGCCTGACGTATCCCTTCACGTTCTCAGGGGTCGCATCCATCAGCTCGGCAAAGTCGGATGCCACCTTGAAGAGTTCCTCAAAGTCGGGATCGTGTTGGCTGAGGAGGTAGTAGAGGATCGGCTCACCCAGCAACACAACCTGCACATTGAGGGGGAGTGGCTCTGGCTCGAGCGACACCACGGCCATCATACTCAGGGTTTGACCGAGTGATTCAATCCGGAGATTGCCGGATTGGAGTGCGCGTTTGAGCGCCTCCCATGCGTATGGTGCACGCAGCAACTTGTGGGCGTCCAACATGATGTAGCCGCCGTTGGCACGGTGCAGGCTACCAGCCTTGATGTGATTGAAATCGGTGCTCAGTGCTCCGAACTGGGCCACATGCTCGATCCGGCCAATCAGGTTGTCGTATGTCGGATTGTCTTCGTAGATCACTGGGGCACCGGTGGTACCCCTGTTGTCCACCAGCAGATTCACGTGGTAGCGAGACATCGAGGCCTTGCGATCTGGTCCCTTGGGTCCGACCGCTATGACAGCCTCCCCCGATGGTCCGTCTTGTTCGACCAGTTCACGGGCGCGCTCGACAACATCGTGTTGCACGGCGTCCAGATAGGCCACCACCCCGGGCAGAGACTCATACTTCTGCCGTAACTCGTCTAGCGGAGCTGCCACCGCTGCTTCAACCACCTCGCGGTCGAGGTCTCTGACTCGGGTATGGCGGTCACGGTCCCAACTCGGCATCTGTCGCAGCGCCTTCTGAGCCTCCTCCTGATAGCCCTCCACCTTTTCCTGAATCTTCTTCTGCTCTTCCTCCGGCAGGGCTCGGAATTCGTCCCCCGACATCACTTCGCCGTCTTTCGTCGGCGCGAATGCCATTCCCACCGGACTGCGCAGCAACACCAAACCTTCCTGCTTGGCTCGCTCCTCTATGTCTCGCAGTTCCTCGCGAGGACGTTCCTTGAACTCATCCTCGATTACCTGACGCCTGGTCTGGTACTCTTCGCTCTCGAAAGCGCCCGTGAGCGCAGCACGCAGGTTCTCGGCCAGTTTCGCCGTGTCCCGCCGCAGGTCGACGCCGCGGCCTGGCGGAAGCTGCAGCAGACGCGGTTTGTCTGGTTCTTCGAAGTTGTGCACATAGCAGACGTCTGGCGGGACCGCACGGGTCTCTGCGTGCTTCTCCAAGTAATGACTCACCAGTGAGTGCTTACCGACCCCGGGTGCACCCAGAGCGAAGATGTTGTAGCCCTCACGTGCTATTCCGGCGGCGAACTCAACTGCGGCAACCGCCCGCGGCTGGCCCACGGTGCCGGTCAAATCCTCGAGCTCGGCGGTTGTCTCGAAGTCGAACTCTTCGGGATCGTAGCGACGATACAGCGCAGCAGGCCCCAGTTCCTTCACTGTCATTGCTCCCACGCGTTCACAAACCTCCACTTTGGACTGATCGCATCTGACCTAGAGCCGAACATGCCCACTGACTCAGGCAATCTGGCTGGTTCTTCCTGCGAGCCGTAATTTACACTCTTCGAGCCCCGGAGTCGGTTCCGGGCAAGCATCGGTATCTTGCGCCGGCTTCTCGAGGCTGGATTGCCAGGAGGGCTTTGCGAGTGAAACGGACGTCTGACGTGATCGTCATCGGTGCCGGGATCATGGGGTGCAGTGCTGCCTACCAGCTGGCGCGCCATGGACTGAAGGTGATGGTGCTGGAAAAAGAAACCGTGGGTGCGGGTGGCACCGGGAGGTCGTCGGCGATAATCCGACAACACTACTCCAACGAGCTGACTGCTCGCATGGCCGTCCACAGCCTGCGGGTGTTCCAGAACTTCGATGCTGCAGTGGGCGGCGACTGCGGCTTCCAGTCGACGGGCTGGGTCGCCCTGGCCTCGACCCGTGATAAAGAGGGTCTCGAATCCAACGTTGCCTTCCAACTGCCGTTCGGTGTGAAAACCGGACTGCTGTCGCTGGACGACCTGCGAGAAATGGTACCTGGGCTGGATACCAGTGACGTTGCCGCTGCGGCCTACGAACCGGACAGCGGCTACGCCGATCCCCATCTTACTGTGAACGGGTACGCAGACGCCGCACGACGCCACGGTGTGGAGATCAAGGTGTACACCGAGGTCACCAGCGTTCGCTTTGATGGTGACCGGGTGGCTGGGGTGAACACCCCCGCAGGTGACTACAGCGCTCCTGTAGTGCTCAACTGCGCCGGACCGTGGGGTGCCCGGGTCGCGAGGTTGGCCGGCGTGGAGGTGCCGATCGAGTCTTGCCGGGTGCAAGTTGCCGTCTTCCGCCGTCCCGCGGCATACCGGCGCCACCCAGTGGTGATGGACTTCATCCAAGGTGTCTACCTCCGTCCCGAAACAGGGAACCTCACGCTGGTTGGATCGATCGATCCTGCGGAGGCGAATGCGGTAGTCGATCCCGCAGACTACGCCGAACACGGCGACGCGGGTTTTGTGCTGGAAATGGCCGAGCGGTTTGTGAAACGCTATCCGCCGATGGAGACGAGTGAGAGCACTACGGCATACGCCAGTCTCTACGCGGTGACCCCCGACTGGCATCCGATTGTGGACGAGCTACCGGCTGGCAGTGGTTCGTTCATCTGTGCGGGGTTCAGCGGCCACGGCTACAAGCTGGGCCCCGCGGTGGGCCTCATGATCGCCGATCTGATTACTGGGGCGAGTTCTCCGGAGTTTCCCACGGATCTGTTTAGAGCCAGCAGGTTCGCCGAGAACGATCTAGTCCGTGGTCGCTACGAATACAGCATAGCGGGGTAGCCCATGACGCGTTCGAGTAGGCTGTTTGGTCCGCTCTTGCCCCTGGTGGCCTGTCTCATGGTGGCTTGTAGTGGTGGTGGTGCATACACCCGCAATCAGGCGCTGTACGTCACTATGCGTGATGGAGTGAGAATAGCAGTCGACCTATGGCTGCCCGAGGGACTGGGACGACGGGAGCGGATCCCGACCGTCATGCGAGCCACGCGCTATTGGAGAGCGCTGGACGTGGTAGCAGGTTCGCTGGAAGACGAATCGAACTACGAGCTGGCCAACCGGTTCAACGACGCGGGCTACGCGTTGGTGTTGGTGGACGCGCGCGGGAGCGGAGCCTCGTTCGGCACCAGGCCATACGAGCTGTTCGAGGCAGAGGTACGCGACTACGGTGAGGTAGTGGATTGGATTGTGGCCCAACCGTGGTCCAACGGACGGGTCGGTGCGTTTGGCGTTTCCTACACGGGCAACACGGCGGAGATGCTGGCGGTAAACAGACATCCGGCGGTCAAAGCAATAGCACCGCTGTTCAACGACTTCGATAACTTCGGCCACCTGGTGTTCCCCGGCAGCGTGCTCTGTATAGGGTTTCTGCAGGACTGGGCTGAACGGGTTCACCACATGGACCTGAACGACATCTGTGCCGTGCAAGATCTGTCGGGAGCGGAGTGTCAGGACCTCGAGAGTCAAATCACTGGAGTCAAACCGGTGGATGCCGACACCAGTGGCGCTCTGCTGGCCGCGGCAGTGCGTGAACACGAAGCAAACACACATGCCTACCAAGCGGCACTCGACTACGAATTCCGCGACGATCCCTTTGGGTCGTACGGCGTTCGCAATGTGGGGTATTTGCGAAGTCCGGCAGGCCACCTGCCCGCGATCGAACAGTCGGGAGTGCCCATGTTGATTCGGGTTGGCTGGCTCGACGCTGGCACGGTGAACGGCGCGCTCGGTAGGTACACAACCATCGACAATCCGCAACGAGTCTTCATCGGCCCCTGGGATCATGGTGCTCGCAACAATGCGGATCCATTCCTGCCGCCGGATACATCGGTCGAGCCTACCGGCGATGAACAGTATACCGAGCTGTTCGACTTCTTTCACATGTACCTCAAGGGCAATGGCGCACCGGGCATTACGAGCGAGATCAGCTACTACACTCTGGGTGCCGGTGAGTGGCACAGGACAGAGGTGTGGCCACCCGAGGGATTCACCACGCACACCTGGTACTTCACCGCCGGTGGTCAGCTCTCAGAGGAGCGGCCGAGCACTGAACGCGGATCAGACCGCTACGAGATCGACTACGACGCCACGACCGGGAGGCAAAATCGCTGGTTCACCAACGGTGGTGCCGGGGACGTCGTCTATCCCGACCGTGACGCGGCTGACCGGAGACTGCTGACTTACACCAGCGCGCCCATGGAGCGGGACGTGGAGATCACCGGCCACCCGGTTGTCACGCTGCATGTCTCTTCGACCCACAGCGACGGCGCCATCTTCGTGTACTTAGAGAACGTGGCACCCGACGGTCGCGTGACGTACATAACCGAGGGGCAACTTCGCGCCGCCGTGCGGGCCATCTCGGACCGCGCTCCCCCGTATCGCAAATTCGGTCCCTATCACTCGGAACTGCGCGCCGACGCCATGCCCTTGGTGCCGGGCGAGATCACGGAGATCGGGTTCGATCTCTGGGCAACCTCCGTACTGGTCAGGGAAGGGCACCGGATTCGAGTCGCCATTGCGGGGGCAGACAAAGACTCCTTTGCACGTTACCCACGGGACGGTGGGCGTCCGACGATCACCCTACAGCGCAACCGCTCGTACGCCTCGTCCATCGACCTGCCCATGCGGGAGCGCTAGGTCGTTCGATGAACGGTCCCAGGCCTAACGTAATCGTGGTTGGCGCCGGAGTGATCGGCGTGTGCTCGGCATACTACCTCGCCAAGTCGGGTGCGAGGGTCACAGTTGTCGAGCGCGACGAGGTAGGCAAGGGTGCGTCGTTCGGCAACGCGGGGGCAATTGCACCAGGTCACACCCCCATCAACAAGCCGGGTCGGGTGAAGCAGGCGATCAAGTCACTGTTCGATCCAGTGAGCCCGCTCTACCTCGCGCCACGCTGGGATCCGGGGCTGGTCAGTTGGCTGTGGGAGTTCAGTAGAAACTGCACCCCGGCGAACGTCGCTCGGGCCATGCAGGTGCTGGGGCCGCTCGGTCATGAGTCCCTGGCGCTGTACGATCGGCTCATACGAGAAGAGCAACTGGATTGCGACTTCAGGCGTGAGGGCTACTACGACATCTTCCTGACGGAACAAGGGCTGAGTGGCGCCGAGCGTGAAGCCGCTCTCATGCGGCAGCACGGCTACCAGCCGCAGATTCTGAACGGCGACGAGGTGCGGCGGCGCGAGCCCGCCATAAATCAGCAAATGGTGGGCGGTGTCTTCTATCCTAAGGCAGCCACGGTCGATCCGTACCGCTTCGTCCTCGAACTGGCCGGTCGGGCACGCCACCACGGGACAACGTTCCGTACCGGAACTGAAGTAGTAGACGTACTCGAGCGAGCCGGTCGAGTTGTCGGCGTGAGACTGAGCGATGGCGCGGTCTTGGACGGAGACAATGTCGTCATCGCTGCGGGGGCCTACAGCCCAGCTCTCACTCGCAAGCTAGGGCTCAAGCTCCCGCTGCAGCCTGCCAAGGGATACCATCGTGACCGCATCCCCAGGGAAGGCGAGACCCCGTCGCTCCAACGCACCGTGATGCTGGGCGAGAAATCCGTGTTCTGCTCTCCGATGAGCGGTTTCGTGCGGTTTGCGGGGACGTTGGAGTTCTCGGGTCTCAATCACGTGATCCGACGGCCGCGGTTGGAGCAGCTCACTAATGCAGCCAAGCAATATCTAAACGGTGTCGGAGCAGCCGAGTCGAGGTCGGAGTGGTGCGGACTGCGGCCCTGCATGTCAGACGGATTGCCGGTGGTCGGGCCGGTACCGAAGCACAAAGGACTTGTCGTTGCCACAGGGCACGCGATGTTGGGCCTCACGCTGGGCCCAGTCACGGGGAAGTTGGTTGCCGAGCACTTGATGGACGGAAGCGCGTCCTACGACACAGCAGCTCTAGGAATCGACCGGTTCTGAGCTAGGATCCACACTCTTATCACCGTCACGCCGTTTTACCAAGGCGACGC
>JBDHKN010000081.1:0-20377 GCA_039586365.1 Gemmatimonadota bacterium | reverse complement strand
AATCAACTTGTGCTTCGCCTCCACCGCCGCTTGCACATTGTAGCTCACTTCCGTCCGCATCCCACTCTTCATCCGCCGACTGTCAGGATCCGTAAGAGACACCTGCTGCTCACCACTATCCTCAAGCCCCTGCAAAAAACCCTGATACTCAGCACGCTGGCTCTGTAACCCCTCGATTCGCTGCCGCAAATCCGCACACCGGTGCCCCGAAACACCTCCCTCTGATTCGTCCCCCTCGTCCAGCGCGCCCAAATACTCCGCTATCCTGCGATCAATCCGTCGAATAAGACGCATTAGATCAGTACGACTGAAATTGCGCTGCTTGCTGTTTGCAGCCCGAATCTTGCTGCCATCAATCGCTACCAGCTCACCCGCAAACAAATCCAGCCGCTTACACAACACTGTAAACTCTCGACACACACGCCGAATCAATTCCACGTTGCGATGCGTCTCCTGCTCTAACTTGCGACTGGAACGAATCCGGTACAGGTACCCGTACACATACAGCCGCAACAGATCACCCGGGTCATACGGAGGACGCCCCATCTCCCCCAGCTGCGCGTGGCGAAACCCGAGCCCCTCCAAGTCCAGCGAGTCAACAAACGCGTCGATGAACCGCACCGGGTTATCCTCACCCACGTAATCGTCCAATACCTCCGGGAAAAGCACCTGCTGGTCTCGGTCTGAACCCTCTATGTAGTGCATAGTATCAAGCTCCCGTCAGCCAACCTGACGGCCACATGATACAAGTATCCAGAGAGTTTTCACACAGTCTCGGAAGCCCGGGGTTGGGTGCCGCCCGGGGTCCCCTACCGCCCCCGCCGCGTCCAGATGATCAATACGCAGCCGCGCCCGAACCTGATCGGTGTCTCCGCCAGACGGCGATAGACCTCGATCCCGAGTACGTCCTCGGGCCGCACGAGGCTCGCGAGTGACGTCGCTCTCGCGCCGTCGATGATCTCGATGTCGTCCACGTACACTCGCGGCACGCACACACCGCCTGCTGTGTAGAACACGACCAGCTTGTTTCCCACCGAGCCGGCTCCCTCGCTGTCCGTAGTGACACTGACGTTGGGTATGCCATACAGGAAATCGAGCACGTCGCTGGCGCCCGGCAGGCGTCGCTCGAGTTCCGTGGGGTCGAGCTGATGCCCGAAGCCGAGTTGCTGGCGGTGGAAGAACCCCACGTCATCGAGATAGGCGACTCGGTTGGCTCGTTCCGCCTCCACAATCACGGGATCCAGGGCAAATGCCGTGGACAGCAACAGCGGGCTCAAGACGAGTTCCGACCGGTCCTCGGCGAGCTGCAACTGCTGGGTCCAAGGGCGATAGCCGATGCGGCGAAACGAAACGACGTTGCCACCGGGAACCCAGTGCGCATTCACGATGTCGAACGTGCCGTCGTCACGAGTCGTGGTACTGTCCCGCTCGTTCAGCACTACCGACACCGCGTCGATGCCCTGTCCCGTTGTGCGGTCTGCCACTATGCCCGACAGCAGCTTGGGTTGGTCGGGGTGCTGGGTGCTATCGTCCTGGTTGAGTTGGAGGTCCAGCTTCCAGATCGGGTGCGGCGCGGCGTAGGAAAGCGAGTAGGGCTGACCGGGTGCGCGGTTCCACGCCAGGAGCAACCTTCCGGCGCCGGTCCACGGAAAGATGAGACTGGCGCTCCCGCTGTTTTCCCGGCCGTGCTCAGCCCGTAGGGAGATGGGACGACCGGTGGGCACATCACACAGGGTGAACGATCCGGCTTCGTCAGTGACGGCCGACCGCTGGAACTCCCGCGGCTCGAATCCGCTGTCGGCTGGGACGATCTCCTGCCACGACAGCGTCACTGCCGCATTGGAAACCGCGGTGCCGTCCTTCCCCGCCACCACGCCAACGATCGTTGTGCGATCCGGTCGGCTCAAGGTATCGGCGCAGAGCCGCTCGACCATGGTCGCGACCGAAGGGATAGCGAATGACACTGAGCTGCTGCTGCCGCGGGCGAGACCCACGTGCTCATTGGCTGAACCCAGTCCAATGGAGTCGAGCCACGGGTGGGAAAACGACACCGCATACTCGCCGTCGAGTGGCACGGCGAGATGGAACGCGCCAATGTCGTCAGTCGCACTCCAGAAGTCGGTGCCTGCAATCGCGACCCGCACTCCCGCAACGGGCCCAGCTTTGGTGCTGTCGTAGACCGTGCCGGTGAGCTGGGCCAGAGTGGCCGGAAACAGCTTGGTGCCATCGCTCAGCGTGATCTCGAGGATCTCACCACCGACGTGTGTAAACCCGGTGATGACGCCCGTGGCGCTCGCTCCGGCGGTTGCCGTGTCAGACGAGTCCTGCGGGACAGTCGCCGCCCCCGGGGCACCGTGCTGGGAGCAAGCTGCTGCGGACAACAGCGCTGCGGCGGTGAGGCGCGTCGGGAGCAGTTGCATCAGCTCAACCCGTCGGCTGCTTGAACTCGACCCATCGTCATTGCGGCTCGAACCGGTACAGCAGGCCTCCCGGCATGAAGTATTCCGGGAACTTGACGACGAAGACCTGTCCGGGCTCCAGGAATATCTCGCGGGAGGTCCGGGCCCGCCCGCGCGCTCCCACAACGGTCCGGAAGGCGAGCCCCCCGGGATGCCACGGTATGGAGGTGGCAACCGAGTCTCCCAGACGGATACCACTCGGACCACCGATCGGGTAACGTCGCCCTCGGTCGTAGATGGCGTCGATTCTAGCGGCGCCCAATCCCCGCTTTGAGATCACCACGATCGTAACGAACTGCTCCACTACTCTCCGTGGCTCGATGTGGGGCGTACGTACTTGCCACCGCTGCACAATCCACGCACCCGAAGGAAGCTGCATGAAATCCACCGTGCCGCCCGCACGGGGGTCCTGGACGCCCTCCGGCAGGTTGGTGAAGGTGACCTCCAAGGTTAGCAGCTGGGAGGTCGCCTCATCCAGCCAGAGCACGCCCGGACATCCGAGATAGCGCGGTCCGACACCGGCTCGAATGCGAGCCCAAGCTGTCCTGGTTGCGGGACAGTGTCGCGTATTACGTGAAAGCAGTGGGTGCTGAGGAAAGCCTCGTCCAGCAACACTCGGGCATCCGGCAGGTAATACGACGTTGCCCCGTCCTGGTGCGTTGCGACGTACCCCTCTCGGGCCAGTTGAGCGGCCGGTAGGCTGGCGTAGGGTTGTACCGCCGGGCCTGCGACTATGTGTCCTTCCTCTCGGCTGACCAGATTGAGGTCGATGGACAGGTCACGCTCGTAGCTGTAGCTGCGGTAGTTCACCAGTTGCTGAGTCCCATCCCACGCGGTGGCAGCCAGCGCCTTGCGGACCTCTTCCCACACGACGGCCGTCGCGGCGGCGTGTTCCGGGTTTGTCTGGCACTCGTCGTCGCCGCGTACCTCGACTGCACCCAACATGACAGGGAAGGCAATCACCTTGAGCGTGTAGACGACAGTGGTGTCGGCCGGCAGGGGCAGCAAGGGAGACTCGTGGGCGTGATACCCTATCCGCTCGGACCGCAGCCGATAGAGACCGCCACTCGGGGCGTGCAACGTGAAGCGGCCATCGCTGGTGCTGAGCGCCCGAGCTACTTCGTGGTTCGCTCGATCCAACAAGACAACAAAGCCGGTACCTACTGGTACACCTGAGGTCGAGTCAACCACCTGACCGCGTACGAGCTGGGCCCACAGGGGAACCGGTGCAGCATAAGCTGCGAGAAGCACGTTCAGCAGGAGAACCAGGCGGTAATCCTGCACCATGGAAGGTCGCAGCAAAGTCACTCGTTTGCTCGCACAGTTTCCTTTGCTACCCGAAGTGGGCCGGCCCGATCCGCCGGGAAACGACGCTTGGCAGGACGGAAGCTAGGATGGCGTTTGTGTAGGTCAATGGGCCTTCACTCTTCCGTCACTGATACGTCCGTTTCAGCGACCCGCGTAGATCCTCCCTCCAGCGTCAATCCGCCGCCCTACCGCCCGCGCCTGGTCCAGATCAACAGCACGCCACAGGCGCTCTGTGCGCCGCCGTACTGCACTGGGATCTGGGAGGGCGTGCGGTAGACTTCAATGGCATAGACTTCCTCGGGCCTCACTACCTCTGACAGTGTTGTGTTGTACACGGCAGCAAGCGCCCCGCCGTGGGGCGTGATCTCTATCCGCATACCATCAACGAAGATGAGGGGAGTAGAGCAATCCCTGAACGAGAACTTCCCGCGGGCGAATCTCAAGGTGTGTCCAACGCCACCAGCCACAGGGTCACCGACCTGGACGCCGACCACCCCTGTCAGCAGCTCCTCCACGTAGTTCACTCGACCCAGCCGTTGCTCGATCTCCTCCCGGCCCATGAAGTGACCACCAGGGTTGAACTGCTGCCTGCGGTAGAATCCCACGTCGGTCAGGTATTGCTCCATGAGTTCCGCCGTGACCTCCACCGGATCCAAGGCGACCGCCTGCGGTTCCAGCGCGATGCTCAACTCCACGTGGTGGTGATCCTCGTGCAGGCCGATCTCGAGCACCCAGGGCTGATAGCCCAGCCGCCGCACGGCCACTGCGTTGGCTTCCGGAAGCCATGCGGCGTCAAGGATGGCGAAGGTACCGTCGTCGCGGCTCACCGTGCTGTCTCTACCGTTCAGATGAATCAGCGCGTTGCCGATCGGCTGCCCCGTGGAGTTGTCCACCACGATGCCGGACAGGCTGGAACAGGGCAGCGGCACCGCCGCCACGCCCGAGCTACGCTCCGGCCCTACGGTGAGGTCGAGCTTCCACACATGCTTCGGTGCTGGGTATTGATATTCATACGGCTGGCCGGGTCGTCTGTCCCAAGCCATGAGCAGGTTCTCTCCCCCTAGGTACGGGAATAGCACACTCGCCTCGCGGCTGGCCGCGCCACTTTTGGCAGCGTGCAGCGTCACGGATCTGCCGGCGGGCACGTCGCACACAGCGAAGAAGCCCGCGTCGTCGGTCCGGACCTGTTCCCTCAGGTGATTCACTATGTAGCCCTGGCTCGAGCCCGCGATCGACTGCCAGCGGGCGGTCACGGTCGCTCCCGTGACCGGACTGGCGGAGCCCTCCCGTCGTACTACGCCAACGATCACCCGACCGAGTGGATGAGGGTCACGTCCGCCGCAGATCCGGTGCACGGCGCCGGCAACGTGCGGAATCGCAAAGTCGACAAGTTGAGTCGTATCCCGATGGAAACGCAGGCGTTGTTCCAGCTCTGGCACTGCGATCGAATCGAGCCAGGGATGGTTCAGCGTGACCAAGTAGTCTCCTTCCAACGGCACCGCCAATTCGTACCGTCCTGCACGATCGCTAATAGCAGAGAAGTCCGTCCCGAGGACAGACAAGAACGCCCCCCGCAAGGGAGCCGCCTTGCTGCTGTCGTACACCGTGCCGGTCACGTGTGCCAGGGTTGCCGGCAGGATCTTGTCCCCCTCCCGCGTCGTGATCTCCAGCACCTCCCCGCCAAAGTCGCGAAAGCCGCGAATCGTCGCCACCTGCCGCGGTCCGCGGTCGAACGGATTGGCCGACGGGCCCAACCGGATCATCGGAGTGCGCAACTCCCAGCGTGACACGATCCAGGCCCCCGACGGGAGCATGAGGAACTCTATGGTGCCGCCTACGCGCTCATCCTCCAACCCGTGAGGGAGTTGGGTGTAGCCCACCTCGAGAGTGGTGAGTTGTGAGGTCTCCTCGTCGAGCCAGAGGGCGCCAGTCACGTCCGCAACGCTTCGCCCTGACGTAGACTCGAAGGCCAAGCCGACTTGCCCCGGTCTACCAGCGGGATCACGCACCACGCGGAAGCAGTGCGATGCGAGGAAGCTGTCGTGCATCAGGACTCCGGGGTCCGGTAGGTCATACGAAGTCGAGTCCCGGAATTCCACCACGTAGCCCTGCCGAGCCAACAGCTCGGCAGGACGACTGTGGTAAGGCTGGCGAGCTACACCCGCTAGGACTCGTCCCCGTTCACCGGTGATCGACCGACGGTTGGGATTCCGCGTGCGCTCGAAGTTGTAGGTGCGGTAGCGGGCCAGTTCCTGGGTGCCATCCCACGCTGTAGCGGCAAGAGCTTTGCGGATCTCCTCCCACACCACACCCGTTTCGGCTGCCCGGTCGGGACTGATCCGACAGCGATCCTCCCCCGGTACTTCGACAGCGGAGAGTACGATGGGTATCGCGGTCACCCGGAGCGTGTGGCTGACGGTCGCCTGCGGGGGAATCTCGAGCGGCTGCGAAACGGTCGCGCGATAGCCGATGCGCTCCGACCGGAGACGATAGGTTCCCGCGCCAGGCGCCCGCAGGCTGAAGCGACCATCCCGCGCGCTCAAGGCGCGCGCTACTTCATTGCCACCTTCATCGATGAGTACGACGAACCCGATCCCGACCGGCATTCCCGAGGTGGCGTCGACTATGCGGCCGGTCACGGCTTGAGCGGCTACAGGAGAGGGTCTGGCGTGAGCGGCGAGAAGCACGCCACAAGCGAGGCCGAGCTGACGCCAGGCCACTCGGAGGGAACGTCGCGGCAAGTTCACTCGTCCACCTGGGCTACATCCATGGAATACCCGGATGGCACCGGTTCGGTCCGCCAGGGATAGCGATCAACCGCCGTCACGCGCCCAGCACTCGGAACCCACCCTACTATGCCGGTCCTTCGCTCTGTGCGCCAGAGCGCTGCTACGACTTTCATATGTCGATTCTCGCCTGTCTGCTCTGGAATTGGGTTCGCTTCGCTGGAACCGAAAACCCCAGCGAACTTGGTGTTGAGTTGATGGTGTCCGGGCTAATAGATGATGCAAAATGGTGGCTCGAGGGTGAGTGCGAGTACCTGCGGCAGTTTTCAGCGGCGCACCGGTCAGAGGACAGCGGGTCCAAGGGCGGTTAAAGGAAAGGGCTCCAAAAAATTGGAGCCCTGGCTCTGAGAGTGCGGCCACATTGCATGGCCACTGCACGCCAGTGGTGAAGTAATCCCACTATTGGTGAGATTCAGCCTGCAGTCAAGATGCAAGCGAGAGCACGGAGTGTGATGGGACAGGCCGTAGGCATCGCTTGCTGCCCCATCATTTGTTCATTGGACCGCAGATGGGACAGCGTCGCTCTGCGAAAGGCTGTCGCAAGTCGGACGGACTGTTGGACAAACGAGTCGCGCGTTAGATGCTGATGAATGTCTCATTCTCGCACCGGAAAGGCCCTAGAGTATCGATAGTCGCGGTCAAAGCAGCAGGATGATGGCTTCGATGATGGAGCGTCCAGGTAGACGGCGGCAATCTGCTCTTCTCTCCAGCTACACACAGAAGCAACTGAAGATGATGGTAATGCTATGGATTGATGTTTCGGCGGAATTTCAGATATTTGGGCCATCTGTGCTGTCGTCTCTTTTGGGGCGCAAGTGACCTCTCCTGATCGGTCCTTGAAACTGGGGCAACCGATCGCTCCAGCGACTGCCCACTACCAACTTGCCTGAGGGAGGTACGCACAAATGTTCCGCCGCAGCATTCTCATTGGTTTGGTACTCGGCCTGACACTCACGGTCGTGCACGAGGCAGCGGCCCAGCGGCAGGGATTCATCATCGGGTTCGGGTTGGGACCCGGAGTCACTACGGGAGATCCCGACACCAAGGTGGGTCTCGCTACCGATTTCAAGATCGGAGCGAAGGTGGGTGAATCTGTGCAGGTGTACTACATGAACCGGGCCAATTTCTTCGGTGGCGAGTTCGTGGATTTCGTCTCCACTGGCGTTGGTGGGCTTGGTGTTACCTACGAGCTTCCTTCCGCTCCCGGATTCTCAATCAACGGTGGCATTGGCCTATCGACGTGGATGACCTTCGCGGACGGTGAATCGAGTACCGAGACCGGTTTCGGCGTCGCAGCCGGTTTCGGCTACGAGTTCGCCGATCTCTGGATCTTCAACGTGGGTGCAACATGGGGTCAACCGGCTGAGGAATTCAACGTCTTCAACTTCATGGCTGGCATCAGCATCCTCAGCCACTAACCGCAGGCCAGCGGCGTGAGTCGCCGCCGCTGGACGGTTGCAGCCTCCGCTCGGTTCCCTGACCATCCTGGGCCGGGCGAGGCTGCTGCCACTGTGTATCCCCCGTCGTTCCACGGCCTGCAGACCTGGGCCGGTCCACGATGATCCTGCTGCAACCTGCAATAAGGCCCGGCTGCGGGCAGCGGCATCCGGGCCTTGCCTCATGCCATCAATAGCGCTGCCTATTGGCAGGCCGCGTCGTTGAGGGCCGAATCCCAGCAACGCCAATCCGAATCACCGAAGTGAAGCGGGTCCCGAGTGCGCCCTGCCTTCGTGGCCCGGTTCCACTCGATCTCGGTCAGGTTGTCGTTCACTGGGCCCCATATCTGGAAGAACGCATCGTAGTCCGGATCTTCCGTGACTCCATGGAAGATGTACGCGCCGTTCTCTGCCGCTCCCGGTATGACGTTGGTGAAGCGGGTGTCGAATGTCTCTCGGCCCGCCGTCTGGTTCCACTCAATGTCTATGAACGACGTCGGGTCGGTCGGATTCAGGTTGAGTGACCAGGTTCCGGAGGTTCCCTGCAGGTTCGATTCACCTGAGAACCAGAGGAAGTCCGTGAACTCACCGTCTTTGGAGATATACATCTCCCAGCGTATCCCTGCCGCCACGGGACTCGCCTCCAGCCGCGCGGTGTGTTGCACACCCAGCACCATGAAATTGTAAGACCACACCCAGGCCCCATCGGAGCCTGTGGGTTGCTGGGTGAATGACGCGACAAAGGCGGCGACCGGTACTGCCAGAGTCACCGTGAGCGCAACGTTCCATACGCCAACAACAAGGGCTGCACGGCCCCAATTCAGCCCCGCCGCCGGGGCGGCTTCAACCGCGGCGACGTTGAGTGGATTCGACGTGAAGTCCGCAAAGTCAATGACGAGACTGTTGAGTGGTGGAACCTCAGGTGGATCATCTCCCGGAGCAGTTGCATCGTCGCAGCCGAGCATCAGCACGGCAGCGATGCAGAGGCTCGAGACAAACCGACGGCGGTAACTAATCATGGGTGCTTCCTCCAGCTGGCGTGGCAGATGATGGGTACACCGGCCCAGGCCGGACTCTGAGCCCAATACTAAGTCTCTGGGAGGTGGTTCACTATGATCCATACAACGTGACGGGTGTGACGCCGGTCACATGGGTCGGCTGCCGCTGACCCGAGAAGATTAGTCACTGACAGTTCCGTCCCATTACCGATAACGGTTTACGTTAATAACGACATACGTTATTATTGACCACATGATCAAGAGCTTCGGGGTCCGCGATACTGAACGGCTGTTTCACCGGGAGCGGATCCCACGGGTCCCAGCGAAGCTTCACCGGATTGCGTTGCGGAAGCTCTTGATACTAGATGCAGCCGACCGATTGACAGACCTCCGGGTGACACCGGGCAATCGCCTCGAGAAGCTGAAAGGGGATCGAGCTGGACAGTACAGCATTCGCATCAACGATCAATGGTGTATCTGTTTCCGCTGGCGCAACGGCGATGCGTATGACGTTGAGATGGCAGACTATCACTAGGAGACAGCATGGCGTCCAAGAAGCTCTCACCAGTGCATCCCGGCGAGATCCTGCTCGAGGAGTTTCTGGAGCCGACGGGAATCAGTCAGTATCGACTAGCCAAGGACATCAGTGTGCCGCCGCGTCGAATCAATGAGATCGTACACGGAGTCAGGGGGATAACTGCCGATACAGCGCTACGGCTGGCACGCTACTTCGGTACCTCGGAGCGGTTCTGGCTGAATCTTCAAACGCGATTCGATCTCGAGGTCGAGAAAGAACGGCTAGGTGGTCGGCTGGAAGACGAAGTGTTGCAGCGCGCTGGCCAGCAGCGATAGCGTCTCCACTCTCAAGCGGACGGCCTGCGCCGAGCTAGCTCGCTCGTGTAACGCATCCCGAGAACCGAGTGGTGTCGAGTGGCCCACTCGGTGAGAGCGGTCTCCCCCAACGGCTGAGACTCCACATACAGCAACCCATCCATCAGCCCCCGGATTTCGTCGCGGGTGATCACCACATCACCCAATACCTTGCCCACTGCGAATCCCAAGTAGTAGGCCAACGAGGGACGAAGCGATACGAGTGGCCGTGAGTGCCCAATTATGTTGCCGATCTCGGTCACCAACTCTCGATACGTGAATGTCTCCGGCCCTACAGCATCGATCGTCGCATTCTGGTCCCGCGCACCTTCATTGACGGCGAGTTTGGCGAGATCCTCAACATAGATCGGTTGCAGGCGGTAGTGGCCGTCACCGAACAGCGCAAACACGGGGAACTTCCGCAGCAGCCACGCAATGTTGTTGATCAGAATGTCTTCCTTGCCGAACAGCACCGTGGGGCGGAGGATCGCGTACGACATGCCGGATTCCTTGAGCGCGCTCTCGAGCTCGGCTTTGCCACGAAAGTAGGGCAGCTCTGAGTCCAGCGAGGGGTTGGTGATGCTGACGTGCACTATGCGACGCACTCCTGCATCCTTCGCAGCCTTGAACAGGGTCCTCGTGTTCCGCACCGCCTCCTCATGCGTGAACAAGCGATGGTTGAACCGGACCCAGTAGGTGTTGTATAGCACTGCCACACCCTGCAAGGACTGCGTGAGCTGAGCGGGGTCTCCGAAGCTCAGCGGGAAGGTGCGAACTCGCCCCGCAAACAGATCCGGTCGTGGGCTCGAGTTGGTGAGAGTGATCACTTGGTGTCCCGCATCCAGCAGGCGCTGTGCTATGTAGCGTCCCGAATAGCCATAGGCTCCCGTTACTGCGTGTAGTTCAGGATTCATGGAACGCACCTCGCTGCGCGGCAAACCGTCACTGCTTCACCACCGCCTCGCGGTGGCTTGCAGTACGCTGGCTCGCCGAGGCGTGGGTCCGCAGGCGATCGGGATCGCTACGACTCATTGGTGATCCATTACACGCTCAAACGATTCGTGTCGTGTACGGATTAGCCAGCGACCTTCCTGCTGAACGTAAACTGCCTTCCAGACACCCTTTAGGTCTGTGCGTGCACCGGCCGTATCGGTCCACGACCATCGCACGGTGGCGGTAAGCACCGCAACATCGTGACTGAGAACCTGGACGTGCATCTCTTCCCATACGGCCAGGTCAACCCGCTGCAATGTGTCATAGAAGTCTCGAGCGTCGGCGGCAAACAGCTCGAAGGAAGGATACAACCGGCCGTCGCTCGGCACGACGGCATCCGGTTCGTAGTGGCTGAGAGCTGCAGCGGCATTCGGGGCCGTCAGGTGTTGCCATGCCGCCTGCTTCACCGCCTCCGCAATGGCCGCGCGTTGTGCCGCATCGAGTTGGTCTGACGTTGCTGGATTGCGTTCGGTCATCTACTAGCCGTGCCGAGAAAACTAGTCCCATAGCGATAATTCTCTGCCAGGTAGTCCAACGGATCTGGCGAGTGGCGCCCAAGCATTTGCACAGTACGCTGCGACGCCCCAGGAATCGCGTGGTGCCAAATCGCGTCCGGTAGGTTCTGCACCAGGAACGCCGTCACGCGATTGGTGGTCTGCAACGTCGCCAATACCGCGTCCCGACCATTTGCTGCTGACATAGGCTACGCTCTCTCATGAGTCGCGTGATGCGGCACTTCACCGTGCCCTATGACATCCATGTGGTCTGCCTGAGCGAGACAAGCCATTCCTTGCCATTGCATCGCAGGACCACGAACTCACCCATTCCGTAGCGAGGACCCTTGAGATCGCCGTAGAACACCAAGGCCTCCGTACCGTCCGCGCTGATGCCGACCTGCGTCACAATCAGATATCCCTGTGAGTTCGGAAACCGAGCGTAGAATCTCTCCCAGCCGGCCGGGCCAACACCTTCAAACAACGAGCTGACTTCCGCGAGATCTGCCAGGACCACATGCTGCATTCCGGGAATCGGGTGCGGAAACAGATCTTCGTTCTGGTTGCTACGGACGAAGTCCTCCGCCGTCGTGCTGTCGATCCCCAGCAGCGAAATCAGCGTGTCTGCCCATTGCGGGGCGAAGTATTCAGCCATCGATTCGCGATAGCCTGTGGTCTTGACGACCACGATCTGGCGTGCCGAGTCGCCGGCCGGCGTTTGCAGCAACCGCGGGGTCTGGGCAAGCAGGGCTGCGTAGATGCCAGCGGGATCCTGGGCACAGGCGGGCAGTGGTGGCGCACCCGAGGCTTGGGCGCATGCAGCGAACGAAAGAACCAAGAGAGTGAGCCTGTTCATGGTATCAACACCATATGGGATTGCCTAGTTCATGGCGAAAGAGACCTCGCGCCGAGCTTCTTCATTGTCCATATCATGTAGGGGCTGGTGCGGTGATCATAACTCGACCCATCATAGTCCCCAGCTAGCTGCACAACATCAAATCCGTTGCAGCGGGCGAGGTCTGCAAAGGATTCCTGTGTGATAAGTGCGAAATGCACCACCTGCAACTGCTCAGTCACCAATTCACCGCTCCGATCGTAAACTCGGAATACCTGCCGAGATTGCGCCATACCCGTCGCACCGGTGAGCACCCCGGTCACCCGAATCTCTAGTTCTCTTTCGCCCTCGAGGGCATAACGTCCCAACAGTCGCTCCCGCCCGTCGAGTGACCGAATCCGCACCTCCGGATTGTGCAATGTGCAGATCAGTTGTCCATCTGCCATGAGGACACGGTTGAGTTCTGCCAGAGCCTGGTGTTGATCCTCTACTGCGGTCAGTTCGGAAAACGAGTTGAATGGTATGAACGCAAGCTCGTAGCAGCTCTCGAGCGGTAGCGACCGAACATCGGCGCACACGACGCGAGGCCCCGGTAGGGCGCCCGCAAACCTCCCACTCAGTGCACGCAGCATCTCGCGCGAAATGTCGACACAGGTGAGACGTCGGTTGCACTCGAAGATGGCCCGTGACACGCGGCCTGTTCCCGCCATGAGTTCCAGCACCGGGCCGGCTCGGCGCCGTACGCATTCGCGGAAGAAGTCAAGGTCGAAGTCCGCGCGGACATATGTGTCATATAGTGGGGCAATCGGGCCATAGACGTCTTGCACAGTCATCTACTCGGACCCAAAGCTGGCGTGGCTAAACCCTGTCACGCTCACGGCCTCACCTCCTCGAATGTCCAACGGTACTTGAAGGATGAGGAAGAACCCGCGACGCGCGGCCTTACCAGCATCACACGCTGCTGCCGAGCGGGTTCCAGAGCATCAAACAAGGGAATCCGATCTAGAGTCATAGTACGACGTTCACCGTGGAGATCGCGCGGGCTAGCCGAGCAACCTGGCCGATGCGGCGGCCGGGGATCTCTCGCTTGCCTTGCTCCACAGCACCAGACCCATCCAACCCAAGGCTGGCGCACTCAGCACTGCACCCATGGTTCGAAGCACAAAGGGCGGAAACAGAATCCCCATCACCAGGATCATCCCGACGGTAAGCAACACGCTCGCCGCCCGAGGAAATACGCGCGCCCTGATCATCGCTATTCCGAACACCAGGACACCGATGCTGTACACCGGGCCCATCCAGAAATGCACCAATGCGAAGCGGGGATCGCGAAACATGGGGCCAGCGAAGTCCACCAGCTCAGGGGTGGTAGCAACCAACACGGGCCAGACAAAGGCCATGTCAAACTGGAAGCCGATGTAAGGAAGCAGGCCAATCAGCGCAATCACCAGACCAGTCAATCCGAGCGCGCCCATTTCCTCAATCTCGCAGGTGTAGAGACCAAGCAGGATGAACGGCACTACTCCGGTGAAGGCGAACGCCAGCACACTGAGAACCGGCCAAGCGCTGTCGCGTACCCAGGCGACAGGTGAGTCTCCTGCATCAAGCAGCAACAGCGGAGCCACACCAAGGAGGAGCAGCAGACCCGCCTCTGCAATGGTGAGCACTGCGATGCCGCGCGTGAGCGTCCGCATCATTCTGTCGTACTCCTGTGGAGATCCATTCGTAGTCTCCTTAACGCACCGCGCTCGCCAGCTTCACCGGCCCGACGTCTCGCCGACTTCCTCGGGCCACTCAGTCTTGTCCATGAACAGGTAGGTGAAGAGTCCCTTCGCGACAACCACGTCAGCTTGGGTCAATTCTACGTCGCACACTCCGACCTTGCGGCCGCGGCGCAACAGTGTCGCGTGGGCGGTCAACGAACCTCGATCAACCGTGGCAGGTCGCAGGAAGTTCAGCTTGAACTCTATGCTTGCCATACTCTGATCGGCAGCCAAGTGCGGGTACAACACATATACTGCGGCGGTGTCCGCCAGCCCGCCAAGCAGTCCACCGTGCACGACACCGGTCTCTTGGACCTGGTCAGGGCTAACCTCCATCTCGACCACGGCTTCCTGTGCCGAGTGAGAGATCAGCCGGAAGCCCAGGTAACGATTTGCTGGTACCTGAGCGAAGTTCCGCTGGATCCAGCTGCGATCATTCATCTGAGAGTATGGCCATCGGGTGATGTGCTGCAACGGACTCGCTGGATAAGATGCCGGCCTGTCTGCTCACACACCAGATCTTCCACCATCGACTGTGGTCGCGGGCACCCGTGTGCGTCTGGAAGGTGCTCCTTCACGCCTCGGTGTGACCCAAAGTCGGCGCACAGGGTATATGCAGTGAACAAGACCAGGAGATGGTCATGCAGCGACTGCTTCGTTTGCTCCCTCCCTTTGCCGTAGCCATCCTGATTGCGAGCTGCGATGGACTATCCGCACCGGATGAAAATGTCCAAATCACCAGCCTCCCCCGCGAGTTGAGCATTGCCGAAGGAAAGCTGATCGAGGCCGACAACAAGTTTGCCTTCAAGCTGTTCCGTGCGATCAACGCACAAGAGGGCGACAAGAACATCTTCATCTCACCGCTCTCCGTGGGCATGGCCCTGGGGATGACCTACAACGGTGCAGCTGGCACCACTCAGGAAGCCATGCAGCAGACCCTGGAACTGCAGGGTATGACGCTGGAGGAGGTGAACCAATCGTACCGCGACCTGATCGATCTGCTGACAGACCTCGATTCCCGGGTTGAATTCATGATCGCCAACTCGATCTGGTACCGGCCGGAGTTCGCCTTCGAGCAGGCGTTCCTGGATATCAACCGGGAGTTCTTCGACGCCGAAGTGGTGGGGCTCGACTTCGACGGTCCCGCAGCCGGTAAGCAGGTGAACCAATGGGTGGCTGACAACACGAAGGGGAAGATCGACAAGATTGTTGAGGACGGGCCGCTCAGTGATCTGATCATGCTCCTGATCAACGCGATCTACTTCAAGGCCGACTGGGCGAGTCAGTTTGACAAGAGTCTCACCGAGGATGGCCCTTTCAGGCTCGAGGACGGATCGCAGACGACGGCTGACATGATGTGGCATAAGGAGCCGGTCAGCGTGTGGCTCTCCCGCGGCGAGGGTGTCACGATCGTGGACCTGCCGTACGGCGGGCAGGCGTTCAGCATGACGATCGCGGTGCCGGATTCGCCACAGGGCGTCGATGCGCTGCTCGGTGGGCTGACTCAGGAGCAGTGGGATTCCTGGATAGCGGACCTTGACTCCACGGGCTTGGTGGTATCTCTGCCCAAGTTCAAGCTGGAGTACGAGCTCAAGTTGAACGATGTGCTGAAGGGACTTGGTATGACAGTCGCGTTCGCGCCAGGCGAGGCAGATTTTGCCCGCATGTATGCTCCCGGTGGCATTTGGATCGATTGGGTGCTGCACAAGACTTTTGTTGATGTGAACGAAGAAGGCACTGAAGCGGCTGCGGTTACAGCGGTTGCCATGACAATATCAGCGGGCCCTCCATCTCTGATCATCGACCGTCCCTTCGTTTTCGTGATCCGCGAGAAGTTCTCGGGCACGATCCTGTTCATGGGGAAGCTGATGGATCCAACGGCGGGGTGAGGGAGCACAGCGGTGAGATTGATGAGCCTACCTGAGCAGCACGGCATCGTCGGCTGCCGTGTCACACTCGCGTTGCTAGCGGGTGCTGTAGCATTCGGATGCGACTTCGAGCACGTATGTACGTTGGTCGGCTGTGAGAGCAGTCTCAACGTACACCTCGAGGGAGCCATGCCGGACACCTTTACCGTTACGGCCAAGGTACCGGAACGACCGGACTCCGTCATTCAGTGCCCGCAGGAGTGGGGTGATTGTCGCGATGAGGAATGGAACGGCTTGGTGTGGTTCTTCGGTCTCGTGGTTCCTGAAGTCACCATAGAGGTGGCATGGGATAGCTTTGCGGTGACTCAGACATTCCAACCGGAGTATGGAGTAGTCCGACCCAATGGACCGGACTGTCCCCCGGAGTGCCGCGTTGCGGGTGTGACGCTGCAACAGTCGAAGTTGCGGCGCAGGCACGTGGTGTCTGTACATTAGAAAGCTGCTGTCTCTTACACAGGTCCTGCATTTGGTACGCCACTACATACGCGCCGTGTTGGCGAGGTGCCGTCATGCGCTCTGGGCCATGGCGGCAGTCAGCGTTGTTGCAGCGCTGGCTTCACCAACGCCATCGCTGGCCCAGAGATCCACGTTGTCACCGCAAACCACGCAGGCTGTGCTGCGTGACGTCCACCGTGACTTGCAGGATCTTTACGTCGATCCCAACCTCAACGGCCTGGACTGGACAGCGCTATCCCGAGACGCCGCGGACGAGATGGATCGTGCCCCAGGGATGAGCGTCGCCTTCGAGATCGTAGACAAGCTGTTGGGACGGCTCGATGACTCCCATACGTTCGTCATCCCTCCGACGTGGGCGAGGCATCTCGACTACGGGTTTGAGGTGCGATTCGTAGGTGACACGGCGCTGGTGACGGCGGTGTCTGCCGGAAGTCAGGCAGAGCAGGTGGGCCTGCGGGTGGGCGACTGGATGATCGCGCTGGGCGAGGACGTGTTGCAGCGGGCTTCGTTTGACCGGACGTGGTATCGGCATACGGTGGTAAACCCGCGTGATTGGCTCACGGTCGTCGTGGGCAGGCCGAGTGGGCAGGTCGGAGAGCTGCCGATCTCGCCTCACGTTGTGGAGCGCCCGCCGGTTGTACTCAGGACTCGAGGGGAGGACGAGTGGTTCTTGCCGCGGTTCTTCGAGTCCGAGCGAGTGTGGGACTATGCCGAGCTTCCTGCCGGCGTGTCCGTGTGGCGGTTCGACGTGTTTGACCCTGCGGACCGAGGTCGCGTAGCAGAGATCTTTGAGCGAGTGGCCCATCAGAGAGCGCTAGTGATCGACCTGCGGGAGAACTACGGAGGAGTGGTTGCGCAGCTGCAGTATTTCGTCGGTTCTCTCTTCCCTGAGGAGGTGGCAGTTGGGCTCCTGCTCGAGCGGGACGGCCAGCGCACGCTGCTGGCGGAACCAGGGCGAGGTCGTGCCTTCCGCGGTGAGCTGGTGTTGCTGGTCAGCAGCGCAACCGGCTCCACCGCCGAGATGCTCGCCGGTGTGGTGCAGCAAGAGTCGAGGGGCACGGTCTTCGGCGATCGAACGGCCGGCGCCGGAATGGTGAGCAAGGTCCGCTGGCATCGGGTACGCGGCAGGGGCAGCTGGGACTTCGGCGTGTCGGTGTCGGTCGGGGAATACCGAACCACTGGCGGAGTTCGCATAGAGGGAACTGGGGTCACGCCGGACGAATACGTGCTGATTACCAGAGACGAATTGGAGCGAGGGGTCGACCCGGTCATGGCTAGAGCCCTCCAGTCGTTGGGTCTGGACTGGGATGCGGCGAGGGCCGCCAACGTGTTCAGCCAGAGTGAGGCGCGGCGAGAGTGACGCGATCCCGGCCCTTCGCTCAGTTGGTGTCCCGGACAGGTAGCACACGCGGGATCGTTGCTTGCAGCTACTGCTGTAGGTATTGCGTGCTGCTTGCGTTCATGGTCAGTGCCGCAGCGGTACAAGCGCAGGGTCAGAATATCCGCGGTGTGGTGTTGCGCGAGGCAACATCTGAAGCGATCGCCGGTGCCGAGGTCGTTCTGCTGAATGCGGCAGGTAGTCGGGTCGCCAGTGCAGTCACGACGTCGGACGGTTTCTTTACCTTACAGTCTCCGCCGGGTAGCTACTCGTTCCGGGTGATACGCGTGGGGCTGACACCGGCGACAACTCCCGAATTCACACTCCCGAGCGATTCGACACGGATTGAGGTGACGCTACTACTCTCAGCTGAGCCAGTAGCCATGTTGCTCCCGGAGATTGCGGTCGAGGCGGACGCAATTCCCCGGGGCAAGCTGCGGGGTTTCCATCTCCGGCAACTCGAGGGCTTCGGTCACTTCGTGACCCGTGATGAAATTGAGAGCTACCACCCCCGGTTGTTCACCGACATCCTGCGTCGCGTGCCCGGTGTGTATGTGGTGCCAGGCGGTTTTGGGCGCGGCAACATCATCCAGCTGATGCGCGGTGCCGGGTTGAGGGGGACCTGTGCACCGCTCGTCTTCCTGGATGGAGTGCTAGTGAGAAGTGAGGAGTCGCCGGACCTGTACCTGAACCCGGACGAGGTAGCCGGGGTGGAGGTGTACAACGGCCCGGCGACGACGCCCGAGCGGTTCAAGACTATCGATTCTCCCTGTGGCGTCGTGGTTGTTTGGACCAGATGAGGCAAGGACGCAGACTCCCCACGATGGCTCTGTGATGGGACAGGTACTGCGCACCTTCTGACCCATTTCTAAAAGACTCGGCAACCGTGGACAGCGGGCTCCGGATCTATCAGGTCGGGCGTGACTTCGTGCTGTGAGGATGGCGGTATGAACTGGATGTGGAGCACGTGCAGCTCTACGAGGTGATCAAGTCCCGACAGCGGCTTTCCCCAGTCAGAGAGCCAGAAAACACCAACAGTCTTGGTTTGAATGGTCCGAGAATAAGGGTGCACCTGACCGAACGGCGTCAAATGTCCCAAAAACGACAGTCAATGTCGCAAAACCGACCTACCGCAGCGTCTGATTCCGTATAGCTTCGAGGCAGCCCGCCGAGCGCAGGCATTGCCCAGACGGTTCGGGAACACGGTAGATGGGCGGGGCGCGCCGGCGACAGACGCAGAGGTGTGGAGCAGTCAAACATGAGCAAGATACTAATCGTTGACGACGAAGCTGCTATCCGCCGGAATCTGAAACGATTCTTGACGTTGGAGGGCCACGACGTGGTGGAGGCCGGCGATGGGCTCGAGGCGCTGGCGGCCATGAACGATGTCCGAGTCGACGTCGCGTTCGTTGACATCGTAATGCCCACTGTCGACGGGATAACGCTGATGCGGCGGTTGCTGCAGGATCATCCCGGTGTGAGGATAATTGTCATGTCTGGCTATGATGACGTGATCGATCTTCCTGCGCGGGAGTTCGGCATCATTCCCTCCCTCAAAAAGCCGTTCACCGTCGATGAGGCAAAAGCGGTGTTCGAAGCGGTGTTGTGGGGTGAGGGTGACGGTGGACGCGCTGGAGCAGCCGGGCTCTGAATGGCTACAGTCACCGAGCGCGATCGGGAGATGGCGCGGCGGCTGCCGGATGAGTTCCTCGAGAGCCCCGATGTGGAGGCCATCGACCGTGTGGTGCAGTTGGTCGCGCACTATTGGGGCTATCACAAAGACACGGCGCGAGCGGATCTTGTTCGCGTGCTGCTACCGACGCTGAGGAGGTTGCTCGAGCCCGAGATTGAACCGACCGCCGTTGACCGGGATGTATGCGAGGCCATGGTCGCGAGTTGGTTGGCGGGGCAATGAGGCTCACCGAAGGGAACCCCACCACGAAGTCACCCTGAGCTGAGCGACTAGAGGTCGAGTAGATCTTGCGGTGGTGGTATGTTCACTGCGCGCCGCCCTGCAACGAAGTGATACTACGGCGATCGAATACGCGGCCAAGGACCTGGCTCATGCTCAGACTGGTCTCCACGCTAACGCTCGGCGCTACGCTCCTCGCCTGCGGCGGTGACCGGCCGCCCTCTGCGGTGACGCAGCGCGACAGCGCAGGCATCACGATCATCGAGTCGGCATCACCGAAGTGGAATGGCACGGAAGGCTGGTCGGTTGATTCGCTGCCGTCGCTTGATCTGGCGACCTCCGGAACAGGCCCACCGCACGAGTTCTTCCGAGTGGAGGATGCAACCCGGCTGGGTGAGGGGTCGATAGCGGTGGCCGACTACGGATCACGCGAAATCCGATTCTTCTCTCCCTCGGGAGAGTTCGTGAAGGCCGCGGGACGAGAAGGGGAGGGTCCTGGCGAGTTTCGGCGACTGACCGGCGTCGATCGCTTTCGCGGTGATTCCCTCATCGCATTCGACTACTGGTTGGGACGCATCACTGTGCTGGGTCCCGAGTGGGATATGGCCCGGATCATTTCCCCGTACAGTCCGGACGTCCGGCTGCAGGAAGTGCACCCACTTCTCGATGCGACGTTTGCGGGAGTGGTCTACCCGCACGCGTATTCTGAGGGGCGTTCTGGACTCTATCGCATGCCGTACACCATAGTCAGGCTTGCATCG
>JBDHKN010000080.1:0-20228 GCA_039586365.1 Gemmatimonadota bacterium | reverse complement strand
TTGGACCGATATCTGCCGACCATAATGTTGGCGGCCGGTGATCTCCAGAAGGTCTTCACGGACCTCATCACCAACGCCGAAGAGGCACTTGAGGGACGGTCAACCCGGGTCATCCGGGTGGCGTCACTGGGCCAGGCCAAGATCATGACGAGCGACCGCGTGCGTCCGGTTGTGTTCTCCGCTTTAGGTCTGTGCCCCTTGGACGACCCTTTCTTCCACTATTCGATGCAAGGTTCGTAGCGGATGGAACAACTCATGGTCCAGCTCGCCGCGCTGTTGGCCTTAGGGATCTCGGCCAGCTGGCTCGCCTGGCGCCTCAGGTTCCCGTCGATATTGCTGCTCCTCGTTGTGGGGTTTCTAACCGGCCCGGTTACTGGTCTGCTCAACCCCGATGCTCTACTCGGAGACCTCCTGTTCCCAGTGGTATCGCTGTCGGTAGCCGTCATACTCTTTGAGGGAGGGCTGAGTCTTAATGTGGCGGAGCTGCGGGAGATTGGTAGCGCCATACGCAATCTGGCGACTATTGGAGTGCTGGTCACCTGGGTTCTGGCCGCTCTGTCGGCGTACCTGCTCCTCGACTTGGACTGGGCATTGTCCATTCTTCTAGGGGCTATCCTGATCGTGACCGGGCCAACCGTCATCGTACCGCTCTTGCGTCATGTAAGGCCCACCGATCGTGTCGGTTCCGCCATGAAATGGGAGGCTATCGTCAACGATCCGCTCGGAGCGATCCTGGCAGTCCTAGTTTTCGAGGCGATCATAGCCGGAGGAATGGAGCAGGCTCCCATAGCGGCGCTTGGGATCCTAAGAGCGCTGTTGGCTGGTGGAGGCATCGGGTTGGCAGGGGCCGCAGTCCTGGTTCTGGCGCTGCGACGGTACTGGATCCCCGACTTCCTGCAGAACCCAGCCGCACTCACAGTAGCCCTCCTGGCGTTTACGCTGGCCAATGCTGTGCAAACGGAATCAGGGTTGCTGGCTGTGACAGTGATGGGATCTGCTCTCGCAAGCCAGACGCTGGTCTCAATTCGTGACATCGTCGAATTCAAGGAGAACTTGCGTGTCCTCCTGATATCGGTGCTGTTCGTAGTCCTGGCAGCACGCCTGTCCATTGAGGCTCTTGTCCCTAGTGCAGGCACCTTGTTGTTCGTCGCTGGACTGATTCTCGTTGTCCGGCCTCTATCAGTGGTATTGGCGACATGGGGAACCAGACTCTCATGGCGCGAGAGGTGCTTCCTGGGCGTGATGGCGCCCAGAGGGATTGTTGCGGCTGCCGTTGCGTCAGTATTCGCCCTGGAATTGACACGGCATGGACACAGCGGTGCCGAGACTCTCGTCACCGTCACTTTCTTCGTCATCGTGGGGACCGTGTTCATCTACGGGCTCTCCGCAGCCCCAGTTGCGCGGTGGCTCCGGGTTGCCTCACCGAATCCGCAGGGCTTGCTGCTGGTCGGAGCGGACTCCTGGGTCCGATCTCTGGCCGAGTTACTCAACAGCGAAGGGATCAAGCTCGCGTTGGTTGACTCGAACTGGAGCCATGTCTCCGCCGCGCGGCAACTGGGTGTGACGGCTTACTACGGTAGTATTCTCTCAGAGCATACTATGGAGGAGTTGGAGCTGGACGGGTTGGGGCGTCTGTTGGCGCTCACTCCCAATGACGAGGTGAACGCACTAGCTGCATTGCACTTCAGCGACGTATTCGGCCGAGCGAACGTGTATCAACTGCCAGTGGCAGATAATCGATCTACCAGCACCAGGCAGAAGATGCCACAACACCTTCGCGGACGCTTCCTGTTCGATCGAGGAGCAACGTACGACAAGATCGCAGCTCGCTGCGAGTCGGGTGCGACGATAAAGCGAACTCCCCTGACCGGTGAGTTTGACTTCGACGCATTCATGGCACAACATGGAGAGACTGCATTGCCTCTCTTTGCCTTGAAGGAGTCCGGAGAGCTCGTCGTCTTGAGCGCTGACGGCAGGGCAAGGCCAACATCGGGACAGACCCTCATCTCACTGGTCGGGCCGTAGACGGTGGGAGCACGGGCCGTTGGACCGCTGGTCGATCCAATGGCCAGTAAGTCAACTAATGGACCTTAATCCTAGGGTGGCCACATTGCACTGGAATACTTGGGCCAAATACCAGAATGCAGCTCTTGGACTGATGCGGATCGTTGTCGGATTCCTCTTTTTCACCCATGGTGCTCAGAAGGTCCTCGGCTGGTTCGGGGGCTTTGGTGAGGCAGGTCAGACGGCGGAATTGTTCACGAGATACGGAGCCGCCGGAGTCCTCGAGCTTGTCGGCGGCTTGCAGATCGTATTCGGCTTGTTCACCCGCCCAGTTGCCTTCGTACTCTCGGGTCAAATGGCCGTGGCATACTTCTGGATCCACGCCCAAAACGGTCTCTGGCCGTGGGTCAATCGGGGAGAGCTGGCGTTGCTCTACTGCTTCGTGTTTCTCTTCCTTACCGCTGCTGGTGGCGGCAGTCTCAGCCTGGATTCGGTCATAACAAAGCGCGAGGACTCCTGAGGTGAACGGCACGCAGTGCTTTGTGGTTGGGCTCCTGCTGGCAGGAGCCGCAACCGAACCTGTGGTAGGACAAGGTCGGGCCCTGGTCCTGCTCACCTACGGTGGATACCAAATTCCAGCAGCGAGTCTGAGTGACCAGAAGGATGCTCTAGGCCCGGCTTGGACGGCGGGAGGTGGTCTTGGGCTGCAGCTCAACTCTAATCTCGTTCTCCGGGGCCTGGTTTCGCTGGCCAAGAGCGACTACGAGGGTCCAGGGCTGATTCTGGTCGAGCAGGGGTTCCGACGGATCTTCGCCACGTTGGACCTTCAGGTTGGGCTGCCGACCTCCAGCAGCTGGGCCCCCTATGTCTTCGCCGGCGCGGGCTGGATTCGTGTCAGTCCTGCTGACATGACCCTGCAAGACTTTGGCAACCTCGTCACGCGATTTGGAGCAGGCACCAACTACGTAATCGATAACACATTCCTCACCGTCTTTGCTGAAGTGGGCAACACGCTGTACAGGTTCAACGAACTCGGCTTCAACAGCTACCAGTATGACGTTCAGATTTCCGGCGGCATCGCGTACGCATTTCCATTCTGAGTCCGTTTCCTTGCCCAACCGGTGTAGCTGGCGACCGCTTCTTCCCGAGGGACTCGTAGCAACTATCTGACAGTGCGTGCCTAGGCACCACTGTCAGCTCTTGAGGACCAGGGGTATCAGAGTTAAGCTCACGGTCGATTCCCGACACGCTGCATGTTTCACAACCTCCAGCCACGTGGTGTACGATGCAGTGGAAATCCGTAGTGGCCGGTGTGGATGACAGTCCCGAAGGCCTGCACTCTGCTCGCCTGGCCTGCGAGATTGCTGACAGGGCTGGAATCCCGTGCCATCTCGTCCATGCCGCGCGAGAGTTCTGGATGGCCTCAGGCGGCACCGACATTCCGATCGACGTCGGCAGCATGAACCGGGCGGTACTGCAAACCGCGCACGACCGGCTCACCGAGGTACTCTCGCCAACGCTTCCCGCGGACGCGATCACCAATTTGTTAGTTCGATTGGGCAGGGCCGCTGTACTCATACGAGAGGTTGTAGCGGAGCGGGAAGCTGGACTTGTCGTCCTCGGCGCAAAGCACCACCCAGCTTTCACCCGGTGGACAGGTGGCAGCACCGTTCACAGCGTTGTCCGCACATCCAAGGTGCCCGTGTTCGTATCGCGCATGGAAAGCGTCGCCGTGAACCGTGTGCTGGTGGCGGTTGACATATCCTATGCTACCAGTCCCACCATCACTGAGGCGATCAATTTCGCTCTATTGTTCGGTGCGCAGACCAGGATCCTGCACGTGGTAGAGCCACTTCCTCTGATAGCCGCACTCCCCATAGCCTTGGATCAGGACGCCTACTACCGTCTCTCAGAGGAGCAGTTCGAGGAGGCGGTAGCTCAGCTGCCGGGAGAAGCTCAAGCTGAGAAGGTCCTGCGGCGTGGTGCATCGGATGACGCCCTGGCAAAGGAGGTCGAGGAGTGGAAAGCCGATGTGCTGGTCGTGGGATCTCACGGCAAGGGATGGGTGGATCGCCTGCTCGTAGGAAGCACCACGGAGAGAATCCTCAATCATTTACCAACATCGACTCTCGTGGTGCCAGTAGCCGACCCCAACCTAGCTCCCAACCTCGCCGGCTAGGACCGTCACATAGTCTAATCCGTACACAGGCACAGGTAACCAGCTAGCGGGCTGCACCTGGTACTGCAGGTTGCGGTGGTGTAGGTTTGGCCCGTATGGTGCTACGGACCACACCCGAGCCAGAGAGGATCTGGTCTCGGATCGAG
Source organism: Gemmatimonadota bacterium (assembly GCA_039586365.1). GTDB lineage: Bacteria > Gemmatimonadota > Gemmatimonadetes > Gemmatimonadales > GWC2-71-9. The sequence goes on along the minus strand of JBDHKN010000080.1, from coordinate 15,899 downwards.
AAATTGTCCCGCGCAGCAATCCGCATCACTGCCCAGCACGAACTTCATCGCGTGCTGCAGGAAGTTGCTGATTCGGCGCGAGACGTGATTGGAGCACGGTACGCGGCTCTTGGAATAATCGACCGGGGTGGCAAGGGCCTGGAGAGGTTCGTAACAAGTGGCATTCCTGCGGAAGAGCACAGCAGGATTGGGGAGCTGCCGCAGGGCAAGGGCCTTCTGGGTTTGCTCGTTCAAGACCCCCGGCCCGTGAGGGTCGCAGACCTTTCTAAGCACCCTGAGGCTTTCGGATTTCCTGCCAACCATCCCGGCATGAAATCGTTCCTAGGAGTTCCAATTCTCGGTCGAGAGGTGCCGCTTGGGAATCTCTATCTGAGCGAGAAGATCGGAGCCACTGAGTTTAGTGAGGAAGATGAGGCGGTTGTAGTACTGTTGGCCGGCCATGCAGCGGTGGCCGTGGAGAACGCTCGGCGCTACGAGCAAGAGGCGGGTCTCCTACGGGAACTCAAGAGCATGCAGCAGTCGCGCGACCGCTTCTATGCGATGATCAACCACGAGCTGCGCAACGCACTCACTGCTGTATACGGTTGGGCCGATCTACTGGTACGCAAAGCCGGCCACAACCCACCCCGGGCGGCTGTGGAAGTCCGCGAGTCGGCCGAACAAACACTTGGTCTCCTGGAAGATCTACTTCAGCTGAGTCGGCTCGATGCGGACAAGCTTCACCCTCTGATACAGAGTGCCGATCTACTAGAAGTTGTGCGAGACGCCGTCAGGTCGGTTGAGCCTGCCGCGGAACGGAAGGGCGTACAGATCAGCATAAAGGGGGTATCGGAACCCGTCGAGTGCCACACTGACCCGCAGCGTGTTCGGCAGATACTCATCAATCTTCTCACGAACGCCGTGCGCCACAGTCCCGAAACCGAGGGGATAGCTTTGAGCGTGCGGGCGACCGATGAGTCCATGCAGTTGGACGTCGTGGACCGTGGCGAAGGGATAGCTGCTGAGGAACAGGCGACGATATTCGAAGCATTCGAGAGCGGTAGCAATCGGAGGGAGCGCGGCACTGGACTTGGGCTTGCACTGTCCCGGCAGCTTGCCCGTCTTCTCGGTGGAGATCTAACCGTACAGAGTCAACTCGGTCAGGGCGCAAGATTCACTCTCAAGCTCCCACGGTACACCGAGAGTTCATGAAGACGACTTCACAGACGTTTCAACTGAGTCTCACCGGATGCTGGGTAGGGTTCCATCCATGCGGGTATTGGTAGTCGAAGACGATAGGAAAGTTGCTGGCTTCATCCAGATGGGCTTGCGGGAAGAAGGCTACGCAGTAGATGTCGCCCGGGATGGTGAGGAGGCAACGACCCTGGCACACGTCAATGAATATGACGCGATTCTGCTCGACATCATGCTCCCCAGAAAGAACGGCCTCCAGGTGGCGGCAGAACTACGTCGAGAAGGTCGAAAAACGCCCATACTCATGCTGACCGCACGGGACACTACGGAGGACGTGGTGCGGGGACTCGACGCTGGCGCCGATGACTATCTGGCGAAGCCGTTTAGGTTCGACGAACTACTCGCTCGGCTCCGGGCTCTAATCCGGCGTGGCGGATCGACACGACTGGAACGCCTGACATATTCTTCGCTGGAAATGAACCGAATGAAGCATCAGGCCCGGGCAAGCGGGATGGTTCTGGACCTGACTCCGCGTGAGTTCCAACTACTAGAGCATTTCATGCTACACCCCGAAGAAGTCGTACGGCGGACGGAATTGTTGGAGAAGGTTTGGGACATGCACTTCGACCCAGAGAGCAACGTAGTGGACGTCCACGTCGGCAACCTTCGGCGCAAGCTCAGGGAAGCGGGCTGTGATGATCTGATAAGGACCGTCCGTGGGGTGGGTTTCTGTCTCAAGGCCGAAGACGCTGAGGAGTAATGCAGTCTTTACGCCGCACCCTCGCGGTGCGGTTCTCCCTCACAATGTTTCTGGCTTTGCTGCTCATCTCACTCTGGGCTTTTCTCGGCACGCACTTCAGTCTCAGTCGGCAACTTGACGAATCACTGACATCAGCAGTGCAGCTCGAGGCAGCTGCACTGGCAGCCAGACTCCCTATTGCATTCCAGTCCAACTCCAATGATATGGACGCATTCGTACGACAGGTCAATCGTTTCGTCACCGTGCGGGATTCTTTGGGTGTGGTTCTCCTGGCGAACACTCCATTTTCCCATGAGATCCCGGTTGATCTGGCAAGTGTTGCCAGAGCGCGGTCCGGAAGTCGCACATTCGTGACCCAACAATGGGGCAACCACCGTATCAGATCACTCTACGCCAAGGTACCGGAAGGGAGCATTCCAGGTGCGTCCGTTTTTCAGGTGACGGCTTCACTTGAGCCGCTGGCAGAGTTTGAGCGCAGCATCTTCTTCCTCATGGCGGCCACAGTGGTGCTCGGCACGGCAGCAACAATCATCGGAGCCGGTTGGCTGGCAGGTTCGGCGGTGTCTCCCGTGGCAACTATCACCGCGCAAGCGCAATCAGTCACTCCCGGCACTGTTGGTAACAGGATAACTGCGCATGCTGATGTAGCTGAGTTCAGGGGGCTGGTTGCCGTTCTGAACGGGATGCTCGAACGATTGGATGGTGCGCTAGACCAGCAACGTCGCATGATTGCTGATCTCGGACACGACCTCAGAACACCGCTGACCGCCGTGCAGGGTCAGATCGAAGTTGCGCTTCGCAGCGAGCGCTCGCCAGAGGAGTACCGACGAATCCTCGAAAGCTGCCTTGAGGAGGTAGAACATCTCCATACCATCAGCGAAGGTGTCGTGATGCTGGCGAGAATCGAGGCCGGCGAACTGCGACCTGCACCTGCACCAGTGGACCTGCTAGGACTGGCAACCGACGCCGTAAAGCGTGTCAGGCCACGGTCGGAGGGAAGGACCCTTTCAGTCGAGCCGTCAGCAGATGACGGGATGACAATTGCGGCCGATGCCAAGATGCTCCAGCTTGTTTTGGACCACCTTCTCGACAACGCGATTCAGCATACGCCACCTGGCACCCGTGTGGTCGTTGCGCTGGCGACCGATGCGACAGGCATATATCTGACCGTTGATGACGACGGACTCGGAATCCCCGAGGAGGTTCTGCCAAACCTTTTTGAGCGACTGTACAAGACCGACGCTGCCCGAACGCGGGCCGCTGGTGCTGGGCTCGGATTGACGATCTCCGCAGCAATTATGGAGGCTCATGAGGGTTCGATCGAAGCCTCGCGCAGCAGTCTCGGCGGGTTGCGTATCTCTTTGCGATTCCCACAGATAGCGAGCGGACCCCGGGATGCCAGAGGGATCGGCTAGCGGCACAACTGGAGTCCAACTCTATCTCTCCAAGGGTGGCACCAACTCTCTGCTTCAGGGTAAGTTCAAGGCGAACGATATAGGTAGTCTTGGGCACGGACCCAAAAACTTGTTGCTTGGTAAGGAGGATCTGGTGAAGCAGTTGTCTTCGTGGTTGGCGCTGGCAGCCTGCGCCACTGTTGTCCTCACCCCGGCCGCTGTTGCACAGCAGTCCGAACTCCCGGCAGGTGTGACTGAACAGATGATTTCTGAGGGTGCAGCGATCTTCAAAGGCGCGGGCACCTGTTTTGCCTGTCACGGACCGGACGCCAAGGGGATTCCCAGCCTCGGGGCCAATCTGACGGACAACGAATGGACTCACGCCGACGGTAGCTACGATAGCATCGTCGATACGATCAACAGGGGCGCTCAGGCCGCAAGCGGGGCCCTAATGCCACCGAAGGGTGGGCCCAACCTCTCCGAAGAGCAGGTGAAGGCGGTGGCGGCATACGTATGGAGCTTAAGCAAGAAGAACCAGTAACCCCCCACAAGATCCAGACATCCTGCGGCCCTACAGCCAGACTGTCGGGCCGCAGTCTTACCATACAAATCAGCACAGCCAGCAATTTCGCTGTGGCTGCCAGACGGATCGGCCCGGAGCTCATGCTACCGCCTGTAATGCCCGGCTCTGCTCGTGGCACTGCCTTTCTCTACCCGGGACGTGGCGCTCAGAAGTTGGTCGTAGCTGCAAGGCTGAGTGTTGCGATGTAGGCACCGAGGATGGTCCCTGGGCTGCGTCGTTGCGAGCTAGCAAGCCGCTCCCCGCGCAGGCGCGGTTCCTCCTGCGACCTCACCAACCCGCAGCGATCCGCCAGATTTGTGCGATCAGGAAGCAGACAGTGAAGCCCATCACTAACGGAAGGGCTGCCGACAGGGTCGTCCACTTGGCACTTCTCGTTTCCCGGTAGATGGTGTACAGAGTAGTGGAGCAAGGATTGTGGAGCAGACTGAACAGCATGAGGTTGATACCTGTCAGCAACGTCCACCCACCGGCACGGAGCAAGTCACTGGTAGCCGAAGTCGATTCCAGCTCGAACATCACCCCAGATCCCGCTCCCACACCCCCAAGTTTGAGCGTGAGCACGGTCAACATCAGCACAGTCGGGATGACGATCTCGTTCGCCGGTATCGCCACTACGTAGGCCAGCAGAATCACACCGTTGAGACCGAGTAGGAGTCCAAACGGATGCAACCACGAAATCATGAGCTCCGCAATGCTCAGCGCACCCACATGCAGATTGGCCAGCAGCCAAATCACGGCACCTGCGGGAGCAGCAAACATGATCGCGCGCCAGAGCACTATGCCTGTTCTATCGATCAGCGAAGTGTAGAGAGTTCGGAGTATACGAGGAGGTCTGTAGGGCGGCAGCTCAAGACTAAATGTCGTGGCCTCTCCTCGCAGCACGGTGCGAGAAAGAGCCCACGACGCGAGCAGCATCGCCCCTATGCCTGTGACCGCCACACTTACCACAGCCGCAGCTGAAACCAGTCCGGCGATATGCGCTGGAGCCAACGCTCCAATGAAGATGCTAGCGATGAGAATCTGTGTCGGCCAGCGTCCGTTACAGAGCGAGAAGTTGTTTGTGATGATGGCGATGAGCCGCTCTCGGGGGCTATCGATCACGCGGGCTGAGACTACTCCTGCCGCGTTGCAGCCGAACCCCATACACATCGTTAGCGCTTGTTTACCGTGGGCCCCGGCCTTCTGGAACAGCTTGTCCAAGTTGAAAGCTACCCGGGGCAGGTAGCCGAAATCCTCAAGTAGCGTGAACAAAGGAAAGAAGATTGCCATCGGCGGTAGCATCACGGCGACTACCCAAGCAGTGGCCAAGTACACACCGTCTATGAGGATCCCAGAAACCCACCATGGCATTCCGATGCCAGCCGCCAGACCTTTGAGTGCTGGATGCCCCATATCGAGCAATAGCGCCGCTATCGCTCCCGAAGGTATGTTGGCGCCAGCTATAGTCAGCCAAAAGACCGCTGAGAGTATAACCAGCATGATGGGGAATCCCAGCCAGCGGCTCGTCAGCATGCGGTCGAGCGACCGGTCTAGATCAAAACCGGTACGCCTGAGTCCTCTCAGCGTGCTGGCTTGCGCGACACTCTGCGCAGTCGCGTAGCTACTCTCAGTCAGGGAATCCTCGAAATCTGGGTTTAGCGTCCAGCGCAATTCCTCAGCCAGCGCCAACAACTCGTCCGAGCGGCTACGATCGCTGACCCGAAACGGCACCGACGCATTCGACCCAGGGTGTTGGGTGCCGTTCTCACGCAAGGTTCCTATTTCACCGGTCCTGACAGCCGTTGTGATACTTCCGTCCCCCGCCAGCAGGCGGAGTGCAACCCACCGTGAATTGGATAGTTCGGCGAATACCGTCTCTATGCCTCGCGACAATCGTTGGACGGCAACCTCGAGTTCCGGCGAGTAGCGGTCGATTCGATACGGACTGGGCTTGATATCGCCCGCCGCAAGCCCGTGAATTGCATCGAGTAGTTCTGGGATGCCTTCGCCACGTCGTGCCACGGTTGGAACCACTGGCACTCCCAGCAGTTGTGACAGCTTCACGACGTCGACACCAATGCCCCGTCGTTTTGCCTCATCCATCAGGTTTAGGCAGATCACGACCCGGTCTGTGATTTCCAGAATCTGATTTGCCAGATTGAGGTTCCGCTCAAGACGCGTGGCGTCGACCACTACCACTGTGACATCCGGTCTACCGAACAGTATGAAATCCCTGGCTACCTCTTCATCAGCGCTGCCGGCGTTCAACGAGTAAGTACCGGGAAGGTCGATTAACTTGATCCTCTTGCCAGCGTGGCGGTAACCTCCTTCCGCCCGCGCGACCGTCTTGCCCGGCCAGTTTCCAGTGTGCTGACGCAAACCCGTGAGCGCATTGAAGACAGTACTCTTCCCCGTATTGGGATTGCCGGCCAATGCCACCAGGAAGTCCCATCGGTCGAGCTGCACTCCAAGCTGCACTAGGCTGGCAGCGCGACCAACTGAACATCCGTCGCAGGCGCTGGAAACGCTTGCCGCCATGTTAGCTCTGCACCGCTAGGTCACTGCGGTCGATGTAGATCCACTCAGCCTGCTGTTTGCGTAAGGCGATTAGGGCACCTCGCACCCGATATGCAACAGGATCGCGCAACGTGCCCTCGAGTTCTGCAGTCACGAGCGTGCCCGGAACGAAGCCGAGATCCAGCAGCCGGCGGCGATGTAGGCCCTGGCAGGTCGGAGCTATCTGCACCACTGTCGCCGATTCACCGGACCTGAGCGAGGTCAGATTGTCGAACGGGCCGTCTCCAACCTCGCCGTGAGGCAGCGGCACAACCGTGACGTTAGTGGCCGCCACCGGCTCGAGCTCCAATGTTTCACCGTCGGCTGTGAACCGGATCGTCTCAGGTGTCATATCGATCACTTGGACACGCATCAACGGAACCAGACCAGCATCGAGGATCTTCTGAAAGACCTCCCGTGGCTCATCCTCCAAATGCACGACTGCTCCAGACTGACCGGGTGTCAGAGCGGTGAGCGGGACTCCGGACTGAGGAGGCATCTCGCCAGTTGCGGTCGGGATCGGGTCACCATGAGGGTCGTACAGCGGGTGTCCGATTCGGGCGGCCAGTTCTTCAGTCTCTGCCGGGGCTAGAGCGTGTTCCTGCCGCTCTGCCTGATCGTGCCAATCCAGCGGCTTGACATTTGTCCGGTCGGCCAGGTAACGCTCCCACAGTCGGTGTGTCCGCAGCAGACGGAGAGCATACTCGCGACCAGCATTGGTTAGCGGTAGCCCTCTGCCATCGGAGTGTATGAGTTCCATCGCCTCAAGCTGGTTGACCAGCCGAGCTGCTCGGGCACGAGACATCTCAAGCGCTCCAGCCAGACTCTCCACGCTACAGGTCTTGCCGGTATACTCACCGTCGAACAGATGCTTGAGAGCGTCCTCCATCCGCACCCGTTCTGTCATGCGCAGCAGTCTCCCGATTCGCGACGCAAGTCCGTGGCGAGGCCAGAAAAGGACTACCAGAAACACCACTACGGTCGTGAACGCGGTCAGCGCGAGAATGGGATCAACCATGAGCACACCAAAGTAGGTCAGACAGAAGAGCAGTCGGTCACTGGTCGGATCGCCCCAGATAGCCTTGTGGCTACCAGTCGGCAGAGGACCAATACTGCAAGAATTAGCTCTCCCTAATATAAGTATTTGTCCCAGATAATTGTCAAGCGTGCAGTTACGGGATCGCCCCATCCGTCAGTTGTACGACCCCTGTCTCACCGAGTTGAGAGGCGTCGGCTAGACGGCAGGAACCCGGCTGGCCACAACGGCTGCATCCAGCGACTATTGCAGGTAACTTGTCTTGATCATGGAACCTTTCAAGATCAAAGCCGTCGAGTCGATCCCGTTTAGTACCCGTTCCGAAAGGGAATCAGCTCTTCGCGAGGCAGGGTATAACCTCTTCAACATTCCGGCCAGGCTCATCACGATCGACCTACTGACCGACTCTGGAACGTCAGCGATGTCTGACCGACAGTGGGCCGGTCTAATGGTGGGCGACGAATCATATGCAGGTAGCCAAAACTACTTTCGCTTCGAGGACACGGTCAGACGGATAACTGGTTACAAGCACGTTATCCCGATGCACCAAGGACGCGTGGCCGAGAACCTGTTGTTCTCCAACTGCGTACGCCCTGGAGATCACGTCCCGAACAATATCCATTTCGACACCACCCGGGCAAACATAGAGCACAACGGCGGCGAAGCAGTCGATTGCGTGATCGACGAGGCGTACGATCCGTTAGCGGACGTACCATTCAAAGGCAACATGGACCTAGCAAAACTGGACCGTGTCCTTTCCAAAGTCGGCCGACAAAAGATCCCGTTGGTTCTCCTGACGATCACCAACAACTCAGGTGGTGGTCAGCCTGTCAGTCTTGAGAATGCCAGGCAGGTCTCTGAATGGTGTCGTAACAACGGCATCCCGTTCTTCTACGACGCGTGTCGCTTCGCTGAGAACGCTTACTTCGCCAAAACGAGAGGCAATCTGGACACCAGCATTCCAGAAATAGTCCGCCAGTTTTTCGACCTGGCCGATGGGTGTACGATGTCGGCCAAGAAAGATGGGCTCGTCAATATGGGCGGCTTTGTCGCTTTGAACGATGGTGAAATGAAGGACAAGGTGACTAACATGCTCATTTTGATTGAGGGCTTCCCCACTTATGGAGGGTTGGCCGGTCGCGATCTAGAGGCAATGGCGCAAGGATTAGAGGAGGTGCTGGACGAGCGCTACCTGGCCCATCGCATAGGGCAGGTACGTGAATTCGGCGAAGCTCTTTGTGCAGGAGGGGTGCCGGTACTTCTGCCGATAGGTGGTCATGCGGTGTACCTTGATGCCAGGCGTTTTCTACCCCAGATCCACCAGGAACAGTTCCCTGCTCAAGCACTCACGTGCGCCCTCTACCTCGAAGGAGGGATTAGAGGAGTAGAGATAGGCGGTTTGATGTTCGGTTCGAGTGGCAACTGGCCGGAACTCGAACTAGTCAGACTTGCCGTTCCGCGACGAGTATATACCCGCAGCCACCTGGAATACGTCGCGGAGGTCGCAAGCAGTCTATATCAGAAGCGGGATTCAATTGGCGGTCTGAGGATCACCTACGAAGCGCAAGTACTGCGACACTTCACCGCGCGGTTAGAGCCGCTGCAGTAGGGATGCATACTGGCGGGCAGTTGCGCTTTCCATCCCATTCCCTTTACCGAGCGTGGCAGATGCGTCTCATCAGTCTGGCAGCAGCTTGCTGGCTCCTTTCCTCCTCGTGCGGAGGAGGAGCGCAGTTCGGCACCGTTGAGTTCGGTGAGCTCGTGGTAGAGGGCCAGGTGGATGCTGACTTCCTGTCTCTCCAACTGAGCCAACTAGATCCAAGATTTGAAGCGTGTTACGTGAAGGCGCTGCGAAGTAACCGCTCAACTCAGGGTACTATAGGATTGCGGCTACAGGGCGGTGGTGGTCACCTGCGACCTGAGGTCTCCTTCAACGATACTGGTAACCCAGACCTGGTTGCATGTGTCATCGAAGCTACGTCTGGTTTGACGATCATCGAGCGCGAAGGATATGAACCGTGGGATTTCTCAGGCAATTGGTCGGTTGAATTCAAGATCGTAAGACGGGACAACAGCTAGACCGACGCACGGGACACGCTGGGAACAAGGCCGGTGCAATGCAACGCTGGCACTCACTGAGACAGGCGGGAGTTGGCTGGACTACTCCGGTGCGCGGTCTACCTCAAGCTTCTTCACGTTCGTAGCGTGAAGACCCTTCGGTCCCTCCTCTACATCGAACTCAACCGGATCCCCTTCCGCCAGGGTGCGGAAACCTGCTCCGTCGATTGCGGTATAGTGAACAAAGACATCTGGGCCACCGTCCCGCTCTATGAAGCCGAAGCCCTTCGCACTGTTGAACCACTTCACCTTACCGTTGTTCATGCCAACCTGCTCCTGTGTTGCCTGCTGATTGCGTCACCGGTCGCGCGACTGGCCCTCGACCGAGCATGGCCCAAGTTTCGCTAACCTTTACGACTTGTCGCTCCTTGTCAATACCAGTTCTGTTGCGTGTGGAACCACGAACTCCCATTTCGTGGGTATCCAATCTGCGAACTGACCTATTCCCCACAAACTCCTGGATCGTAGATTCCTCTACACCTGTCTGAGCGAGGTCATAATCAGGTTGAGCTTCTCTCACTTTGACACTGTCGCGTTTCTCGCATACTTCCTCGTGGTCGGCCTTGTGGCAGTCTTGGCTTCACGCCGAGAACGGGTTGCAGCAGACTACTTCCTCGCTGGACGGTCCCTTCCGTGGTGGATCATTGGAATCAGCTTGATCGCCAGCAATATCTCTACAGAGCATTTCGTCGGCATGGCCGGCTCAGGCGTAGACTTTGGCCTGGCAATAGCCTCTTTCGAGTGGATGGCTGCCATTACACTGGTCGTCGTGGCTCGGTGGTTCTTACCGAAGTTCCTCGCACTCGGCATTACGACCATGCCGCAGTACTTAGAGGAACGCTTCGACGTGAGATCGCGCAGTTGGCTCGCTTTCTACATGCTGCTCGCCTACGTCTTCGTCGCAATAGCCACCGTGCTATACTCCGGAGGACTTGCCCTACAGACAATCTTCGATCTCCCGTTGGGTTGGGGCATTGCAATTCTCGCCGTATTCGCCGGGGCTTACACTGCGTATGGAGGTCTGAAAGCAGTGGTGTGGTCGGACCTCGTCCAAGGAACTATGCTACTCCTGGGTGGTGTGATCACTACAGTCATAGGGCTACGAGCGATTGGTGGATGGGGCGCATTAATGGCGCAGGCTGGTGACAAGTTCCACACCGTGCTGCCCTTGGACCATCCGGAGCTCCCCTGGTTCGCCATCTTCTTCGGAGGGCTGTGGATCGCCAACATCTTTTATTGGGGCTGCAATCAGTTTATCACTCAGCGAACACTGGCCGCGAGGAATGTGGTTCAAGGACGTTATGGGATAGTGTTTGCGGCCTACATCAAGTTGTTGATTCCGTTCATAATCGTAATTCCGGGGATCATTGCTTGGCTTCTCTACGCCGACGAACTGCAGCGTTCGGACATGGCCTATCCCTTGTTGCTGCAGCGTCTGCTACCAAGCGGCCTCACCGGTCTGATGTTCGCTGCGTTACTCGCAGCCATAATGTCGAGCCTCGACTCAATGCTCAACTCCGCAGCCACTATCTTCACGATAGACCTATACCAGCGCTGGATGCGACCTAACAGTTCTCAGAAACACCTCATAGCTGTGGGTCGGCTCAGCACCGGCTTGTTCCTAGTGATCGCTGCTGCTTGGTCCCCGTTCCTGCTCCGGTTTGAGCGTGTGTTCAGCTACATTCAGGAGTTTTGGGGACTGATAACGCCTGGTGTCGCAGTTGTCTTCCTAGGTGGGTTATTCTGGCGCCGTGCTACTGCTCCAGCTGCAGCCATGGTAATGGCTGCCACTCTCCCAGCTACGATAGGCGTGAAGTTGATAGCACCTGGCTTCGCCTTCCTTGACCAGATGTGGATGGCTGCGCTGCTGTTGGCGATGCTCTTGGTGGCCACGACTCAGACGGCCCGGTTTGGTGCAACCAGCTTTCCGGCTGAAACGGCAGGCGTTGCGATCCAGAGGCCCGAAAGAGACCTGTTGTTCGATCTACTATGTGCCGGCGTCATCGTGACTACTGGACTGCTATATTGGCTGTTCTTCTAGGGCTCACCTGAAGATGATGTGTGCGCGGGCACTTGATCGAGCACTCCAATGTCGACGCGCGGGTCAGAGAATAGATGCCTTTGTGCTAACTGACGGATTGCGAGTTAATCCACCTCCGAGGAGGTAATCATGTCCGGATTCACGACCAGGTTGCGCCACGACTGTGCACCGCGGCCCCAGGCCACCCTGATCGGCATGGTCTTCGCCACGGTCTCTCTCATGACACTGGCAATTTCGGCTACTGGTGCTGCCCAGGCGCGCGGCGACGAGGCCCAGGGACCACTACCATCGATTGCGGAAAAGACGGCCGGGATGCGACAGATAGACGGATTCCTGCCGCTCTACTGGGATGACGGACCTGGCCGTCTCTGGATGGAGATCAATCGCTTGGACACCGAGGTCCTGCATATCTTGGGCATAGGCGCCGGGCTTGGCTCCAACGACATCGGGATCGACCGCGGCCAACTCGCCGGCTCGCGCATCGTCAAATTCGAAAGGGTGGGACGCAGGATCCTGATGGTACAGCCCAACTACCGCTTTCGGGCGCACAGCGACAACCCTGCCGAAGTGCGCGCTGTCACTGATGCGTTCGCGCGCTCAGTTCTGTGGGGCTTCACCGCGGCCGCTGAGACCGGAGAAGCTCTGTTGGTCGACATGACTGATTTTCTCGTGCGTGACGCTACGGAGATCGGTCAGCGTCTGCGACCTGGAACGTACCGATTCGACGCTGACCGGAGCTCGGTCTACCTACCCATGACCAAAGGCTTCCCAAAGAACACCGAGATCGAAACAGAACTCACTTTCACCCGCCAACCGGGTAGCGGTGGCGGCGGCTTCGGTGGTTTTGGTGGAGGATCACTCGAGGGAGTAGGCAACGTTGCCGCCACGGGCGAGGCAGCGAGCATTCGGGTGCACCAATCCTTCATTGAGCTGCCCGATGACAACTATGAACCACGGCCGTACGATCCTCGTGCTGGATACGGGGCGATAACCTACGAGGATTATTCCGTTCCTCTTGGCGAGTCGATGACCAAACGTTTCATCCGGCGGCACCGACTCGAAAAGGTCGATCCCGGCGCGCGTGTGAGTGAGGCGGTAAGGCCCATCGTCTACTACTTGGATCCTGGCGCTCCAGAACCGATTCGTTCGGCGTTGTTGGAGGGTGCGCGCTGGTGGAATCAGGCTTTTGAGGCGGCTGGTTATCGCAACGCCTTTCAGGTTGAGTTGAGACCGGACAGTGTCAGCCCACTCGACGCCCGCTACAACGTGATAAACTGGGTGCACCGTTCCACGCGAGGGTGGAGCACCGGCGGATCGGTAACCGATCCTCGTACCGGAGAGATCATCAAGGGTGTCGTGACACTCGGTTCGCGACGCATCCGCCAGGACTACATGATAGCTGAAGGGCTTCTTTCTCCTTACCGCAACGGTGACGAGACAGCACCTGAGTTGGCCGAGTGGGCGCTTGCGCGGATTCGCCAGCTGTCCGCCCACGAGGTGGGGCACACACTGGGGCTGGGCCACAACTACTACGATAGCCGTGCCGGACGGATCTCGGTCATGGATTATCCCCATCCACTGATCACACTCAATCGTGACGGAACGTTCGACCATTCCGAGGTCTACGACGTGGGCATGGGTGAGTGGGACGACGTCACGATCGCGTACGGCTACCAGGACTTTCCAGACGGAACCGATGAGGCCCGAGCTCTCGGAGCCATGATCGAACAAGCGTGGGACCGTGACATCATCTACCTCACCGGTCAAGACGCTGACGCGCACCCCCGGGTCGACCAATGGTCTAACGGTACAGATCCGGCGGCCGAGTTGAACCGGATGATGGAAGTTCGTCGTGTGGCATTGTCCCGCTTCGGTGAGAATGCGATCAAGCGCGATGTGCCTTTGGCTACGATGGAAGAGGTCTTGGTCCCCCTTTACATGCACCACCGTTACCAAGTGACTGCGGCTGCGTCTGCCTTGGGTGGAATGCACTACGTCTACGCGATGCGAGGCGATGGACGCGAGCCCCTGCGCCCAGTGCCAGCAGACGAGCAAGAGGCCGCACTCGAAGCCCTGCTCGCCACTCTGAAGCCTTCGGAGCTGGTGCTCCCCACTGGCCTTCTCGAAAGACTACCGCCTCGTCCTCCGGGATATGGGCGGACCCGCGAGCTGTTCCCTCGTTACACCGGACTGATTTTCGACGCGATCACTCCTGCAGTTGTTGCGGCATACCATACTGTTTCGAGCATCCTGGATTCCCAACGCGCAGCCCGGCTGGTAGAGCAGCGCATGCTAGATCAATCGCTACCTGGATTGGTTACAGTGATTGACGAACTTGACGCCGCGACGTTCGGGGCCAACACAGAGAATCCGTACGAGGTAGAGGTCAAACGGGCAGTTGAGCGAGTCGTCATCGATTACCTCATGACCTTGGCCGGGAACGCCCCAATGCCGCAGGTCAGGGCCATAGCTTCGCTACAACTCGAACGATTGCGAGACGACTTCGAGGGAATGACATACCTGGCAGGTGACGCGGATGCCGCACACTATGGATTGATGTCACGAGACATCAGCCGGTTCCTCGAGCGGCCAGCGGCCAGCTTCTCACAACCGGAGACGTTGTCCCCTCCACCTGGTGCCCCCATTGGAGAGCCGGCTATGGAATGGCTCAGGCGGTTGGATTTGGGATACAACTGGTGGGAGGGGTGGTGGAACTGATAGACTTTGACCCACCGGCCGTGAGCTGCAGTATCGTGGCGTGGCCGCAGTAGGTTGTCGATCTGTCAGTGCAGGATCCGGGAGGAGTTTGACGACCGAGTCACTTTCATCGTTCTGTACCAGCGCGAGGCGCACGCCGGCCAGATGGACTTCTTAGAGATTGAGCAGCCCGTGACCATGGAGCAGCGGAAGACTTTGGCCCAGAAGGCGTGCGACGAATTGAAGATTGCCACTACGGTGGTTATAGACAACATGGACAACTCGGTCAGAGAGGCGTACGGATACCTCCCCAACAGCGCATACATCATTGACAGAGGTGGCACGACAGTGCACAAGGAGGTCTGGGTAGAGCCAGCTGCCTGGCCGGAGATCCTTCGAGGGTTGTGGGAGCCGTAGACGCGGCTAGTCAGAGATCAGGAGGGGACAGCAAGCAACTGCAATTGCAGCCGCTCTCATCTTGCTGCGCCCGTGGCATCACCCGGGGTTATTGCCGAGCGTCCCCGTGAGTACATGACGCTGGGGACCCGAATTGATGAAGAACCAGGCTATTTAGAGTCCGATACCCATATCGCGTCCCCAATCGCTTCAACCAGCTCCGTGCAATCCGAGTATCCCTCACGGGAGGTGTATTGGATATTCGTCAGGCCATTAGCCCCCATGGTCCAGGCGTAGTACTTGAGCTGTTCCACAGCAACGACATTCTGCCCCAGCACCCAAGCCTGGCGCCCGCAGGAGACTCCTTCGACAGCACCCAAAACCTCGAATTCCACGCCCATGAGCTGATCTAGATCGAAGACTCTCACACTTCTGATTTCGTATTGCTCTTCGTGCGGCAACTCGTAGACGCTGATTGCGGCGATATGGGTTGCATTCGACCCACATGCTACGAGAAGGACTGCACCAACAGTCAACATCAAGCCTCTCATCCAACCTCCTTTGAGTTGCGAATTGCGAGTCGGCAACGTGACAGATCGTCTTGACCGAGTCGAGGCCGTCCTCAGGGTCGACCAAGCAAGTACAGGCATACCCGGTCCAATGTTCCCCTGTCTGCCGGGCAACCGCTCAGACCCAGGGGCGGGTTCCTTGAGGCGCATGCCGATACAGGCTATACGGCAAGCCGTGATCTAGCTGAACCGGTCACACGAGACCACCGTCGGTCACAGAATTGCTAGAGAAGCAGTCAGTGTGATGACAAACGCGTGCAGTACACCGTTGGTGCTGACCCAACGCAAGAACGGTGGTTTGGCCACCGAAGCGACACGATGCGTCAGACACGGTTTCTCAAGCGCGCTTTTCACGCCTAAGGCTCTGATCACGCTAGCGCGGTAACGGAATGCCGCAGCACCAGCTGTGTCAATACTCGGGGCAGCTTGGTCTTGGGACAGGCCGAGTCCAGCGCGCCCAAAGTCAGCGTGAGAGCCCCCCGATGGAGTTGTCCCCGTTTAGTGGACAGTTTTGGGTTTGAGAATCAAGCTGCCTTTTGGTGTTTCCTTTCGTAGTTGAGCGGTGAGAGCTGACCGAGGCCGGAGTGTCGCCTGTGA